>NZ_CBCRZJ010000015.1:0-530 GCF_965137575.1 Flavobacterium longum | reverse complement strand
CCTATCGCCACCCCGGGCTCCTATACCAACATCGTCGCCTGCGACCAGGTGGTGTACGTCTCGGTGGCCTACGATGCCACGGGCTGCCGCACGGTGGTTGAGCTCCCGATCCACGTGAACCTTACGCCGCAGGCCACGGAGATCCCGGCCCTTGAGGTNTGCGACGACGACACCGACGGNATCGGCACCTTCAACCTGGATGCGGCCATCGCCGATATCCTGGGCGGGCTTTCCCCGGCCGGGCACACCGTTGGCTTCTACCTGACCCAGTCCGACGCGCAGGCCCCTACGGGCCAGATCACCAACGTGCTTGGCTTCCACAACACGACCCCGGGCACCCAGACCATCTGGGTGCGCCTTGAGGACAACGCCACGGGCTGCTTCGACGTAATTTCCCTTGACCTTATCGTGAATCCTAAGCCGCTGCTCCCGCCGACCCCGACGGGCGCCGCGCTCCCATACAGCAAGTGCGATTACAACAACCCGGGCGACGAGCGCGAGGAGTTCGACCTGCAGTCGCAGATACCGGG
>NZ_CBCRZJ010000014.1:0-1973 GCF_965137575.1 Flavobacterium longum | reverse complement strand
CTGGCTAAGCGAGCATTGCTGGCTGTTTAAATAGCCTCGCGTTTTTTCTCCCGAAAAAACCCTATCTTCACCGATAGCTCTCAGTTCGCGGCACCGCAACGCCGCCTAGCCAGAGACCGTTGGCGGGTATTTGAACCGGCAATTCTCCAAGAATGAAGCAAGCAGAACTTTGCGTATATTTGTCCAATGCAAATTAGTTTGAAAGATGAATTACACAATGTCATTTCAGGAAAGAGCCAAGTTAGGTTCGGAACAGCTATCCAAGCAATCTCCAGTTACCTTGACGATGGCGCGCAAGCAAGCCGAAGCGATTCGGACCAAAAGCGTTTCAAAAAACAAGAAACAGAGAAATTAGAACTTTACATTTCTCGACAAAGTCTATGGATTGATGACATAGATTTTTCCCAGTACGTCAGCGAAGGTGCGGAACAAAAAGTTTATCTTAAGGATTCCGAACACGTAATAAAACTGAACGATGCGATTTATTATACATCATGGAAAGACTACTTCTTCAATTTACTTCTGCATAATTATTTCTTCTCAGACACTGCCTACGAACTTATCGGTTTTACCAAAGAAAATGAAGTACTTTACGCGGTAGTGAAACAACCTTTCGTAGAAATAACCGAAACGACAAATCTTCAGCAAGTGAGAGATTTCATGACGCAAAACGGTTTTGAGAACAATAGAAATAACGATTATAGAAACGTCGATCTGGGAATCATTCTTGAAGATTTGCATGATGAAAACGTTTTGACCCGAAACGACGTCCTTTACTTTATCGACACTGTTTTTTATCTCACGGAAAACTTTTGGAAGAAAGTTTGATTTAGAAAACACCCGCCAACAGCAAACAGGCAAGATTTCCTTGTTCGGTCTTGCCGCGAAATCATCTTCACAAAAATGTCGTATCTTCACCGATACAACGCAGTTTGCTGGCATCGGAAAACCTCGCCTGTCCGCAAACCGTTAGCGCGTATCGTATCGCGCTCGCTGCTCGCCGATCGCCAACCGTTTAGCTTCGATTGCGTGAAAACTGGACGTGAAATTCTTTGCGGAAACTTTGCGGCGCAGATTGCGCTGAATTTGAGAAAAGATGTTTTGATTTTCACGACTGCGCTAACAGCAAACAGGCAAGATTCGCTAGTTTTTTCCCGCCGGAAGTTTCTTATCACGAACATTTTGTATATTCACCGATAGAACGCAGTTCGCTGGATTCGCGAACCTCGCCTGTCTGCCGCCGTTGGCGTCAATGTAACTCATGTTTGCAATTAAAAATGGAAAAATCAGAAGCAAAACTTCCAAAAGAAATTTTAGATAAAGCAATCCCAATGGGAAATGAATTTGGTTTCCGAGAAAAAGATTTTATAGAAGTTATTGAAGTGGCTAGAAAAAATAAAATTGCAATAATTGGCGGGCAAATTCAATATATATTTGAAGACGGAACTTGTGAGTTATATTGGCTGAGTTACGATTCCGAATCTCAAAAAAACCAAGAATCGTGGGTAGAATACTGCGATCGAAGTGCCAATGAATGCAGATCAAAATTTCAAAACATTGTTACAACAACAGATTTCGAGAAGGAAATCGAAAACTTTGAATTTCTTAAGCAAAAGCGAGATAGTGGAATTTCAATCGAAGATAGTAAAGTTTTTATTATCTATTTCCAGTATCAAGAATAGTACACTGCCGCCAACACACGCTAAACGCAATTTGCTGCTCGCCTACTCGCCGCAGGATTTTCTTCACGTAAAAGCACTATCTTAGCCGATAGTAAACTGTTCGCTTTGGCCGCAAACATGCGTCTAGCGCGAGAACGTTAGCAGGCATAGTATCAACTTCGCAACTAAAAATCATGATAGAAAACTTAAGTGTTTTTGGTTTAATACTTATTCCTTCAATATTTTTTATAAGTCGAAAAGTTCTGCGAGAGAAAAAATCAAGCCTAATAATTCTAATTATTTGTATACTAT
>NZ_CBCRZJ010000013.1:0-2008 GCF_965137575.1 Flavobacterium longum | reverse complement strand
ACGCAATTTGCTGCTCGCCTACTCGCCGCAAATTTCTTCTTCACGTAAAAGCGNTATCTTAGCCGATAGTAAACGGTTCGCTTTGGCCGCAAACATGCGTCTAGCGCGAGAACGTTAGCAGGCATTTAAATCAACTTTGTCGTTCAAAATGAAAAGGCCAATTTTAATAACATCTTTTTTATTGCTATTCTTTTTTAAAGTTAAAGGTCAAGATTCTATTGCAAGCCCAATTCAGCATAAAATTTTTGTGCAGTGTTTTGAGAATTTAAATCAAGGCTACGAAGTATTTGAAAAATATCCTTCCTTAAAAAAAGTTAAGTTTTGTTCAATTATGAAATGCATAGCTTTAATGCAATATAAAGAAGACGATATTAAAAAAGCCGCAGAATATAGACTTCGCGGAATTGCAACTCAATTATACAACCAAGGAAAACCGGTTTACTTGATAAGTGGAATGGATAGTTCTTCTTACGCTCATAAACAGAATGAAAACCTAGAAGATGATAATGGTATTATTTATATCAGTATTGGAGAATGTTTAATTTCGCAAAGTGAATCTAAAGCAAAAGAAATTTTTAATGAGCAAACAAAAATGCTGATTGAAAAAAAGTAAAACGCCAGCTAACACACGCTAAAAGGCATTGCCTCGTTTTTATTAACCGCAACATTTTCCTCACGAAAAATGTTTTATCTTCACCGATACAACTCAGCTCGCTTGCTTCGGCAACGACCTTCTAGCGCGAGAACGTTAGCATCAAGCGGTTTCGTGGCGCAAATACCTAAATCGTCCGGCCAAATTTAATGTTAGGTTTGGGCATTTTTCCCTCAGCATTTTTCTAGAAATGTTTGCGGAATTTGCATGTTCGGTCAAGTTTGCTCTCGAACGGAAACCAGTTTCCTCAGCAAACTGAAAGTTCAGAGAAAATTCCGCAAAAGTAAGTCGTAACCGAAAGATTCCAATAGTCAAAAATGCCTGTATTTGCGCGGCTCCGATTGATGTCGTCGGCCGCCTAATGCTAACAGCTTGCATAAGAAATTGCCTTAATTTGTCCAGCCGAAACTTCTTTCTCACGAATAATTTTTATCTTCACCGATACAACGCAATTCGCTGGCATCGGCAACTTCCCATGCAAGCGAAACGTTAGCGAAAATGGCAAACGAAACTATCGTCAGAATGAAGATTTCAGTGATTATTTTCTTGGTAACTTCTTCCCTATTTGCGCAAAAAGCCGATGGCTATTTACTTTTTGAACAACGAAATTTTGATAGCGACACTTGCTGCTGGAGAAAGTTGCAGCGCGAAGGAAAATATAATGAAGCTGCAGACATGATAATAGACTTTATTGAAAATGGTAATGTTTCGAACCGGCAATCATTGAACTGGCACGCCGCACAGATGTATGCATTTAGCGACGACTACAAATCAGCGCTAACGTACAGTCGCAAAACATACAATGTATTTCAAAAATGGTTTGGCGGAAATGATGGAAAAACTTGGTATTACTTTGCGAAAGGAACGTCTGCATTTTTTGAAAGAAATAAAGAGAAGTTACGGAAAATTGTTCAGAAATGGAGTAAGCGGCTGATTCCTGATAAAAACTTGAAAGAACTAGAGTTGCTTCTAGCCAATTGGGAATTTAATTATAAACGCGCCACTTCCGCTAACACACGCTAAACGCAATTTGCTACTGGCCTACTCGCCGCAAATTTTTTCTCCCGCAAAAGCATTATCTTAGCCGATAGAACCCAGTTCGCTTTGTCCGCAAACATGCGTCTAGCGCGAGAACGTTGGCGTCAATTTTATCGAGATTCATCATGGCAAAAATTACTAGTGTTACCGTTAAAGAACTGAAGGAAGATTTCTATACTTATTCTTCAGCAACCAGTGCGAGAGTTAGGGAATTCTCTTTCGCCGGAATTGCAGCCATTTGGTTATTCAAGACAACTATCTACGAACAGATAGGATTAGGCTCTGAATTAATCGAAAATCTTAAACTGTTTATTTGGG
>NZ_CBCRZJ010000012.1:0-2097 GCF_965137575.1 Flavobacterium longum | reverse complement strand
GCGTGGAGCCGCTCCCTGAATTGGTCCCGCCATTGGCTGCGGACCTCACCCAGTGCGACGCGGACGGGGACGGCTTTGGCCAGTTCGACCTCACGGCGCTTGTCCCGGACATGCTCCAGGGCGCGCCGGGCATCACGGTGAGCTTCCATGAGACCCTTGCCGATGCGCAGGGCGGGGGCAACGCCCTTGCGAGCCCTTACCAGAACATAGTGGCCTTCCTCCAGCCGCTCTACGTGAGGGCCCAGAACACCCTGACGGGATGCTGGAGCGTGATGATGATCGAGCTGCGTGTGATCCCATCGCCGGTGGTGCCACCACTGGATGACCTGAGCCAGTGCGACACGGACGCCAACGACCAGGACGGCCTCTCGGTGTTCGACCTTACGGGCCAGGAGCAACTGATATTGAATTCCCAGGTTGGGCCCGCCGCGGGTTACGTGGTGAGCTACCACACCAGCCAGGCCGATGCCCAGCAGGGGATAGGCCCTATCGTGGGTGCCACGGCCTATGCCAATACATCCAACCCGCAGACCATCTGGGTACGGGTTGAAGGCATCGCGGGCGGCTGTGCGAACGTGGGCAGCTTCACGTTGAACGTGAGCACGCCGCTTGCCCTTACCACACCGTCCCAGCTGAGCATCTGCGATGACGGCCCGACCTCTGCGCTTCCGCAGGCGGTCTTCGATCTGACGCTGAAGGACAATGAGATCACGGGCGGTGCCCTGGGCTATACGGTGAGCTACTATGAGACCCAGGCCGATGCGCTTGCCGATACCGATGCCATCGCCGACCCGGGCGCCTACACCAACATCGCCAACGCCCAGACGCTTTTCGTTGCCGTGAAGGGCCCTGCGCCGTCGTTCTGCCGCAGCTTCACGACCCTGACCATCAGGGTGCTTCCGATACCGGTCCCGCTCACGGCGGACATCCCGGTTCTTGAGGCGTGCGACGACAATGCCCCCGTGGGCACGGAGCTCTTCGATCTGACCCAGAACGAGTCCTACATCCGCGACAACGATCCGCAATTGGGCTTCGGCTACTATACGACCCTTGCCGCGGCGCAGGCCGGTGACACCACTGCGGCGGGCTACATCGGCACCCCGACGGCCTTCGAGGCCGGTACCGGCACGATCTACATCCGCGTGGAGCGCACCTCCGAGGCGGACTACCAGGGCGATTTCTGCTACGTGATCGTGGAGCAGCCGGTCGTGGTGAATCCGCTTCCCGCACTTGTTGCGGCCGATGCGGTGGGCTGCGATTCGAGCGGTACGGGATCGCTCACCTATGGATATACCCTTAGCGACTATAACGCCCTACTCCTTGCCCCGGGCCAGGATGTGGCGGACTTCACCTTCGCGCATTACCTCAGCCTTGCCGACGCGCAGGGCGGTGTGGGCCAGCTCCCTGACGGATATACCGGATCGGACGGGCAGGTGCTCACGGTGAAGGTCACCGACATAGCCACCGGCTGCATCGCCTACGTGGAGCTCACCTTACGTGTGCGTGCCGGTGCCAGCGCGGCCAACGCGACTGCGGCGGCCGTGTGCGACACCGACAGCGACGGGTTGATGGACGTGGACCTGACGCAGTTCGATACCACGGTGCTCGGCGGGCAGGCCCCGGCGCAGTTCACCGTGGCCTATTTCGCGACGATGGCCGATGCCCTTGCGGGCACGGGGGCGCTTACCAGCCCGTACAACATGTCCAGCGGGACGCTCTATGCGGTGGTGACCAACAACAATACGGGCTGCCGCTCCACGGTGGCCACGGTGGGGGTCTCGATAGAGCCGCTGGTGGATATCGACATCGCATCGGCGACCTCGGACGGCATCTCCAACTCGATATGCGTGGACTTCATCACCGGTGCGCTGATCTCGGGGCTTACCCTTGAGAGCGGCCTTCCGGATGACGGCACCTATACCTTCCAGTGGAGCCTTGGCGGTGCGGACATCGCCGGTGCGACGGGATCCACCTACACCATCACCGATCCGGCGGGCTTCGGGGATTATTCGGTGAGGGCGACCACGGCCCTGGGCTGCGTCTCGGTGTCTGACACCTTCACGGTGGTGCAGGCCGGCCCGGCCTCGATAGCGGCGG
>NZ_CBCRZJ010000011.1:0-2291 GCF_965137575.1 Flavobacterium longum | reverse complement strand
ATAACAAGCTTTACATAAAAGCAATTACTGAATATATAACCCAGCATAATTTACATTTAGATAGATTTGTAAAGCCAAACAAAGACTCTGAAAATCTTTATATATTTTGGATGGATATTTTAGTTGATTTACCAAAAACTATCGAAGGATATAATATTATTTTAGTTAGTAAACGAAATCAAAAACAAATTTATAAAACGCACGGAAAGCGTTTGGTTGTACTTAAAATAAGTCCTTTGACCTTTGAGAATTCAAAATTTTATGTGAACGTTGAAGAGAATGAAAGTTTTCAAACTTCAAAAAACAATTTTGAAACTAAACAGCTTGGAATGTGGACGACTTCATTTTTTAATTTCATCAATGGCGAAATGATATTTGAAAACGCAACGTTAAGTGGACTTTATAAACCAAGAACGAAACAAGCCAAGTAAACTGCTCACAACAGCAGGTTTGTGCAATTTGCTGCATTTTCATCGCCGGAGCAATTTTTTCCATAACTTGCTTTCACGTTGCCGAAAGAACTCAGTTCCAAATCATCGCAAACTGACACAAACCTGCANCCGTTACCGCCAATATTGTCATGAGATTTCTATCATTNATGTTTTTAATCACCATGCCTTTAATTTCACTGGCGCAATATCCATTCGAAAAATTTAAGGCAATTGAAACAGAATCGTTCAACGAGTGGAAAACCCATGATAGTGGAAAGAAAGTAGAAAACACTTTGACAATTCCAAGTTTCTTTACAAATGGAAACGAACTGACTGTCCAACTTAGCTCATATAAAGACCATTGGTTTGAAAACNCGGAAATTAAATTGTTTCAAGGCAAAACTCAAATTAAATGTTGGAAGGAAAATATTGGGTTTCCCTCAATTGCGCTGAACTCAGTCCGGACAGGGGATTTTAACGGCGACGGGCTAAAAGACATCAAAATCATCTCGCCATATATGGGTAACGGGATAGCATCGTTAAACATCCGAGTGATTTACATTTTACAGAAAGCCAAAAATGATTTTCGAAAAATTTCCTTCGACGACAAAATGGATTTTAATAACGAGCGACTGGAACGCGATATCGATGGCGACGGGAAATACGAAATCATTACAATGACTTTGACTAGTTATAAAAGTCATAGCTATTGGCTTTTCAACTTGTATAATTTTTCGCAAAACGGTTTGATTAGTGTAAATAATCGTTTAGGCTATCCAATTATGATTCAATTCTTAGAAAAGGAAAACTACACAATAACAAACCGAATCAGCAAAGATGTGATGAAAGAGTTTGAAATGAAATTTCCCAAGAATTATAAAATAGATTAGAATACTGGCGGTAACAGCTTGCACAAGAAATTGCCTTTATTTTTAAGGCCGTTACTTTCTTCTCACGAATAATTTTTATCTTCACCGATACAACGCAGTTCGCTTGCTTCGGCAACTTCCCATGCAAGCAAANCGTTACCTGCAATCTAAATCAACATTTTGGTACACATTGAACAATATTTAGAGAACTTAAAAAGTCAATTATTTCAGCCTAATAATTGGCAGCAAATTGTTATGACAAGACGTTGGGCAGAATCTATTCCCGAAGAAGCCGGAGTTTATGTAATGAAAGAAAACGACAAAATTGTCTACGTCGGTGAAACTGGAAATTTGCAAGGAAGAATGTATGATTTGTTAGATTCCCGTCATCATACTGTTCGTAGAACAATTGGTGAAAAGTTGTTTTCTAATGAAGAAGGATTCACAAAAGCGACAACGCGAAAAAAATTTCCTGAACATATTGAGGAATTGGTGAACAACCATATCTGTACTAATCTTTATTTGGCATATTTAGAAGTTCAATTAGGACGAAAAGAGCTTGAAGAATTTATCGAAAGTGATATTGAAGTCGAAACAAGGCTCAACAAACGTGGCAAAAGAAAAAAGAAAAAGCGTAAATAAGGTTTCCCAGACTGCAGGTAACAGCTTGCATAAGAAATTGCCTTTATTTGTCCAGCCGTTACTTTCTTCTCACGAATAATCTTTATCTTCACCGATACAACGCGGTTCGCTTGAATCGGCAACTTCCCATGCAAGCAAAACGTTAGCGGTTATTTAGAACAACATTCTACATGGAAGAAAATAAAATAAGAGATCTTGTAACAACATATATAGATCTTAAAAGCAATTTCGCTTCACTTATACAAATTGCAAAAGACATTGTTTCGTTTCGAAATGAAAAATTAAAAATATTAGAGGAAAAATTAGAAGTTGACTATACAGTTATTTTAGATGATGTAAAACTTCGAGA
>NZ_CBCRZJ010000010.1:1504-4004 GCF_965137575.1 Flavobacterium longum | reverse complement strand
GCCATGAATCTCTCGAGCACCTTAGGATCCTCTCCTCGACCACCTGTGTCGGTTTACGGTACGGGTACTGATAATCTAAGTTTAGAAGGTTTTCTTGGCAGCCCTTAGGTACACTATCACTTCGGCCGAAGCCTCCGTGTACTATCGCATTTCCCCACCCAAGACGCATTTGACTATCAAGGGTATAGGTAGGTGCTTTAACGGACTATTCCGTCAGTCCGCGGTACTTTCATCACTGCGTCACTCCATCACAACTATCAGTAGTACGGGAATATTAACCCGTTGGCCATCGACTGTCCCTTTCGGGGTCGCCTTAGGTCCCGACTAACCCCCGGCTGATTAGCATAGCCGGGGAAACCTTAGTCTTTCGGTGTGCGGGTTTCTCGCCCGCATTATCGTTACTTATGCCTACATTTTCTTTTCCCTGCGCTCCACCNCAGCTCACGCTGCGACTTCACCGCCCAGGGAATGCTCCCCTACCACAGAATATTCTGTCCACGGCTTCGGTAGTATGCTTATGCCCGATTATTATCCATGCCCGATCGCTCGACTAGTGAGCTGTTACGCACTCTTTAAATGAATGGCTGCTTCCAAGCCAACATCCTAGCTGTCTGTGCAATCGGACCTCGTTCCTTCAACTTAGCATACATTTGGGGACCTTAGCCGGTGGTCTGGGTTCTTTCCCTCTCGGACATGGACCTTAGCACCCATGCCCTCACTGCCATGAAACATTTACCAGCATTCGGAGTTTGTCAGGAATTGGTAGGCGGTGAAGCCCCCGCATCCAATCAGTAGCTCTACCTCTGGTAAACTTAGCACGGCGCTGCACCTAAATGCATTTCGGGGAGTACGAGCTATTTCCGAGTTTGATTGGCCTTTCACCCCTACCCACAGGTCATCCGAAGTCTTTTCAACGACAACCGGTTCGGACCTCCACTATGTGTTACCACAGCTTCATCCTGCCCATGGGTAGATCACACGGTTTCGCGTCTAACACTACCGACTAAAGCGCCCTGTTCAGACTCGCTTTCGCTACGGGTCCACACCTTAAGTGCTTACCCTTGCCGGCAACGTTAACTCGTAGGCTCATTATGCAAAAGGCACGCCGTCACCCCAAAAAGGGGCTCCGACCGCTTGTAGGCGTATGGTTTCAGGATCTATTTCACTCCGCTACTTGCGGTTCTTTTCACCTTTCCCTCACGGTACTGGTTCACTATCGGTCTCTCAGGAGTATTTAGCCTTACCGGATGGTCCCGGTGGATTCAGACAGGGTTTCACGTGCCCCGCCCTACTCAGGATACCACTATCCATTACACCAGCTTACCCATACGGGGCTGTCACCCTCTATGGCGGAACTTTCCAGTTCCTTCCGGTTCACTTTGCATGGAATGTCGTGGTCCTACAACCCCAAACATGCCGTAACATGTTTGGTTTGGGCTAATCCGCGTTCGCTCGCCACTACTTACGGAATCACTTTTGTTTTCTCTTCCTCCGCCTACTTAGATGTTTCAGTTCAGCGGGTTCGCCCTCCTATCGGAGTGATGCATCTTCAATGCATCGGGTTGCCCCATTCGGGTATCGCCGGATCAACTCGTGTGTGCCGATCCCCGGCGCTTTTCGCAGCTTATCACGCCCTTCATCGCCTCTGAGAGCCTAGGCATCCCCCATACGCCCTTATTTTGCTTATTGTACTTTTAGAATATCATCCGCTGTGCGCNGANGATACCTGTGCTTTCTACTTTGTTTGTTTCTTATCCCAATATGTCAATGAACTTTGCAAACCGGAATTTATCGGAGTGCCCTGCGGGCCGTCCTCAAAATCCCGTTTTGAAAAACCTTTAAGGATTCCTCCCTCGTTGAAAAAATTCAAGTGAACTTGATTTTTTCCCCTCGGTCCGGAATCACCCNTTAAAGGTTTTATCCGTGGAGAATATCGGAGTCGAACCGATGACCTCCTGCGTGCAAGGCAGGCGCTCTAGCCAGCTGAGCTAATCCCCCATGATCCTTCGACAGGATCCCAGTGGAATCCCAACCTCCAGAATTTCCTTCGCAAAAACCAAAAANAGTAGTCCCGGGCAGACTCGAACTGCCGACCCCTACATTATCAGTGTAGTACTCTAACCAGCTGAGCTACGAGACTCTGTTTTGGATTGCTTATAATTTAGACCGACAGCAAAGAGCAAGGAAAGGCATCAGAACGATACCCNTTGTNNNATCGNANACCTCGCCTTTTCTCTAGAAAGGAGGTGTTCCAGCCGCACCTTCCGGTACGGCTACCTTGTTACGACTTAGCCCTAGTTACCGGTTTTACCCTAGGCAGCTCCTTGCGGTCACCGACTTCAGGCACCCCCAGCTTCCATGGCTTGACGGGCGGTGTGTACAAGGCCCGGGAACGTATTCACCGGATCATGGCTGATATCCGATTACTAGCGATTCCAGCTTCACGGAGTCGAGTTGCAGACTCCGATCCGAACTGAGAACGGTTTTGTANTNNGATTCG
>NZ_CBCRZJ010000010.1:0-1421 GCF_965137575.1 Flavobacterium longum | reverse complement strand
TNNTGTAGATTCGCTCCTACTCACGTAGTGGCTGCTCTCTGTACCGTCCATTGTAGCACGTGTGTAGCCCAAGGCGTAAGGGCCGTGATGATTTGACGTCATCCCCACCTTCCTCACGGTTTGCACCGGCAGTCTTGTTAGAGTTCCCGACATGACTCGCTGGCAACTAACAACAGGGGTTGCGCTCGTTATAGGACTTAACCTGACACCTCACGGCACGAGCTGACGACAACCATGCAGCACCTTGAAAAGCGTCCGAAGAAAGNCATGTTTCCACGCCTGTCGCTTCCCATTTAAGCCTTGGTAAGGTTCCTCGCGTATCATCGAATTAAACCACATGCTCCACCGCTTGTGCGGGCCCCCGTCAATTCCTTTGAGTTTCAAACTTGCGTTCGTACTCCCCAGGTGGGATACTTATCACTTTCGCTTAGCCACTGAACTTACGCCCAACAGCTAGTATCCATCGTTTACGGCGTGGACTACCAGGGTATCTAATCCTGTTCGCTCCCCACGCTTTCGTCCATCAGCGTCAATCCACCGGTAGTGACCTGCCTTCGCAATCGGTATTCCATGTAATCTCTAAGCATTTCACCGCTACACTACATATTCTAGTCACTTCCCGGAAATTCAAGGCCTGCAGTATCAATGGCAGTTCGACGGTTAAGCCGCCGGATTTCACCACTGACTTACAGGCCCGCCTACGGACCCTTTAAACCCAATGATTCCGGATAACGCTTGGATCCTCCGTATTACCGCGGCTGCTGGCACGGAGTTAGCCGATCCTTATTCTTACGGTACCGTCAAGACGCTTCACGAAGCGTTGTTTCTTCCCGTACAAAAGCAGTTTACAACCCATAGGGCCGTCGTCCTGCACGCGGCATGGCTGGTTCAGGCTTGCGCCCATTGACCAATATTCCTCACTGCTGCCTCCCGTAGGAGTCTGGTCCGTGTCTCAGTACCAGTGTGGGGGATCTCCCTCTCAGGACCCCTACCCATCATNGTCTTGGTGAGCCGTTACCTCACCAACTAACTAATGGGACGCATGCCCATCTTGAACCGTTGTTACTTTAATAATCAAGCGATGCCGCTCGAAGATNCCATGGGGCATTAATCCAAATTTCTCTGGGCTATTCCCCTGTTCAAGGTAGGTTGCATACGCGTTACGCACCCGTGCGCCGGTCTCAAAGGAGCAAGCTCCTTCTACCCCTCGACTTGCATGTGTTAAGCCTGCCGCTAGCGTTCATCCTGAGCCAGGATCAAACTCTTCATCGTATATTGTAAATATTGTCGACTCGGAACCCGATCAAACCCAAGGTAATCATTCTAACGTAATTCTTTCCTTACTCTTTAGCTTCTTACAGTCTCCTGTAAGTGCTGTCAATCCAATATGTCTATGAACTTTTTCCTATTCTCGCCCCGTC
>NZ_CBCRZJ010000009.1:0-161404 GCF_965137575.1 Flavobacterium longum | reverse complement strand
CCATCGTAGGGCCGCAGGCGGTGACCCTCAACGAGATCTACTTCGAGTACGACAGGAGCAACGTCACCCGCGAGGGCGCCTTCGAGCTGGACAAGCTCGTGCAGGCGATGGGCAAGTATCCCGAGATGGTGATCATGGTCAAGTCCCACACCGACTCGCGCGGCACCGACGCCTACAACATGTCCCTCTCCGAGAGGAGGGCCAAGTCCACGGTGCAGTACATCCTCTCCAAGGGCATCAAGGCCGACCGCATCTCGGGCAAGGGCTACGGCGAATCCGAGCCCAAGGCACCATGCACCGAGTGCACCGAGGGGCAGCACGCGCAGAACCGCCGCTCGGAGTTCATCATCGTAAAGGGCGCACCGCAACCTTAAAAAGAGAACAAACCAAATTGGAATATAAACCCCGGTGGCAAGCCGGGGTTTTTCATTTGATGATTTTATGGCATGTCCCGGGTTGAGCGCGCATTCGCGTGAGCGATGGGAGCGGCATCCTTTTGTGAGGCTACGAGCAAAAGATACAGCACTATCGAGAGCAAAGTGCAACTTTGTTCGAAGATATCGAGCGAAGCTCTGCGCGACGGCGTCGTCCCTGCGCCAATCCCGGGAGTGGTGCCCAAACGCCGGCACGCCCCAGGGAAATCAATTGTCACAGGCGTACCACTCCGCGAAGGAAGTCTCGGTCTCCTGTAACCTTAGGGAATGTAGCGAAATGTTTTCGGGAAGGCGAAGTTTGATTTTCTCGGCAAAGTCAATCACCATGTTTTCGCTCGTGGGCTGGTAAGGGACGAGAATCACATGATGGCCGCGCGATTTTAATTCATCTGCCAGTTCAACGTGTGGCGTATTTTGATTGAAGACAGTAGCATGGTCAAACAAATCGACGATTTCTTCCTTGACGATGCGTTTGAGATCGGTAAAATCGATGACCATCCCAAATTTAACGTGGTTGGAATCTGCGATGGGCGTACCAATGACGGTCACCGAGAGCTTGTAGCTGTGCCCGTGGACGTTTCGGCATTTACCATCGTAGCCGAACAAGGCGTGTCCGGTTTCAAAACTGAATTGCTTGGTAATCCTGATATTTGCCATTGCAGAGGTTTTCGGCAAAGGTAATAACTTATTATTTTCTAAGAGCAGCTTGCATTTTAAAAAGGAATTGCTGTATATTTGCATCCGCTCTGGGGATGTAGCTCAGTTGGCTAGAGCGTTTGGCTGGCAGCCAAAAGGTCGTGGGTTCGAGCCCCATCTTCTCCACAGTAAAAAACCCCTGTAACATTGTTGCAGGGGTTTTGCTTTATGGGGTTTTTGTGTCTCCGGCTGCAGGTGTCAGGACCGCTGGCACGGCGTTGACGGGCGCTGGCGTTGCGCTGGCCGCCGGTGTTGGCGTTGGTGTAGAATTTAACGGCGCACCCACGGCGATATCACATCGGTGTCCGGGTTGCCCATGCGGCGGGTTCATTCCCGGCGCGGTCTTCGTGTTTCCGGAAGTCAATTGTGCGGTATTTCCTTTAATTTCTTTTACGTTGGCCGCCCCAACTTGGGCGGGCGTTACGGTGAAAGACTTGTTTTGCGTCGCCTGTGGCTGGGCGGGTGCGGAATTCAGCGGCGCGCCCACAGCAATGTCACACCGGTGACCGGGCTGGCCGTGTGCAGGATTCATTCCTTTACCAACGGTAACCGGTGCTGCGGCCATTTGCTGCCCGGTTGGTTGCGCCGGTGTTGGCTGGGAATTGATTTGCGATGCTTGCGGCGCTTGGTTTTGTGACGGGGCGACAGATTCCTGTGCAGGCGAACTGTCTTGCGGCTCCAATTCTTGCTTACATGAAATCAGCGTCAGTCCGCCGAGGCATACCATCAAAATATTAAGGCTATGTTTCTTTCTCATCGGTCCAATTGTTTTTGGGATATCGTCAAATATAATACTTTTCATTTTTTTAATCAGACCGCGCAAAACAATTGGCATAAAAAAACCACCTTGCGGTGGCTTAATGTTTCCTGTTGAAATTTTACTCGGCATCGCGCATCATCTTGACGCGGTCATGGTCACGTTGCATGTTCTCACGCTGTGCACGAACCAACTGAAGGTGTGCTGCGCTGAGTTCGTTGCCGTGTTGGTCCAAGACATGTTCGTACGTGCGGAGCGCAACATCTTCGCCATATTCGCAAGAGGACAGGATTTGGTGTTTGTTTCCGCCGGTGAGCGCTGCTTTCGCATCCATCCAGACGCGGTAGATTTTCCCGGACGCCGTGGTACTTTCTTCCGGAGTACCGCCCAAGTTGTAGACCGCTTCAATGAGTTCTGAGAGATTTTTCTCGCTTGTTGCCATCAACTCCACGAAAGTACGGCGCAAATCGCTGTCCTTGGTTTCGGAAATCGCGGTCTTGTAACCTGCAATACGGTCGTTGTTGATTTCGATGAGTTCGTTGAGTGCGGTAATGGATTCTGTAGTAGTCATAATTTCAGTATTTAGGTTTTTGTCAAATTTCCGACCTAAATCCCTGCGACTTCTTACGCGATTCCCCGCAATTGTTACACGTTTTTAGAAGAATGCCCGCAATTGGATGCTTCCCGTATGGATGGTTTGGCTTGTTTCACTCTTCCGGCCCTGATAATTGATGTTAATGTCTAGATAATCCGTTAGGTTTTTCTGGACAAGCAGTCGCCAAGTGAGGTTTTCGCCGGGCTGCAATCCTTCGAGCATCTGAAACGCCACCGGCGAAAGTTCGTTGCCCGTGAACCTGTTCTCGTACAATGAAAATTCGCCGTTCATGGTGAGTTTTTTCTCGCCGGCATATGTAAAGGAAGTGCCGAGCCTATGCTGCGTCAGGTTTTCCAGGTTACCGATGGTATTGTCTTTTATCTGGTATTCATAGAAGACATCCCAAGACGCATTTTTTGAAAAGACGTAGGAAATCTTAGGTGCCAATTGATAGGCCTTGATTTCGAAGTTCTTGTCGGGGAAATTTTCCGAAAACACATCGGCGCATACCGTTTTGCCGCCCATGTTGAACAACCAATGCTTTCTGTACAGATGCGTGTATTGCAATTGGTGCGATTCATTCCGGCTTTCCTGCGACCCAACCGAAAGCAAGTTTCGCGCGCGGTTCACCAAATAAGTGTACGTAACCGAATGGTCTTGCTTGCCACGGTTGTAGAACAGCGTGTTCCGAAAGCCATTGCTCAGGCCAAGCATGTTCTCGTCGGAAAAATCAAAAGGGTTCAAATCGAAATTGCTTCCATCGCGTCTGATTTTTCGATCGACGATAAACGCCGCCTGATCATAGAAATACGACAGCAGTTTCCGGATACCACTCTTGTTTTGCCATTGCGCCGGATTGAGCGTAACCGACGTGGAGAATTTGTTTTGGTGCGTTTTGACAAATACCTGATTCGGCAAGAAAACACGCACGTAGACCGCTTGGTCCGGGAAGGGCGCAATCTCGAATTCCTCTAACTGCTGTATGCCGTCGTCGTTGTAGTCGTTCCACATGTAAACGCCTTGGCCTGGATCTACTTTCAGGTACGTAAATTCCTGTTGCGCGATGGTCCCAGACGATGCCTCATACGCTGTCTGCAACTGGATGAACTGGTTGAAATATTTGTCGTTGTAGAGCACGCGGGAATTCAACGACGGTTCGTCTTCGCGGACGGCATCCGTGAACGAGAGGTTTCTGTAATTGATGAACACCGACAAATCGCTTCTATCGGTCTGGATGAGTTTAGACCGCAAATAGTAGGATTGCGACGTATTGACGCGTTGGAGGATGCCGTTCTGCAAACTGTCGTTGGTGCGATGCAAGTAGCCGATTTCCGCAAATACTTTCGTGGAATCGCCGCGTCCGATAAATGCGCCATACTCCGAGAACTTCTGGCTGAGTGCCGACAATTGCCCGGTTGCCCTGATTTTCTGGCGGTTGTCTTCAAACCGGAACGAGCCACCAATCCAATTTTTACTGAAGTTATATTTCACGAGTGTGGTGTTCCGGGTAAACTCGGACGTCGATTCATCGCCATCGCTTTTCAGGTAACTGCCCAGTTGGCGGATGTTCCAGTTTCTGAGTTTGACCGACGCGTCTACAACCTGTCGGCTGCCATTGAAATTCTCCGTGAAATCCAATTTCTCGAATTGGTATCGCGCGTACCCTGACGATATGGAATCCTTGGGTTTTATTAGCTCGAAATTGACACCTGCCACCAGCAGACTTTGGTCGCCGGCCGGATTGGTCAAATTCCAATCGCGGTCGAATTCTATGGTGAACAAGCGCTCAATCGTACGGAAATTTTTTTGCACGAATTGGTGACTTGCAAAGGCATCGGCCTTCCAAGTTTTCGTGAACAGCCGTTGCCGGGCGTTGACTTTCGTGGCGATGCCAACATTGTCATTGTCGTCGAGCCTGGAGAATAAGTTCAGGTCATTGTTACTCACGCCTGCTTCAAAATCTAATGCTGTTTTCTCGTTTGGATTGTATTTACCGAGCAGGGTCGCAATCTGGATCTTTGTAGGCGGCACCAATCGGGTAATGGGCTGGTAATTGCCCTGGGGAACGCCGTTCAGCGGGGCAACATATTGGTAAATCCGACCGATGGCTGCGGTACTCGCCAAGACATAATCGCCTTGATTGTTCCCAACGAGCGTAAACTTGACGTTGTAAAGCGTGAGTGTGGCATCGTTTGAATATTCGAAGATTTCCACGCCGTTTACCGTGACTTTCCTATACAGGATTTTGTTTTCGGAATAACTGTCTTCATAGGCCGAAGGTGCGGTCATCAAAGTCGGGTCATCGCCTGCAGCTACTAGGATTTGCGCCTGTTCTTCGGACAAGTTCTGTTGCAAAGGTTGGTTTTTCACATCGTTTTCTGAATAGACAAAACCGCCCAAACTCCAGGTTTTCTGCTCGTGCATCGCGCCGCCGTAGGCAACGAACCGCGTATAATTCCGGTCCGAGAACTGGTATTCGATGTTGATCCGCATTTCGGATGTAATGGGGAAAGTAGGCGTAAAGGTGATTTCGCCCGCGTTGTAATCGATGACGTAATCGTTGTTCTCGCCGCGTTCGAGCAAAATGCCGTTGACAAATACGCGCTCGGAACCCGAAATCACCAAAACGTACAATTCGCCGTTCTGTCCGCGCAATTTGTACGGGCCTTGGTTGCCTTCCTGACCGTTAAACGCACTTCTGGCGTATTGCCCGCGAACCAGCGCCGCCGATGCAAATACCGTGGTTCTGTTTTCCGGTTTCCCAAAATTGAACGTGGTGGAAATGCCTTGCACTTTCTTGTTGAAATTCAAAAAGCGCGACTGCCGGTTTTCGAGGAACAAATCGCCAGCCCGAATCGCCCAGCGCTCGCCTGTAAGTTCAATGAAGATTTGGTCGAATTCATCCAACTTCTGCGAGTAACCGCCTTCCTGAAGCGGAATATTGCTGTCCTGGATCGAGGCGCGCAAGGTTACCTTGTCGGACAATTTTCCGGAAATCTGCAAATCGAGGTTAGAATTCACCACAGCGTTTTGGTTGTTGCCCACGGTGATGCCGCGCGTGATGCTGCCCGAGGTGTTCAAACCGTCAAAGGGCGTGAATTTCTTCAGCGGATCTCGGCTTACGGAATACAAGTTTTGCCCGGCTTCGTTGGACACTACCCGGCTGTCGTCATACACGCTGTAGGTTTTGGTGAGATAGTCCGGATATTTCAGAAAGCGCACGGTAAGGCTGTCAGGCGAAGAAAATCCGTCGGTAAATGTGAGCGTACTTTTTTTAAAATCGACTTTGTAGAATGTAGTATCGACGAGATTGCCCGTGGCATCAAGCACTTTGAAGAATACTTTGTTGATGCTGACACTATCGAGTTGGATTGGCGTGGTTGAAGCCATGACTTTCCTGCTTCGGTACGGCGACTGGTTGTCTTGTGCGACAGCCACGGAAACCCAAAACAGCAACACCGCTAAAAGCCCATTTTTCAGCATACCGGATTAAAACGCAATTGCTTCAAAAGTAGTGTTAATCGCGGACAATTTTCGGGCTTAACTTTCCTTCGTCACAATCTGCATCGTCTCACGGCTGATTTGGCGCAGCAAAACGGTTTTGTTGTCTGAAATGAGCCGCGCGGCCTGGTCGGTAAAATGGCGGATCGTGTAAAGCGACACATTTTCGTTGTATGCCACTTTGAATTTTCGCGCGAGAACGGTTTTCAAGTCGTTGAAATTCCCGAATTTGTCCTCGACGCACACCGAAAAACTAATCGCCGAATTCTGGATCAAGCTCACTTTCATGCGGTATTTGTGCAGCAGCGCGAAGATGTCGCTGATGTTTTCTTCCATGATGAATTCAAAATCGATGGACGATAGCGAAATGAGCAGTTGGTTGCGTTTGACGATGAAACACGGTGTATACGGTTCTAAATCGGCGCCTTTGCTGACGCTGGTTCCGGGCAATTTAGGATCAACAAACGATTTTACATAAAGCGGGATTTCCTTTTTCTGGAGCGGTTGCAGCGTTTTCGGGTGAATGACACTCGCGCCGTAAAAGGCGAGTTCAATGGCTTCGCGATACGAAATCTGATTGAGCAAAACAGCCTTGTCGAAATAGCGCGGATCGGCATTCATCACGCCGGGAACGTCTTTCCATATCGTGACGCTTTCGGCGCCGAGGCAGTAAGCGAAAATCGCAGCTGTGTAATCTGAACCTTCGCGCCCGAGCGTTGTGGTAAAGCCGTTCTCATCTGAGCCCAGAAACCCTTGCGTAATATTGAGCGCTTTCTTTTTGACGTTTTTGGAAATGTTTTTCTGCGTCTGTTCCCAATCTACGCCAGCGTCGCGGTAGGTTGCATCGGTCTTGATGAAATTGCGCACGTCGATCCATTGGTTCTTGATGCCCACCGATTGCATGAAATGGCTGATGATCGTGGTTGAAACGAGTTCCCCGAAACTCACGATTTGGTCATACACAAAATTGTAATTGGGCGATTTGTTGTGCGACAGGAAATAATCCATATCACCGAAAAGCCTGGACACGTCTGTAAAAACCGCGTGTTTCTCATCGTCGAACAAATCCAGCAAAATCTGGTTGTGGTATTTCTTGACTTCTTGTATCGACGCCTGCAACGACGCCGATTTGTTGAAATAATTGTTTACGACGGCTTCCAGTGCGTTGGTGGTTTTACCCATGGCCGATACCACGAGCAATACGTCATCGTACCCGGTAAATTTCAACACTTCGTGTACGTTCCTGATGCCTGCGGCGTCTTTTACCGATGCGCCGCCAAATTTGAATATTCTCATAATAGTCGAAAGTCAAAAGTCAAATGTGAATGTCGAATGAAAGAGCTTCAGACCTGACTGCTAATTGATTTTAAAAAATTATCGATGCCGTGCTCGTCCATTTGTGCCACACGCCAATCGGGAAGCACTTTCGCGCCGGATCTTTCGTAAAAGTCGATGGCAGGCGTGTTCCAATCGAGCACGTTCCACTCAATCCTTCTAACGTTGTCGCGCTTGCCCTGACGGATGATTTCGGTGTACAACGCCATGCCCAGACCGGTGCCGCGCATGGTTTGTGTGACGATCAAATCTTCGAGATGGATCGTTTTTCCTTTCCAGGTGGAATATCGGTAATAATACAGCGCCATTCCCACGATTTTGTCGTCTTGTTCCGCGACAAAAGCATGAAACAACGGGTTATCGCCAAAGCCGTCGCGCCGCAAATCGTCAACGGTCACCACAACTGCTTCGGGTTCCCGCTCAAAAACGGCGAGTTCGGTAATCAGTTCGAGGACTGACGGCATGTCTGCGGGAGTTGCTTTGCGGATGTGGAAATTTGGCATGAAGCAAATATAGAGAAAAGTCTAAAGTCGAAAGTCTAAAGTTGAAAGTGGAAATTCATTTCCAAATTTTCAAATTTTCAAATTTTCAACCCTATCTTTGCGCCACAACTACAACGATTTCGTAATGGAAGAACGCAACAGTACCTTAGGCGAGTTCATCATTGAAAAGCAAAAGGACCACAATTATTCTACGGGAGAACTTTCCAAGATCATCAATGCCATCCGATTGGCCGCCAAAGTCGTCAACTATAAAGTCAACAAAGCCGGATTGGTTGACATCACCGGCGCGGCGGGCGAGCAGAACATCCAAGGCGAAGACCAGCAAAAACTCGACGTGTACGCCAACGACATCTTCATCCAAACCTTGAAGAACCGCGAAATCGTGTGTGGCATCGCGTCCGAGGAAAACGACGATTTTATTACGGTTGAAGGCCTGGACAGTGGCCACAATAATAAATACGTGGTGCTGATGGATCCGCTTGACGGCTCGTCCAATATTGATGTCAACGTTTCGGTCGGGACGATTTTCTCTGTGTACCGACGCGTAACGCCAGGGGGTACGCCGGTGCAACTGGAAGATTTCCTCCAGCCCGGAACGGCGCAGGTGGCCGCGGGTTATGTCATTTACGGTACATCTACGATGTTGGTATTTACCACTGGCCATGGCGTGAACGGCTTTACGTTGAACCCGGCCATCGGTACGTTTTACCTGTCGCACCCGAACATGAAATTCAAGGAAGATGGAAATATCTACTCCATCAACGAGGGAAATTATGTCCACTTTCCGCAGGGCGTGAAGGATTACATCAAGTATTGCCAGATGGAAGAAGGCGACCGGCCATACACGTCGCGCTACATCGGCAGCTTGGTGTCTGACATCCATCGCAACATGATCAAGGGCGGCATCTACATTTACCCGACCAGCACGAAGGCGCAAAAAGGAAAATTGCGTTTGCTGTATGAATGCAACCCGATGGCGTTTATCGCTGAACAAGCTGGCGGGAAAGCCTCTGACGGTTTTGGGCGCATCATGGAAATCACGCCTACCGAATTGCACCAGCGCGTACCGTTTTTCTGCGGCAGCAAAAACATGGTGGAAAAGGCCGAGGAATTCATGGCAAAGTATCGTTAGAATACGCCAAAAAAAGAAAAAAGACCAGTCAAAAACACAGCAATAAAAAATCCGCTACATCGAGCGGATTTTTTTATATACAGAATCAAGTCTTGCGTCTTTCAGCGAAGCGGTCTTGGCTCTTTTTTTATTTGTTCATGTGCGTCATCTCGTACACGAATGTGTCCGAATCCACTTTCTGGTCAATCAATTTGAGCGCTTTGTCCACGATGTAATCTACATTGCCCGGGGTGAAGCCCAAAGCGAGTGCAAAACGGCGCAACATAATGTCTTGCTTGTCGCCCAAATGATGTTCGGTGTGCACCATGCGGCCCAAATCATACAAACGCTCCAGCCTTTGGATGTACATTGTCGGCGGGTTGATTGGGTATTTGAGTGGGTTTTCGAGGATTTCTTCGTATTCGTCAGGCGTAATTTCAAGCTTTACAGCCAGTTTGTCAAGGAATGTTTTTTCGGCTGGTTCCAAATGTCCGTCGGCCATGGCCACGCGTACGATTGCCGAAAAATGTCCTTTGTTCCTGCTTTTGAATTCGCTGTCAAATAAATCTGCAATAGACATATCTTAAAATTTAGTGTTGCAAAGATAACCGATTTCGTTACTTGCCGAAAATCTTTTTTAAAAAGTTTGCCGTGTAAAACAAACCATAGGCAGCGGCGTTTTAATCACTTGCGCACTGACGGCGTATTGAAATTAATCGTATGTTTATTGTCCTCAAATAAAATAACATGTCTGAATTCTGGATTTACCTACAACTCGGTCTGCGCCATGTCTTGGATTTAAAAGGCTACGACCACATGCTGTTCCTGGCCGCACTCATGGTGCCGTACACTTTTAAGGATTGGAAGAAAATCTTGTTGCTGGTGTCGGTTTTTACCCTTGGCCATACACTCGCGTTGCTGCTTTCGGTGTACAAAATCTTGATTATTAAAGCGGAAATCGTGGAGTTTCTGATTCCCGTGACCATTCTCATCACGGCGCTTTACGGGCTGTTTACGGCGGGCAAGCCGGCCAAGATGGACAACGCTGGCGCGACGGTTTTGATTACGGTTTTTTTCGGCATCATCCACGGGCTTGGGTTCTCCAATTATTTTAACGCGATTTTGGGTGGCGATGCGGCCGATAAACTCTTACCTTTGCTCGAGTTTGCGCTCGGGATTGAATGTGCGCAAATCATTGTGGTTCTGGCGGTTTTGATCTTGGCTTACATCGCCCAGACGTTTCTTCGGTTCTCGAAGCGCGACTGGACGCTCGTCACCTCGGCCTTCGTTATCGGCGTGGTGTTGCCGATGATTGCCACCAGCGAAATCTGGACATAAATGGATAGCAAAAAACTGAATAAATACGACCGGGCATACCTGAAAATCGCTAAGGAATGGGGCAAACTTTCCTATTGCAAACGCAAGCAGGTGGGCGCCATCATCGTCAAAGACCGCATGATCATTTCCGATGGCTACAACGGAACGCCGTCTGGTTTCGAGAATTGTTGCGAAGACGAAGCCGGCATCACCAAATGGTATGTGCTGCACGCCGAGGCGAATGCCATCCTGAAAGTGGCGCGCTCAACACAAACCTGCGAAGGTGCAACTTTGTACATCACACTTTCGCCTTGTCGCGAATGCAGCAAGTTGATCCACCAATCGGGCATTAAGCGCGTCGTTTATCAGAATGGCTATCGCGATACTTCGGGTGTGGATTTTCTGGAGAAGGCCGGTGTTGAAGTAGAATACATTCCGTTTGAGGAAGGCGTTGCAGATGAAAAGTAAGTATTTGCCGATTGTTGTTTTTTTATGTCTGGCGATGGGCGTCGTGTTGGGCTGGCTCTTGAATTTCCCATCGCCCATGAACCGCATTACGGCGCAAAACGATTACCGCGGGAAGCTCAACAAGCTCATAGATTTCATCGAGAACGAATATGTCGATGACGTCGATACGGATTCGATCGTAGACTTGACCGTCAATAACATTTTAGCCGAACTCGATCCGCACTCGGTTTACATTCCGCCGAGCGAACAATCCTCGGAAGCCGAACTCATGAAAGGGGATTTCGTGGGTATCGGCGTGAATTTTTACATGCACAATGATACGGTGGCCATCATCAATCCCATCAAAGGCGGCCCATCCGAAAAAGCGGGCATCAAGTCTGGCGACCGCATCCTGTTTGCCGACAACACCAAATTGTATGGCCGCAAACTGCCCAGTGACAGTTTGTTTTCGAAACTCAAGGGCGAAGTCGACTCCAAAGTCCGGCTGACGATTTTCCGCAAAAGCATCGGGAAGACATTTAAAGTCGATGTAACGCGCGATGTCATTCCAATCAAAAGCGTCGACGCGGCCGTGATGCTCAACAGCCAAACGGCGTACATCAAAGTCAATCGGTTTGCGGAGACGACGTACGATGAATTCAGGGAAGCACTCGAATCATTGCAGAAAAAAGGCGCGAATTCACTGGTGTTGGACTTGCGTGAAAACGGCGGTGGCTACATGGAACGCGCGATAGAAATGGCCGACGATTTCCTGAAAGAAAAAGAACTCATCGTTTTTACGAAAAACCGCAAAGGCCGCGTAAACAAGATGTTTGCGACCGACGAAGGTATTTTTGAAAAAGGTAAACTCTTCATACTGATCGACGAAAACAGCGCGTCAGCGAGCGAAATCCTGGCCGGCGCCGTACAGGACAACGACCGCGGCATTATCGTAGGGCGGCGTTCATTCGGGAAGGGCTTGGTGCAGCGCGAGATGGATTTCAACGACGGTTCGGCAGTTCGGTTGACCGTGGCCCGCTATTACACGCCGAGCGGACGTTCCATCCAGAAATCCTACAGCGAAGGCACCGAGCAGTATTTCGGCGACTTCGAAAAGCGCTTTGAAAATGGCGAATTGTATTCGAAAGATTCCATCAAGATTGCCGATACCTTGAAGTTCAAGACCAAGAAAGGCCGTATCGTGTATGGCGGCGGCGGCATCGTGCCTGATATTTTTGTTCCGATCGAGTCCGAACACGGCCAGGAAAGCCTTGCGTACATCATGCAATCGGGCGTTGTCGGGCATTTTGTGTTCGAGCAACTCGACAAAAACCGCAAGCCGTTTTCCGGGATTTCATATACTGCATTCCTTCAGAAAATGGACAAGACAGACGAATACTTCAATGCATTCCGGGAATATTTGTCCGAGAATGGCGTCCAGATTAACGTCGCCAAGAACAAACCCATGGTGAAACGTTACCTGACGGCCGAGTTCGCGCGGCAACTTTTCGGCGACGAAAAATACTTTGAAATTACCCTGCGTGAAGATCCGATGGTGAAGGAAGTCCTGAAACAGCCCTAGTTATTTCCGGATGCTGTCGTGGCTTTGTGACTGGTTGCCGCCATTCCACAACGTCAGGATATCTGTGGCCACCGCAGCGCCGCTTCCGGCCGCAATCGCGAGTTGGCTTCTCCAGCCGGCCAGTGTTCCAATAACGTAAATTCCGTCTGAAACCTTGTGATCTTCATTGGCCAGTTGTATGCGGTTCTTTTCCGGAATCGCTTTTTTGTGCGGCATGACGTATTGCATCAAACCTTCAATAGCGAACGTATTGGCCGACCCAATGCCGACTACGATGATTTTCGTCAGGTAAACATTCTTGTTGGTCGTGACGGTGAAATTACCCGCTTCGCCCGAGACCGAAAGTACTTTTTCGTTCGGGATTTGCGCCACATGCGGATACATATCGGCCAGGTGTTGCGTGCTTTCCGTAAGCAACTCGGAACCCAATTTCCCGGGCGCGATGCCGTATGCGTTGTTGAACAAAGCTTCTTGAAGTGACGAAGCTTTTTGGTGTGCGATGATGCCTATTTTTTTATCGGCAGCGTAGGGTTTATTGTGGGCCGAACCCAGCACAAGCGCGCAGGAAATCCCGGAAACGCCGCCGCCAATGATCAGTACGTCGAACATTATTTGTCGTTCATTTTTTCGGCAATCATTTTCGACATCCGGAAAATCGCCAGGATCAGCAGGGCGCAGATGGAAGCCGCAATCCCGATAAGGGCTACCATGCTGTCGCCTTCAAACGGACTGTCGAAATTGATGAGCGTGATGTTGAAGACAATCAGTGCCAGCGCCACAAACATCAAGATGAAAGTGAATATTTTCATGGGGAAAAATTGTGCGGTAAAAGTAAAAAAAATCGCGACTAAACAAACAACGCTTTAACGTTCGACGCGAATAATTTAACAGCGATGGCCAATAAGATGACGCCAAAGGCTTTCCGCACCACGTTCAGGCCGTTTTTCCCCAGGATTTTCTCGATTTTCGCCGACGATTTCAACACGGCGTACACCAATATGATGTTGAAAACGATGGCAATGATGATGTTCACGGTTTGGTATTGCGCGCGCAACGACAGCAAGGTTGTCATGGTTCCTGTACCTGCAATCAGCGGGAACGCAATCGGGACAATGGACGCCGAATTCGACTCTTCGTCTCGGTAAATCCGGATGCCAAGGATCATTTCCAAGGCGATGAAGAACAGCACGAACGCGCCGGCTACCGCAAATGAATTCACGTCGATGCCAATCAAATTCAGGATTTCTTCGCCAACGAATAGAAACGTAATCATGATGAGTCCGGCCACGAGCGCGGCTTTCTCGGATTCAATGTGTCCGTGGCGTTTGCGCAAATCCACAATCACCGGAATGGTTCCGACGATATCGATGACGGCAAAAAGCACCATGCCCACGGTGAGCATTTCCCTAAAATTCAATTCCATAACCCTATTTTTTGCGGGTGCAAAAGTACGCCGATTAAAAAGGAAAGATAGCCAAATTTACGTTAAGTTATTTCGGTACTTTTGGCGAAAATACGCCCGCCGATGAAAGCGCTTTTCTCGATGTTGTTTTTGTGCAGTTTTGTGGCTGGTTCGGCGCAGGTTACATTGGCCGATACCGTCCGGGTGCGCGATGTGTACAAGTTCAGTTGGGCTTATGATTTAAAGGTCACGGTGGAGAACGACAGCATCACGACCACATTTTATCTGGAGCCAGACGCGAATTATGTCGGTTTCGGCGTGAAACTATTGCCCGGTGCCATTCAGGTGAATGATTTTGATCGAAATATCGCGTTTCGGACGTTCTGGAAAAAGGCTAAGATAGCTCAGCCCGAAAAACTAAAAGAACGCATCGCGTCCAGACACGTGTGTACAAGACTGCCAAACAAAGTCATCCTGGGTTACCACTGTATCGGGATCAAGGCCGAGTCAGAGAACGAAGTGGCCGTGTTTTACTTTACCAACGACGCGCCCGCCGCACATCCCGGTTCGTACAATAAGTTGCCCGTGCACCGCTACTTGCTTGATTTGGTGAATGCAGGGTTCAATGACCGATCGTTGTTGATGTTGTCTGACATCCATCTAAAAAAGAAGAAAGGCCACGCCAAAATCGAGTGTACCGGTTTAACCCGCAACGTTTTGGAAATCAAAAAAGCAGATTACGTCTGGGAGAATTAATTTCCCCTTACCGTCCAAATATCTTTCGCTTCGCTTACCTTTGCGCCATGTTCCAGCTCGGCAAAACCATCGTTTCTGAAGACGTTCTCGAAAAGCAATTCGTGTGCAACCTCACGGCATGCCACGGCGCGTGCTGTGTAGATGGCGATGCCGGTGCGCCGCTCAGCGAAGAAGAGACCAAAATCCTCGACGAAATTTACCCGAAAGTCAAGCCAATGCTGCGTCCGGAAGGCATTGCGGCCATTGAAGCCCAAGGCAAATGGATTGTCGGGACCGATGGTACGCTCGAGACGCCGCTCATCGACGACAAAGACTGCGCCTACGTGATCTTTGACGGGAAAACCGCGCTCTGTGGCATCGAACAAGCCTACAATCAAGGCGAAGTGTCTTGGAAGAAACCCGTTTCCTGCCATTTGTACCCTGTCCGCGTAAAGGATTTTTCGGAGTTTGCTGCCGTGAATTACGACCAATGGGACATTTGCGATCCGGCGTGTTCGCTCGGCCAGGAATTGCAGGTTCCGGTCTATAAATTCGTAAAGGAAGCACTCATCAGGCGGTTTGGCGAAAATTGGTATTTGGAACTCGAAAAAGTGGCCGAAGAGTACCAAAAACAGTTCGGCAAACGCCGCTGATTTCCGGCTCGATCCTACTACTTAGAATTCCCTTTGTTTTCAGGCGTTCGCGAAATTTAACTTTTACAATACGTTAATTTGCAGGCTTTTGCGTTTCGTTGAAAATGCGATGTTGCTTTCAAGCCGTTGTTAAAAACTATTGGCGATTGTGGAAAAGTATGGCTTTCAATTTCCGTTTCGAATCCCAATCTTTGTAACACCAAAAAAGCCTTAAAAATTTCTTAAATATTACCTTAAAACTACCCCAATATGTCAGTCCAGATTGAACCGATTTTGCAGGAAAACAAGAACCGATTTGTCATCTTCCCGATCAAACACCACGACATTTGGGAATGGTACAAGAAAATGGAGGCGAGTTTTTGGACAGCGGAGGAAATCGACCTGCACCAGGATTTGAACGACTGGAACAACAAACTTAGTGAAGACGAAAAATATTTCATCAAACACATTCTTGCCTTTTTTGCGGCTTCCGACGGCATCGTGAATGAAAACCTCGCCGAGAATTTCGTCAACGAAGTGCAATATCCGGAAGCAAAGTTTTTCTACGGTTTCCAGATTATGATGGAGAACATCCACAGCGAAACGTATTCTTTGCTCATCGATACATATGTAAAGGACGAAGCCGAGAAGAACGAACTGTTCCACGCCATTGAAGTGTTTCCGGCCATCATGAAAAAGGCGCAATGGGCGCTGCGTTGGATCAAGTCTGATTCGTTCGCCGAAAGGCTGATTGCGTTCGCCGCCGTGGAAGGCATTTTCTTCTCGGGTGCCTTTTGCTCTATTTTCTGGCTGAAAAAACGCGGATTGATGCCGGGCTTGACGTTCTCCAACGAACTTATTTCGCGCGACGAAGGCGTGCACTGTGATTTTGCCGTGCATTTGCACAACCATCATTTGGTGAATAAAGTGTCAAAGGCACGCATTACCGAAATCCTGACCGATGCCTTAAGTATTGAGCGCGAGTTTATTACCGAGTCGTTGCCGGCAAGTTTGATTGGCATGAATTCTACCTTGATGACGCAATACCTTGAATTCGTCACCGACCGTTTGCTCGTTGAATTGGGTTGTGACCGCGTGTTCAACGTCACCAATCCGTTTGATTTCATGGACATGATATCGTTGCAGGGGAAAACCAATTTCTTCGAGAAGCGCGTATCGGAATACCAGAAAGCAGGCGTGTTGAACAACACCGCTAAAGGCGACAGCGAGGCGCAGAAGATTTCATTCGACGCCGATTTTTAATTGAAAAATTGGGAAACTCGGAAATGAAATGCCCCCGAATCCCAAGAAAATATCTAGCCGCTAGCTACTAGCAACTAGCCACTGATCTTTACAAATAACCAGAAGCACGAAAGGGATTTCGTTGTTTCACAAAAACTAAACTTATGTACGTAGTAAAAAGGAACGGCACCAAAGAGCCGGTAATGTTCGACAAAATTACAGACCGTGTCAAGAAATTGTGTTACGGTTTGAACGACCTGGTCGATTCGGTTAAAGTAGCCATGCGCGTCATTGAGGGATTGTATGACGGCGTGACCACTTCAGAACTCGACAACCTCGCTGCAGAAACCGCAGCATCCATGACGGTAGCGCACCCGGATTATGCCCAGTTGGCGGCGCGTATCGCCATCTCCAATTTACATAAAAACACCAAGAAGTCATTCTCCGAAACGATGGCCGACATGTACCATTACGTGAATCCGCGTACGGGTAAAGCGTCGCCGCTGCTTTCGGATGAAGTGCATGAAGTCATCCAGAAGAACGCAGCATTCCTCGATTCGCATATCATCTACAACCGCGATTTCAACTATGATTATTTTGGCTTCAAGACTTTGGAGCGTTCTTACTTGTTGAAAATCAATGGCAAAATCGTAGAACGCCCGCAGCATATGCTTATGCGCGTGGCCGTAGGCATCCACTTGGACGATCTGGATGCAGTGATCGCGACCTACGACTTGATGTCGAAAAAATATTTTACCCACGCGACGCCGACACTGTTCAACGCCGGTACGCCAAAACCGCAAATGTCGTCTTGTTTCCTTTTGCAGATGCGTGATGATTCCATCGACGGCATTTACGACACGCTGAAACAGACCGCTAAGATTTCGCAATCTGCAGGCGGGATCGGTTTGTCAATCCACAATGTCAGGGCAACCGGTTCGTATATTCGTGGCACGAATGGCACTTCAAACGGTATTGTCCCGATGCTGCGCGTGTTCAACGATACGGCGCGTTACGTGGACCAAGGTGGCGGCAAGCGCAAAGGCAGTTTTGCGATTTACCTGGAAACATGGCACGCCGACATTTTCGATTTCCTCGACTTGAAGAAAAACACAGGAAAAGAGGAAATGCGTGCGCGTGACTTGTTCTTCGCAATGTGGACATCTGACTTGTTCATGAAACGCGTTCAGGAAGACGCCTCGTGGACGCTGATGTGCCCGAACGAATGCCCGGGACTGTACGATGTTTACGGCGAGGAATTCGAAAAACTGTATGAGTCGTACGAAGCGCAGGGCAAAGGCCGCAAAACCATCAAGGCGCGCGAACTTTGGGAAAAAATCCTCGAATCGCAAATCGAGACGGGAACGCCGTACATGTTGTATAAAGATGCGGCCAACCGTAAGTCCAACCAAAAGAATTTGGGCACGATCCGCTCTTCGAACTTGTGTACCGAAATCATGGAATACACCGCGCCTGACGAGATTGCAGTATGTAACCTTGCGTCGATTTCGCTCCCGATGTTCATCGAAAACAACGAATTCAACCACCAGTTGCTGTATGATGTCACCAAGCGCGTGACGAAAAATCTGAACAAGGTAATTGACCGCAACTATTATCCGGTGCCGGAAGCGGAAAATTCCAACATGCGCCACCGTCCGGTAGGTTTGGGCGTGCAAGGTCTGGCCGATGCTTTCATCATGCTCCGTATGCCGTTTACCAGCGACGAAGCCAAGAAACTCAACCAAGAAATTTTCGAGACGCTGTATTTCGCAGCCGTGACCGCATCTATGGAAATGGCCAAGGAAGAAGGACCATATTCGACTTTTGCAGGCTCGCCGATTTCACAGGGTGAATTCCAGCACAACCTTTGGGGATTGAAAGACGAAGAACTTTCCGGTCGTTGGGATTGGGCCAGCCTGCGCAAAGAAGTCATGCAACATGGCGTGCGCAACTCGCTGCTCGTGGCACCGATGCCGACGGCTTCGACCTCGCAAATCCTTGGGAACAACGAAGCGTTCGAACCTTACACATCAAACCTCTACACACGTCGTGTATTGTCCGGCGAATTCATCGTCGTGAACAAACACCTCTTGGAAGATTTGGTGAAGCGCGGCCTCTGGAACGAAGAATTGAAGCAAGAAATCATGCGCCACAACGGTTCGGTGCAACACATCGAACGCATCCCGCAGGATTTGAAAGAGTTGTATAAAACGGTTTGGGAAATGTCCATGAAAGACATCATCGACATGTCTCGCCAACGCGGTTATTTCATTGACCAATCGCAATCGCTCAACCTGTTCATGCAGGATGCGAATTACGCCAAATTGACCTCGATGCACTTCTACGCATGGCAGTCTGGTTTGAAAACGGGCATGTATTACCTGCGTACCAAGTCTGCCGTGGATGCCATCAAGTTCACGCTCAACAACGACAAAAAGCAACAGCCAGTACAGGAAGTCGCGGCAGCCGTTGCAGAACCGAGCTTGGTCAGGCAGGAAACCGCTGCGCCGTCGGTAGAAGTAGAAGCCATTGATCCGAATGAATTCCGCGCCATGCTCGAACGGTCGCGTGAATCCGGCCCGGAAGATTGCGAAATGTGCGGATCTTAATCAACATTCCATAACCAAGAAACGGCTGTCAAATTTTGGCAGCTGTTTTTTTGATTATAAACCATAGCAAGAATATGCAACAGTTTTACGTGACCGATGATGTCTTGGCATCGCACGGGCAAAGGATAGCCAACTATTTTATAGATTTCGTGTTCATGATGATTTTCATGTTCATCGTATTTTTTTGTATCGGCTTTTTAGCCATTCTTGTCGGGAATGACGGATTTCTTTACTGGATGCAGAATATGGGTAAGCTACAGGAATATTTGATCAGTGCGCTGCTCATCATTTTGTATTACGGCATTAGTGAAACTGCATCAGCCCGAACACTCGGCAAGCTTATCACAGGAACAGTTGTCGTGATGGAAGACGGTTCCAGACCCGATTCGAACACAATCCTCAAAAGGACATTTTGCCGGTTTATCCCGTTTGACCCATTGTCTTTTTTAGGCGCAACGGCACGCGGCTGGCATGACAGTATTCCTGATGTTTATGTGGTCGACAAGAAAAAACTCGATTACATGATGGCCGAACACCGCAGGCAAACACAAACCAACAACGTAACGGACGTATCATGATGCAATGGGAACAGCTCTTGTCCTTAAAACGGCAAGGCGACAAAAATAAAAGGCTTCGCAAGGAACAGGACGATACACGTCTCGGCTTTGAAGTAGATTACGACCGGATAATCTTCTCGGCACCGTTCCGCAGTCTGCAAGACAAGACGCAGGTTATTCCGCTCTCAAAGACCGATTTTGTCCATACGCGCCTCACCCACAGTCTTGAAGTGTCGGTCGTTGGACGTTCACTCGGGCGGTTGGTCGGTAAGAAAATCATCGAGAAATATCCGGCGCTTAAGGAAGTGCACGGTTTCCACATGAACGATTTCGGTGCCATTGTGGCCGCTGCGGCGTTGGCGCATGACATCGGTAATCCGCCATTCGGGCACTCCGGGGAGAAAGCCATCGGCGAATATTTCAAGAATGGCAACGGGCAGCGTTACAAGAGCCAATTGTCTGAAAAGCAGTGGCAGGATTTGGTGGACTTCGAAGGAAATGCCAATGGTTTTTCGGTGCTGACGGCATCGCGTCCGGGCAATGAAGGCGGGCTTAGGATTTCTTACGCTACACTCGGAGCGTTTCTCAAATATCCGAAGGAAAGCCTTCCGAAAAAGCCGACTGCCGATATTTCCGACAAGAAATACGGTTTCTTCCAAGCCGATAAGGATTTCTTCGCGGAAGTGGCGACGGAACTGGGAATGATCAGAAAGGGCGGCGATGACATCCGCTACGAACGGCATCCGTTGGCTTATTTGGTGGAAGCCGCCGACGACATTTGCTACACCATCATTGATTTTGAAGACGGCATCAACCTCGGCTTGGTATCTGAAGATTTTGCTTTGGAATATTTGATCAAGCTCGTGAAAGACACCATAGACAACGCAAAATACCATGCCTTGACTACCAAGGAAGACCGTATCAGCTATTTGCGCGCGCTCGCCATCGGAAGCCTGATCAACGACGCCGTCAATGTTTTTGTCGAAAATGAGGAAGCCATACTCGCCGGAAAATTTCCACACGCGCTGACCGACAAAAGCAAGTATAAGGCCCAAATGGACGACATCATCAAACTGAGTGTAAAGAACATTTACCAGAGCCGGGAAGTTGTAGAGAAGGAAATCGTGGGCTACCAAATCATCCAGACGTTGCTTGACAAGTTCATTTCGGCGTTCAACAACCAGGCGGAAGGCACGATGTCGAACTACGACCGGCTGATACTAAAGTTGTTGCCAGAGAAGTTCGTAGGCGAAAAGGACACGGTCTATGAAAGACTACTGCACATTTGCCATTACGTGTCACTCCTGACCGACGGCAACGCGCTGGAGTTGTACAATACCATCAATGGCACCAAGCGCGTCTAGAAACGGTACACCATGCCAATCCCGAGTGATTGTTTGAGCTGGATTTTCGCACCGCGTTTCACGGTTTGGCCGTTCACTTCTTCGGAAGTTTTGATGTCGTCGTCGTAAATTAGGTGCACACCCAGATTGGCCTTGACGTACTGGTTTACCACAAAGTCGAATTGCGTGAACCAATCCACGTCGATATTTCCAAAACTGTTGAGGTAATCTGAATACAAACTGAGGCGGTTTTCCCAATTGATGTTCTTGAAGACTTCCCTTTTAAAGGCGGAAGCGACCAGAACACCTACTTCTGTCCGGTATTTCTTTCCGTCGCGCACTTTTCCGCCAGTGAGCAAATCATACACCGCAGGATCGACGCCGAATGAACCCAGATCGGCCAGCCGCTGTTCCAGGACGAGCGTAGTTTTTACCGTGAACGGCGAAAGATAGACGTTGATTTTTTCTTCCTTGTTTGCGTATTCAGCACCGATACCCAGAAACAAGTACGCCGGCGCAAATGGTTTTGAGATGGATTCTGCCGTGTTTGGATAATTGTATCCGGAGGTAAATTGCGTATTGAAGTTGAATTTCGCCGAATGGTACCAATGAGACAGCGTGTCTTTTCGGTAGCCCGCCGTTGAGGTGAACTGAAACGCGTCGTCTGTTTTGCGCCATTCGATGCCATCTTGTTTGTTCAGGCCATAGCGCATCAGCAGCTCATTGCCCCATTTGAAATTCGATTTGGCGTAAATCCTCGAAAATCCTGCTTTGGCCAAACCCGTAACAGAGCTGACGCCACCAGCATTCCAGTTCACGAATGCAATCTGGCTGAGGTCGAAACCCACGTTGTTCTTGGCGGTCCAGTTCGAAGGATTGGCAGGCACTTGAATCACGATTTTTTGTTCGACGACAATCGTGGAATCTTTGGTCTGCGAAAAATGAAGTAGTGGAAATAACAGTACGGTCAGAAAAAAAATGCGTTTCATCGGGGCAGATTAGTGCTTTGATTGATTTTCAAAAAGTTGAGAACTTATGTTGTAGTGTTTTTACGTCAATACCGATTAATTTCTGAAGCTCGTCTACGGTGCCGTGCTCAATGAATTCATCATCAATTCCAAGACATTTTACCACGGCGGCGTAACTTTTTTCGGCAGCGAATTCCAAAATAGCCGTTCCAAATCCGCCAGCAATGACGCCGTCTTCGACCGTGATGATTTTGGTGAATTTCCGGAAGATTTCATGCAGCATGCGCTCGTCCAACGGTTTGACGAAGCCAAAGTCATAATGGGCAAAATCACTGCTGTTTTCCATCGTGGCCAGCGCTTTGACGACGTTGTTGCCAATGAAACCGGTAGACAAAATCGCGACTTTTTCACCGCCTTTCAAGCCATTCGCTTTCCCAATCTCTATTTTTTGATATGGTTGCTGCCAATCTGCGGTGATGCCGCGGCCGCGCGGATACCGGATGGCTATTGGGTGATCCAGCCCTAGTTGCGCCGTATATAAAATATTGCGAAGATCGGCTTCGGTACGCGGCGCATAAACGATGAGATTCGGGATGCAGCGCAAATAGGCGATGTCAAAAACGCCGTGATGCGTAGCGCCATCTTCGCCTACCAAACCCGCGCGGTCCAAACAGAAAATAACGGGAAGATTCTGCAGTGCGACATCGTGGATGACCTGATCGTAAGCGCGTTGCAGGAACGTCGAATAGATGTTGCAGAAAACCGTCATGCCTTGCGTAGCCATGCCTGCCGATAATGTAACGGCATGTTGTTCGGCAATGCCTACATCGATGGCGCGCTCGGGAAATTCATCCATCATGAATTTCAATGAACAGCCCGTTGGCATGGCGGGCGTAATGCCAATGATTTTATCGTTTTTCCGAGCCAAATCAAGCAATGTCAACCCAAACACGTCCTGGAATTTTGGCGGCAGGTTTTCCTCTGATTTGATGATGACCTCGCCCGTAGCCTTATCGAATTTGCCGGGCGCATGATATTTCACCTGGTTTTCCTCAGCCAGCTGCATGCCTTTCCCTTTGGTCGTGATGACGTGCAGGAATTTCGGGCCTGGGACGTTCTTTAGGCGCTCGAGTTCGCGTATCAATGCGGACAAGTCGTGGCCGTCAATCGGGCCTGAGTAGTCAAAATTGAGCGACTTGATGATGTTGTTCTGTTTGGGATTTTTGCCGTCTTTGACCGCTGTCAGGTAATTTTTGAGTGCGCCCACGCTAGGGTCGATGCCGATGGCGTTGTCGTTCAGGACGACCAACAGGTTCGCATCTGTCACACCCGCGTGGTTCAACCCTTCGAAGGCGATGCCTGATGCAATCGATGCGTCGCCGACTACCGCAATATGATGCCGGTTTTCGCCTTTTAATTTGGAGGCGATGGCCATACCCAGAGCCGCTGAAATAGCCGTGGACGAATGTCCGACGCCGAACGTATCATACACGCTTTCACTTCTTTTCGGGAAACCGGAAATCCCGCCAAACTGACGATTCGTGTGGAAAACACTTCTTCTTCCCGTCAGGATTTTGTGTCCGTAGGCTTGGTGTCCGACATCCCAAACCAACAAATCATCCGGCGTATGGAATACATAATGTAGCGCAATGGTGAGTTCTACCACGCCAAGGCTGGCGCCCAAATGGCCTTCGCTTCTGGACACGACATCGATGATGAAGTCGCGCAATTCCGTGGCCAGTTGCGGCAACTGCGCCAGTTGGAGCTTGCGAAGATCATGCGGGAAATCAATATGCGAAAGCAAATTTTCAGGCATGAGACAAAGGTACATTTTGAAATTGTATTTTTACCGCATGGAAAACATTTTCACCGACGAATACTTCATGAAAAAGGCGCTCGCCGAAGCCGAAATGGCTTTTGAGAAAGGTGAAATCCCGATTGGCGCCGTGGTCGTTGTGAATAATCAGGTCATCGCAAGAAGTCATAATCTGACCGAATTGCTCAACGATGTAACGGCGCACGCCGAAATGCAGTCCATTACTGCCGCGGCCAATTATTTGGGCGGGAAATACCTGAAAGATTGTACGTTGTACGTTACCGTTGAGCCTTGCCAAATGTGCGCCGGCGCGTTGTATTGGAGCCAAATCTCGAAAATCGTGTTCGGTGCGGCCGATCCGCAACGCGGCTATTTAAATATGGGAACAAAACTGCACCCAAAAACGCAAATCACGAGTGGCGTCTTGGCCAAAGAATGCGGCGAACTGATGTTGCGTTTTTTTCAGGCCCGAAGGAAATAGCCAATCTTCCGGTGCGGCGCGTTAGGGATGGCAGCGGATATCCTTTTGTAAATACGCGTGGACAGACGCGTTTTTGCAAAAGATAGGAGCGAACAGCCCGGCCATCGGCAACGCCCAAAAACCCAGCAAAATAAGGCTAAATTTTTGGCGGAAAATTCTTCTCAAAGAAATTTAAAAAATACGCTACTTTTAATGCAATATAAAGTGCGGCTTCGCAGTTATGGCGAAAACCGGAAGTGTTAAATTCCGCCGTTCTTTCTCGTAACCCTTAACCCTTGATACAAATGAAAACAAAAGGATTTGTTTGCGCATTATTATTATTTGTCGTGTTCCAATCCTGCAGAAAGCAGTCGGCTGCAGATTTCAATTCAGATTTTTCATTATTCAAGGAGTACATTTCGAGTTTTACCAGCGGTATAGTGTCGACGCGATCGGATATCAGGGTTGTGCTGGCTTTCGACAAGAAAGACTGGAAACCGCAACAGGTCTTGGACAACAGCCTATTTGACATCTCGCCGTCGGTTGACGGGAAAGTCGTTGCGCTGTCTAGCAACACTGTCGCATTTATTCCCGAAAAAACACTAGACCAAGACACCGAATATCAAGTAAAGTTCAAACTCTCCGAAGTCATCAAGACTACGAAAGGACTTGAAGAATTCCGGTTCACCGTCAAAACGATCAAACAGGATTTCATCATCACGACCAACGACCTGCAATCGTACAGCAAGGATTTCCAGTATTTGAATTGCGTCATGAAGACCGCCGACCACATGGATTTCGAGGTCGCGAAAAAACTCATCACCGCCGAACAGAAAGGCCTTCAGCTCCAGGTGAAATTCGACAAAGCGCTGAGCACGGCCACAGAATTTAAGTTCGTAGTGGACAGCATTAGGCGTTACCCGGAAGACACGACGCTTGAAATAAAATATGACGGCGATCTTGCCGACGTAGCCCAGAAAGGCAAGGTGACTTATCCGATTGTGGGCAAGGACAATTTTAAGATCATCGACGTGGAAGTGCCGGAAGGCAACCAATCCGTGCACATTAATTTTTCGGATCCGCTCAAGACCGACCAGGATTTTTCAGGATTGGTGTCTATTGAGTCGGCCAAGGATTTACGGTACGCGACGCAGGGAAATGTGTTGAAAGTGTTTTTCGACGAGCCGTTGCGCGGTAGCCAGTTGTTGGAGGTTTTCCAAGGCATGGAAAGCGAAGACGGTTTCAAAATGAAAAAGTCGTTCGCGACACGCGTGCTGTTCGAGCAGATCAAACCAAGTGTACGCTTCATGAAAAGCGGAACAATTTTGCCGAGTTCCAACAATCTTAAGCTCAATTTTGAAGCGGTCAACCTGAGCCATGTGGATGTCAAGGTCTTCAAGATCTACAAGAACAACATCCTGCAGTTCCTGCAAAACAACGAGTTAAACGGCAATTCGGCGCTACGCCGCGTGGGCCAACCGGTGGCCAAGACCACGTTAAGCCTGAAAGACAGCAAACTTTCCAACTCCGGGAAGTGGAATGCGTACGCACTCGATTTGTCTAAACTCATTACGCCCGAACCCGGAGCGATTTACCGTGTGGAAATGTCCTTCAAACGTGCATATTCCTTGTACGCCTGCACCGAAGCGCCTGCAGAAACCGACGCCGATATTGAACGTGACGAAGAAGAAATTGACGAAAACGACGTAAACTACAGCGGCGGCAACGATTATGATTACGACGATGAATATTACGGTTACTACAATTGGGAGGAACGCGAAGATCCGTGTACGCGCTCGTATTATTACGACACCAAAATCGGCACAAACATACTCGCCACAGATCTGGGCGTGATTGCCAAGCGCGGGGAAAATAAATCGTATTTCGTGGCGGTGAACAACATCGTAACCACGGAACCTGTCGGCGGGGCAAAGGTTGACTTGTACAGCTACCAGCAACAAAGGCTGGCCACCGGGACGACCGACGCCATGGGCACGGCGAGTTTCAAGCTCAATTCGTATGCTTACTTCGCCATCGTGACGCAGGGTACGAATGCCACATATGTCAAGCTCGACGATGGGAATTCGCTATCGCTGAGCAATTTCAACGTGTCGGGCGAAACGCTGCAAAAGGGACTCAAAGGGTTTATTTACGGCGAGCGCGGCGTATGGCGTCCGGGCGACCAATTGTATTTGTCCTTTTTCCTGAATGACGCGAACAACAAACTGCCGAAGTCGCACCCGATCAAATTCCGGTTGACTGATCCGAAGGGAAAAATCACCTATCAAACCGTACAAAAAGCCAACGAATGGAACCATTATTCGTTCATCGTGCCTACAAGCAGCGACGCGCCAACCGGCAGTTGGGAAGCCATGGTCAGCGTGGGCGGCGCGCGGTTCTACAAGAATATCAAAATCGAAACCATCAAGCCGAACCGACTGCGCATCAAGAATACATTCAAGAAAGCGGTGTTATCATCTGCCTACGGCAATGCCGCAAACCTGGAAGTGACTTGGCTGCACGGCGCCGTGGCGAAGAATCTTAAAGTGGACATGCAAGCCAAGTTTTCGCAACAGATAACGGCGTTCAAAGGGTTTGAAAAATATACGTTTGATGATGTCGTGCACAAATTCAGCACGGAGGAAATCAATATTTTCACCGGCAAGATTGACGATGTCGGTCGCGCTTCGGTGCCCATCAACCCGAATCTGGAAGGCGTCGCGCCGGGCATGCTCAAGGCTTCGTTCATCACCAAAGTGTATGAAGAAGGCGGCGATGTTTCGACGGATGTCGTATCCACAACCTATTCGCCATATCGTGCCTATGTCGGTTTGAGAACGCCCGAGCCAAGCAAATACGGGATGTTGGAAACGCGTCGGATGAATCGTTTCGATGTGGTGACCGTCGATGAAAACGGCCGTCCGAAACCAACTAAAAATCTTGATGTGCGCATTTACAAAGTGGATTGGCGCTGGTGGTGGGACGCGTCAAACGATGATGATCTGTCTAATTATAATGCAGACAATGTCACGACAGCATTCAAGAATTTTGAAATCAACACCGATGCGTCTGGCAAAGGCCATTTCCAATTTGCACTCACCGACGATGAATGGGGAAGGTATCTGATACGCGTAACCGATCCGGAAAGTGGCCATTCCACCGCAACAACGGTTTCTATCGATTGGCCGTATTGGTCCGGGAAGACAAGGAACAACGACGCATCCATGGCGACGATGCTCGTATTCTCGACCGATAAGGAAAAATATGCCGTCGGTGAAAAGGCCCGGATTTCATTCCCGTCCAGCGAAGGCGGCCGCGCACTGATTTCCATCGAAAACGGCACCAAAGTCGTCAAGACCTATTGGGCGAAAACCAAAAAGGGCGAGACGGCAGTTGAAATCCCGATTACCGCCGCTATGGCGCCAAACGTTTACTTCAACATCACTTTGCTGCAACCGCATGCGTCAACCAAAAATGATTCGCCGATAAGGATGTATGGCATCGTTCCGGTGGAAGTCATAGACAAGAATACGATACTTGAACCGACCGTCAAAATGCCGGAAGTGCTCAAACCCGAACAGCCATTCACGGTCACTGTAGGCGAGAAGTCGGGTCGCGCGATGACTTACACGATTGCCATTGTCGATGAAGGCTTACTTGATCTTACCCGTTTCAAGACGCCAAATGCGTGGGATAATTTCTATGCACGCGAAGCCTTGGGCGTCAAGACCTGGGATATTTACGACAATGTCATCGGCGCATACGGCGGCAAAGTCAACCAAATCTTCAGCATCGGCGGCGACCAAGATTTGGGTGGCGGAAAAGCCAAAAAAGCCAACCGTTTCAAGCCGGTGGTCATCTATCTCGGGCCCTTTAAACTCGAAAAAGGACAGACAAAGGCGCATCAGGTGAAATTGCCGAAATACGTCGGCTCGGTCCGGACGATGGTGGTAGCCGGCGATGCGTCTTGCAGCGCCTACGGCAGTGCCGAAAAAGCCACGCCTGTACGCAGCCCGCTGATGGTATTGGCTTCTTTGCCACGTAAAATTTCGCCCGCTGAGCGCGTGACATTGCCCGTAACGGTTTTCGCGATGGAAAAGCACGTCAAGAATGTGAATGTTCAGGTTAAAGCCAACGGCCTGAAGATTGTCGGCGGCGCATCGCAAAACGTGACGTTCACACAGCCCGACGAAAAATTGGCCTATTTCAATCTGGAAGTGGGTGCACTGACCGGCATCGGGAAAGTGCAGGTCATCGCGACTTCGGGTAAGGAAAAATCTACTTATGAGGTCGAGATTGACATGACCAACCCGAATCCGGTAACGTACGCCTACAAAGACGTCATTCTGGAAGCCAATTCGGCCAAAACCATTTCCTGGGAAACCTTTGGCGTGGCCGGCACCAACAAAGCACGGCTGGAAGTGTCATCGTTGCCTACCATGGATTCGAACCGAAGGTTGCAATACTTAATCGAATATCCGCACGGTTGCATCGAACAAACTACGTCATCCGTATTCCCGCAATTGTATTTGACCGAGGTGGCCGACGTAGATGCCAACCGCAAGTCGGCTATCCAGCGCAACGTTACGGCGGGCATCAACAGGCTGTCAAAATTCCAGCAGCCCAATGGCGGGTTTTCGTACTGGCCAGGCGAGACCAGTGTTGACGATTGGGGCACATCATACGCCGGACATTTCTTATTGGAAGCCGAGAAGAAAGGGTATGTCCTTCCAATCAGCTTCCGCAGCAAATGGATCGGCTACCAGCAGAAAGAAGCGAAAAATTGGCGGTTTATCCCGGACTACGGAAACGACTTCGCGCAGGCTTACAGATTGTACACTTTGGCTTTGGCCGGGTCGCCGGACTTGGCCTCCATGAACCGCCTTCGGGAAACCGTCGGGATTTCGAACGAAAGTAAATTGAGGCTTGCGGCCGCCTATGCCATCGCAGGCCAAAAACAAGCCGCATTGACGTTGCTCGCCAAGAGTAAAATAGATGATGCCGATGACAATTATCGCTGGTATTATTACGGTTCTGCCGACCGGAACCGCGCCATGGCACTGGAAACGCTCATCTTGCTCGACCAAAAGCAGAAAGCATTTACGATGGCCATGAAAGTGGCAAAAGATATGGCAAGCAGCGAATGGATGAGCACACAAACCACGGCCTACTGCCTGTACGCGATGTCGAAATTCGCTAAAAGCAACGGCGGAGGCGGCATCAGTGTCCAATATATCAAGGACGGAAAATCCGAAACGATTGCCACGACGAAGTCACTGGCAGACCGGAACTTAGTCATCAAGTCTGGCACAAACGGCGTTACGGTGCGCAATACAAAAGGAAACATGGTCTATGTCCGGGTCCTGTATTCCGGCATTTTACCGATTGGCAAGGAACAGCCAATGCAAAGTGACGTTTCGGCCAAAGTGACCTACAAAGACCGGAAAGGCAAGGCCATCGATGTTTCGAAAATCAATCAAGGAACCGAATTCGTAGCAGAGATCACGGTGACCAACCAGCGCAACGAGTATGTGCAGAACATCGCTTTGACGCAAATCCTGCCGTCCGGTTTTGAAATCGTCAATACGCGGTTTACCGACTACGGCGATGCCACGGCCAATACCGCCGATTATATCGACATCCGCGACGACCGAACCAACTTCTATTTCGGCATGAAAGCCGGAGAAACCAAAACGTTCCGTGTGTTGTTGAATGCGTCGTATCTCGGCAGCTATTACTTGCCAGGGTTGCAATGCGAAGCCATGTATGACCACACGTTCATCGCGCGTAACAAAGGGCAATGGATTAAGGTAATAAAGTAAATAAGTAGCGCGGCAGGACGTGTCCCAACGAGATTCGTCCTGCTTTCCGCTGTATCGTTTGCGCTTGCCAGCCGCAAAAGGATGCCGCTGCAATCAGGGCTAATTTGAAACACTCCAGATTCCCACGACTTTGAAAAATCATCTCCGTAGTTTTACCGGCGCAATGGATCCAATTTTCCACCTTACACGACAACGATGACGGATTTGAAGACCAAAATACGCAATTTTCCGGGCCGCATCGCGAAAGCGATCAAGCGCAACCCGATCAAGTCTGCGGTTGCCGCCTTGTTGCTGTTGGGGTATTATTTCTGTTTGCCGCGAGAACTTTTCCACGAGCCTTATGCCACGGTCATTGAAAGCCGTGACGGTGAATTGTTGGCGGCCAAGATTGCAGCCGACGGACAATGGCGTTTTCCGGCGCAAGACAGCGTTCCCTACAAATTCAGGAAATGCATTGTCGCCTTTGAGGACCGGCAGTTTTATCGACATCCCGGATTTAATCCGGCCGCTATGGTGAACGCCGCGCGGCAGAACGCTTCCGCCGGGCGCGTCGTGCGTGGAGGCAGTACGTTGACCCAACAAGTCATCCGGCTCTCTCGAAAAGGAAAGAAGCGTACCTATTTCGAGAAGATCATTGAAGTCATTCTGGCCACGCGGCTGGAATTGCGACATTCCAAGGAAGAAATTCTCGCGCTCTATGCAGCGCACGCACCGTACGGCGGAAATGTCATCGGGTTGGAGATGGCTTCGTGGCGTTATTTTGGCGTCCAATCCCACCAATTGTCTTGGGCCGAAAGCGCTACTCTGGCGGTATTGCCCAATGCACCCAGCCTGATTTATCCCGGAAAGAACCAACAACTCCTGCTTGCAAAAAGGAATCGGTTGCTTGTCCAATTGAAGCGCGATGGCATCATCGATGCGCAGACCTGCAGCCTCGCGTTGGCCGAACCGCTGCCTCAAAAGCCTTTTGATTTGCCCCAGACGGCGCAACACTTATTACAGCGTGTCGCCAAATCACACGCTGGGGCGCGCATCACTACTACCGTTGATGCCTCGTTACAGCACCGCGTCAACCAATTGGCCAAGTATTACCACAGCCAATTCAAGCAAAATGACGTGAACAACTTGGCGGTCATCGTCGTGGACATCCAAAATCGGGACATCATTGCCTATGTGGGCAATGCGCCAACGGACGCGGCGCATCAAAAAGATGTGGACATTATTGGCGCGCCAAGAAGTACGGGCAGCATCCTGAAGCCGTTGTTGTACGCGTCGATGCTAGACGATGGTTATCTGTTGCCGAATACTTTGGTGGCCGACATCCCGACGCAAATCTCTGGGTATGCGCCGCAAAATTTTAACTTGACCTTTGACGGCGCGGTGCCTGCGCATCGGGCATTGGCACGCTCGCTGAATATCCCGGCCGTTCTAATGTTGCAAGATTTCGGTGTAAATAAATTCTATGAAAAGCTACAACAGTTTAATTTACGTGATGTTTCAAGACGGCCAGACAATTACGGCCTGTCCTTAGTTTTAGGCGGCGCCGAAAGCAACTTATGGGATTTGTCTCGCACGTACGCTGGTATGTCGGCGACGGTGAACTATTTCAATGCGCATCAGGGAAAATACCGAACGAGAGAGTTTGCGGAGTTGAATTACATCGCCGGATTTGAAAATAATTTCGGCAAGGAAAGTTACCAGAAAACCATTCTGGGCGCAGGATCGATTTGGCTGGCTTACAATGCGATGGAAGAAGTGAACCGGCCCGAAGGCGACGAAGCGTGGAAATTTTACGACAGTTCGCTCAAGATTGCGTGGAAAACGGGCACCAGTTTCGGCAACCGAGACGCGTGGGCAATTGGCACGAATTCCCGTTACGTCGTGGGCGTTTGGGTCGGGAACGCGACCGGTGAAGGAAGACCGGAGTTGACGGGCGTTGAATCGGCGGCGCCGCTGTTGTTCGACGTATTTAACCTATTGCCGAGAAAGAAATGGTTTGGCGCGCCATTGAATGATTTGGAGGAAGTGGACGTGTGCCGACAAAGCGGCTATCTTGCCCAACCGGATTGTCCCAAGATCAAACAATTTGTGCCGCTTAAGGGAAAAACCACAGCCGTTTGCCCGTATCACAAAACCGTCCATCTGGACGCGAGCGGGCGTTATCGCGTAAACAGTTCGTGCGCCAGCGTGGATGAAATGATCACCAAAAAATGGTTCGTGCTGCCGCCCGTGATGGAATGGTACTACAAAAGCCAGCACATAGAATACTTGCCGTTGCCGCCCATGCGCGACGATTGCACCGGCACGACCGCAGTCATGGATTTTATTTATCCGAAGAACAATGGCAAGATTTACTTGACCCGAAACTTCAATTCAGAAGTGCAACCTGTTATCTTGAAAGTGGCACACTCGCGTCGGGAAACGCCTCTTTTTTGGTATGTGGATGACCAATACCAAGGCATGACGAAAACGTTTCATGAACTCGCCATCAAGCCTAAAACGGGATTGCACTACATCACCGTGACCGATGAGAATGGGAACGAAATCAAAAGAAAAATAGAAATCATCAGCGAGTGATTTTTTGATTACATTTGGTTAAAATGCTAAAAATTAACACGATGAAGAAATTACTACTTTTTTTAACGTGCGTCTCGACCGGTTTTGCGTTTTCGCAAGCTACGGCCACGCAACCCTCAGACTTGTACCAGTGCGGTAACGAAGTCTTTGATCTTACCGTTCAAACGTCGGTCATTCTCGGGACACAATCGCCCTCGGATTTTTCGGTCACTTACTATGTATCGCTATCCGATGCGGAGAACGGATCGAATGCGATTGCCACGCCATCGTTCTACATCGCCCCAGAGTTCGGAACCGTTTATGCGCGTGTAGACAGTGCCCTCGACGCCAGTTTTGCCACGACATCTTTTTTGGTGTATTGGGAGATGCCGTTCGATGTTCCTGATGTTCCTGATGTTACGGCATGCGGAAGTTACACGTTGCTGCCCGTTTTCGGGGTGAATTATACCGCGGATATGGCCGGGACAATTGCCGTACCGAGTACCATTACGGAATCGATGACCGTGTATCGGCATCTGACGGATTTCCCGTGCAGTATTCCAAGCTCATTTCAAGTTACGATTATTCCACCACCAGTAGCCTTGCAGTTTCCTGACTTTGTAGTATGTGAGGCTTGGGTTCCTTTTCCGCTACCGGCCGGGCAGAGCTTTCATTTTGCACCGGGCGGCGCGCCTGAAACCCTTATTCCTCCGGGCATGATGATTACGTCTGTGACGCCGATCTATGTTTTTGCTGAGACCGGTACCACGCCGAATTGTACAGACGAATCGAGTTTTATGGTGATTGTACTCCCTGCACCTGTCGTAGATCAGCTTCCGGATGTTTATGCCTGCGGCTCATACGTGTTGCCTGCGCTAAATAGTGGAAATTACTATACTGGCCCGAACGGCACCGGCACCATGCTGTTTGCCGGAGATGTCATCACGAGTTCCCAGCAAATTTATATCTATTTCGCTACGCCGACCGTGCCTCCTTGTATTGCGGAAGGCTCCTTTTTCGTGACCATCGGGACGCTTCAAGTACCACCGCAGCCTGATTTTGTGGTTTGTGACGACAACGGCGATGGTTTCGCGACATTTGACCTAGAGTCTAAAGTGCCGCAAATTGTAAACGGCCAGCCGTCATGGTCTGCGACTTTTTATGAAACGATGATAGATGCCGAACTTGGAACCAACGCACTCCTGTCTCCGTACGTCAATATCACGCCTGCACAGACCATTTATATCCGGGTGACAGACGAAGTCGCCGGTTGTTACGGCATCACGACAATGAAACTTGTTGCATCGGTTTGCAATTCAATCTCAGGTGTGGTAAGATTCGATGCCGATTTGAATGGCTGCACCGAATCTGATCCGCCGATGGGGAACATTTTGGTGAGCGATACGGTAAATGGAAACGTGCAATATGCCGTTACCGACGCCAATGGGAACTATTCATTTGATGGGTTGGCTGTTGGAAGCCATACTGTTGCCGTGATGACCGAAGGGTACGGCAGTTCCGCGCCGGCTGTGGTCAACGTTACCCTTGTTTCTAATGATATTGCGAATTTATGTGTCGTGCCGAGCGGAACAACCGACGATCTTCAAGTGAACATTGTTCCGTTGACGGTGGCGCGGCCGGGATTCCCATTTGCGTGCAAGGTGATTCTTAAAAACGTTGGAACAACCACACAAAGCGGGACGTTAACGCTCAATTATACCCAACCACAGTATATGGCTTTTTCGAGTTCCGTTCCTGCTGTTTCGGGGCAGTCTGCGGGCATGATTACCCTTGATTACAGCGCATTGGCGCCTTGGGCAACATACGAAGCCGAAGTTGTTTTCCAGATGGCCTTGCCGCCGACTGTGGAGCAGGGCAATTTCCTGCAATTGTATGCTTTCACGCCGCTCGAGCTGCCAGACGCCACGCCGTACAACAATTCATCGACGTTTACCACCATGGTAGTCAATTCTTACGATCCGAATGACAAGACAGTTTTAGAAAGCGGTTTTGCGGCAGATGATACACAAAATGCCCTGCATTATGTGGTACGATTCCAAAATACGGGTACGGCCGATGCGGTGAACGTACACATTACCGACCAACTCGACGCCAATTTGGATTGGACAACGTTCAGGCCGGTGGCTGCGAGCCATGCATTTACGACAACCATGAGTGAAACCGGTTTGGTTGACTTTAGGTTTGACAACATCAACCTGCCGCCAATGTCTGTGAGCGATCCGGACAGCCAAGGGTTTGTGGCCTATGAAGTAAACCTGAAATCTGGGCTGAACAGCAACGACGACATTTACAACACCGCCAATATTTTCTTTGATTTCAATGCGCCAATCGTCACCAATACCGTGATGACCGTTTTGGCCGAATTGGGCATTGGCGAAAATGAGAGAAACTTGTTTGTACTCTATCCGAACCCGGCAACACAACTGGTATACATTGACGCCGCGAGTGAATTTACCGTGGAATTGTATGATGTTCAGGGTAAGAAGATTATGGAGCGAAACGGTGAAAGCCAACTGGCGCTAGACGTGTCTGCGTTACAGCAAGGCTTGTATTTCGTGAAAGTAACCACAGACAATGGTTCGGAAGTGAAGAAGTTATTGAAAAAATAGCACAATTATTTTCTAAAAGAAAGAGGTTTGCCGTTTTGCAAGCCTCTTTTTTTATGGTTGCTGCCGTGCATGGCACCACCGCCAGGCCGCGTTAGGGATGGAAGCGGCAGCCCGCAGCCCGGCGAGGACTACAGCGGACAGCCCGGCGCTCTGCGCAACGTCCAAATAGCATCGGTAAAAATTTTAGAACAGCGCTTTTGAGCATAAAAAAACCGCCAATCATATCTGAAAGGCGGTTTAATTTTAATCTAGAATTTCATTTCCTTCTTTGTCAAAGAAATGATACTCCAGGAACGTGTAAGCATCACGTGGTATGATTTTCACCCATTTCTTGTGCTGGAAAAACCATTTCCCGCATTTGAGCTTGAGAGGAGGAAGCCCAGTGGGCTTCAGGTATTTTCGATTTATCGAAAACAGAAGGCATAAAAAAAACCGCCAATCATAATTGAGAGGCGGTTTAATTTTAATCCAGAATTTCATTTCCTTCTTTGTCGAAGAAATGATACTCCAGGAACGTGTAAGCATCACGTGGTATGATTTTCACCCATTTCTTGTGCTGGAAAAACCATTTCCCGCGCAAGGATGGAAAACCTTTACTGAGGTAAGCAGCCACAAACGGATGCGTATTGAGCGTCACGTTTTTGTGGGTTTTAAGCATTCTTTCGAGGTCTGACTCGATTTTTTCGATGATCAAGATCGGTGCGGCGATTTCCCCGTTTCCGTTATCTGGGTTTTCTTCGCTGGTCTTGATGTTGACTTCCGGACGAACGCGTTGCCGTGTAATCTGGATAAGCCCAAATTTACTAGGCGGCAGGATTTTGTGCTTGGCCTTGTCGTCGGACATTTCATCGCGCAAGTGGTCAAAGAGTTTCTTGCGGTTGTCTGGGTTTGACATGTCGATGAAGTCGATGACGATGATGCCGCCCATATCGCGAAGCCTTAACTGGCGGGCGATTTCGGCTGCGGCAATCATGTTGACCTCGAGCGCGGTGTCTTCCTGGTTGGACGCTTTGTTGGAGCGGTTGCCGGAGTTGACGTCGATGACGTGCAACGCTTCGGTGTGCTCGATGATGAGGTACGCGCCGCGTGCCATGGAAACGGTTTTGCCGAATGAAGTCTTGATTTGTCTCTCGATGTGGAATTTTTCGAAGATGGGAATGTCCTTGTGTTGGTAGAACTTGACGATGTTCTGCTTGGAAGGTGCAATTTCTTCGATGTAGTCCTTGGTTTGGTGATACAACTCTTCATCATCGACGAATATCCCGGTGAAGGTATCGTTGAACACGTCTCGAAGGATGGAAGATGCCCTGTTGAGCTCTCCTAACACCTTTGACGGATGATGGGCGGTTGGTAATTTTTTACACATTGCAGTCCATCTGCTGAGCAGGTTCTGCAAGTCTTTGTCGAGTTCTGCGACTTTTTTGCCTTCGGCGACGGTACGAACAATGATACCGAAGCCTTTCGGCCTGATGGATTGGACCAGTCGTTTCAAACGGTCTTTTTCTTCCTTGGATTCAATCTTTTGCGAGATGGAAATCCGGTCGGAAAAAGGCACGAGCACGATGTAACGTCCGGCGAGCGACAATTCCGAGGAAATGCGCGGGCCTTTGGTGGAAATCGGCTCTTTGACGACTTGGACCAGGACTGACTGGTTGGTGGCAAGCACATCGGCTATTGCACCATTCTTGTCAATCTCCTTTTCAAACTGAAAATTTTTGAGTGAGAAATCTTTTAATTTACCTGTGCTTACAAGTTTTAAGAATTTCAGTTGGGAAGAAAGGTTCGGCCCGAGGTCGTGGTAATGCAGGAATGCATCTTTCTCAAAACCGACGTTGACAAACGCAGCGTTGAGCCCGGCAACCGGCTTGCGGATTTTCGCGATGAAAATGTCGCCAACCTGAAAGTTGCTTTTTTCTTCTTCCTTGTGTAATTCTATGAGTTTTCCATCTTTTAATAAGGCAAAATCTACGGCTTCAGAACTTGATCTGATGATTAATTCTTTATTCACACTGTAAATTTTTATCCAGGATTAGTTGCTAGTGGTTAGTGGTTAGTTGCTAGACAATTTCTCTAGCCCCTAGCTACTACAATACTAGCCGCTGCTGCAAGGATGGATTAAACAATAATTTAAACAGGTATTAATTACCCGGTAGGTTCAGTCATTAGTTTCGGTCAACAGCCTTTCGACTTTCGACTTTAAACTTTTGACTTACCTGATTTCAATGAACGTTTAAAAAAAGAAAAAGTAGCATCACACTACTTTTTCTTCTTGTGACGGTTAGCTCTCGCCCGCTTCTTGCGCTTGTGCGTCGCTACCTTATGTCTTTTTCTTTTCTTACCACTTGGCATACTTAGAGTTTTAAGGTGTTAATTATTTTGCTTCGGTGTTGGTTTTTACGCCTTCTACGAAAACTTTCGCAGGTTTAAATGCCGGAATGTTGTGAGCAGGGATTTTAATCGTGGTGTTTTTAGAGATGTTTCTTCCCGTTTTTTCAGCCCTTGTCTTAATGATGAAGCTGCCGAAACCTCTGAGGTAAACATTATCGCCGGTCTCGAGTGACGTTTTCACTTCGTCCATGAAAGATTCTACAGTTGCCTGAACGTCTCCTTTTTCAAGACCCAATTTCTCAGCGATTTTCGCTACGATGTCTGCTTTCGTCATTTTCTTTTCGATTTTTAGTTTATGTGTAAATTTTTGAGTGTGCAAATATATGGATTTAAAAAAGAAATAATCAATCTAATCAATTAAAATTTAACAACATAAACTTTTACTTTTGGCAACTTCCGATTTTCAAAACATGCCTTTTGCTAAACTTCTAATAACGTGGTATTTAAACAACAAGCGTGATTTGCCGTGGCGCGACACGACCGATCCCTATTTGATCTGGTTGTCGGAAATCATGCTCCAGCAAACGCGCGTTGCACAAGGGTTGCCCTATTTTTTAACATTTTCGGAACATTTCCCGACGGTGTCAGATCTGGCCCGCGCCGATGAACAGCAGGTGCTACGGCTTTGGCAAGGATTAGGCTATTATTCACGGGCGCGCAATCTTCATCAGACGGCCAAGTACATTGCTTTTGAACTGGCTGGAAAATTCCCGGAAAACTACCATGATTTGTTGAAACTCAAAGGCGTAGGCGACTATACCGCTGCGGCCATTGCGTCGTTTGCTTATGGCGAGGCTGTTCCGGTTGTGGATGGAAACGTGTTTCGCGTGTTGTCGCGCTATTTCGGTATCGAGTCCGACATTGCGCAACAAGCCACAAAAAAGGAGTTTACGGCCTTGGCTGCCGAACTCATGCCGCCCGATTCGGCGGCGCTCTTCAACCAAGCCATCATGGAATTCGGCGCGTTGCAATGCACTCCGAAAAATCCAGATTGCGATACGTGTCCATTGAACGATGGTTGTCTGGCCGTTAAATACAATAAGGTTTCACAATTGCCCGTTAAGTCCAAAAAAAGTCAATCTAAATCGAGGTATTTCAGTTACTTGGTGTATGAGGACGAATCGGGTCATACAATGATTCAAAAACGTACAGCCAAGGACATATGGCATAACTTGTACGAATTTCCGCTCGTTGAATCGGTCTCGGCGCAAGCAGACCTTTCGAAAGTTATTGAAAGCGCAATGGAAAAGCAAGATATTATTTCCGTAAAAACACTTGACTCGAAAGCGACAACGCACAAACTGACACACCAATCGTTGCACATCAGATTCGTTTCGGTCAAAGTCCGTGGCCGATTGGCTGACGGCGTGGCAGTAGCCGATTTGGAAGCCTATCCGTTCCCAATTGTGCTGGCCAACTTTATAAAAAACCATTGGAAATAATCTTCAAATGTTTTGTACATTTGGTAGCTATCAACCACCAAAAAAATGAATGGAACGTTAAACAAAGTCATGCTCATTGGCCATTTAGGCGATGAAGTCAAGATGCACTATTTTGAAGGCGGCAACTGTATCGCGCGGTTTCCGTTGGCGACCAACGAAGTTTATATCAACCGTCAAACCAACGAAAAGATCACTTCCACCGAATGGCACAACCTCGTAGTCCGGAACAAGGCCGCCGAAATCTGCGAGAAATATTTGTCGAAAGGCGATAAGATTTACGTGGAAGGCCGGATCAAATCGCGCCAATGGCAGGCCGAAGACGGCGTCACGAAATACACCACGGAAATCCAGGTGACCGAGTTTACTTTCCTGACCACCAAAAAAGATACTGAGACGACGCGTACGCCCGATGCAAAAACTGGCGGTTATGATGCGCCGAATATGCCGGAGAATGACCTCCCGTTCTGATATGCTGAAGAAAACCCCATTTTTTTTGTTGCTGGCCGTTTGTCTGGGAAGTTGTAAGGACGACGTCTTGCCGAAGCCTAAAGGACAATTGCGGCTGGAGTACAAAGCGCCGGAGTATGCTTCGTTTTCGAACCAATGTCCGTTCACTTTTGACATGAACTACGATGCGGTGATCAAAGGCAACCCCGATTGCAGTTTCGAAGTGAATTACCCGAAGCTTAAGGCCACGATTTACCTGAGCTACAAACCCGTCAACAACAACATCAACGATTTGCTGCGCGATGCCCAGACGCTGACCTATAAACATGTGATTAAGGCCGATGACATCGTGGAACAGCCGTTCATCAACGACAAAGATAAAGTGTACGGTATGTTTTATCGGATTCAGGGCAACGCGGCTACCAACGCACAATTTTATGCGACTGATAGCGTCAGGCATTTCGTAACCGCATCGGTCTATTTTTACGCCAAGCCCAATTTCGACTCCATCTTGCCGGCCGCTGCGTACGTTCGCGACGACATGCGCACGTTGATGGAAACGCTGAAGTGGAAATAACGGAACTATAGAAAATAAAAAGCCACGGATTTACATAAAGTGAATCCGTGGCTTTCTAATTTAAGAGGTTTTACGTAGAATGGCAAGACGCTGGTTTCTTACCCGCGCAGCAACCGCCGCTTTTGGTTTCAGTGCCGCAGTCTTTTTTCTCTTCGCCTTTTTTCTCTTCGGTTTTCGCTTTCTTTTTCTTTTTCTCTTTTTCCTTGATGAGCATCGCGTGGTCTTGCGATGATTTCATGTTGGTGACTTTGTAGGTGTCGCCGCCCGCAACCGCTTCGACGGCTTCAGTGATTTTTTCCGGAGATTGTTTGGCGGAATCATATTCTACCGTCGCTGATTTTTTGTCGAAATCAACCGAAGCTTTCTGGATGCCGTCCATGTGTGAGAGTTTACTTTCGATGGTTTTGGCACAACCCATGGCGCAGGTCATGCCTTCGATGTTGAAACTGGCGGTTTCAACTTTGCCGACGGGCGCGCTCGATTTGGCCGATGCAGTCGTGTTTTCGGCGACAGATGGTTCTTTTGCCGTGTCTTTGCACCCAGTGAACAAGGCGCTGGCCAACACCAAAGACAGCAGTGATTTTGTGATGTTCATAGTTGTGGATTTTAATAAGATAATTTTTGATGCTTCAACCTGAAAGCGAAGCGAATACAAAATTAGCAAAAAAAGCAGGCGCTATTCCTAAATTATTCTAAACTTTGCGGGCAAATCACCACCATGTCCAATCACCAAATTAAATGGGTTTTCCTACTGCTGCTCGCCTTGATTTGGGGCAGTTCGTTCATCTTGATTGAACTCGGGCTGGGCGCGCTCAACCCATTTCAATTGGGTTCGCTTAGGATTGTTTCGGCAGCGGTTTTCCTGTTGGCTATTGGTTTCAGGCATTTGCCCAAGATTCCGCAACGGCAGTGGAAATTCGTGGCCATGACGGGCTTGTTCGGGAATTTTATCCCTGCCTATTTCTTCGCCATCGCAGAGACCGAGATTACCAGTTCGGTTACTGCAATCTTAAATTCGTTGACGCCTGTGAACGCTTTGATTTTGGGAACTTTTTTCTTTGGTCTGACCGTAAGACGGACGCAGGCCATTGGGGTAACCGTTGGTCTGGCCGGAACGCTTGTCTTGATTTTATCGGGCGCGATGGACAATCCGTCACAGAATTACTGGTTCGCGGGATTTGTGATTGTAGCCACGCTCTGTTACGCGACAAATGTCAATCTCGTAAAGAAATATTTGTCTGATTTGAGCCCGATGACCATCACCGCAGGCAACTTTGCCGTGATGCTCATTCCGGCTTCCATTATTTTGGCGGCTTCAGGGTATTTCGATGTTGTTGGCCAGGCCAATGTCCAATACGCCTCTTTATTCGTGGTGATATTGGGCATTCTCGGGACAGGCATCGCCAATGTATTGTTTTATAGGCTCATTCAGATTTCCTCACCGGTTTTTGCAACACAGGTTACTTATCTGATTCCGGTTGTTGCTTGCGTTTGGGGAATTGTTTACGGCGAAACCTTGACGGGTTGGCAACTTTTGGGTGCGGCCATTATCCTCATCGGGGTATATCTTTCTGGTCGAAAATAGTAAAAAGGCATCATTTAGTAATAAAAAAGGCCGCCCGAGAGCAGCCTTTTTCACATTATCAATCTTTACTTATTGGAAGTCAGCGTCGGTAACACCTTCATTGACTTTAACGCTGTCGAGTTTGATGTCAAGCTCAAAGCCAACATTACGGATGATGTTGAATGGCAATTTCACGCCTTTCACATCGCGGTAATCTTTGTAGTTGGTCATGAGTGTCATCTTCTGGCCAGCTTGCTCTTCTTCTTTCGATTCGGCTACTTTCAAACCTGATTTCACGTCGAAATAATACGTGCTGGCGCCATTTTTAACGGCGTAGGCGTCGCTGCCTTCGATGCTTTCGATCCCGCTTACCGTTACGCCCGGTTTGCTGGCAAGTGTCAATTCCTCAAACGGAACAGCGCTTTCCTTCATTTCCTTGAGGTCGTCGCCGGTGATTTCCTGCTTTTGGCCTTGCTGCATCATGTAGCCGCCTTTTTCGTTCACCACTTGTTTCATGATGCTCATGCCACCCATGGCCAGTTCCACCATCATTTTTCCTTTCGCGTCGACTTTAGAAACGAAGCTCAAAGGCATTGGTGCCTGCGGAATGTTCGTAGAACCTGTAGAAGCGATGGTTTTAACGCCTTTTACTGCTTTTTCACCACCGATGGCTTTGACGTAAGCGTCAACCACAGTCTTTACGGTAACGCCCGCAGGAACCGGTTTTTTCATTTCGGGTTTGGCTACCGGATTTCCGAATTTGTCGAAATAGAACATCGGGATTTTGAGTTTCTCTAATCCTGGCAAGACGTCGGCGCCCTTACCAACGACTAAGATGCGCAGGTTGTCGCCCATGAAGTATTTGTTGGCCACACGCATGATGTCATCAGGCGTTACAGCGTTGATGTTCTTAATGTAGTTCTCGTAGAAATCTGCAGGCAAGCCTTCAGTTTCGATGTTGAGCGCATAACGGGCCACGGTTTGTGGCTTTTCGATTTGCATCACGAAACGCCCGATGTAGCCGGCTTTTACGTTGTTAAGGGTTTCATCGGTTACTTTCTCGGTACGGATGCGTTTGATTTCCTTCAACGATTCAACGATGGCGCTGTCGGTTACTGCATTCCTTACTTGTGATGAAGCCTTGAATACGGTTGGCCAACGGCTTGCATTCAAAGAAGAGCGGGCGCCGTACGTCCAGCCATGGGCTTCGCGCAAGTTCATGTTGAGGTAGCTGTTGAAATCGCCGCCCAACACTTGATTCGCCAAGATTACCGGGAAATAATCCGGGTCTTTCATCTGGAGTTTTACGTTGTTGATCAGCGAGAGTTCAGATTGCACGGCATTCGGCATGTCCACAAAATTGATTTGTGTGTACTGTACATTTTGCGGATCAGAATACGTCAGTACCGGCGCTGTTGAAGCCACCCAGTCACCGAAGAGTTTTTCTACCATTTTCTTGGTATCTTTCACTTTTACATCGCCAATCACAACGAGGTAGCCGCGGCCTGGCGCGAAATAGTCAGCATAATGCTTTTTCACGTCGTCGAGCGTCACGTTGTTGATGGTTTCCTCAGTCAGGTATTCGCCGTACGGATGGGTTTTTCCGAAAGCCAACACATTGCTCACGCGGCCGGCAACGGCAGGAACGCTTTTCTCAGAGGCTTTCAAGCCGTCGATGAGTTTTGCTTTTTCCTTGTCGAGCTCTTCTTGCGTAAATACGGTGTTGAGTGATCCTTCGGCCATGAGTTCGAGCACGCGGCCTGCATATTTAGACAAACAACTTGCATAAGCGCCGTCTGTCGCGAAGTTGATGTCTGCACCCAGATAATCTACTTCCTCGTTAAAAGCATCTTTAGTCATCGTCTTGGTGCCGCTGCCGATAAGTGCACTGGTGAGTTCGTCAACACCTTTTTTGCTGCCTTCTGCGAACGGAGCGTTGTCGATGGTTAAGTTAAAGGAAACGCGAGGCAATTTATGGTTTTCCACGACCATGACCTTTAGACCATTCGGCAATGTGAAGGTTTCAGGCTTCTTGATGTTGATTTTTGGTGCCGGTCCCGGTTTCGGTTGCGGTCGGTCAGATTTGCCGGCAATACTTCCCGACACCTTGTTGTCTTGTGCTTGCATATTGAAGGTAAGAAACAAACCTAATGCTGCTATTATAATTTTCTTCATCGTGATGTCTTATTTTTGAGCTTTATCTTTTGCAGGGACGTAATCCAGCACTAAACGTTGGTTGGGGTTGAGGTATTTCTTGGCGATATCCCTGATTTCCTCACGGGTTACCGAACGGTAGATGTCGATTTCGGTATTAATGAGGTTCACGTCGCCATACAACTGATAGTAAGTTGCAAGGTTTTCGGCGATGCCTTCAACGCTCGAGTTGCTGTTTACGTAGTTTGATTCGTATTTGTTTTTTAGCTTCTGCAAGTCTTTCTCTGAAATCAGTTCGTTTTGGAGTTTCACGATCTCAGCGTCCATTTCCGCAAGGATAGCGTCGGTTTTGTTGTCGCCCTGCGGCATGCCGTACAAGATGTACATGCCATAGTCTTCTTGTGAGAAACTGAACGCGCCTACTTGCAAGGCCATTTTTTTGTCGTCGACGATTTTCTTGTAAAGTTTAGAACTTTTTCCGTCTGACAAGAAAGTAGAAATCATATCCAATACACGGGCATCGCGGGTTTTCATCGACGGTGTGCGGTAAGCCGCAACCACCATCGGGATTTGGATGTTCGGGTCTTGATAATTGGCCTTGATGGTTTGGGTGATCGGCGCTTCAGAGAACGTTTGGCGTTTGATGTCTTCGCCACGCGGAATGGTGCCGAAATATTTCTGGATCCAATCTTTGGTTTTCGCCATGTCGCTGATGTCGCCGGCCACGACCAGCACCGCGTTATTTGGCGTGTAGAATTTCTTGTTAAAGGCTTGGAATTCTTCGAGCTTTGCAGCGTCAAGGTGTTCCATTGAACCAATGGTTGCCCAACGGTACGGGTGGTTGGTGAACATGTTTTTCTTCACTTCGGCAATCAGGTTTCCGTATGGCTGATTGTCTACACGAAGCCTTTTTTCTTCTTTAACGACTTCGTTTTGCGTGTCTACACCAATTTGGTTGATCACCGGATGCATCAATCTTTCAGATTCCATCCAAAGACCGAGTTCGAGGTTGTTCGATGGGAAAACTTCAAAATAGTACGTGCGGTCGTCTGTCGTGTTGGCGTTGTTGGTTCCGCCATTAGAAGTTACGATTTTGAACCATTCGCCGCGTTTGATGTTTTGCGTGCCTTCAAAAAGCAAGTGTTCGAAGAAGTGCGCAAAGCCGGTACGGTCTGGCTGCTCGTCTTTGGCGCCAACATGGTACATGACCGAAGTGATGACCACCGGGGCCGACGGATCGTTGTGCAGGATGACGTGCATGCCGTTGGACAGGTCATACTGCTCAAAAGCAACTTTTTGGGCGTAAGCCGATGCGCCCAATGAAAGCACAGCACCTAAAGCCATTAGTGATTTTTTCATAAAGATTAATAATTTGAATTTTTGAGTTGGATTTGACGAAAGATGGTTTCTTTCGTTACGCCAAAAGTAGATTTTTTAGTCGAAAGAGGAAAGGGGAAAGTCAAAAGTGTTAACAACTCTTGAATGGAAGCGGAAACACGCGTTAGCGATAGCAGCGGAAATCCTTTTGTGGAAACCTCTGAGGTTTTGTAAACCTCAGCGGTTTAGCAAAAGATTGTAGCGGATAGCGCGGGCCGAAGGCAACGCCCAAAAGAATGAATAGTCGAGACAAATACTCAATTTCCAACTCGTTTGACATTCGACATTCGACATTCGACAACTTTTTTTCTTCAACGGGTTGCGCGTATGCGATTTAGTCGTATATTTGCACACATTTTTATAAACAAATAATTTCATTGTTATGTATGCAATCGTAGAGATAGCAGGGCAACAATTCAAAGTAAGCAAAGACTCGAAGGTTTTTGTTCACCGTTTGGCCAGCGATGAAGGAGCGAAAGTTACTTTCGACAAAGTCCTTCTGGCTGACGACAACGGGAACATCACTTTGGGCGCCCCGGCTATAGAAGGTGCTTCGGTAGAAGCCAAAGTACTCCAGCACCTGAAAGGTGACAAAGTAATCGTCTTCAAGAAGAAAAGAAGGAAAGGTTACAAGAAGAAAAACGGACACCGTCAATCTCTGACGCAAATCCAGATTTCTGCGATCACTTTCGGTGGCGCTAAAAAAGCAGCTGCCAAGAAAGAAGCGGCTCCAGCAGAGAAAACGGAAACAAAAGCTGCCGCTACCGGCGACAGGGCTACCGTAAACTTCGGCGAGGACCACGAACTGAACTACCACTTGAAGAAAAACAATCTTTCTCAGTCAAAAGAGAACCGGGAAACTTTGATTGCTTTGGGCAAGGAAGTGAAAGAAGCTACAGGAAAAAACATCCTGACACACGAAGACGTTGATGCGGCTATCGTGGAAAACATCACAAGATTTAACGAACTTAAAAAATAAACCTGTAAAGTTATGGCTCACAAGAAAGGCGTCGGTAGCTCGAAGAACGGTAGGGAATCAGAATCGAAACGTTTGGGCGTGAAGATTTTTGGTGGACAAGCCGCTGCTGCTGGCAATATCATCGTAAGGCAAAGGGGTTCGAAACACAATCCGGGTGAAAACGTTTACATCAGCAAAGACCACACGCTGCATGCAAAAGTTGACGGCATTGTGAAATTCCAGAAAAAAGCCGGTAACAAATCTTATGTTTCAATTGCTCCTTTCGAGGCGTAATCAGCAAAAGATTTTAAATATAAAAACCCCGATTCATTGAGTCGGGGTTTTTTGTTTTGTGACGAAGCGGCTTACTTCATTTTGGCTTTTTCGAGCGCGTCGTTGTAGCCTTCTTTTGCGTCTTCTTTCGCTTTGTCCAAACCTTCCTTAACGTCTTCGCTGGCTTCTTTGGTTTCGGCTTTAACCTTTTCCCAAGCGGCTTTAGCGTCGGCTTCGGCTTTACGGGCTGCTTCTTCGGCTTTTTTATCGCCTTTTTCAATAGCTTCCTTGAGTTTGGCTTTTGCCTCTTCCCAGTTGGCTTCGGCCTTGTTTTGCGCTTCAGCTAAGTCTTCTCCGTCTGGCAAGGCAGGCGTTTCAACCGTTGTGGCGGTTGTGGTCAAAGTGTCTTCGCCGGCAGCAGTTTCTACGGTGGTTGTTTCTTTTTTGCAGGCTGCGAATACCAACATCGCGGCCAGCGCCAGTGTTATTTTCTTCATGTGTTTGGGTTTTTAAATTCCCTTAAAAATAAGAAAAGAATACATGCTGCAAAAATTTTTGAGGCAAACGTCGGCAATTACTTTCTTATGACTAACAAAACTTCGTTTACAAAAGCAGAGTTTGTGTACCGGCGGATGCTGTCGGAATTAGTCAATACCTGGTATCTATAGTGCTTTTCGAGCGTGTCGGTTACGGTGCGCTTGTCTTTCACAAAGAAACTTTGGTTTCCAAACACCACCAATACCGGATTTTCTCGCGCCGGATCATGTAACCTGATGGGTTGGTTGGCATAGCGAATTTTGACTTGGCCTGTTGTGCCACCCGGCGCCACCTGGCCGAATGAAAAAAGCGGCGCCAGCAGTAAATAAAGTATCGTCTTCTTTTTCATGGTCTTGCATAATAACTGCCTTGCGGGGCGCAAACATTGTGGTATGCTTGTTCAGATGCCGTCCCAGGCTGGAAATACGTTTCGCCAGTACTTGTATTGGTCACGTATCGGCCCCAAATCCAACATTGGGTTGCATTGTTAAAAATGTAACCCGCGCGACTGATTTCCCGTGCTGTGTCGTTGGTTATCAATGCTATGCCTTCCAACGATTCGCCGTTTTCCCCATGGGCTTCCATCACAACGACTTCGTCAGAAATGACACGAAGAGGCTGCGTGGATTCTATAATAACATGCACGGAAAAGATGGAATCGCTCAAGCGTCTTGTTACTTGGTCTTGATTCTTGAATTTCAAGTTGACCGATTGCAATTGTGTTGCACTTTCCTGGTCGCTGCATGAAGCCAAAAATAATACGCCCACTGACAAGACCAAGATACCAAAATAAAGTTTTAGATCTTTCATGATAATGATTTTAAGTTGATGTAAAACTATAGGAGCGGACGGTGGGGTAATTGCGGGAAAGCCGCATCAAATGTTAAATAAAAAACCCTCACATCGCTGCGAGGGTTTCTTATCCGATTGCACAGGATTAATACCTGTAGTATTCTGGTTTGAACGGCCCATTGACAGCAACGCCAATGTAAGCCGCTTGCTCGTTGTTCAATGTTTCAAGCTCAACGCCTAATTTCGAGAGGTGCAACGCCGCTACTTTCTCATCGAGGTGTTTCGGCAGCATATACACTTCATTGTTGTATTGGTCTGCGTTGTTCCACAACTCGATTTGCGCAAGGGTTTGGTTCGTGAACGAGTTACTCATTACAAAACTCGGGTGGCCGGTGGCGCAACCCAAGTTCACCAAACGGCCTTCGGCCAAGATAATGATGTCTTTGCCATTTACGGTGTACTTGTCAACTTGTGGTTTGATTTCGATTTTAGACCCGCCGTGGTTCTTGTTCAACCAAGCCATGTCGATTTCGTTGTCGAAATGCCCGATGTTACAAACGATCGTTTTGTCTTTCATCTGCTCGAAATGACGGCCAACCACGATATCTTTATTTCCGGTTGTCGTAATGACGATGTCGGCATTCGCGATTACAGTATCTAATTTCTTCACTTCAAAACCGTCCATCGCAGCTTGCAGCGCACAAATCGGGTCAATTTCAGTTACCGTTACAATGGAACCTGCACCGCGGAATGAAGCCGCCGTACCTTTGCCCACGTCACCGTATCCGCAAACCACCACACGCTTTCCGGCCAACATCACGTCGGTAGCACGACGAATCGCATCCACCGCACTTTCCTTACAGCCGTATTTGTTGTCAAATTTAGATTTGGTTACCGAGTCGTTTACATTGATGGCCGGCATCAACAAAGTGCCGTTTTTCATCCTTTCATACAAACGGTGCACGCCAGTAGTTGTTTCTTCAGACAGGCCTTTGATTCCCGAAGCCAGTTCAGGGTAACGGTCAAAAACCATATTGGTCAAATCGCCGCCGTCATCCAAAATCATGTTGAGCGGTTGGCGGTTTTCGCCAAAGAACAACGTTTGCTCGATGCACCAGTCAAATTCTTCCTCGTTCATGCCTTTCCAAGCGTAAACCTGGATACCCGCGTCTGCAATCGCAGCCGCCGCGTGGTCTTGCGTAGAGAAAATGTTGCATGAAGACCAAGTCACTTCGGCGCCCAAAGCCTTCAGTGTTTCAATCAAAACCGCAGTCTGAATCGTCATGTGCAAACAGCCGGCAATGCGTGCGCCTTTCAGCGGTTGCGATGCGCCATATTCCGCACGAAGCGCCATCAATCCAGGCATTTCGGCCTCGGCCAACTCAATCTCTTTTCGTCCCCAAGACGCCAAAGAAATGTCTTTTACTTTGTGTGCCACATAAGGCATTGTCGTTGTACTCATTATTTTATCTTTGTATTTGCGAAAATTCGTGGCGCAAATTTACGGAATACTTTTTATTTAAAGCAGCCGCTAGAAATATTTATGAGTTGTTTAAAAGTGTAACTTTCTGTGTCACAACGGTTGTTTTATCAGAAGCAAATCCGGCTGTACGCTCATAGCTTTCTCAAACCCGCGTCATTTGTTTGCGTTTTGTTCCGGCTTCTGCTGGTCGCCGTCAAAACCGCACAAATGAGAGCGGTTTTTTCACAAGGCTATCTGCTGCCATCCGGGCTAATGTCGAACGTCAAACGTCAAACGTCGAACAACTAACAACTAGCAACTAACAACTAACAACACCAAATGCCATTACACCAAACCATACAACACGACGCGAAAACCCAAATCCTGGTTTGGAACATCACCGAGAGCCTGATCGATTTGTTTGACAGCGCCAACGTCACAGACCAATCTTTGTTTCGCATCGGCAATATGAAGTCCGAATCGCATAAACGTGGTTTCCTTGCCGTCCGGATGCTTTTGCAACACGCGGGCTATACCGATCACGATTTGTATTACGATGCGTTCGGTAAACCGCATTTGCGCGACGGGACGCACATCTCCATTTCCCATTCGCACGAATTTTCGGCCGTTATCCTCAGCGACAAAATAACCGGACTTGATTTGGAACTTCGACGGGAAAAAATTGCGCTCATTGCAGACAAGTTCATCGAACCATCGTTTGTGTTAGACAAAACAGCACCCGACTACATCAACAAGCTCACCGTCAACTGGGGCGTGAAGGAAGCCGTGTTTAAAGTCTGCAACGAAAAAGGCATCAGTTTCAAAGACCATATCAATGTCGAGCCATTTGACATGGCCGACAGAAAGACAACCGCACATTTACATTTCAAAGACGTGAAACGCCAATTTTCGGTTTTTTTCGAGGAGATTGGAGACTATAGCTTGGTCTATCTTTTCGAAGTCTAACCCATCACATTTACAGCGTACACAAACCAAGGCAAGCAGTTCAGCCATTGCTATTTTTGCCTGATTCCACAACATTGGGCAGGCTTTGAGCAAATTTGGTCACGACGCTTGTCCCGGCCGATGGGACGTTCATCCGAGTAATCCGAGCGTTTATACATTGCCTGATTTTATTTTATCGATTTGTTTACTTTTGACACCTTGAATTTTTATCGGACCTAATCCAAATATTTGACATGAAGTTGACCACTACTTTTTCCTTAATTACCTGTCTTGCCGTCGGGCAAGCGTTTTCGCAGGGCTTTGGAACTACGCCCACCAACTGGCCCATCCCACAAGGCGGCCATACCTATTCAACGATTAATTATGGCTTCGATGCCGTCGCCGGTACAGATGACGGCGAATTAGGCGATCAAACCTGGAGTGTCCTTGACATCAATGGCGATGGCAAACCAGATTTGGTGGTCACGGCACAGAACGTAGAATTTGAGCAGTTTTCAAACCAGGCCATCGCTTTCGGCTCGGGAAGCAACCGGTATTGGAAAGTATACTTAAACAACGGCAATGGCTTCAGTGCCAATTCAATCAATTGGCCCATTCCGCAGGGTGGCCACACGTATTCAACCATCGACTACGGATTTGACGCGCTTGCGGATACCGCCGGAGGTACGCTCGGCGACCAGACCTGGAGCGTCTTGGACATGAACAACGACAACAAGCCCGATTTGGTGGTCACTGCAGAGACTGTCGAATTTGCGCAATTTTCAAATCAGGCGATTGCTTTTGGCACCGGCAGTAACCGTTACTGGAAGGTTTACATGAATACGGGCAGCGGGTTCAATACCACTGCGGTCAATTGGCCCATTCCACAGGGTGGCCACACGTATTCTACCATCAATTACGGATTCGATGCCCTTGCGGATACCGCCGGAAGTACGCTGGGTGATCAGACCTGGAGCGTCATGGATATCAATGCCGATGGCAAGCCAGACCTGGTCGTTACGGCACAATCGACGGAATTCGCGCAGTTTTCAAACCAGCCGATTGCATTCGGGTCGGGAAGCAACCGATATTGGAAAGTGTATTTGAACACGGGCAGCGGGTTTAACACCACTTCGGTCAACTGGCCGATTCCACAAGGCGGTGAGGTGTATTCTACCATTCCTTACGGCTTCAATGCGATTGCCGGATATTCATCGGGCGGCACCATTGGTGACCAGACCTGGAGCGTTTTGGACATGAACAACGATGACAAACCAGACCTCGTTGTGGCTGCAGAAGTAAAAGCAGTTGCTGGTTTCTCCAATCAATCGACCGCGTTCGGGCCAGCCAACGCCAAATATTGGAAAGTATACCTGAACAACGGCAGCGGATTCAGCACCACATCAACCACATGGGCACTCCCGCAAGGTGGCGAAGTGTATTCCACCATCGACTATGGTTTCAACGCCATTGCGGCTTCCACGACGGGCGGCGATGTTGGGAACCAGAGCTGGAGCGTCATCGACATGAACAATGACAACAAACCAGATTTGGTCGTGACCGCTGAATCGAAATCGCTGCCTGGTTTCTCCAATCAGGCCACCGCTTTCGGGCCCGCGAATGCCAAGTACTGGAAAGTGTATATCAACAATGGCACGGGATTTAACCTAGGAGCTTCCGCTTGGGCGCTTCCGCAGGGTGGTGAAGTATATTCCACGATAGATTATGGGTACAATGCTTTGGCCGCTTCTACCACGGGCGGCGATGTGGGCAACCAGACCTGGAGCGTGCTGGACATGAATAACGATAACAAACCTGATTTGGTCGTGACCGCAGAGTCTGTTGATTTTGAACAATTTTCGAATCAGGCAATCGCGTTTGGTACCGGCAATAACCGGTATTGGAAAGTATACTTGAATAGTGGTGCCGGCGTGCTGGATGCTCCTGAGTTCGCTGTAGGACAGGATGAAGTTACCGTCTATCCAAACCCGTCGGAGGGCGTATTCTATGTAAACACGCCGCCCGGAGCACAGGCCAGTTTTGAGGTAAACGATTTGACAGGCCGGACTATTCTGAAGACCGAAAGTTCGACCATTGACTTGTCTGCATTCCCAACAGGAATGTATATACTCAATGTGCGCGCCGGGCAGCAATCCTATGTGAAGCGGTTAATCCTGAAATAACTGCGTGTTCACTTATAATCATAAAAATCCCGAGTAAAGTTATTCGGGATTTTTTTTGACCATGTACGGGTGCCACATAGCCCGAATCTTTGGCTATATTTGCGGCAGATGAGACCCGAAAACCCCATTTATACCCAAATACTGGCAGCCAAAAAAAAGGGCGAAAAGTTACTTGCCGTGTTGCTCGATCCGGACAAGATCGATTGGGAAAATCTGGCCGTTCTGACTGCAAAAATAAATGCCTCGCCAGCCACACATCTGCTCATTGGCGGCAGCCAGGTTTTTTCAGAAAAGATAGATGAACTGATCACAACCCTGAAAAAAAATTGTTCGTTGCCCGTGGTTTTGTTTCCCGGCAATCCGTCGCAGATTTCGCTCCACGCCGACGGGATTCTTTTCCTGTCGCTGCTCTCGGGCCGCAATGCCGATTTCCTGATTGGGCACCAGACCCAGGCCGCGCCAATCCTAAAGGCGTCACATTTGGAAGTCATTCCAACAGGCTATTTGCTCATTGAGAGTGGAAGCGAAACCGCCGTAGCCCGCGTCAGTCGCACGCTGCCGTTGCCGCTCAGAAGTCCCGATACCATTTTGCACACGGCGCAGGCCGGCGAATTGCTCGGCAAGAAGCTCATTTATCTGGAAGCAGGAAGCGGTGCGCAAAAGCCTGTCCCGACGGGAATCGTTTCACTGGTGTCAAAAAATATCGGCATTCCCGTCATCGTTGGCGGCGGCATCAAAAGCAAAAAGGGCATTGATGATGCTTTTGCCGCAGGCGCCGACATGGTGGTCATCGGGACCGCGTTTGAAAACGACCTGAACTTCTTTGACTGATGGAAAGCCTGTCGCACTTTTTCCTCGACTACTATTCCGGCATGGCGTGGTACAACATCGCACTGGAAGCCGTCGCGTTTTTCTTTGGTATCGCGAGCGTTTGGTTCGCCAAGAAAGAAAACATCTTGGTATATCCGGTCGGGCTAATCGCCACAGCCATCACTGCTTGGCTTTTTTACACCGCGGGCTACCTCGGCGACATGCTCGTGAACGGCTATTACACCGTAATAAGCTTTTACGGCTGGTATAGGTGGCACAAGGGGAAAGTCGGGCAGGATTTGCCCATAACAAAGACAAATGATAAAGAAAAAATCACAGGCGCGCTCCTTTTTTTTGCGACAATTGTCGTAATTTTCACCCTCTATAAAATCACCGATCACCCGATTGCCACAGACAACTGGATAGACATTTTCCTGTCTGGCATGTTCTTCACCGCCATGTGGTATATGGCGCTCAAGAAAATCGAGAATTGGGCTTTATGGATCGTAGGCGACATCATCGCTGTGCCGTTGTATGCTTATCGCGGCTTGGGAATGTTGTCTTTGCAGTATGTGTTTTTTACAATCCTGGCCATTGCGGCCTATGTCTCATGGAGGAAAAGCTTAAACAACTCGCGGTAAGTCCCGAGATTTCCGATATCATCAAAATCGCCATCTTCGGTCCCGAAAGTACGGGCAAGACCACTTTGGCATCTCAGCTTGCCGCGCATTTCAACACCGTCTGGACGCCGGAATTCGCCCGGGATTATCTGCAACAGAAGTTTAACGACGCCGGTACCATTTGCCAGCCCGAAGACATTCTCCCGATTGCTTACGGACAGGTCGCGTCAGAAAACGAGCAACTGCGCAAAGCCAATCAGTATTTGTTTTGTGATACTTGCTTGTTGCAGACACGTGTATATTCCGAAATTTATTATGGTTCGGTCGATCCATTGCTGGAGAAACCGTCGCGCAAGCACAAATACGATTTATTCTTCCTGACCGATATCGATGTGCCGTGGGAAGCCGACGATCTGCGAGACCGTCCAGATGACCGCGAGGCCATGTTCGACACCTTCCGGAAAGCCCTCGAAGAAAACCAAAAGCCTTTTGTCGTCATTTCGGGAACGCCAGAACAACGATTAGAACGCGCCATCAAAATCCTGAACGATTTGGAGAAAGCCAAACGCCTCGGCTTTTCTTCGCATGATTTCGTGCAGATTTACCAGCATGGAAGATCGATCTACGACATCGAAAGCGAAATGCAGCAGTTCAAGAGCGGCATTCCGAAAGCAGTGTTGGATCGGCCGGCAGTGGTGGGCGACGGCGTCATCCGGTTGTCCGAAAAAGAGTTTCACGAATTCGCCGAGGCTTTTGACGCAAAACGCACCAGCCTGAAACTCGAGAAATTCGTTCCGGCATCTGGCGCGGCCAGCCGCATGTTCAAATTTCTGAACGAATTCCTCAATGATTTCGACCCTGAGAACGAAAGCATCAATGCATACATCAACCGCCGCAACGCGTCTGGAATGAGTATTTTCTTGGCGGGTATCGAGAAGTTTCCGTTCTACGAGCATATTATCCGGAAGCTTTCGGCGCAACATCCGGAGTTCCACGATTGGGAACAGGACAAAAAATACTACGCCTTCATCAAGACGATGCTCGATCAGGACGCGCTCGACTACTGTAGCAAACCCAAAGGCGTGTTGCCGTTCCACAATTACGATGGTTACGTGGCCACGGCGGTCGAAGAGCATTTAAATGAAACTGTCCATTACGGCAACGGAGCGGGCAACATCACCAGCCTGCATTTTACCGTGACGGAAAGCCACCAACGGCTGTTCGAGAACATCATCGCCGAAGTAAAGCCCAAAGTAGAATCGCGCGCCAATTGTACTATCGAAGCCAGTTTCAGCTATCAGGACACGGCTACCGACACCATTGCCGTTGATCTGGACAACAACCCGTTCCGAGACAGTCGCGACAAATTGGTGTTCCGTCCGGCAGGGCACGGTGCGCTGTTGCAAAACCTCAATACGCTCGACGCCGACATCATTTTCGTCAAGAACATAGACAACGTCATCCAGGAGCGTTCACAGGAAATCGCCTTTTACAAGAAAGCGCTCGCGGGTTTGCTGACCCATTTGCAGCACCAAATTTTCCAATGCCTACGGGAAATAGAAAGCGGCGATATCGGCGAAACCGGTGTGGAAGCCATTGCCCATTTTATCCGCAATAGCCTTAACATTGAGGTTATCGAGGACTTTTCAAAATACACGCTCGAACATAAAATCCAGCACGTGGCAGAAATCCTGAACCGCCCGATCCGGGTGTGCGGCATGGTCAAGAACGAAGGCGAACCAGGCGGCGGTCCATTTTGGGTGCTCGACAAGAAAGGGAATGCGTCGCTCCAAATCGTTGAGAGTTCGCAGGTGGATCTAAACAATCCGCAACAGGCGGCCATTTGGGCCAGATCTACCCATTTCAATCCGGTAGATGTGGTTTGCGGCACCAAAAATTACCGTGGCGACAAATTTAACCTGAATCGGTTCACGGATCCGAACAGCGGCTTCATCGTCGAGAAAACCAAAGGCGGCCGACCGCTCAAGGCGTATGAGTTGCCCGGTTTGTGGAACGGCGCCATGGCCAAATGGATTACGGTGTTCGTTGAGGTACCGCTCATTACGTTTAATCCGGTGAAAACGGTGAATGACTTGCTCAAACCTGCGCACCAACCCTCGTAATGGAAACCGCAGCGCTCATCCCCGAATTACAGTTCAAAGCGGTCCGCAGCAGCGGTCCGGGCGGACAAAACGTCAACAAAGTATCCAGCAAGGTCATTTTGACGTTTGACGTCTCTGCGTCCAAAGCACTGTCTGACGAAGAAAGAGCGCTCATCGAAACCAAACTTGCCCCGCGACTTACGTCCGACAATGTATTGATGCTGGCCTGCAACGAAGACCGCAGCCAACTCAGGAACAAGCAAATCGTCACGCAACGCTTCCTGGATATCATCGCCAACGCGCTCATCGTTCCCAAAAAAAGAAAGAAAACCAAGGTGCCGAAAGCGGTGATTGAAAAACGCATCGCGCACAAAAAATCCATTTCCGCACTGAAGCAGTTCCGCAAAAAGCCAAACCTCAATAACTTACGCAAAGACGAATAAAATCTTCGGAATTAACATTGTCGGTTGTCAAATCAACCTATCTTTGCAACGTCTCAAAGGGGTGCCCATCGGGCTGAGATCATACCCATAGAACCTGGAACAGGTAATGCTGTTTAGGGACGGCCGAGCGAGAAGATGTCTTTAAGGACGTCAGCGCAACACGGATCAGCGAAGGCCAAGCTGACCCAGACTTGCAAACTCTCAGAGCCAGAGTATCAAGCAATATTAACCAGAATAATTGCCCCTTTTATTCGTAAACCATTTTACGAATGAAAACTTTGTTCATTTTTTGGCGTGCCGGCTCCGCTGCGCTCCGCCGTCGCGTCTTCCGCTTTATCTTTGGGAAAAACCCCAAAGGTTTTCAAAACCTTTGGGGTTTCCCAAAGGATGCCGCTCCAACCGCTCACGCGGGCTTCCGTTTCCACAACGGCGTCAGTCTTAGCCTGTTTTTGTTATCCTTGACGGCGGCAGCCCAAACCCAACCCACAGATTCCACCAAAACCGTCTCGCTCGACGAAGTGACCATTTCCGCCACACGCGCTTCGGCCAAGACGCCGGTCACGTTCAGCAACGTCGGTAAGAAGGAAATCGCCAAACGCAACCTGGGTCAGGACATTCCGTTGCTGCTCAATTTCCTGCCGTCAGTGGTCACCACGTCAGACGCGGGCAATGGCTTCGGTTACACGGGCATTCGTGTCCGCGGCTCCGACGCCACACGCGTGAACGTCACCATCAATGGCATTCCGTACAACGACAGCGAAAGCAGCGGGACGTTCTTCGTCAACATCGGCGACTTTGCCTCATCGGTCGAAAGCATCCAACTGCAGCGCGGCGTGGGCACATCCACGAACGGTGCGGGCGCATTCGGTGCGAGTTTGAACCTGCAAACCGGAAAAGTCTCCGATTCGGCTTCGGCTGAAATCGCCAACTCGTTCGGCAGTTTCAATTCGCGGAAGCATACCGTGAAATTCACCACGGGCCGCATCAGCGATCATTTCGAACTCGCCGGGCGGTTGTCGGCCATCCATTCAGATGGTTATATAGACCGCGCGTTCGCCGACCTCAAATCGTATTTCCTCCAGGGCAGTTACGTCGGCAAAAATACGCTCATCAAGGCGCTGGCTTTCGGCGGGCATGAACGCACCTATCAAGCGTGGAACGGCCTTGATGCCGAAACACTGGCGGCCAACCCAAGGTTTAATTACGCAGGCATTTACACCGACGAGTTCGGCAATACGCGATTCTATGAAAACGAAGTCGACAACTACCAGCAAGACCATTTCCAGTTGCACTGGAGCCAACGGGTGTCAGATTATTGGAACACCAACGTGTCGTTGCATTACACCATCGGAAAAGGGTATTATGAAAATTACAAGGAAGATGCAGATTTTGCCGAGTATGGCCTGACGCCGGTAGTCATCGGTGGCGAAACCATCACGCAAACCGATCTGGTGCGCCGCAAGTGGCTCGACAACGATTTCTACGGGATGACGTTTTCGGCCAATTATGAAAAAGACAAACTGGCCGTAACCATCGGCGGCGGGTTAAATAACTATGAAGGCGACCATTTCGGCGATATCATCTGGGCGCGATTCGCTTCCACTTCGGAATTGGGCGACCGTTATTACGACCAAAATGCAGTTAAGACCGACGGGAATATTTTCACGAAGGCAACTTACCAACTCACGCGTCAATGGAGTTTGTTCGGCGACCTGCAATACCGCTACGTCGATTACAAAACCACCGTCGATCCGGCCCGCGACATCGACGCGCAGTTCAATTTCTTCAACCCCAAAGCAGGGATCACGTTTACGGTAAACGAGAAAAACAACCTTTATTTCTCCTACGCGCGCGCCAACAAGGAGCCGAGCCGTACTGATTTCGAAAACGGCAATCCTGCTTCCGAGAAACTCGATGATTTTGAATTGGGCTGGCGTTATGCATCGGGCAAAATAAGGGTGAACACCAACTTTTACCTGATGAACTATTCAGACCAATTGGTCAAGACCGGTGAACTGGACGATGTGGGCAACGAAATCCATGCGAATGTCGCAGACAGTTACCGCGCCGGCATTGAGATTGACGCTGTACTCGCGCTTACCCGAAAATTCACGCTCAGCCCGAACCTCGCGGTGAGTACCAACAAAATCAAGGATTACACGATTATGACGGCCGATGGCCTGCGCAACTTCGGGACAACCAACATCTCGTTTTCGCCCAACGTGGTTTCAGGGATTTTGGCATCGTACCAGTTCACGCCCGATTTCCAGGTGTCGCTATTATCGAAATACGTCGGCGAGCAATATGCCGGAAACCTCGACACCGAAGCCACCAAACTTGACAGCTATTCCGTGACCGACCTGAACATTGTCTACGAATGGAAAACCAAGACATTGTTCAAATCCATCGTATTCACGGCATTGGCGAACAACCTTTTCGACAAGCAATACGTGTCGAATGCCTATTTATACGGTGAAGATTATGTGAGTTATTTCCCGCAGGCCGGAATCAATGTCCTGGGCGGCGTGACCTTGAAATTCTAAAGATTAACTGCGGACGGATGATTGTCTGTCCGCGGTTTAATTGTAAATCGTGAGGATGTTTCCGTTTCTCGAGACGCGGTAAGGCTTCATCGGGTATTCGTGGCCCGGTTCATCGGTTTGCCCGGTGAAAAGACTATATTCGGCATCGTCACAATTGCAACGGGCAAAAATTCCGTTGATGACCATCGTTGAACACGAACCCAATTCCTGATTCGGGCAAGCCGCATCAAAAGCATTGTAACCGCTGCCGGTATTGAAGATAATCACACCGCGCACACCGGTAATTCCATCGTTGTAATATTTGGCGTTGCTCGGGAACTGCAATTGGCTAAACGACGGCAAGGTCATGTCTATCTGGGTCGAAAAAGAATAACTCGGGATGTACGGATTCCGGTTGTTGAAATTGTCGTTATTGCAGGCAAGGAAAACCGTTGTCAAAAGCAATAGCAACGTTTTTCTGCGCGCGTTACGGATGCCGTTTTTTTGGATTTGTTGAATTAAAGATTTCATGGCAATATGTTCTGAAAACAAAAATAAATTATTTAACTTTGGTAACGCCTAATCAAAGGTTAAAAACGAAAACAATATCTTTGCGAAAAGAATCCCCGCAACGGGATTTTTTCTATTTTATACAAATGACGATTATGAGTACTGTATCTTATTACACAGCAGAAGGATTAAAGAAATTAAGAGACGAATTAGACCATCTCAAAAACATAGAGCGCCCGAAAGCATCGCAGGCCATCGCCGATGCGCGCGACAAAGGCGACTTGTCTGAAAATGCCGAATACGATGCCGCGAAAGAAGCGCAAGGCTTGCTTGAAATGCGTATCGCGAAACTCGAAGAAGTGCACGCCAACGCGCGTCTGATCGATGAATCACAACTGGATTTGTCTAAAGCGTTGATCCATTCGCGGGTGAAAATCCGGAATCAGGCCAACAAAATGGAAATGACCTATACGTTGGTGGCCGAAAGCGAAGCCGATCTTAAATCAGGGAAAATTTCAGTAACCTCGCCCATCGGGAAAGGTTTGCTGGGCAAGTCTGCTGGAGATGTAGCCGAGATCACCGTCCCGAACGGGAAGTTGAATTTTGAGGTGTTGGAAATTTCACGCGATTAGTTATAAGGTTCAAAGTTTAAGGTTCAAGGTTTTATGAACCGTTGCTTTTGAAAATAATTCATAGTATGTCAACAATCTTCACCAAAATCGTCAACGGGGAAATTCCGGCCTATAAAGTCGCCGAGGACGAAAATTACCTCGCCTTCCTGGATGTCAACCCAAACGCGAAAGGCCATACGTTGTGTATCCCGAAAAAAGAAGTCAATAAGATTTTCGATATGGACGAAGATTGGTACACCGGATTGCTCCAGTTTGCGCGTCGCGTGGCCATTGCGCTCGAACAAGCCGTGCCGTGCAAGCGCGTGGGAATGGCGGTCGTCGGGTTAGAAGTGCCGCACGCACACGTCCATTTGATCCCATTACAAGACATGGACGACATGCGCTTTGAGCGGAAAGTGAAACTCACGCCCGAAGAATTTCAGGCCGTTGCCCGATCCATCGCAGAGAAACTATAAATAAGCCCCGATTCGTTCGGGCTTTTTTTTACTCTTTAGGCGCGGCTTTCAGAAACAGCCTCAAGATACTTTTGTCGCCGGGGTTTTCGGCTTCCAAAACACAGCTGTCTGCGGAAACCTCGATGACGCGGAAGTCAATGGTCATCTGTCCTGAAACCGTCAGTATTTTCTGTTCCGCGTCATATTTCCACGTGCCTTCATCTTGTTCAGATTCGTTGTAAAAAGTATGGTCAACATACAAATTGAGCTTGTCTTTTTCATGCCCGGCGGGCGGCGGCAGCATTTCGCCGTTGCGGCTGTATTTTATAAGCATCCATGAATTGGCGATAAGTTTTTCGGTGTCGGCGGTCTGGCTTTGTCCTACAGTAACACAGCCCAGGACAAATACAATAGCCAAAATTTTACGGAGTGATTGGTTCATGATACGTTTTGTTTTTTAAATGAGACTTGCATTGTCGTGCCTTTCCCGACTTCAGAATGCAATACTTTGATTTTGCCTTTGTGGTAATCTTCCACGATGCGTTTGGTGAGTGACAAACCCAAACCCCAGCCGCGTTTCTTGGTCGTGAAACCCGGCTCGAATACGCGCGTAAACTGCTTCTTCGGGATGCCTTTTCCGGTGTCGGACACGAGAATCTTGACGAATTTCGCGTCTTCCTCAATCCTGACGGTCAATCGGCCGCGGCCGCGCATGGCATCGATGGCATTCTTGATGAGGTTTTCAATCGTCCAGCTGTGCAGCGCTTGGTTGAGCGATACCATGATGGCGTGTTTGGGTGCATGGAATGAAAACGATACCTGCCCGCCAAAACGTGACTTGAGATAGTCATAAGACTCTGCGGTTTCGGCCACGACATCGAGCATGGCCAAAGCCGGCTCAGACCCGATTTTCGAGAAACGATCCGTAATGGTCTGCAACCGGTTGATGTCCTTCTCGATTTCGGCTATCGTGGTTTCGTCCACGTTGTCGGCTTTCATGATCTCGAGCCACCCGATGAGCGACGACAATGGCGTCCCGATCTGGTGCGCGGTTTCCTTGGCCATACCTGCCCAAAGTTTGTTCTGCGTGGCCATTTTGGTGCTTCGGTAATAATTGTACACCACGCCGCCAAAAAGCACGATGATCAGCACCAGTGCAATCGGGTAATATTTGAGCTTGTTGAGCAGCGACGAATCGCCGTAATAGATGTATTGAAATTTGCCTTTGACGTACTCGGTCACGATCGGGTCGTTTTCCTTCTTGAGTTTCAAGAGCATGCGCCGCGCCAAGGCTTTGTCTTTCAGCACCATTTCATCCACGTTGTTTGCGCTGATGATGTTGCCTTTTTCGTCGGTCAAAATAATCGGGATTGTGGTGTTGTGGCTCAAGATTGTCTGTGGCAAAGACAAATCGGCGTCGAGGTCAGAGGTCATCACCACGTTTTGCGCTTCGGCCCAATACTCCATCTTGGCGCGTTCCTCATCTTTGAAAAACACGAAAAAGGTGTACGTATTCCAAAGGATCAGCAAGACAATCGAGAACGATACGGCAATGATGATCCAGCGCGTGACATTTCTTTTTTCGGAAAAATCCATAAGCAAACCCCGATGAGTGGCATCGGTAAAGATAGCAAAATTAGTTTCTTGGGCGTTGCCTTCGGCCCAGGCTGTCCACTGTAGTCCTCGCTGGCGCTCCGGGCTGCCGTTTCCATCCTTAACGCGGCTCCCGCGCCGCCGAATGCTTCGGTTGAAAAGCGAGAATTCCGTAGCCGAAACCACAAGCCCAATGTCTCATAAAAACGCGCGCACGGTTAATAAATTATCCCACATCCATTGTCCAATATCCGTTGCCCGTCGTATTTTTGCGTAAACCCATTTCCATGCGCAGCATAGACCCGAAACAAGTATCGCCCGCCCAATTGCAAGGTTACCTGCAAAGTGCCGTTGCGCCGCGACCGATCGCCTTCGCAAGTACGATTGATGCCAACGGGAAACCCAATTTGTCGCCGTTCAGTTTCTTTAATGTGTTCAGCTCGAACCCACCGGTGTTGGTATTTTCTCCGGCCCGCCGCGTCCGTGACAATACCACCAAACACACGCTTGAAAATTGTCGGCAAACCAAGCAAGTGGTCATCAACGTGGTGAATTACGCCATGGTGCAACAGGCGTCGCTCTCAAGCACCGAATATCCGGAAGGCGTGAACGAATTCGTCAAATCCGGGCTTACCATGTTGCCGTCGGACATCGTCAAACCGTACCGCGTGGCCGAATCGCCGGTGCAATTCGAGTGTAAGGTCAATGACATCATCGCCCTTGGTGAAAATGGCGGCGCCGGAAACCTCGTGATTTGCGAAGTGGTGAAAATCCACGTCGGCGAGAACATCTTGGACGAGAATGGCCACATCGACCAATACAAAATAGATCTCGTATCGCGGCTTGGCGGCAACTGGTATTCGCGTTCCAACCAAGGATTGTTTGAAGTGCCCAAACCGCTTACCACGCTAGGCATCGGTGTCGATCAAATCCCGGAACACATCCGCAACAGTACGGTTTTCGATGGGAACGATCTGGGCATGCTCGGCAATGTGGAAGCCTTGCCTACGCGCGAAGAAATCGATACATTTGTAAAGGAGCATTTTGCGGTTAAAGGCGTCTTGAGCGCCGACGACCGCAAGCTTCAGCACGAACTGGCCAAGGAATACATCGGCAAGAATGACGTGGCTTCGGCCTGGAAAGTCCTTTTGGCCCAATAATATTAATTTTTTAAACAGTAGAAGATGGAAGTATCAGGAAGAATTAAAGTGATCAACCCGGAGCAGCAAGTGAGCGCGAGTTTCAGGAAAAGGGAATTGGTCGTCACGACAGATGAGCAGTATCCGCAGCACATCATGATCGAGTTCACGCAAGACAAATGTGACTTGCTAAACAATTACCGCCCGGGCGAGGAAGTAAAGGTTTCCATCAACCTGCGCGGCCGTGAATGGGTAAATCCGCAGGGCGAGACGAAATATTTCAACAGCATCCAAGGCTGGCGCATTGAGCGTGTACAGGCCGAAGCACCGGCGCAACCACAGTACGCACAACAAGCGCAACAAACACCAATGCCGGCCGCTCCGGCGTTTGAACCGGCTGCAAACTTCAACGAAGAAGAGCACGACGATTTGCCGTTCTAACATTCAACGACATTCAACAACACAAGCCAGGAGTAATTCTGGCTTTTATTTTTGACCATGTACATCCTCAATGAATCGCTGTATTTTCCGCCTGTCATCAAGGCCGACCGGCACGGGCTGCTGGCCATTGGCGGCGATTTACGCCCAGAAAGGTTAATGCTGGCCTACCGCAGCGGCATTTTTCCTTGGTTCGACGAGCATGACCCTATTCTTTGGTGGGCGCCGCCTAAACGCATGGTATTGTTTTTCCCGGAGCTGAAGGTGTCCAAGAGCATGCGTCAAGTCATCCGAAAAGGGATTTTTAAAGTGACAGTCAACCAAGATTTCCGAGCCGTGATGTTGGCGTGCAAACACATTTACCGGGAAGGCCAGGACGGCACATGGATCACCGACGAAATGGTGGAAGCCTATTGTGCACTACACAGTCAAGGCATCGCGCAATCGGTAGAAGTCTGGCAAGACGATTTGCTGGTGGGTGGCTTGTACGGGGTAGACCTCGGCCATATTTTTTGTGGCGAGAGTATGTTTTCAAAAGTGCCGAATGCGTCAAAAACCGCCTTCATCTATTGGGCGCAACAACTAGAATCAAAAGGCTACAAGTTACTTGACTGTCAAAACCATAATGATCATTTGGCCAGTTTGGGTGCGCGGGAAATTTCTCGGGATGCGTTTATGAGTATTTTGTCGAAAGGCTAAAAATGTAAAACCTGAAAGGTTTTTAAAACCTTTCAGGTTTTACGACGGGAATCCCGTACATTTTCCTAAAATTTAAACCTTCACCAACACCAACGCCGATTTGTAGAAATCATACGCAGCGTTCATCACGTCGCGGTATTGCGGGTATTTTTCGACACCCAAATGCGTAAAATCGTAGAATTCCTCAATAGAAATTTCCACTTTTTTCCCATTGACCGCGGCCGAAGATGTGAACTTGCCCACGACGTTTCCTTCGTCATCCTTCAATTCTTTATTGAAAATTAAAGTGTTGACATCTTTCACGGTGTAACCGTCCGGGATGTTCAGGGTAATGGCGTGGATGAATTTTCGCGGATACGCAATATCAATCGGGTATTTGCGCTCGGTTTCCTGATACAGGTTGGTTTGGTCGCCGAGGACTTTCCCTAACGTGATGAGGTAATTCTTGCCGGCATTTTCCAGCCACGATTCCTTGATGACCGCTTCGGTCTCAAACGTGAATGGCCGTTCGCTGCCGTAGTTGTGGCGGTATTCCTTATTCTTGAATTCGTGTTTCTTCAAGTCGATGTCGATGTCGTTGAACACCGCATTCCCTACGAATTCCTTGATTTTGTCTTCCGGGATGTCCTTCAATACGCTTCGGTAATAATAAGCCCGATAGCCCGTAAAGTCGCTTTTCTTTTTTACTGAAACGGTTTCCATGTCGGCATCCACGGTAATCTCACTGAAGGTATGGTTGACGTTGTCTTCCATAGATACGCCGCCAATCTTGGTGTATTCGTACGTCACTTTCTTTTTCTCTGGATGATATACCACGGCATCGTTGTTCAAACACACCGAACTCGGCGGCCCGTACGGCATCCAATAGTAAAAAGGCATGATGTATTTTTTGGTTTCCGGAATGTAAATCAGGATTTCCGTCAGCGTCGACGGTATCGCGAAAGACTTCTGAAACGCGTTGTCGAACTTGTCTGTCGAGACCATGAATTTGTACGGGATTTTCAAGGCGTCGAGCACGTCTTTGTACAGATACAGCGCCATGGCGGGCATCATTTTCTTGGTCTCCAGGATTTTCTTGTACTGGTATTGACGGTCAATCTCGATGTTTTCCTTAAGGAAGATGTCCATTTTTTTCAACCGGTCGTCCACCGGTACCGACGCATCATCCAGCTGGAGTTCCTTGATGAAATCCTTCACCATCGATTTCGCGCTGACGCCATCGGCAAAACCGTTCAATTCCCAGTAAAAGCTGTCGAAATCGTAGTTGAAATTCCCGCTCACGAAATAGTACACCTTGGTCAAATTGGCCAGGTTCGTCGCGCTGATTTCTTCCTTGTAGGCCGGCAGATTGCTTACGGTAAAGAGATGGTGTTTCTTGAAAACCTGTTCATTCATGCCTACGTTTAGGAAATACGCCTTGCCTTCGGGAATACGGTTGAGCTGGAATTTCCCTTCAAGCACCGGAATATCGCGCTGGAAATATTCCACGTTATTGAAATCTGGATAATCCTTGATGACGTAATAATATTCAATGATGTCTCCTTTTTCGACGCCTTCAAACACGAATTGTTTCTCGTCGGATTTTTCTTTTTCGATGATGCGGTTCTCCGCCAGCGGGATAATCTTACCGTCGGGCTTGATCACGCGCGCCTGTAAATCCCGATAATCCCGAACGTATTTCTTGTTGATACTTACCTTGTTGTAGTTGTTGATGCCGTCGTCGGTCAAAATTTTGATGGCCGTGTGTTTTACCACAAATGCTTTGTAGGCGTATTGCCCGATGCGGTTTTCGTACAAACGGTAATCCTTCAGGACAACGGCCGGATAGGATTCAAATTCCTTTGGGATTTCCCTGAATTTCGGGACGGCCTGCCAAGTGTAATTTTTGACTTCCTCAACCTGGGCGAAGGTGTGCATGCCGGCCAAAAAGGCGATGACGGCTAAAAAATTCCTCATGCTTTGCTAAAAATGATGTTCTGGTTGTATTGTTTCGTGATGCTTTTGATGGCGTTATTCCAAGCCTCGAATTGGCCGGTTTGCAGCAACAGCACGTTGGTCGCGATTTTTTGTTTGACGATGACTTTCCCGCCACCGGCCGTGTAAGTGATGTCGGCTTCAATCAAGTCGGTTTTCAGGTTGAAGTTTTCAGGGATGAATTCCACTTTGTAGCCTTCCGGGACGGCAATCTCATACTCGAAATCAAACGACTTGTTGAACTGGAATTCATACGGCACTTTGCGTTTTTCGATGTCGATGCGCGAATCGGCGTACGGGAAAAACAGTATCGGCTTGAACAGCATTTCGCCGCCCGTGTCTTTGGTCCATTTCTCTAGTGTGAAATCGTATTTGATCTCCAGCGGCTGCGCGGTCAAATCATCGCCACTGATCTGGATGTTGCCCGTGTTGATGCTGTTGATGAACCGCGAGAGGTAATTCTTGAGCATGTCGGTCTTTTCGATCGTCGATTTGTAATAGCCGTTGAATTGCGATTTGGTGAAACCTGTCAGGGCAAAAACCGCCTTCCCGGTTAATTTTCCACCGTTGAAACCGATTTGCATTTTGCCGGTGGTGTTGTTTTCCTTGGCCGCAATCACGGGCACCGGCACAATTTTATGGTTGTTCTCGTCGATCTTCAACAGCGCCTGTTTCCCTTGGATAAACGGCGTAAAACCCGGAAAAATCGTGTATTGGCCGGTGGCATCGAGAAATACATATTGTCCATCGAGTTTGGCTACTGCAATCATGTGGTTGTCCACGATCGGCGTCGGGACTTTTTCATACGTATAGTTGTTGTGGCGCGTCCCGATCCAGGCGATGTACGATTCCACGCCGGCGTACTTCAGCATTTCATTCAGCAGGTTGGCCATGTCTTTACAGTCGCCGTATTTCTTCTGGAACACATCGGCGGCATCGCGTGGAATGTAGCCGCCCATACCGTCCTCAAAGGCCACATAATTCACTTTAGATTGTACGTAGTTGAAAATCGCGCCGGTTTTTTCTGCGTCGGTTTTGGCATTTTTGATCAGGTCGAGCGTAAAGGTTTTTAGCGCCGATTGATCAGTCTTGTTGATATTCTTGACCGTTTGATAGTAGAATTTGTACAAATTGTCAACCGAGCCTACGACTTCCTGCGCGCCTTTTTCCGTTTTGTAATTCTTGATGTAGAAGATGATGTGCGGGCTGTAATACGAACGTGCTGGCGCGTCGTTGAACTGCTCGTCGCGCGGGCTGTCGGTCATTTGCCAGCTGTATTTGGTGAAATCGCCGTCTGGCTGTGACGAGAATTCAATCTTGTCGGTGTCGTTACCTTGCAGCACGTAGCCGATTTCGACGTTTTTGGACACTTTGAGTTCGAGTTTGGCATTTCTGCAATCGATGCCGTCGCGGAAATAGAACGCGTCCAGGAAATGCGGTTGGCGGAATTGTTTCCGGAAAGACGTAAAGGTCTGTGAACCTTCTTCCAGCCTGTCAAAAAAGAAATATTTGTATTTCATGTCATGGTAGAAGATGTTCTCAATCTCGACGTCTTCGGTCATGATGTTCTTTACTTTTTCCTTCTTTTGTCCGGGCGAAATACTGAAGGCTTCAATATCGGAAATGTCTTCGAACGCCGCGGTGTAATTGATGCGGTCGCCTTTCACGAACGAGTCGTCCTTGTCGCCGACCCATTTGCGTTCTTGCGAAAAGGCTTCAATGGCCGGTTTCCCTGCGCGTACGTCAATCGTATAGTATTGTTCCTTGCTGATGATGTATGACTTGGGCTTTGCGGATTGTGCCGACAACACAACCGAAATCAGCAACAAGGTCAAAACAAAAACATTTCTCATGGCATGCATCTTTTTGGTCTGATGTTTCAATCGTTCGCCGTTCGCTGTTCGCCGTTCGAAATTTCGTTCATGATCCAGCAATCGGCAACGTGGTCATTCACCATTCCGGTGGCCTGCATGTGCGCATACACCACAGTTGAACCCACGAATTTGAACCCGCGCTTCTTCAGGTCTTTGCTGATTTGGTCAGATAATGGCGTCGTGGCCGGAATATCTTTCAAGGTTTTGCGGTTGTTCTCCAGCGGTTTGCCGCCGGTGAAACCCCAGATGTAGTTTGAGAAACTCCCGAATTCTTTTTGCACTTCCATGAACGCCTGCGCATTGGTCACGGCGGCTTTGATCTTCAAACCGTTGCGGATGATGCCTTCGTTGTCCATGAGTTCGGCGATTTTGTCCTCTGAATACTTCGCGACTTTTTTGTAGTCGAATTTGTCGAAAGCGGCGCGGAAATTCTCGCGTTTGCGCAAAATGGTGATCCAGCTCAGGCCGGCTTGGAAGGTTTCCAGGATGAGGAATTCAAACAACACGCGGTCGTCATACACGGGTTTTCCCCATTCCTCATCGTGGTATTTCATATACAGTTCGTCTTGGCCGCACCAAGCGCACCGGATTTTATCGTTTGTCTTCATGGATGTATTTGTCGATGAGTGAGTGGGCGAGATAAATCAAAGGGGTGAGCAATACCGCGATGGACAACTTGACAAGATAACCCGCCAAGCCCGATTGGATGTATTGTTCGGTGGTCATTTTCCCGGTCATGTAAAACGCGATACCGAGCACGATGAAACTGTCGAAGAACTGCGAAATCACCGTTGAACCCGTACTGCGCAGCCATAGCATTCTGCCGCCGGTTTTGCTTTTCACGAAATGGAACAACGTGACGTCGATGAGCTGCGACACCAAAAACGCCGTGATGCTGCCTACGATGATCCATTGGCTTTGCCCAAAAACGGCCGAGAATTGCGCGTCTGTCACGCCGGGAATGTCTGGATGCGCCGGAATACGCATGGCGAAAAACAGGATGAAAAAGCAATAGGCGATGAGGCAGGCCGTGATGAACGACAAGCGCCGGACGCCTTTCTCACCAAAGTATTCGTTGATTAGGTCTGTCGTGAGGAAAACCACTGGCCAAGGCAGGATGCCGATGCTCATCGGAATGCCGAAGACATCGATGAGTTTGCCGCCAATGAGTTCGGCGGTGACGGCGTTGGTGATGAAAATCCCGGCAAGGATGACATACACCGTATCTTTCTTGGTTTGGAACATAGCAATTTCGACAAGATTTCAAATGTAAGATTTTTTCGAAATGAGTGGTGTTGATTTCGTTAAAAATAGATTGCCGGTTTTAGGGTCGGGCCGGCAAGAAAATAAACACAGGTTTCACAGTATACGTGGATTAAATCTGGGAAATATGTTTTTAATGAAATGGTTGCGTCCGTAGGACATTGAAGAATGTTTCGGGTGCGTGCGGACTGCGTTAGGGATTGGAGCAAAGTGCCGTGCACTGCGGAAAGCCCGGCGCTTGCGCAACGCCCAACAAAAAACCCGATCCAAACGAACCGGGTTTTTCTATTATTGGATGTTTTGGATTAACCCAAAGCCACACGCTTAAAGCCTGTCACTTTCAAATCAGCGTTTACAGACTTGATGTAAGCGGCAACGCTCATAGATGAATCCTTGATGTAATCTTGGTTCACCAAAGTGTTGTCTTTGAAGAAACGCTGCAATTTGCCTTTGGCGATGTTGTCGAGCATTGCTTCTGGCTTGCCTTCCTGACGGAGCAAATCTTTCGCGATTTCGATTTCCTTGTCGATGGTAGCTTGGTCAACACCGGTTTCGTCAAGTGCAATTGGCGACATGGCGGCCGCTTGCATTGCTACGTTTTTGGCGGCTTCTTCGGCACCGTCAACGTTGGCAGACAAAGAGACCAAAACGGCGATTTTGCCTGAGTGAACGTAAGAACCGATGAACGCGCCAGAGAGTTTCTCGAAAGAACCGATCTCGATTTTTTCTCCGATGACACCTGTTTGTTCAATCAATTTCTCTGACACTGAAATACCACCGAAATCGGCAGCGAGGAATGCGTCTTTGTCGGCTGATTTCAAAGCGATGGCAGCGAAATCGTTGGCCAACTTCACGAAACCTTCGTTTTTGCCTACGAAGTCAGTCTCGCAATTCAAAGTGATGGCAACACCTTCTGTTTTGTCGGCATTTACCAAAGCAATCGCAACACCTTCGGTCGACTCGCGGTCTGAACGGTTTGCAGCCACTTTCTGGCCTTTTTTGCGAAGGATTTCGATAGCAGCTTCGAAGTCGCCGTTGGCTTCAACCAAAGCTTTTTTGCAGTCCATCATACCGGCGCCGGTAGCGGTACGCAATTTATTTACATCTGCAGCAGTAATTGCAACTGTACTCATTGTAATTATTTTTTTAATTTTTAATGTTTGAAAAGAAAATTCCAGTTTACCCTCGGGCAAATTCACAGAATCGGACCGGCCGGATAAACTGGAATTAAAAAGATTTATTCTTCTGACTTGGCTTCTTCGTTTGCTTCAGGAGTTTCTGCTACTTCAGCAGTTACTTCTTCAACAGCCGGTGCTTCCGCAACTGGTGCAGCGGTTTCAACTGCATCAACAGTTTCTTCCGTTTCTGCATCTTCTACGATGGCGTCAGCATTGCGGTTCTGCAATCCGTCGATGACGGCGGCAGTGACCAAAGACATGATTTTGTCGATCGATTTAGAAGCATCATCATTCGCCGGGATTACGTAATCAACCTCACGAGGGTCAGAATTCGTATCGACCATGGCGAAAACTGGAATGTTTAATTTTTGAGCTTCTTTTACGGCGATGTGCTCGGCCTTGATGTCTACGATGAAAAGCGCAGCAGGAAGGCGTGACATGTCGGCGATAGAACCTAAGTTTTTCTCCAACTTAGCGCGCAGACGCTCGATTTGCAATTTCTCCTTTTTAGAAAGGGTTGCGAAAGTGCCGTCTTTCTTCATCTTGTCGATAGAAGCCATTTTCTTAACAGCTTTACGGATGGTGACGAAGTTGGTCAACATACCGCCTGGCCACCTTTCGGTGATGTAAGGCATATTGGCCGAAGCAGCTTTCTCTGCAACGATGTCTTTTGCTTGTTTTTTGGTCGCAACGAAAAGGATCTTGCGTCCAGAGGCAGCGATTTTCTTCAAAGCTTCGTTTGCTTCTTCGATTTTCGCAGCGGTTTTATACAGGTTAATGATGTGGATGCCGTTGCGCTCCATATAGATATACGGCGCCATGTTTGGATCCCATTTGCGGGTCATGTGTCCGAAGTGGACTCCGGCTTCCAGCAACTCTTTAACGTCTACTTTGTTTGCCATTTTAATTTTTAGTTTACGTTCTGTTGTTTTAGCAATGTTCCCTTTGGCTGTCGGCTTTCGCCTATAAGCGCTTTAGCAAGGCTTCATTTGGATGCTAAACTAAATGCAACAATAACAGTTTTTAATTTTCTTTTTAATTCTTGTAGTCAACTCGTGTCTCTTTCGTCTTTTGACTTTCGTCTAAATAACGATTAACGTTTAGAGAACTGGAATCTCTTACGTGCTTTCTTCTGACCGAATTTCTTACGTTCCACCATACGTGGGTCGCGGGTCAAAAGACCTTCCGGTTTCAGGATCGAGCGGTTCTCAGCGTCAACTTCGCACATGGCGCGTGACAAAGCCATACGAACAGCTTCAGCCTGGCCAGTTGTGCCGCCGCCTGTAACGTTTACTTTTACGTCAAAGTTCTCAGCGTTGTTTGTCATAGACATCGGCTGCATCACTTTGTATTGCAACGTTGCAGTTGGGAAATACACTGCCATTTCTTTTTTGTTCACGGTAACTTTACCGCTGCCTTCTGTAACATAAACACGTGCTACAGCGCATTTTCTTCTTCCGATTTTGTGGATTGTAGCCATTATTTAAGATCGTTAAGGTTTACAGTTTTAGGTTTCTGAGCTTCGTATTTGTGCTCAGCGCCTACGGTTACTTTCAGGTTTCTGAAAAGTTCTGCACCCAGTTTGTTCTTAGGCAACATTCCTTTTACGGCTTTCTCTACCAATGAAGCAGGATTTTTTGCTTGCATTACTTTGGCAGTAAGGGTTCTTTGACCTCCAGGATAACCCGTGTGACGCATGTAGATTTTGTCGTCCATTTTGGTTCCTGTGAGATTGATTTTCTCTGCGTTGATGACAATCACGTTGTCGCCGCAGTCTACGTGAGGCGTGTAGCTAGGCTTGTACTTTCCCCTAAGGATCATCGCGACCTTAGAAGCAAGACGGCCCAGGTTGTGCCCTTCAGCGTCAACAACAACCCACTCCTTCGTGACAGTGGCCTTGTTGGCTGAAATAGTCTTGTAACTCAATGTGTTCACAATAAAATTTTATTTAATTAAACATTCCATCCCCAATAAAAGGGGATGCAAAAGTACAATTAATTCCGTGAAATGCAAACGCCTTGTAAATATTATTTTTATTGGGGTTTTCGCCTTGTATAACAGCGTGTTTGTCAACAAACTTTTTGACAATAAAAAGCCGCCTTGGTCGAGGCGGCTTTCGGAAACGACATAAAACGCGTCGTTACACGATAAAAAGGTTGGCGATGGACACCGTTTCGGCCGTGGTCAAAGGTTCATCGAAAGCCTCTGATCCAGCGCCTGCACCAAAGAGCGCAGCGGTGTTATACCCGGCTTGTGTGGTGACTTGCTCGCCGTCGTACACCGCTTGTGCAGCTGGCGCCGGCGCGCTGGTGTTGCCCGTAATCCATCCTTTTTCAGAACGCAGCCTGCGCACTTCAGAGGCATGGCGCGCTTCCACCGAGTGAATCTGAAGCGCTGCGGTCAATAGCGCATCGTCGCCAATCAAGTTTCCGGCCTGTCCTTTATAAGCACGCACGCCCGTATCTTCAAAAGCCTGCGCCAAAGCCAGGAAAGTTTGGTAATTGCTGAATACGTCAGGGAATGTACCGCCAGCCGTAAAATCGAACGTTGGTTTCGCAACAAAATTCGCGCTGCCCGTGCCGCCGAGTCCGGCAATCAAAAATGCCACGTGGTCGGCCTCATGCTGCGAAATCTGTTGAAAGACTTTCAAGTCGCGACCACTGTTTTCGGAAGGCGGGATTAGTCCTGCTGTATCGAGCGCGGTCTGGTAAAACTCGTCTTCTAGATATTCGAGTGTCAAGGCCAACTGCAATGCACCGATGGCCGTCGCGGGCGTTGGTTGTATGTCTGCAGCAAATGCCTTAGTGTTGAGCGCGGCGAACCCGAATGGGATAGAGGCCAGTGCCATATTTTTGCCAATCTTTCCGAATTGGTTGAAACTTTCGCGGCGCGAACCGGTTGCATTGAGGATTCTCTCATCGGCGAACGATGATATAAATTTTAAGATATTCATGACTATTTCGGATTAAGATTATGGTAAATACATGGCGGTGAATTCGTTCTGGATGATGTTGAGCGATGCCACTTCGCCCAAGATTACCGAAGGCTTCCGTGCTTGGTCAAGCCCGGTGGTGTTGCTCACGATGTCGTCGCCGGCAAAATCTTTTGAGTTCGGATTGATCAAACTCCGGATGGCCGATGCATGTCGCGCCTCGACCGAGACGATTTTACCCGCAATCAGTAAGTAATCCGGGTTCGCAATGATGTAACCTGCACCATTGTATGCTGCCACGCCGGTATCTTCAAGCGCTTTTGAGGTAGCCAGGACTTGGTCGCGGCTCGAGAAATTCAATCCGGTATATTGGAAGGTCAAATCTGGGAGCAAGCGCGCGTCCACGTCTTCGCCCATACTGTTTAGCGCACCGGTGATAGCGGTACGGAAAAATTCGCGGTGGATGACTTCGTGCCGGTACAAATCGGTCAGGACTTGCTGCTCTGTTGCATTGAATGTGCTAGTGAATCCGGTCGCGTTGACTACTTTCGTGTAAAAATCGGCTTCGAGTTGTTCGAGCGCATACGCATAGGTAAGCACGCCCAAATCGCCACCGCCGAAGTCGAACTTTCCGTTTCGGATGCCGGGTAATTGTTGTGAATCGGGCGTACCGTCGTCGTCGCTCGAGCAGCCCGCGAGCAATAATCCGGTCCCTGCAATGGCGAGCCCGCTGATCTTCAAAAAGTCGCGACGCCCTTTGAGTACCGCCGGATTGACTTCATGAACCGTAACTTGGTTTTTCATAATACAAATGTTTAGTTGATAAATAGGCTTGTATGTCGGTTCTATTGGTTCTAATTGATACGAAATAATGCAACGTCCAGTTTTTCGGAACAGTGTTAAAAATTAAATCCGGATTGCATTGCTATTGGTAGGGAATTCTCTAATTTCGAGAATTGTAAAGTTCACGTCGATTTTGTTAACCTGACTTACACAGTCTACTAGATAAATTACAGCATTAAGCCCATTGCGATGAAAGAGAAAGCCACGCTAAAACAAATCGCCGCCGAACTGCACGTATCGGTTTCAACGGTATCAAAAGCGCTTAACGGAAGCCCGGAAATCAGCGAACCAACGCGGCAACGCATACAGGAATATGCGCAACTCAGGAACTATCGCCCGAACGTGGCCGGTTTGAATCTCAAAAACCGCCGCACGATGACCATTGGCGTGGTCATCCCAAACATCTTGAATCCGTTTTTCGCGAAAGTGTTCAGCGGGATTGAAAAGGCGGCGGAAGCGAAAGGCTACAATATCATTACGTGCATTTCCAACGAATCGCTCCAGAAGGAAATCCATGCGCTGGACATTCTCAGCCGTGGTGCGATTGACGGTTTTATCCTGTCGATTTCCGAAGAAGCGCAAAAGGAACAATCATTCGATCACCTCAAACAAATCATCGAGGAAGGCATCCCGATGGTGATGTTCGACCGGGTTTCGGACGATGTGGAATGCGACAAAGTCATCGTGGACGATTTCGAGTCGGCGGTGCATGCCACTGAGCATTTAATCAAAACCGGCTGTAAAAACATTGCATTGCTGTCGGCCATAGACAATCTCAGTGTCGGAAAATTGCGGGCCAAAGGTTATTTCGAGGCGTTGGCGAAGAACAATATTAAGGTAAACGATAAACTCGTACTCCAGACAGATTCGCCCGAGGACTTCGACAGCAGGTTTCCGGCGTTGTTCGACAAGGAAAGTATCGACGGTATTTTTGCGCTCGATGAACACGCTTCGGTCACGGCGATGAAGGCAGGCGTGAAGAAAGGTTTGAAAATCCCGCAGGATTTGTCGCTCATCGGGTTTGCTGACGGCGTTTGGTCCAGAAGATTGACGCCGAGTTTATCTACCGTAAGCCAACACGGCCCGGAAATCGGCGCGGCAGCCGCCAACCTCTTGATTGAACGCCTTGAAAGCAAAGAGGAATTCTTCAAGCCCAAAACGGTGACCATCAAAACCGAATTGCGCCAGCGCGACTCTACGAATAAACTGTAACATCAAACCACAAAAAAACCAGTGAATTTCACTGGTTTTACATTTCAAGAGAATTCGGTTATTTTCGTTTCATGATCATTTCCATCGACTTGTATTCCTTCCCGTCGGGACCAGTTTCGAACATTTCCATCTTGCGGGTGTTGTCGTCGGGTGCCGTCCAGATTTCACGAAGCGATTTTTCACCACCGCTGATGGGGTCGACACATTTTCCAGTGAAAGTTATGGCTTTGGTCGCGGCATCGTAGTCGCCGGTCAAGAACATCATGCCGGTTCCCATATTATCAATCCAAGTCGATTCGTATTTCTTCGACGCATTGTTGTAGGCTACCGTGGCTGTTCCTTCGAAAGGCATGCCCATCGCGGTTCCTTTGTGGACGGATTGCTGGTATTTCCCGCCGTATACCATCTTGATGTCGGCACTTCCCGTGGATTTTTGCGGCGGTGCATCGGCGCCCATCCACATCGTTGATTCGGTGGTCCATGAACCGGCTTCGGCGGCCATCATTTTGTGCGGCTCGCCTGGTGTCATGTAAGCGGTCCATGCTTTTTCGACGGCAGCAGAATCCATCGGTTTGGCAGCTTCCGCAGGTTCGGTTTTTACCGTGGCCGTTGTGTCGGCGGCGGTTTCATCTTTGGCTTTGTCTTCCGCTTTTTTGCAGGCGCCAAAAGCCAACAGCAGCGCCAAAGCAGGGAATAACATTTTCTTCATAAGAATTGGTTTATGTGTCCAATAAAAATAGGAATTCCGCGCGAACTTTTGCGACCACGCCGCGAAAAATTACTTCCGCACTACGGAAAACGTGCGTATGCCAGAGGCAGTTTCGGCTTTTACCCAATATTGGCCTGTCGGGAAATTCTCGAAATGCACGACAACTTCCGGCGTTCCGGCGTTCATGTCGATAATGGTTTTGCCGGTAAGGTCAACAACGGTTACACGGCCAATGTTTACTGGGCTGGAAATCGTCATGTAATCGGTTACAGGGTTCGGGTAGAATTTGAATTCGTCCTGACGCACTTCTGGTGTTGAAAGTGCCGTAACGGTAATGGTTCCAGTCATGCCCGCGTGGAAGGCGCAACGATAAGGATTGGCGCCCACAACCGTAAATGTGTGCTCGAACGATTGGCCTGCCCCAGTAATGGTGCCACTATTAAAAGATTCAACGGCGCTGCCCAAACTGGTTACCGTGTGCGGCATTGAGGTGTCGGTCCACATCCACATCACCGTGTCGCCCGACTGGATTGTTAAAGTCGTTTGGCTGGACGGCACGCCGAAGAACCAATTGACCATGTGGGTTGTTTGTGCCTGGCATACCGCTCCGGCAAACAACATCGCGAGTAAAGTTTTTTTCATACCAATAAGGAGTTTTAAGTTTCCCCAAAGTTACAGCTTTACCGCTCCGATTCGTCCGGTTTTCAGGTAGATTTTAGGTGTACAAGCACGAAATAAATTACTTAATGCGCTGACAGCCAGTTTTCTCCTGTCCCCATTTCCACTTCAAGCGGCACGGCTAACGTAAATGCATTTTCCATTTCCGATTTAATCATCGGCCTGATGGCGTCCAATTCGTCTTTGTGTACATCGAAAACCAATTCGTCATGGACCTGCAGAAGCATCTTGCTTTTCCAATTTTCTGACGAAAGTTTCTTGTAGATGTTAATCATCGCAATCTTGATGATGTCGGCGGCGCTGCCCTGGATCGGTGCATTGACGGCGTTGCGTTCTGCCGCTTGACGCACCACGATGTTTTGCGAATTGATGTCTTTTAAGTAGCGACGGCGGCCCGAAATAGTTTGGGCATATCCGTTTTCGCGCGCCAGATCGATTTGTTCGTTGATGTATTGACGCAGCCTCGGATAGGTTTTATAGTATGCATCAATCAGGTCTTTTGATTCACTTCTGGACAATGACGTTTGGTTGCTCAGTCCAAATGCAGACACGCCATACACAATCCCGAAGTTGACGGTTTTGGCATGGCTGCGTTGGTCTCGCGTAACGTCTTCGGGCGACACATTGAATACTTTGGCGGCCGTTGAGCGGTGAATGTCTTCGCCGTTGCGGAATGCTTCAATCATATTCGGTTCGCCGCTGAGTGCGGCAATGATGCGGAGTTCGATCTGCGAATAGTCGGCAGAGAGCAAAATGTAGTTTTCATCTCGGGGCACGAACGCTTTCCGGATCAATCGGCCACGCTCGGTCCTGATCGGGATGTTCTGCAGGTTTGGGTTGTTGGAACTGAGCCTTCCGGTGGCGGCGACGGCTTGCATATAGTCTGTATGCACGCGCCCAGTCTTGGTGCACACTTGTAGCGGCAGGGCTTCCACATACGTATTTTGTAGTTTCACCAATTGTCTCCAATCCAAAATGTCTTGCACAAATGGGCTCGAAAGCGCCAAGTAGGAAAGGATATCTTCGCCGGTGGCGTATTGACCGGTTTTTGTCTTTTTCTGTTTTGCGCCGCCGATCTTGAGTTTGTCGAACAGGATTTCACCGAGTTGCTTCGGTGAGGCGAGGTTGAATTTTTCTCCCGCAGCTTCGTAGATCTTCGCTTCAAGGATTTTGATTTCTTCGGCCATTTCACCCGACAGCGATTTCAGGAAATCCGTATCGAGCCGCACGCCTTCCATTTCCATCGAGGCCAGGACTTGCACGAGCGGTGTTTCGATGTCGTCGAAGAGTTTGCGCGTGCCGGTCTGGTCGAGTTGTGGCGCAAATACTTCCTTGAGTTGCCAGGTCACGTCGGCATCTTCGGCGGCATATTCCTTAATGTCTTCCAAATCCACGTCGCGCATGCTCTTTTGGTTCTTGCCCTTTTTGCCGATGAGCGATTCGATGGATTTGGGCGAATAATTCAGGTAGCTCTCAGACAGTACGTCCATGTTGTGGCGCATGTCTGGGTTGATGAGGTAATGCGCCAGCATCGTGTCGAACAATTTGCCTTTTACCGCAATCCCGTAATTCATCATGATCTTGATGTCGTATTTCAGGTTTTGCCCGATTTTCTCTATGCCTTCATGCTCGAAAAACGGCAGGAATTTCTCGGCCAAAGCCTTCGCTTGCTGGAAATCATCGGGGAACGGCACATAGAAACCCTTGCCTTTTTCCCACGAAAATGACATCCCGACGAGTTCGGCGGTGAGCGGATCAATGCCGGTGGTTTCGGTGTCCCAGCTCACGGCAGCTTGTTTCAAGAGATTTTGTACGAGGATTTTAACGCCCATGTCGCCTTGCACGACTTGATAGAAATGTTCGGTATTTTCGAGGGTATTAAAATTATTTTTAACGTAGTCTGTTTCACCGTCGGGCCCCGAAAACAAATCAAATTGGTCGCTCTTGGTGATGGTTTTTGTCGGGGCAAGTTCCGTGGTGGTTTCCACAGCTGCGTAAGATGCCGGATTGCTGTAGAACAAGCTGTTGAATTGCTCGGCGAGCCTGCGGAATTCCAATTCCTGGAACAGCGCTTCCACTTTGGCGGAATCCGGTTTCGACAATTCGTAATCTTCGGCTACAAATTTTACGTCGCAATCGCAGAGAATAGTGGCCAGTTGTTTGGACAACAGTCCGAGTTCTTTGTTGGCTTCGATGTTTTCCTTCATCTTGCCCTTGAGTTGGTGTGTGTTCTCGAGCAGGTTTTCCATCGACCCGAATTCCTTCAGGAGTTTCTTGGCCGTGACTTCGCCCACGCCGGGCAACCCGGGAATGTTATCGACCGCATCGCCCATCATGCCCAGGAAATCGATGACTTGTTCCGGCCTTTCAATTTCGAAGCGTTCCAAGACTTCGGGCACGCCCCAGATTTCGATGCCGTTGCCCAGCCGCGCCGGTTTGTAGATGAAAATATTCTCTGAAACGAGTTGCGCGAAATCCTTGTCTGGCGTCACCATGAACACCTGGTAATTTTCCTTTTCGGCCTGTTTGGCGATCGTGCCGATCAAGTCGTCGGCTTCGCAACCTTCGAGCTCGATGATCGGGATGTGCATTGCTTCGAGAATCCTATGGATGTACGGCACGGCGATGAGTATCGCTTCGGGCGTTTCGCTTCGGTTTGATTTGTATTCGGCGAACATTTCACTGCGCACATGGCTGCCGCCTTTGTCAAACGCTACGGCCAAATGATCGGGTTTTTCGCGTTTGATGACATCGAGCAATGAATTCATGAAACCCAATATCGCGGACGTGTCCATGCCTTTGGAATTGATCCTCGGGTTTTTGATGAAAGCATAATAGCCACGGAAAATCAAGGCGTACGCGTCGAGCAGGAAAAGGCGTTTTTGTTCGGCCATAAAAAGAAAATTTACAAGTTTTTACGCAGTCGCGTAGGCTCGTAAAAGTACGCAAAGCGGCGTAAACTAAAAAACGCTACGGGTTCTTTGCCGCCGATTGGATGATTTTTTCCAATACCGATAGGTTCACGTCTTCGAGCTTGTTGATGTAAAGGCAACCCACGCCTGTTTTGTGTTTACCGAGCATCTGTAATTCGTCCTGCAGGGCATTAATGTCAATAACCAAGTGAAGCGACAAATTGGCCTTGCGTGGCGAAAAACCAATCTTAAACCAATTGACCTCGCGCCCCGTTTTTGGACTTTTGTAACGCACTTCGCCGAAGCCGATGATGGATGTGCCCCACATTTTCGGTTTTTCCCCGGTGGATGTCATCATAATCGAAAGCAGTTTAAAGCTGTCGTCGCGCTTGGTTGGGTCGGCAATCGTATTGAGGAAATCTTCAACGACTGCCGTCGTGGCTTGGGTTTTTATTTGTACGAGTTTGCCCATGATGATGTTGATAAAGTTGCAAGTCAATCAAAAATGTAATCCTTTGGTTGTTAACGTGTTAAAATTCTAAAAAAGTGTATTTTGAATTTGGCATTTTGCTGATTGTGATGTAATTTTAAGTCGTGGTTCTGATTTATTAATGATTTGGAAAACACGTCTTTCGGATGGTTTATATCATCGCAAAGAAGTTCCGATGTCCGGTCATACTTTTAGTGTAGCACCCGGTACTAATCAATCAGAATCATACTTATATGAAAGGAGGCTTTTTCGGCCTCCTTTTTTGTTTGGAAATGTTTACGTGTTGGCCAACGGCGCCTGGCGGTTTCGCCTCAAAATGATGGCAGCCAGAAGCGAGGCGAGAATGCCCACGGGAAGGATTTCCTGATAGGTCGAGAAGAAAACGTACACGGGATTCTTGTAGTTTTCGATCATGACGTCGAACTCTTTTTGGGTTTCTGCGATGACATCGGCCGAAACACCTGAATCCTGCATCTGTTTTATCGTTCCCGCGGAATATTTTTCCATGAAATCGGGCACGAAGAAAGAATGTTCAAACGTCCAAGCGCTCACGTAAACCGTTGAAGCGATCACGCTGATCAGCAGCCCGATCAAGAATGCTTTCCCGAACGAAATGGCGCCGTTGCCGTGCTTTTCGCGGTATTTGTTGACCGCAACGAAAATGAACGAGAACGCGATGATCATTCCGGTGAAGCCCAGCACCATTCCCCAGATGCCGTCCACGCAATCCATTCCGATAATCAAAGTGATGATCATGGCCAGGCAAGAAATCACGCCTGCAATCAAGCCGTAAGTAAGTACAATTTTTTTCATGTGATATGGTTTTTAATTGACGCAAAGTTGCACAATCGGGATTTTTATGCGGTCATACTTTCGGGTGAATTGACCGTCATATGCGGCTTTTCACCCTTTTTGATGAGTCACGGGATGATGCCGAGTTGCTTGGCTTTTTCCACCGCCTGCGTGCGCCGTTTGGCCTCGAGTTTCTCAAATAGATTGGTGGCGTGGGTTTTCACGGTGTTGGTGGAAACGAACAATGCGTCGGCGATTTCTTTGTTGCTGTGGCCCGATGCCATGAGTTCGAGCACGTCGATTTCGCGTTTGCTGATATTCCGTGCGGTACATTCGGCCTCGTTGCGACTGAATTCCTGAGGCGGCAAAACCTGCTTTTCGACAATGACGGTTTTCTCCTTTGGGCGGTTCAGTTTCAGCGCGAGCCAGATGCCCAAACCTGTAAAAATCAACGCAATCAGCCCGGCGTAAATCTCAAACGAATGGCGGTAAATCAGGAATTTCACTTCCAGCCAACGCAAGGCGATGAGCACGACCGCCATGGACAGCGCATACCCGATGAAACTTTTATTTTTCGCGAGGACAGACATTCTCCCAAAGATAACAAACCTCTTGATTTATTGGATGAATTTTCGCTTCTGCAACAAATGTTAAAAATTACCTAGTGCGGCTACATTTGTATAGGTAATCGTCGTTAATTTGTGACGCAAAGGCCAAAAGCCTCGTACTACAAAGTAAATTTCTTTTGCCCATGGTGTTTCGGCTGTTGCTTTTCGTTGCCGTTTTCATAATGATCGAGGATTATGCCTACCAAGCCGTCCGGGCAGCGGTGAAGGTGAAATGGGTTGCGACGGCCTATGAAATCGTCAGCATTCTTACCTTTATATATATCGTCTGGCAGATGGCGCAATTTGATCGGTCTGTCGGGCAAACCAAAACCACATTATTTACGCTCGGTCTTTTGCTGCTCTGGTTCGTTCCCAAATTGGTCTTGACCATTGTGCTCTTGGGCGAAGACCTGGTCAGTTTCGTCACCACGATTTTCCGCGGATTCAGCAAGCCATCGGGAACGGAGTTACAAGAATATATTCCGGGCCGTCGGAGATTCGTTAGCCAGATTGGTCTTGGACTGGCCGCGATTCCTTTCCTGTCGCTGATTTATGGCATGGTCAAAGGCAAGTATGATTACCACGTCATGCGCCAGCGGGTGTATTTCGATGATTTGCCCGATGCTTTTGACGGTTTTACAATCACACAGATCTCAGATGTCCATTCGGGCAGTTTTGACAATCCGGAGAAAATCCAATATGCGATCGATCTCATCAACGCGCAACAATCCGACATGATTTTGTTCACCGGTGACATCGTCAATACGCACGCGACCGAAATGCATCCTTGGATTGAGACGTTCAACAAAATGCATACGCCGGCATTCGGGAAACATGCCGTTTTGGGGAACCACGATTACGGCGAATACATTCAGTGGAAATCGCTCAAGGAAAAAGAGGAAAACTTTAAAGGTATCAAAGACGTTTACCGACAAATCGGGTTCAACTTGATGCTCAACGAAAACCGTTACATTAAAAAAGGCAACGACAAGATTGCGCTGGTGGGCGTGGAGAACTGGGGCTACAAGTTCAAGAAGGCCGGCGATTTGAAAAAGGCTTCGGAAGGCTTGGCGCCTGATGATTTCAAGATTTTGATGTCACACGATCCGTCACATTGGGACATGGAAGTCAAGGATTACCACTTGCCGTATCATTTAACATTGTCTGGGCACACGCACGGCTTCCAGTTCGGGATTGAAATTCCAGGTGTCGTAAAATGGAGTCCGGCGCAGTATTTTTACAAGCAATGGGCCGGCCTGTACGAACATCTGGGCCGCTATATATATGTCAACCGCGGGTTTGGCTACCATGCGTATCCGGGTCGCGTAGGCATCAGGCCTGAAATAACCGTTATTGAACTAAAAAAACGAGGTGATATGGCATAATTCGTTTAAAATGTTACATTTGTATCACTAAGCGCAATTTTACCCGCTAAAACGCCAACTAAAATTCATTAAGATGTCAAAATTCGGAGAACTTATTAATGCCCCGGTTCCGGTCCTGATAGATTTCTACACCGAGTGGAATGACCAGTCCGTGTCGATGCATCCTGTCATCAGGGATGTGGCTGCGGCCTTGGGCGATAAGGCGAAAGTAATCAAGATAGACGTTGACAAAAACCAGGAATTGGCCGATGCTCTCAGGATTAAAAACCTGCCGACCTTGATGATTTACAAGGAAGGCCAGATGGTTTGGAGACAGTCGGGAGAACTTGATGCCAACACCTTGATAGGGTTGGTCCAAGAACAGATTTAATCTTACTTATATAGGTTATTGAATGGCTTCCATCGCGAAGCCATTTTCTTTTAGATACGCCAAGGTTTTCGGCAGGGCGAACTGCAGATTTTCGAACGCTTTTACGCTGTCGTGAAAAATCACCACGCTGCCGGGCCGGATGTTTCTCAGGACATTTTCAAGGCATTGCTCCGGCGTGATGGTTTGGTCGAAATCGGCGCTCAATACATCCCACATGACAATCCGGTATCCCATTTTACGCAACGCGCGCGATTGCGACCTGCTCGCTTTGGCGTACGGCGGACGGAACAGTTGTTTGTTGATGCCTGCCATTTCCTGTTCGCATTTTGCCACATTATCCAAATAGGTGTCGTGGTCGGTTTTCCAGCCGTTCATGTGGTTGTAGGTGTGGTTGCCTACGGTGTGTCCGGCTGCGATGACTTTCTGGAAAATGTCACGGTGGGATGCAATGTTGTGCCCGATGCAGAAAAACGTGGCTTTGGCGTTGTAGGGTTCGAGTTTATCGAGAACCCATTGCGTGATTTCGGGAGTTGGGCCGTCGTCGAACGTAAGGTAAACAGTCTTGTTGCCCGACGGTATACTCCAAATATACTCCGGGAACAACTTCTTGATGAGCCAGTGCGTCTTAATCCAATACGGTTTCATAAAAAAGCCGGCATTCACCGGCATTTATTATTTATTCGTTGTCGCGTCCAAACCGCTTGAACATTTCGTTGTACTTGTTGAATATCGGGCGGTTCTTATTATAGAAGTCCAAATCGCGGTGGTCTTTCATCACGATGAGCAAACTGCGGTAGCGCTCAATATCGGTCATGATGTCCATCGAAATGCTGCTTTGCTGGCTGATGTCCATCCCGTGATAGAATGTCAGGTTCTGTTGGTATTTCTTTGCCAGTTTGTCCAGTAGTTGGCGCGCCTTTTCGGTTTCGCCCACTTTGTAATAGCCGGCGGCAAAAGGTTCAACCATCGTATAGTAGCCATAAAGATCAACCGGCATTTTGGTCATGGCCAGGTCGATGATGTTTTTGGCCTTTTCGATCTTGCCTTCCTTGATGAGTTGGTCCATCAGTCGCGACAAGTTGGTGCGATAGGTAATGCTGTTTTTGCGCGTTTCCGGATCTTGGTAAATTTTCGTGCTCTCGCCATTGCCCCAGTCAAATTTCATGACCAGGTCATACATTTTATCCGAGTCGATTTTGCCCATGTCCAACGGGCTGGCGTCTTTCGCAATCGGCGTTTTGATTGGTACGAGTTTGTACACCATGCCGTCGAGTTGCAGGTAATCTTTCATCCAAAGGTAATCTTCGTCTCCAAAGCTGCCGCCGGTGAAATAAATCGGGCGTTTCCAATTATTGTTGTTCAGGAAATCCAGCATCATCAATCGGTTTTTGTACAAACCTGAACCGGTGATTTTGATGTCGATGTACGGCACAATGGAGTCATAATCCTTGGCGCTTACGGCCTTGTTCTTGATGACGGCTTCTTTGTCCACCGGAATGCGGATGCGGTTGGTCGGGTAGAAGTGGATCTTTTGCCCATTGCTCAATTCGAGCGTCGTCCGGTCATCGTCACTTTTAATGAAACGCATCAGTTCGTTCAACGTAATAATCGAATCAAACACCGGTTGGTGCGCCACGAAATCGAGTTTGTCGCCGACGTACTCTTCGTGTTTGAAGGAAATCGGCAGCCCATCGGCTTCGTAGGTCTTGAACTTCATCTGGTCGGTGTACCAATCGGTCATGAGCAAGCTCGTGCAGACGATTTTGACGTCTGGTCTTACATGTTCGATTTCCTGCGCATACCACAGCGGGAATGTATCGTTGTCTCCGATGGTAAACAGAACGGCGTTTTTGTCACATGAATTGAGATAATTCTTCGCCATCGCAATGGCGGTGTAACGGCCAGATCGGTCATGGTCATCCCAATTTTGCGAGGCCATTAACACCGGTGCAGCCAAAAGTGACGCGGCAACGGCGATTATCCCCGCCGTGCGTGGCTGGAGGAACTTCCGGATGTAATCGTAAATCGCGTACACGCCAAACCCAACCCAAATCGCAAAGACGTAGAACGACCCTACAAGTGCATAATCGCGTTCGCGCGGCTCAAACGGCCTTTCGTTGAGGTAAATCTTGAGCGCCAATCCAGTGAACAAGAACAGCACGAGTAGGACATAAAAGCTTTTCTGGTCTTTGTTGGCGTGGTAAATCATGCCCAGAATCCCGAGGATGAAAGGCAGGAAGAAATACACGTTTCGGCCTTTGTTGTTGGCCACATCGTCCGGCAAATTGTCTTGCGAGCCCAAGTGCATCCGGTCAATGAAACCAATGCCCGAGAGCCAGTTCCCGTCGAGGTTGTCGTATTTTCCTTGAATGTCATTCTGGCGGCCGGTAAAATTCCACATCAGGTAACGCCAGAACATGTAACCGAATTGGTATTCGAACATGAAGCTGAGGTTGTCACCCGTAGTCGGTTTGTCGATGATCAAATAGTCGCCGTAGCTTTTCAGGAACTGCACGTAACCTTCGGTGTCAATCTGTCCTGACGCATACGCCTTGCGGAATTCCGTCACGGTTTTCTCGACTTCGCCGCGAAGTTGCTGTTCGGCGGCGGCCAGTTCTTCTTCGGTCAAACGGTTCGGGTCAATGCCGTATTTGCCCAATTCGTCGATATAATCATAATTCGGATTCAGCCTGAAGTCCGGCACGCGGGTGAAATTCATGTAATTTTCCGCATGGTCTGTACTCCAAAGGCGCGGTAGGATGGCTTTGTGTGCATCGTCCGTGTTCTGCTCGGTTTTTTCCCAGCGGTTGGTGATGATGTATTTTCCGCTCGCGTAATCGCGCTCGTAGTTGGGCGCTTTGTCCAGGTATGGGTTTTCCTTATCGAGCCCGGCAAACATATCGGTGTATTGTGGGCCATAGAACAGCGGGTTAACACCGTACTGTTCGCGGTTGTAATAGGCCAGGACTTCGGCAGCATCGGACGGTTTGTTCTCGTTGATTGGCGGGTTGGCATTGGCACGGATCGGCAACATCATCCAAGTTGAGAATCCAATGAACAGGAAAAGCAAACAAAGGGAAATCGTATTCAAATGCGCATGTCCTTTCGCCTTGGTATATCGCAGGCTGAAATAGAAGAATGCGATGAGCAACAACAGCGCGAAAATCGTCCCGGAGTTAAACGGCATCCCGAAACTGTTCACCATGAAAATCTCGGTATTGCCGAAGAACGCCATCGTCCAGGGCAAAAGCAATTTAAAGATGAAAAGCAAAATCGACACGATCACCACATTGGCGATGATGAAATTCTTTACCGTGATGGTTTTGTAATGTTTGAAATAGTAGAGTAACCCGATGGACGGAATGGTCAAGAGCGCCATGAAATGCACGCCGAAAGAAAGCCCGACAACGAGCGATATCACCAACAGCCAACGGTTGCCGCGCGGTTTGTCCATGTCTTGTTCCCAACGCAGGCCGAGCCAGAAGAGCAGCGCAATGAGCAATGACGCCATCGCATACACTTCGGCTTCCACGGCGTTGAACCAAAAGCTGTCCGAATAGGCAAACGCCAAACTCCCGACAAATGAACTTCCGAGAATGGCAATATTATGGTCTTTCGTGACTTCGGTATAACCCGATACGATTTTGCGCAGTACAATCGTGGATGACCAGAACATCAGCAAAATCGTAAATGCGCTCGAAATTACAGATAGCATGTTGACCATCAAGGCAATAAGCTGGTCGTTTCCAAATGCAAAAAGCGCAAAAAACGCCCCGAGCATCTGGAACAATGGCGCGCCTGGCGGGTGTCCAACCTCAAGCTTGGCGGCCGTTGCGATGTACTCGCCGCAATCCCAGAAACTCATGGTCGGTTCTACGGTAAGCGAGTAGGTGATAAGGGCAATCAAAAAGGCAGTCCAGCCAAGAATAGTATCCCATTTCTTGAAGTTGAATGGCACCATGCGTAAGGTTTTAATTTTGTGATACAAAGAAACTGTTTTTTTGATTAACGAAATGCTAAAAAGATTTTTTTGATAAAATTTCGCCGAACGCTTGGAAGAAATAAAATATGTACTAAATTTGCACCCCGGTAATGACCCATGGTGTAATGGTAACACTACTGATTTTGGTTCAGTCATTCTAGGTTCGAGTCCTAGTGGGTCAACAAAAAAATCCCTGCTCAATCGAGTGGGGATTTTTTGTTTTTTGGCCGATTCACAGCCAAAAAAAGCTTCCGTAAGTGGAAGCTTTTTGTCTATATATTTTTGATTTAGAAGAATCGAAAATCAAATCTTAAACGTAATCACCGGCCTCACCGCGTGGTTCACCAAATCTTCTGCGGTGCTGCCATTGAAGAAGTGAGAGAAACCGGTGCGTCCGTGCGTGCACATGCCAATGAGGTCAGCATCTACTTTATTGGCGAAATTCAAGATGCCTTTTTCTACGTTCGCATCGTTGTAAATGTGCGCCGAATAGTTGCTTAGGTTGAATTCGCTGATGAAATCGCTCATGATGCCTTCTGCGATGTGCGTGGGCTTGAAGCTATTTGGCGTATTGATCATCACCAGGTGCAAATGCGCCTTGAAAATATCGGCCAACGCTTTTACCTTTTGGAATGGTTTCTTGATTTCGGCGGAGAAGTCTGACGCAAAAACGAAGTTGGCGGCAGAGAAATTCGGCGTTTCGTTCTTGATGACCAAAACCGGTACTTCAGAAGCGCGTACGACTTTTTCAGTGTTCGAGCCGATGAACATTTCTTGGAAACCGCTGGCGCCGTGCGAACCCATGACGATGAAATCTACATCGTTCTTTTTGCTGATGTTGATGATGCCTTCGAAAGCCTTTTCAAACTGGATGACTTCAGAAACGGTGATGCCCTTGAGGTAGTCCACTTCCATCAGGTCTTCGAGTTTGCTGATGACGCGGTTCTTAAAATACATGATCTCAGGGATATCGCTTCCCGAACTCAAAGCGTCGCCACCCTGATGCGGCAGCTCGAGCATGTGCAACAAAATAATCTCGCTGTTGTTCGCGCGGGCTATTTGTGCGGCCACTTTTAAGGCGTATTCGGCATGCTTGGAAAAATCGGTCGGGACTAAAATTCGTTTCATAAATTGTAAGTGATTGTATTATAAATTGAACATCTTTTTTACCCAATAAAGGTAAGGTTTTTTTTAACATCGCCAATCATTTTTGTTTTTTGAAAAAAAGCCTATATTTGCACCGTTATTTATAAAGCTAAATAATGAGGGGACAGATTGTCCCCTCTTTTTATACTTATGACGTTTAAAGAAAAAGTTACCGGCTTGTTACACACCGCACTGGAAGAGCGTCCGTCGTTGTTCCTGATCGAGTTGTCCATCAACGACAGTAACAAAATTATTGTTACTTTAGATGGAGATAACGGCGTGACGCTACAAGATTGCATTGATGTGAGCCGCGCCATCGAACACAACCTCGATCGCGAAGAACATGATTTTGCACTTGAAGTGGCTTCGGCCGGCGTATCGACACCGCTGAAAATCGCCCGACAGTATAAAAAGAACATTGGCCGTACGCTGAAAGTAAAAACAGCCACGGAGACCATCAAAGCGCCGCTTACCGCCGCCACTGATGACGCCATCGTGCTGGAATGGGAGGCGCGCGAACCCAAAAAAGTGGGAAAAGGCAAGGAGACCGTCCAGAAAAAACTGGAAATCCCTTACGCAGACATAAAAGAAGCAGTGGTTACTATAACATTTTAAATTACAATTTGAATGGAAAATTTAGCATTGATTGAGTCGTTTTCAGAATTCAAGGATGACAAGCTCATCGACCGCGTGACGCTGATGGCGATCCTAGAAGATGTATTCCGCAACGCATTGAAGAAGAAATATGGCTCAGATGACAATTTTGACATCATCATCAACCCTGACAAGGGCGATATGGAAATCTGGAGAAGGCGCGTTATCGTAGCCGACGAAGATCTTGACCTGGAGAATGAAGAGATTACGCTTACCGAAGCGCGCAAAATTGAACCTGACTTTGAAATCGGGGAAGAAGTTTCAGAAGAAGTAAAACTGATAGATCTCGGCCGTCGTGCCATTTTGGCCTTGCGCCAGAACCTGATCTCTAAAATCCACGAACACGACAATACCAATCTATACAAGCAATTCAAGGATTTGATCGGCGAAATTTATACTGCCGAAGTACATCACGTACGGCCACGTGTCGTTATTTTGGTGGACGACGAAGGCAACGAAATCGTCCTTCCGAAAGAAAAGCAAATCCCGTCGGACTTTTTCCGCAAAGGCGACAGTGTCCGCGGCATCATCGAGAACGTGGAACTAAAAGGCAACAAGCCGCAAATCATCATGTCGCGTACCTCAGAGAAATTCCTCGAGAAATTGTTCGAGCAGGAAATCCCTGAAGTATTCGACGGTTTGATCATGGTGAAAAACGTGGTGCGCATTCCGGGCGAAAAAGCGAAAGTCGCCGTAGATTCGTACGACGACCGCATCGATCCGGTTGGTGCCTGCGTGGGTATGAAAGGTTCGCGCATCCACGGCATCGTACGTGAATTGGGCAACGAAAACATCGACGTGATCAACTACACGACCAACACGAATTTATACATCACCCGTGCACTCAGCCCGGCGAAAGTATCGTCCATTAAAATCGACGAAGAAAACAAACGCGCCGAAGTATTTTTGAAACTGGAAGAAGTATCGAAAGCCATTGGCCGCGGCGGGCACAACATTAAATTGGCAGGATTGCTCACCGGCTATGAACTCGATGTCATCCGTGAAGGCAATGTGGCCGAAGAAGAAGACGACGTAGAACTCACTGAATTCTCAGACGAAATCGACGGCTGGGTCATTGACGAGTTTGCGAAAATCGGGCTTGATACGGCGCGCAGCGTACTGAAACAAGACGTGTCTGACCTGGTACGCCGCACAGACCTTGAGGAAGAGACAATCCTCGATGTCATGCGCATCCTCAAGGCCGAGTTTGAAAATTAAACGACAACAACAACACAACCCAAGGTAACTTAAAAGGTATTTATGTCTGAAGAAAAAACAATAAGAATCAACAAGGTTTTAAGGGAATTCAATATTTCGTTGGACCGCGCCGTCGATTACCTGAAGGAAAAGGGAATCGCCGTCGAGTCTAACCCGAACGCCAAGATCACCGAGGCGGAATATGGAATCCTGCAGGCCCAGTTTGCCGGCGACAAAGGCAACAAGGTCGCTTCGATGGAAGTGGGCGAGGAAAAGCGCAAGGAAAAAGAGGCGCTGCGAATCGAGCGCGAGAAAGAAATCGAAGACAAGCGTCGTTATGACGAAGAGCGCGCACGCCAAATGGAAGTGATCAAGGCAAAAGCATCGGTCACCGGCCCGAAAACCGTGGGCAGCATCGATCTCGATCCTAAAAAACCGGAAGCCGCGCCTGAACCGAAGGCCGAGGCCGCACCTGTAGCGCCTAAAGTCGAGCCGGTAAAACCAGTTGCGGCGGAACCATCGGTTGAACCTGCTGCCGAAAAGCCAGCAGAGGAAACCTTCCAGACACAATACCAAAAACTCTCCGGTGCCACCTTAACCGGACAAACCATCGACCTGTCTCAATTTAATAGGCCGAAAAAGAAAAAAGAAGATCCGAAGCCAGCGGCTGGCGGCGATGCTGCAGCCAAGAATAAGCGCAAACGCATCCCAACCAAACCGGGCGAATCGCGTCCGGGAATGGGTCAAGGCCAGAATGCGGGCAAAGGCGGACAACGTCCTGGTATCGGCAAAGGCCGTCCTGCCATCGTAGCCAAAGTGGAGCCAACCGAGGAAGAGGTCAAAAACCAAATCCGGGAAACGCTCGAAAAACTGCAGGGCAAAGGAAGCAAATCCAAAGCCGCGAAGTATCGTAGGGAAAAGCGTGACACGCACCGATTAAAGTCTGAAGACGAGCAAAGAACGCTCGAAGAAGGTAGCAAAACGCTCAAAGTCACCGAGTTTGTAACTGTTGGTGAATTGGCCGCGATGATGGATGTACCAATCACGAAAGTCATCGGAACCTGTATGTCGCTCGGCATCATGGTGACGCAAAACCAGCGTCTGGATGCCGAAACCATGACCATCGTAGCCGACGAATTTGGTTTTGAAGTAGAATTCATCACCACCGATATCGAGGAAAACCTCATGGTGGAAGAAGACAGGCCGGAAGATTTGACGCCGCGTGCGCCAATCGTGACCGTCATGGGCCACGTTGACCACGGTAAAACATCGCTCCTGGATTACATCCGTAAAGAGAATGTGATTGCGGGCGAATCGGGCGGTATCACACAGCACATCGGTGCTTATGGTGTAATGCTCGACAACGGTCAGAAAATCACATTCCTTGATACACCGGGTCACGAAGCGTTTACCGCGATGCGTGCCCGTGGTGCCCAGGTTACTGATATCGCCATTATCGTAATCGCGGCTGACGACGCCATCATGCCACAGACACGTGAGGCCATCAGCCACGCACAAGCAGCGGGCGTTCCCATCATTTTCGCCATCAACAAGGTTGATAAACCAACCGCCAATCCGGATAAAATCAAGGAGCAATTGGCCACCATGAATTTGCTCGTGGAAGAATGGGGTGGAAAGATCCAATCCGAAGATATTTCAGCCAAAACCGGTTTGAAAGTCAAGGAATTGCTTGAAAAGGTGTTGCTCGAAGCCGAAATCCTCGACCTGAAAGCCAACGCAGATCGTCTGGCGCAAGGAACGGTGGTGGAAGCGCAACTCGACAAAGGGAAAGGTTACGTCGCTACAATCCTGGTGCAAAACGGCACGTTACGCGTTGGCGATTACATGCTGGCCGGGAAGAACCACGGGAAAATACGGGCGATGCACGACGAGCGCGGCCACGTAATCAAGGAAGCTGGCCCGTCCACGCCGGTATCGGTGCTCGGACTCGATGGCGCGCCAACGGCAGGCGACAAGTTTGTCGTGTTCGAAGACGAGCGCGAAGCCAAGCAAATTGCCGCAAAACGCACGCAGTTGCAACGGGAACTTTCGGTACGTACGCAAAAGCACATTACGCTTGCGGAAATCGGAAGGCGAATCGCGCTGGGCCAATTCAAGGAACTCAACATCATCATCAAAGGTGACGTGGACGGATCGGTAGAAGCGCTTTCCGACTCTTTCTCGAAATTGTCAACCGAAGAAATCCAGGTCAATATCATCCACAAAGGCGTTGGTGCCATTACCGAAACCGACGTGAATCTTGCTTCGGCATCAGATGCCATCATCATCGGCTTTAACGTGCGTCCGTCATCGAGCGCGAAACAGTTGGCCGACCGCGAGGAAATCGACATCCGTAATTACTCGATCATTTATGACGCGATTGACGATTTGAAGGATGCGATGGAAGGCATGTTGTCGCCGGAAATGAAGGAAGAAATCACAGGTACGGCGGAAATCCGCGAGTTGTTCAAGATTTCGAAAGTCGGTACGATTGCGGGCTGTATGGTTACCGACGGAAAGATTTACCGTTCGGCCAAGGTACGCATCATCCGCGACGGCGTAGTGGTTCACACTGGCGAATTGACCGCGTTGAAACGCTTCAAGGACGATGTGAAGGAAGTTTCCAAAGGCTACGATTGCGGTATCCAGATCAAAGGTTACAATGACATCGAAATCAACGATTTGATTGAATCCTTCCAGGAAGTCGCGGTGAAGAAGAAGTTGAAATAATTACGGGCTTCTCGTTTGAAGTTTCTCAATAAAAAAAGCATCCACAAACGGATGCTTTTTTTATGCTTGAATGTTCGGTTCCGTATAATTTTGAACCCTGAACTTGGAATGTTTTACTTATTCGGCTTGATCAAAAGCGCGTTCGGATACTTTTTCCGAAGGTCTGACAGGCTTCGTTCGGCTTCGATTCTCGATCGGAAATTGCCGACCCAAACTTTATAAACCGGCGTGCTGAAAACAATCGTGCCATCAAGGCTTTTAAACTCTTTTTTGAAGTCGATCAGCGCTTTTTTTGCGTTTTCACTGTCGCCATTGTAAATCTGAATTTTGTAACGGTCATTTACCGTTATTGACGTATTAATCTTACGCTTTTCGGCTAACAATTGTTCGAATTTAACGTCCTGTGAGAGTGTCGTTTTGTCCTCTTGGGCAGACAAATTTTCGGCTCCGAAAACCAAAACGCCAACTGTTAAGAGTGCCGATTTCAAAGGGGAAATTTTCATAAAGCGGTGATATTTATACAAATGTACTTATTTCGATTTAACGCGCTGTTAATTTTTCTATTTAGAATAAATATAAATTGGGTTTTAAGACTATTTTAAGGTTTTGAGAATAGCGCATAGTTCGTATTTTTGTGGCAGTTTTGAAAATACTGGGCGAATTATGCCCAAAAAGTTCATATACCATTTACAGTCGATAATCATTTTAGATATGAAAAAAGTGGGAAACCATAATTCGATTTCAGGCATTTTAGCCGTTGGTTTGGCTCTGATGCTGAATTTCTCCTTAACATCTTCGGCCCAAACGGCACCAGCTGCTGCTCCGGCTCCAGTTGCTGCAGCACCGGCTGCTGCGCCTGCCGGCGGTGGCGATCCGGTGGCTGGAAAAGCGCTGTTCAATGCCAATTGTGCCGCTTGTCACAAACTTGATGACAAGGCAACAGGTCCGGCACTTCGCGGTGTCGCTGAAAGGCGTGACAAGGAGTGGCTCTACAAATGGATCCACAACAGTTCTGAAGTGATCAAGTCCGGCGACCCAACTGCCGTGGCTTTATTCAATGAGTATAACAAGGCGGTGATGACGGCTTTCCCACAGTTGTCAAACGCCGATATCGATAACATCATTGCTTACACGTCTGAACCAAAACCGGCGCCGGTGAAACCTGCGGCTGGCGGCGGAGAAGGTGGCGCTAAAGTAGAAAGCGGCGTTTCCAACAACGTGATTTTCGGTGCGCTTGCTGTGGTTATGGCCATCTTGGTGGTGATGCTTTATACCGTAAACCGCACGCTGCGCAAAATCGCCCAAAACAATGGCGTTGAAATCCCGGAGTCAACATCTGGCATGTCGGTTTGGAAAGCGTTTGCGAAGAATCAATTCCTGGTATTCGTAACTTCTGTTTTCTTGATCCTGTCCGCAGGCTATCTGTTCTACGGATGGTCTATGCAGGTTGGTGTGGATCAAGGCTACGCGCCGGTGCAGCCGATCCACTATTCGCACAGGGTTCACGCCGGCATCAACAAAATCGATTGTAAATACTGTCACTCTTCGGCCCGCGTAAGCAAAAATGCAGGCATTCCTTCGCTGAATGTTTGTATGAATTGCCATAAGAATATTTCTGCGGTTTCCGATACTACCAATACGGCAGACTATGGCAAGCCGTTCTACGATGGCGAAATCCAGAAACTTTACGATGCTGTAGGTTGGGACAAAACCGCGCAAAAATACACAGGTGTAACCAAGCCAGTGAAATGGGTGCGCATCCACAACTTGCCGGATTTTGCCTACTTCAACCACTCACAACACGTCACCGTTGCCGGTATTGAATGCCAAACTTGCCACGGTCCGGTCGAGACTTATGAAATCATGCAGCAATTCTCGCCGCTTACTATGGGCTGGTGTATCGATTGCCACCGCAAGACCGACGTGAAAATGGAAGGCAACGATTACTACAAGAAAATCCACGACGAGCTTTCCAAGAAATACGGTGTGACCAAGTTGACTGCTGCTCAAATGGGCGGCCTTGAATGCGGCAAGTGCCACTACTAATCAATTATTAAGAAGCAAATTTTATATACGATGTCATCAAACAAAAAATACTGGCAAAGTGTTGAAGAACTAAACGAAAACAGTTCTATTGTTGAGGCGCTTAAGCATAACGAGTTCGCCGAACCGATTCCGGTTGAGGAGTTTCTCGGCAACAAAGAAGGCCTGTCGTCTGCACAGACTTCGCGTCGTGACTTCCTGAAGTTCGTAGGTTTTAGTACCGCCGCCGCAACGCTCGCTGCCTGCGAAGGACCGGTTCACAAATCGATCCCTTACGTGGTGCAGCCTGAGGAAATCATTCCGGGCGTTCCTAACTTCTACGCAACGACGGTTTTCGACGGGTTCGATTTCGCAAACCTTCTGGTAAAAACACGCGAAGGACGTCCTATTAAAATTGAAAACAACACCATGCCAGGTGCACGTTTTTCGGCTAACGCAAGGGTTCATGCTTCAATCCTTTCGCTGTATGACAGCATGCGTTTGAAAAACCCGAGAATCGCTGGCAAAACCGCTTCTTGGGCCGATGTAGACGCCAAAGTAAAAGCAGGTCTTGATGCGGCAAAAACCTCTGGCGGCCAAGTGGTCATCCTTACCGGAACACTCGCCAGCCCATCTACAGAAAAACTTATCGGGGAATTCCTGTCTAAATATCCAAACGCCAAACACGTACAGTACGACGCGGTATCATGTTCAGATGCCCTCGACGCTTTTGAAGCGGCTTACGGCGAAAGGGCGTTGGTGGATTACGATTTCTCTAAAGCAAATATGATTGTTTCCATCGGTGCTGATTTCCTCGGCGATTGGCAAGGCGGTGGTTACGATGCGGGATACGCAAAAGGACGCATTCCGAAACAAGGCAAGATGTCGCGCCACATCCAAATGGAGTCGAACATGACTTTGTCTGGCGCTGCTGCAGACCGTCGCGTGGCCATGACAGCCGCCGACCAAAAACAAGCCTTGCTGAAAGTTTACAATGCCATCGTCGGTGGCGGTGTTTCTACCCGTTCCCTGGGCAAAAATGAAGATGCCGTAACCAAGGCTGCACAACAGTTGAAAGCGGCCGGTAGCAAAGGTGTTTTGGTGTCTGGTATCCAGGACAAAAATGCACAGTTGCTGGTCCTGGCCATCAACCAAGCATTGGGTAGCGAAGCCTTTACAACCGTTGGTGCGCGCCAGATCCGCAAAGGATCAAACCAAGCCGTCAGCCAATTGGTTGCCGACATGAAAGAAGGAAAAGTACACACGCTGATCATGAGCGGCGTGAACCCGGTTTACACCTTGCCGAACAGCGCAGATTTCGTGGCCGGTCTAAAAAACACAAAAATGTCCGTGGCGTTTTCGCTTAAAGAAGACGAGACGGCTTCCATCGCGACTGTGGCTGCTGCCGCACCGCACTACCTCGAGTCTTGGAATGACCATATGCTCATCAAAGGCAATTATTCCCTGACACAACCGACCATCCGCCCATTGTTCAACACGCGTCAATTCCAGGACGCGCTGATGATGTGGAACGGAAATTCCGGTAGCTTCTACGATTACATCAAAGCCAACTCGGCCGCTTATACTTCAGGTTCATCTTGGAACAAAGTATTGCACGACGGTGTGTACGAATCAGCGACCAGTGTCATCTCAGGTGCTGGAGCCGGTAACGCTGCCGCCGCTGCAACGGCGCTTTCGCAAGCCAAAGATGCTTCAGGTTTTGAGTTGAATTTGTACACCAAAACTGGTCTGGGCGACGGGCAACAAGCCAACAACCCTTGGTTGCAGGAATTCCCGGATCCGATTACCCGCGTTTCTTGGGACAACTACGTAACCGTTTCACGCGCCGACGCAGAAAAGCTCGGGATGATGAACCAGATGGTGGCCAATGGCGGTATCGACGGTTCTTACGCCGAAGTAGCCGTAAACGGTGTCAAAGTAACGCTTCCGGTAATTGTACAGCCGGGCCAAGCGGTAGGAACGTTAGGCATCGCTTTGGGTTACGGACGCAAAGCTGCCCTGAAAGAAGAAATGCAAGTAGGTGTTAACGCCTACGCTTTATACGCTGGTTTCAACAACCTGCAGTCGGCCAGCATCAAGAAGGCCGACGGCAACCACGAGTTCGCCTGCATCCAGTCGCAAAAGACATTGATGGGTCGCGGCGATATCATCAAAGAAACCACGCTCGACGACTTCAACAACAAACCGGCTGAAGAATGGAATCCGGTTCCGGTCGTGTCACTTGACCACCAGGAAGTGGCGGCTACCAAAGTTGACCTTTGGGAAAGTTTCGACCATTCAACAGGCCATCACTTTAACCTTTCGATTGACTTGAACGCTTGTACAGGTTGCGGCGCGTGCGTCATTGCTTGTCATGCGGAGAATAACGTTCCGGTAGTCGGCAAGCTCGAAATGCGCAGAAGCCGCGACATGCACTGGTTGCGCATCGACCGTTACTATTCATCGGAAACTACATTCGAAGGCGACAACCAGAAGAAAGAAGACTTCAACGGATTGTTCGGCGAGAAAGGTTCACTGGGCGGCTTCAACGAAATGGAGAATGCCAACGACAACCCACAGGTGTCTTTCCAGCCGGTGATGTGCCAGCACTGCCAGCACGCGCCATGCGAAACGGTTTGTCCGGTAGCGGCCACCTCACACGGTCGTCAAGGCCAAAACCAAATGGCTTACAACCGTTGCGTGGGTACCCGTTATTGCGCCAACAACTGTCCTTATAAAGTTCGTCGTTTCAACTGGTTCTTGTATAGCAACAACGACGAGTTCGATTTCCACATGAACGATGATTTGGGCCGTATGGTGCTGAATCCTGACGTAGTAGTACGTTCGCGCGGTGTCATGGAGAAATGTTCGATGTGTATCCAGATGACACAAGCCACAATCCTTACTGCAAAACGCGAAGGACGCGAAGTACGTGTCGATGAATTCGCTACGGCTTGTTCTGCGGCGTGTACATCAGGCTCCATCAAGTTTGGCGACGTGAACGTAAAAGAAAACGAAATCGCTAAGTTGGCGGAAGACGACAGAATGTACCACTTGCTCGAGCACGTGGGTACCAAGCCGAATGTCTTCTACCAAGTTAAAGTCAGAAACGTATAGTATTAATTAGAAACATATAAAGTATGTCATCGCACTACGAAGCACCCATCAGGAAACCGTTAGTTCTCGGGGATAAATCTTATCACGATGTAACTGTTGACATCGCCAAGCCTATCGAAGGCCGCGCGAACAAACAATGGTGGACAGTATTTTTAATCGCCTTGGCCGCTTTCCTTTGGGGCGTCGGCTGTATCATCTACACCATTTCTACCGGTATCGGTACTTGGGGTTTGAACAGGACGGTAAACTGGGCGTGGGACATCACCAACTTCGTTTGGTGGGTTGGTATCGGTCACGCGGGAACGCTGATTTCTGCCGTACTCTTGTTGTTTCGTCAGCGTTGGAGAATGGCGATTAACCGTTCTGCGGAAGCGATGACAATCTTCTCGGTCGTTCAGGCCGGTTTGTTTCCGGTCATCCACATGGGTCGCCCATGGGTAGGCTATTGGGTACTCCCGATCCCGAACCAATTTGGTTCTTTGTGGGTAAACTTCAACTCTCCACTTCTCTGGGACGTATTTGCGATTTCAACTTACCTTTCTGTATCACTCGTGTTTTGGTGGACTGGCCTTTTGCCGGACTTCGCGATGATTCGCGACCGCGCCGTAACACCTTTTACAAAAAGGGTTTACAACATTTTATCATTCGGTTGGACGGGCCGCGCCAAAGACTGGCAGCGTTTTGAGGAAGTTTCCCTCGTACTTGCCGGTTTGGCCACACCACTCGTACTTTCTGTACACACAATTGTATCCATGGACTTCGCCACCTCGGTGATTCCAGGATGGCATACGACCATCTTCCCGCCATATTTCGTTGCCGGTGCAGTATTCTCAGGATTTGCCATGGTGAACACACTCCTTATCGTTATGCGTAAGGTTTGTCAGATGGAAGATTATATCACATTACAGCACATCGAATTGATGAACATCATCATCATGATTACCGGTTCAATCGTTGGTGTTGCCTACATCACCGAGTTGTTTATCGCATGGTATTCGGGCGTCGAGTATGAGCAGTACGCATTCTTAAACAGGGCAACGGGTCCTTATTGGTGGGCGTATTGGTCGATGATGACTTGTAACGTGTTCTCGCCGCAGTTTATGTGGTTCAAGAAGCTTCGTACGAGCATCATGTTCTCTTTCATTATTTCGATTGTCGTAAACATTGGGATGTGGTTCGAGCGTTTCGTGATCATCGTAACCTCTTTGCACCGCGATTACCTGCCGTCTGCATGGACGATGTTCCAGCCGACTTTTGTTGACATCGGCATCTTCATTGGCACCATCGGATTCTTCTTCGTTTTGTTCCTCTTGTACTCCCGGACATTCCCGGTTATTGCACAAGCGGAAGTGAAAACCATCTTGAAGACTTCTGGAGAATATTATAAAAAACACAGAGAAGCTAATACACACGAAGGACATGGACACTAACAAAGTAATATATGCCATTTACAATGATGATGAAGTCTTGATGGATGCGGTAAAGCAAACCCGCGCCGCGCATCATCATATTGAAGAAGTATATACCCCATTCCCGGTACACGGGCTTGACAAAGCCATGGGATTGGCGCCTACAAGGATCGCGATTTGCGCATTCTTGTTCGGCTTGACCGGTCTTTCTACCGCCATCTGGATGATGAACAACATCATGATCGTGGATTGGCCACAGGACATCGGTGGTAAGCCAAGTTTCTCGTACTACCAAAACATGCCGGCTTTTGTTCCGGTTATGTTCGAGATGACCGTATTTTTCGCCGCGCACTTGATGGTGATCACGTTCTATCTGCGCAGCAAACTTTGGCCGTTCAAAAAGGCTGAAAATCCTGATGTCAGGACTACAGATGATCATTTCCTTATGGAAGTTTCCGTAGCCGGTAATGAAGACGATATGGTGTCTTTTTTCAAGAACACGGGCGCCGTTGAAGTGAAAGTAATCGAAAAGCACGAAAAGCATTAATATATGAAAAGCGTTTATAAAATAGCCTTTATTGCCTTAGCCGGCGTTGCGGTTTCATCCTGCTTCAACAAGAAGCAGCCAAACTACCAGTACATGCCGCAGATGTATGAATCGGTTGGATATGAGACGTATTCAGAATCTGATGCTTTTGCACGTGGCGGCGTTGAGGCGCAGTTGCCTCCGAAGGGCACGGTAAAACGCGGCTTCGAGGTGTACGAATATGAGAATTCGACCGCTGGATATGAATTGGCCAAAGCCAACCTGAAATCGCCACTAGATTCATTGGCTTACGATGAAGAGAAAGCGAAAGACCTGTATGTCATTTATTGTGGTATTTGCCACGGTGACAAAGGTGACGGAAAAGGCCAACTCGTGAAAAACGAGAAATACCTTGGCGTTCCAAGCTACAAAGACCGCCCGATTACGGAAGGCAGTGTATTCCACGTACAAACCTACGGCTTGAATGCAATGGGTTCATACGCCAACCAACTCAGTACGAAGGAACGCTGGATGGTGGCGAAGTATGTTATGAAACTCAAAGCCGAATAATTGTAAAACAAACTGAATTAGATTAGCCATGTATACATTTTCGAGTAAATTAAAAACATTTTCTATCATCCTGATGGTCTTGGGCCTGCTCGGGATTGGATATGGTTTTTTAACTGCACCAAAGACAATTCAGGATGTTGAAAAGATTCTGGCCGAACAGGAATCGCACCACGGTGGCGGTCATGGCGATGCCCATAAAGCACAAGGACATGAAGCTGCCGGACATGAAGCCGCAGCCCATGAGGAAGCGCCAAAGGCTGAAAGCCATGAAGCGGTTGTTCCAACAACGCCTATCGTAGAAAAAGAAAAAGATACTGTACATAAAGATACGATTGCTGTGGTGACCGATATGGCTCATGCCGCGCCTGCAGCAACAGAAGCAGCACCTGCCGAGGATGCCCATCACAAAAAGGCGGAAGCCCATGATGCGCATGCTGAGCACGAAAAGCATTTGACCCACGTTTTGCACCAGTTGCAGAACAAACCTTGGGCAGCTTTCTATGTTGCTTGCATCTTCTTCATGTTGATTTCATTGGGCGTACTCGCATTCTATGCTATTCAGCAATGTGCGCAAGCGGGCTGGTCTCCGGTGTTGTTCCGCGTGATGCAAGGCATTACAGCTTATCTTCCGGTTGCATCGGTCATTTTCCTGGTGTTCCTGATTTTGTCGATGAGCCACATGAACCACATCTTCCCATGGATGGCCGAAGGTGTTACCGATCCGAAAAGTCCTAATTACGATCACATGATCGCTGGCAAGTCAGGTTATCTGAACCCAGTATTCTGGATCATCCGCGCGGTGATTTTCCTCGCAGGCTGGAACCTTTATCGTTACTTGTCAAGGAAAAACTGCTTGGCGCAAGACGAATCAACAGACGACAGCTTCTACAAGAAGAATTTCAAATTGTCGGCCGGGTTCCTCGTGTTCTTTATCGTTTCGGAATCAATCATGTCTTGGGACTGGATCATGTCTGTTGACCCGCACTGGTTCTCCACACTCTTTGGCTGGTATGTATTTGCGAGTTTCATCGTAAGCGCCGTAACCGTGATTTGTATGGTCACGTTGTATTTGAAATCACGCGGTTACCTGGAGCATGTCAACACGAGCCACATTCATGACTTGGCGAAATTCATGTTCGGCTTCTCGGTATTCTGGACGTACTTGTGGTTCTCACAATTCATGTTGATCTGGTACGCGAATATTCCTGAAGAAGTCACCTATTTCGTCACCCGTATCAATGACTTTACCCTGCCATTTTGGTTGGCGCTCGTGATGAACTTCGTATTCCCGATCCTGATCCTCATCAACACAGATTTCAAACGCGTAAGCTGGATTTTGATCACTGCCGCTATGTTTATTTTGGGTGGCCACTATCTGGATTTCTTCAACATGATCATGCCGTCAACTGTTGGCACACAATGGTTCATCGGTTTTGCCGAGATTGGTTCGGTATTGTTCTTCCTGGGCTTGTTCATCATCGTCGTCTTTACGGCATTGACCAAAGCGCCACTGGTACCAAAACGCAACCCGTTTATCGAGGAAAGTAAACATTTTCATTATTAATATTTAAAGCAAGAAACAGATGACAAGTTTGTTGGTAATTATAGTTTTAGTTTTATTGGCTGTTGCAGTGTGGCAGCTGACTAAAATCTTTGACCTGACTCAGATTAGTAGTGGAAATGCGGGCAACGATACACAAGTGGCCAGTGACAAGGACAATAATTTACAGGGTTACCTGATGTTTGCCTTCCTTGGCTTCATTTACATCATCATGATTTACTGCTGCGTGAAGTATGGTCATTTTCCGTTGATGTCTGATTCGGCATCGTCACACGGGCCGGAAGTGGATCGCCTCATGTGGATTTCAATGGTGATTATTTTCATCGTCCAAATCATCACACAGGCACTTTTGCACTATTTCTCGTTTAAGTATCGTGGTCGCGAAGGGCAACAAGCGTTGTATTTTGCAGACAACGACAAACTTGAGTTCATCTGGTCTGTCATTCCGGCGATCGTTTTGGCTGGTTTGATTTTGTACGGGTTGTATGCTTGGACAAACATTATGTTCGTGGACGAAGAGAAAGAAGATGTGATGATTGTTGAAGTTTACGCCAAACAATTTAGCTGGGAAGCACGCTATGCCGGAGACGACAACGTACTTGGGAAAGCGAATGTCCGCTACATCGAAGGAATCAATACGTTAGGTGTAGATTTGGCCGATCCGAATGCTCAAGACGACGTTCAAGCCACAGAACTCCACTTGCCTAAAGGAAAAAGAATCGTATTTAAACTCAGGTCGCAGGACGTACTGCACTCATTCTACTTGCCGCACTTCCGCGCACAGATGAACTGTGTACCGGGTATGGTTACAGAGTTTTCTTTCATCCCGACGGTCACCACTGCTGAAATGCGTGAAAAGCCGGCAATGATCGAAAAAGTGGCGCACATCAACGAGTTGCGTTCGAAGAGAAGTGCTGCGCTTATCGCGGAAGGCAAAACCGGACTCGACCCTTATACATTTGATTTCATCGTGGCTTGTAATAAAATCTGTGGTGCGTCGCACTACAACATGCAGATGAAAGTCGTGGTGGACACACCAGAAGATTTCAAGAAGTGGATGGCTTCGCAAAAAACGCTTGCCGCCAAAGTGAAAGAAGACAAAGCGGGCGCTGAAGAAAAAGAGGCTGCACCGGCAGGCGAAAAACCGGCACCGGCTAAAGCAAACGATACAACAGCGGCTACGAAACCAGAAATGGTTGTCGCGTCGAAATAATAAATAAGAAAATCTAAAAGATAATAAGATATGTCAGCTCACGATCACGACCACGCACACGACCACGCACACGGACACGACGATCACGCACATCACCATAAAGATACTTTCATCACAAAGTACATCTTTAGTATCGACCATAAGATGATTGCCAAGCAATACCTCATTACGGGTATTATCATGGGTGTCATTGGAGTTGGGATGTCAATGCTCTTTAGGATGCAGTTGGCGTGGCCAGAAGAGTCTTTTAAAGTATTTAGTTTTCTCCTCGGGGAAAAGCACGCTCCGGGCGGCGTCATGAACAACGACATGTATTTGGCTTTGGTGACCATCCACGGTACGATCATGGTATTCTTCGTGTTAACAGCCGGTTTGAGCGGTACGTTCAGTAACCTCTTGATTCCGTTGCAGATTGGTGCACGAGACATGGCCTCGGGCTTTATGAACATGATTTCCTATTGGTTGTTCTTCTTGTCATCCGTAGTAATGGTTTGCTCCCTATTTGTGGAAGCAGGTCCCGCATCGGCAGGTTGGACGATTTATCCACCATTGAGTGCGTTGCCACAAGCGATTCCAGGTTCTGGCGCGGGTATGACTTTATGGTTGACATCGATGGCCATATTCATCGCTTCGTCTTTGATGGGTTCATTGAACTATGTTGTAACCGTGATTAACCTTCGTACAAAAGGCATGTCCATGACGCGTCTTCCGTTGACGGTTTGGGCATTTTTCATCACGGCTGTTATCGGTATCTTGTCGTTCCCTGTCTTGTTATCTGCGGCTTTGTTGCTCTTGATGGACCGTAGTTTTGGAACGTCATTCTTCTTGTCAGACATCTATTTGGCGGGTGAAGTATTGCACTACCAAGGCGGTTCGCCGGTATTGTTCGAACACTTGTTCTGGTTCCTCGGACACCCGGAAGTTTATATCGTTATCTTGCCAGCGATGGGCTTGGTATCAGAAATCATGGCCACCAACGCCCGTAAGCCGATCTTTGGTTACCGCGCGATGATCATGTCAATTCTTGCCATCGCATTCTTGTCCACGATTGTTTGGGGCCACCACATGTTCATGTCTGGTATGAACCCATTCCTTGGATCAGTATTTACGTTCACGACGCTCTTGATTGCGATTCCGTCGGCGGTAAAAGCCTTTAACTGGATTACGACCTTGTGGAAAGGCAACCTGCAAATGAACCCGGCAATGTTGTTCTCGATTGGTTTCGTATCGACATTCATCACCGGTGGTTTGACAGGTATTATCTTGGGCGACTCTACCCTCGACATCAACGTACACGACACTTACTTTGTCGTAGCGCACTTCCACTTGGTAATGGGTATTTCTGCCCTTTACGGCATGTTCGCGGGCATTTACCATTGGTTCCCTAAAATGTATGGCCGTATGCTCAACAAGAATATGGGTTATGCGCACTTCTGGGTAACAACGGTTTGTGCGTATGGTGTATTCTTCCCGATGCACTTTATCGGGATGGCCGGTCTGCCGCGCCGTTATTACACCAATACAAACTTCCCGTTGTTTGATGATCTGCAGGATGTAAACGTCTTGATTACGATGTTTGCCTTGTTCGGAGGCGTGTTCCAGGTGGTTTTCCTTTGGAACTTCTTCAGCAGCATTTTCATCGGTAAGAAGACCGTTCAAAACCCTTGGAAGTCAAATACGCTGGAATGGACAGCGCCAATCAAGCATATCCACGGCAACTGGGAAGGCGAAATCCCGACCGTACACCGTTGGCCATACGATTACAGCAAACCTGGCCACGACGAAGATTTTGTGCCGCAGGACGTGCCATTTAAACCAGGTGAAGAAGTCATGCACCACTAATACAAAATGCCTCCAACGCGGAGGCATTTTTGTTTTGTGTGGTTTTACCGTAGCGTAACCATTCAAGTTTTTGTAAATTTAAAACCTCAGAGGTTTTCAAAACCTCTGAGGTTTATCACGAACAAAAATTTATAAAGATGGAAACCAAAGAATACACTAACGGTGAAGTAACCATTGTTTGGAATGCATCCTTGTGCACCCATTCCGCCAATTGCGCCCGCGGGTTGGCCAGCGTATTCAAGCCGCGAGAAAAGCCGTGGGTTGATCCTCACGGAGCTACGACCGAAGAAATCGTCCATCAGGTAAGGCGATGTCCGTCGGGCGCGCTTACCACTTATCTTAACACAGAGAAGCCATGACGGACGAATTCAAGATCAACGAGACAAAGCATCGGTTTGAGCTCACTGCACAAGGGCATGTGGCGTTCATCGAATACATCCTCAACAAAGAAGACATAATGTTCCTGACACATACTGAAGTGCCGCCCGCACTCGAGGGCAAAGGCGTGGGCAGCAGCATCGTGCGTCAGGCTTTGGAATATATCAAGGGAAAGAATTACACGCTTGCGCCGTTGTGCCCGTTCGTCGCGGCATACTTGCGCAAGCATCCGGAGTGGCAGTCTTTGCTCGCGCGCGGATACAAAGTTTAACGCCGAAACGAATTGCTTTTGGCTATATTTGCCACATGAACGAAAACCTCGATCCTACCAACGAAAGGTTTACGCCCGAAGAACTTGATATCGAAAGGAAGCTCAGGCCACTGAGTTTCGATGATTTTTCTGGGCAGGATCATGTATTAGACAACCTTAAAGTGTTTGTCGCCGCAGCCAATCATCGCGGCGAAGCGCTGGACCACGCTTTGTTTCATGGCCCACCCGGATTGGGGAAAACCACCTTGGCCAATATCTTGGCGAATGAACTGGGTGTCGGGATCAAAATTACGTCCGGCCCGGTGCTGGACAAACCCGGCGATTTGGCCGGATTGCTCACCAACCTTGACGAGCGCGACGTTTTGTTTATCGACGAAATCCACAGGTTGAGTCCGGTCGTGGAAGAATATCTTTACTCGGCGATGGAAGATTTCAAGATCGACATCATGATCGAGTCTGGGCCAAATGCCCGCTCGGTGCAAATCAACCTCAATCCGTTTACGTTGGTTGGTGCTACAACACGTTCAGGCTTGCTTACCGCGCCGATGCGCGCCCGTTTCGGGATTTCTTCCCGATTGGAATACTACAACACCGAGTTGCTGACGACCATTGTGCAGCGTTCGTCGTCCATCATCAAAATGCCCATCACGATGGAAGCGGCCATCGAAATCGCCGGCCGCAGTCGTGGTACGCCGCGTATCGCCAATGCCTTGTTGCGTCGCGTGCGGGATTTCGCCCAGATTAAGGGCAATGGCAAAATCGATATCGAAATTGCGCGGTATGCACTCAAAGCCTTGAATGTAGATGCGCACGGGCTCGATGAAATGGACAACAAAATCCTTGTCACGATCATCGACAAATTCAAAGGCGGTCCGGTTGGTTTGTCAACGCTGGCTACCGCTGTCTCTGAAAGCGCCGAAACCATCGAAGAAGTTTATGAGCCGTTCCTGATCCAGGAAGGATTCATCATTCGCACGCCGCGCGGCCGCGAAGTCACCGAAAAGGCCTACAAACATTTGGGCAAGGTCAATTACAACAGCCAGCAAGGATTATTTTAACGCATGGGTGAAATCTCGAAGTTATCGATTGTGATTCCGGCGTTTAACGAAGGCCCGACCATTCACCGTATTCTCGACAAGGTGAAAGACGTGGTGCTGGTCGGCGATTTGTCCAAGGAAATCATCGTCGTCAACGATTTCAGCACCGATGATACCGAGGAAAGCATCCACCGCTACATGGGCCAGCATCCGTCGCTAGACATCCAATACTACAAACACGAATACAATCAGGGGAAGGGCGCCGCGCTGCATACCGGAATTGCTGCCGCGACAGGTGATGTCATCGTGGTTCAGGATGCCGACTTGGAATACGATCCGCAGGAATACAACATTTTGTTGAAGCCGATTCTCGAAGGCCACGCCGATGTAGTGTACGGAAGCCGCTTTATGGGTGGGAAGCCGCACCGCATCTTGTTTTTCTGGCACAGCATCGGGAATAAATTCCTGACGTTTTTGAGCAACATGTTCACCAACCTGAACCTGACCGACATGGAAACTTGTTACAAAATGTTCAGGTCCGAAGTCCTGAAGTCTGTACAACTTTCCGAAAAGCGCTTTGGTTTTGAACCTGAAGTGACCGCGAAGATTTCAAAAATCCCGAAAATCCGCATTTACGAAGTCGGCATCAGCTACTATGGCCGAACGTTCGAAGAAGGCAAGAAAATCAACTGGAAGGACGGTTTTCGCGCCATTTACTGCATCCTGAAATACGGTCTTTAGCAGTTACGATCTTCCAATTGGGGCAGACAGCGTAATAGACGTGCCATTGACGGACTTTAAATGGAAACGGCCCGAGATTTCGTCCATTCTTTTCTTCATGTTGTGCAAACCGTTGCCGTTACCGCTGTTTTGCAAACCGTTGCCGTCGTCGGTAATCTCGATGGCCAGCCAATCGTCGGATACGTCGATGGCGATGACGACCGTGTTGGCTTTTGCGTGTTTCAAGATGTTGGTGAGCGCTTCCTTGACCACAAGAAACACATTTTTCCGAAACAGCGCACTGACGTAGTCGTCGGTGTAATGGCGCGGATCGGTGACCGTAAGATGGATTCCCGTCAATTCAAAAAATTGCGTGGCGTACCAACGGATGTAATCTGAAAGATTATGCAGCGAGTCTTTTGTTTCGTCCAGACTCCAAATCACCATCCGGATCTGCTGCGAAATGTGCCGCGCTGTTCCTGCAATTCTCGCGATGGCTTCTTCACGGTCTATTTCAGGTAGTTTTTTTTGCATAATCAAATCAGCAATAAGTGCAATGCTGTTCAAATTGCCACCGAGTTCATCGTGCAAATCGCGGATAATCCGCTCGCGCTCGGCATTGATGCTCATCACGCGGTCAAGTTCTTCCTGGATTTTCCGTTTCCGGAATTGGAAAATGAAATAGAACAAACCCGAGATCATCGTGATGACAATCAGGAAGGAAAGGATGAGGAATATGTTTATTTCCGTCTTGTCCATATCATTCCAAAAGAGAAGATTGCATACATCAGGATATTCAGTAGCAACATGACCACGTAGTAGGTCCTGAACTCATCCGGAAACTTCTCGAGAAAATAATTATACAAACCAAAGAACGGGAAAGTACACAAGTAAAACAACAGCAGCCCCGAGCAAATCCAAAACTCCAGTTCGTTGGTAAAATTCAGGATGCGCTTGGAATGGACCAGACCGTTGAAATACATTAGAATGAAAATCAATAAAATCAGGTTGCCCATCGTGTAAGACAACGAAATGAACGTGGTAGTCGTGTCATAAAAAACCAGCCATTCCATCACGAGCGACAACATGAAAAGAACCGAACCAACAGCAATCCACAACCGCGTTTTTTGCCCTGCGAAATGTCTCCACAGGAACCAGTAAAAGAAAAGGAATTCAATAGGAATCACGAAGTATGCGTACCAGTTGCGGGTGTAATCGAGTAGCCGCGCATTGTCGAAGTATCGCCCGACGTACTCTGCGAACACAATGAACAGGAAATAGAGCGGCAGCGTCTTTTGCTGGATTGGCGCACTTCGTTTAAAACTGTACACCGCCGAAATCAATGCAATGAATTCAGCGATGTACAATATATACCTTATGCCCTTAAGGGTTAACATCTTGCGGAGTGACATAAGCGAACATCGAACCTTCCGCATTTTCGGGTGGAACTAGCGCACCGTGATTCCTTTTAACTCCTGAGAACAGGAAGTTTTTCCCTTCAAGCTCGAAGTCTTTGCGAAATACGGTGTCGCCACCAAATTTTTCTTGGTCGACTTTCGGGATTTGGACATCGACGGTCGGAACAAAAAACAGACAGTGCTTTCCCTTATAATCCGGGTCGAAGTCAAAGTGGCTTAAAGACTGGTCAGGATATCTTCCGTAATAAATCCGGATGCCTAGTGGTCCAGGAGTTTGATTTACTTGTTGTTGTCTCCGCGCCTTACATATAAACGCTTCAATTTCGGCTACGGAAAACCATGAGGAGCGACTGTCTCCTTTATCCTTATCTGAAGTTGGGTCTTCGCGCAGCTGCGATTGGTAGGTATAGGCGAGTAATGCGGCTTGGGTCTTAGAAATCGCTACATTTTCGTCCATTGTACATTCATCGGTTTGCTGTGGCTGGCAATTGCTTACAATCAGTGCAATAGCAACGGCATTGGCTACCAATGACAGCCGTAGTTTTGTTTTTGTTTCCATGATTTCTTGTTTTGGTGATTAACTAAATGTACTTAAATTAAAGTAAAGTAAACGAAACGCCCACTCTATTTTGCTTATTATCAAATATTTAAACCCTTTGCACCCCGGTGAGCGCCACCATTGAGGTTCCCCATTTGTCTACCCAGGCGTAGGGCAAGTACGCGTAGCCAACATCGCCGAAGCATTTTCCCCAAGAATTCTTGACGATGAAATAGCCTCCGCCAGCGCCTTTGGCGATGTTTAACGAGGCGGGAATCTGGTCGTTGTCTACATAGCCGACGAGTTCAACGCAGTGGCCACCGGCGTCCGCGGGGAGTTTTTCTTTCTCGTCGAACACCACAAACCCTTTTCCGTCGGTAGCGCTGTGGTTACCCGTGCGGAAACTCGGCGCAACGCTGAAGCAGAAAATGATAGGTCGTCTCCGGCTCAGGCACCATTTGGCCAAGGTGATGTCACTTTGCCAGATTGGATCCCAGATTAAGCTGAAGTTGGTGAGCTTGAACCTTGATGTTCCGCGGACATTCGTGTCAAACACGCAAACCTCCACCTGATCGATCACTTCGGTTACCCAATCCGTAACGGTGTGGCATACCCAGCCCGCCAATACGCCCAAGATTGGAATGCCTTCAAACCAATCGCACACTTCACGGACCACTTTTTTGGTGTCGGTGATGTCCATCACGTAGCAATCACGGTCTGCCTGATGGTTTGTGTTGGAACAGTCACCCGAATAGTTGTCGCAAGAATGGGTGTAGCGACGCGTGGCGTCATTTTCCACGCGCGATAACGATGGGTTGTATTCCCAGGAAGATTCAAACGGAAAAACATATCCGGAAACCATCTGGAACAGCGCGCTCATTGGCGGAAAATAGCCGTCGCCATAGTAGTCGTCGAAAATATTCGGATTCCAGTCCAGCTTCTGTTTTTTGTACAAATCCTGTTCGCTCAAATTGACTTTTCGGCCATAGCGAACCGAGATGGCGCTTTCAACGGCTGCCACGGTACCGAACGCCGTACAAGTGCCGCGACGGCCTTGGTTCTTGACGCTGGTCAAGTGCGGTTTCAATGGCCAGTTCACGTTCGCTACAAAACCTTTTGCGTTGGGTGCAGGATTAGACCGGCGGCAACTGTTGGAGAGGTGTTGGTCTGATTTGTTTCCTTCACCTTGTTCCGGCCCGGGATTGTTCAGGTCATATTGGCGAACCAGCGTGACAGACGGCAATTCCAGACCAATCTTGGCCAACTTCAGTAAGTCTTTCCGAAGCGCAACTGAAAGGATATTGGGTGAATCGGGCAATGAAGAAAACAATTTTTGCAATTTCGCCGGCGCGTCTTTGATCAGTGGTGCGATTTCGGCCCGTAACTCTTGGTACAACTTGAAGTCATTCGCCTTGTTCTCGTTCATTTTCCTCACGTAGAGCGCGTCTGTTGCCAACGATTCAACATCGTTGAGGAAAAATAGATCATCGCCGTCCTTGAATTTAGGTGCAGACGGCAACGGCTTAATTTTTCCGCTCACGAGTTCAGATAGCGCATGTTTTTTCCCCACAAGTGCTTTTGACGATTCTTCCCAAATGAGATTTCGCACGGTTTCGTTCCGTTTTTTCGCGGTTTCCTTCGTTTGCTCGGTGATGATTTTCGTTTCCGTTTTGTCCTTGATTAATTTTTCAAGGTTGGCTTTTGACATTTTCGGATGATTGGCCACCCGTTGTTTGTCTTCGGCATTCCGTACCGGTTTGAGATAAATGTAACGCATGATTTCTTCGATTTAATTCATAGATTCAGTTCAACACTATTTTGTAGTGGTAAAATTGAATCAGTAATCGAAGCCTCACAATACGCCAATGCGCGGCTTTTTGTCCGGACGACAAAGGGAAAGGCAACAGGCCAAGAACCAGTATCGAAGGCCTGGTATCCGGAAGATGGATGAAAAGCAGGAACAAAAAAAATACGCCGTTTGGCGTACGTGAAGATTTTGGAAAAGACGAAACCCGAATGAAATCTATCGCTTCAGGTATTTGTTGACGGCTTCCACCCGCGTATTGACATGCAATTTTTCGTAAATGTGTTGCACGTGTTTGCGTACCGTGGCCACACTGGTATGGGTCGCGTCGGCCACTTCTTTGTTCAGCAGTCCTTTCGAGAGCAGGTCCAGGATTTCCATTTCCCGATTGGTCAACGATTGCACCGACGGGTTGTCGGATTTTATTTTGGAGAAACTCGCGACGACTTTTCGGGCAATGGCCGCGCTCATCGGACTGCCGCCGTCGAGTAAATCTGCAATGGCTTCCACGATTTTCGCCGGACCGTCAGATTTGAGCAAGTAACCGCTCGCGCCAGATTCGAGGCTTTGGAAGATTTTGTCGTTGTCATCGTAAGACGTACACATCAAAAAAAGCATTTTCGGATGCGCTTGTTTCAAGTTCCAGACGCAATCAATACCACTGGAGCCGGGTAAGTTGATGTCCATCAAAACAACATCGGGCTGCCGAGTCGGGATTTCCCGCATCGCGACTTCTGCATTTTCGTAAACGCCTTCCAACGAATAACCGTCGGTGAGTTGGATGATCAACGATAGCGCGTGCCGCATTTCGGCATTGTCTTCAACGATGCAGATTTTCGTCATAGGGATTTGATCTTCGGGAAATAGTCGGCGCTTTTTCCGTTCTTTGTCTCAGTAAATGTAATTTTTTTTCCGAAGTGAACCAATCTGCCCGCACCGCATTCGTTAAATCTGAAGCCAAACGCCTCGGATTTTTATCGTGTGGAATTTCGAAAGCCGGGTTTCTCGAAGAAGAAGCGCCGCGCTTGGAAGCCTGGTTGCAGAACGGCATGCACGGCGAAATGTCGTACATGGAAAATCATTTTGACAAGCGGCTTGACCCGACCAAACTCGTCGATAGCGCCAAAAGTGTCATTTCGTTGCTGTTGAACTATTATCCGGCGGAAATCCAAAAATCTGACACCTACAAAATTTCCAAATACGCCTATGGGCAGGACTACCATTTCGTCATCAAGGACAAACTCAAGGAATTGTTGTTTTCGATCCAGAACGAAATCGGCGACGTGTACGGCCGCGCGTTCGTAGATTCGGCGCCGGTGCTAGACAAAGCTTGGGCGGCCAAAGGCGGGCTCGGCTGGATCGGGAAAAACGCCAATCTGCTCACCCAGAAAACCGGTTCGTTTTATTTCATCGCCGAATTGATCGTCGATCTCGAACTTGACTATGACCATGCCGTCACCGACCATTGCGGCACCTGTACCGCTTGTCTTGACGCATGTCCGACGGAGGCCATTGTCGCGCCATACGTGGTTGACGGCAGCAAATGCATTTCGTATTTCACCATCGAACTCAAGGGAAATCTGCCCGAAGACATGCGCGGGAAGTTCGGCGATTGGGCGTTCGGGTGCGATGTGTGCCAAGACGTTTGCCCTTGGAACCGTTTCTCCAAACCGCACAACGAGCCTTTGTTTGACCCACATCCGGAGCTTTTACAGATGACCCGAAAAGACTGGGAAGAAATCACCGAAGACACGTTTCGGAAAGTATTTAAGAACTCAGCGGTGAAGCGCACTAAATTCGATGGCCTGACGCGAAACATCGATTTTCTAAAATAGCCGCGCGGAAAGTTTCAATCCGGCTACTTTGCTATCTTTGACCACAAACCACCGATATGCGAACCAGCTTTACGGCGAAAGCTTACTATGTATTTTTACTGTTGTTGCCGCTTATTTTCTACAGCGATATCGGCGACAAGATTTTGTTGCCCAGACAATTGTTGCTTTCCTTGTTTGTTCTGCTGCAGGGGTTTTTGATTGCGAGAGTGAACCGAAAAGACGGCAGACTACGCATAGATGCGGTTCATCTGGCGATGCTGATTTTTCTTGCGCTTTCGGCCATCATTTCACTACCGAATGCGACGGTACTGTCTGAGGCGTTTTACGTTTTGTCAAAGTTGTGGATTGTGGTGTCGTTTTCGGTAATGACCGGATTGTTGCTCAGGGCCAATCTCATTACCGGCAAACAACTCATCAACGCCGGAATCATTTTCGGTTGCGCGGCGCTGGGAACGGCGCTCGTCGACATGACCGAAAAAACCATGCGTGGGCAAAACCTATTTCATTGGGTTTACACGATTTTAGGGAGTTTCGGCAACAAAAACCTGCTGACTTCCATATTGTTTTTATGCCTACCGTTCTTCATGATTGGCCTGCGGGAAAAGCGTTATATAAGGATTGTCTCGTGGGTTTCGCTGTTTTTGATCGTTGCATTTGTCGTTATCTTAAGGACGCGCATCGTCATGATTGCAACGGCTGTCTTTTTTGGCCTCTTCATTTTGTTTTATGGCGTTGATTATGTCAAGGGAAAGTTGCGTTGGTTGGGCGGAGCGTTTGTCGCTTTAACCATTGTGGCTGTTTTATGCTATAGCGGCGGCACAAGCGCCGATTCGGAAAAGTATTTTTCAAGGCTTCTCAGTGCAGATACGTTGAGCGAGCGTTTTTTATTCTGGCGGAATTCATGGGCAATGTTTCGCGAACATCCGTTTGGGGTAGGACTGGGCAATTGGCAAATTTATTTTCCGAAATACGGTTTAAGTCATTTCCAGTACGACATCGCAAACGGCATTACAACGGTGCAACGGCCGCACAATGACTTTTTATGGGTGCTGTGCGAAACCGGCATTTTGGGATTCGCGGTTTTCCTTTGCATTTTCGTAGGGGTAATTTATCGCTCGTTCAGGTTGATTAAACGGGCTGGCAATAAAGATGAAAAGTGGCTATCTGTGTCACTGTTTTCAGGCGTGGTCGGGTTTGTGTTCATCGCCTTTTTTGATTTTCCGATGGAACGCATCGAACATCTCGTGCTTTTAATGTTGCTCTTCGCGCTGATTGTCCACCGATATGAAACGATAGGAGGCAACAGTCTTGCCGTACCGGTAGGTAAAACTGCATTGGTGTTTTTCGTGGTCTGTAGCGCATGTTTTTCTTTGTACGTCGCCGGGACGCGATTTGTCGCCGAGAAAAACGTCTATAAATTGCAAGCTGCCAGGAGAGACGGTTACAGTCAGGAAGCGCTCAAGTTCGCAACGGATGCTGAAAGTAGTCTGTACCAGATTGATTCCAAGACGATTCCGATGCAATGGTACAAAGGTGTCGCGGAATTCTCCATACGTCAGTACGCCGAAAGCCAAGCCAGTTTCGAGAACGCCTACCGCTTAACGCCGTACAACATCCACGCGATGAACAATCTGGCGAGTTGTTACGAAGTCAACGGAAGCCGAAAAAAAGCCATTGCGCTCTACGGAAAGGCGTTGCGTATTTCGCCTCTTTTTGAAGAAGCACGATTGAACCTGGCGGCGGTTTACTTCAACGACAAGCAGTTTGAAAAAGCCTTCGAGACGATTGATTCCTGCGCCACGACTTCAAAAGATCCGAAATATAAAATGTTCCTGCCGCCAATCCTGAAGGCCAAAGCGGCGTTGCTGGCCGAAAAATTGTCCGCGGTTTCGCCCGATAAGAAGGGCACAATCTTAAACCTGCCAGATTATTCGCAGATTTACTTTGTCTCCAAAAAGAATAATATTACATTTGAGCAACAGCTAATCAGCCAGTTAAAAAACAATTTATGAAAAAACTACTACTATTTTTGGCACTCTCCTGCATGTTTTGCGGCGCCGCCCAAAATCTCATTTCGGTTACTCCAAATAGTGGGCTTGCCGGCGAAACCCTTCAGGTCACCATCACGGGAGAAAACACCAATTTTACTTCCGCCAGTGGCGTAGAGGGCGTTTCTTTCTACAACAATATGTCTTCGGAGTTTTTTTCGAGTACAATACAGGTCTTGGCACCTGATCAGATGACGATCATGCTGACAATCCCCAATAATGTACCGACCGGTGCCTATGATGTGACGGTATTTTCCGTCTGGCCGTTTCCTACAATGCCCGCCGGCTTTTACGTTACCAACAACAACAACGTCATCTCCGGAATCGTGAGGTTGGATGTCAATGGGAACGGCTGTGATGCGTCAGATCCGCCAAGACCTGGCGTGAAGGTATTCCTAAACGATGGCACCAACAGCAGCTATACGTTTACAGACAGTTCGGGGTATTATTCGTTTTATGTAGGTGCAGGCAACTTTACCGTAACGCCGCAGCCTGAATTGCCCTATTTCACTGTCGCGCCTGCGAGTGGCTCGGCCAATTTTGCGACGGTCGACAACCTTAGCCAAACCGCCGATTTCTGTCTCTCGGCCAATGGCACGCACAATGACGTCGACATCATGATACTTCCGCAAACGGCCGCGCGCCCGGGATTTGACGCTACCTACAAGTTAGTATACAAGAATAAAGGCAACCAAACCATGTCCGGAGCGCTCAGCTTTACTTTCGATGATTCGCGGCTGGATTTCATATCCGCTTCATCGCCGCCTTCGTCGCAAACCACGAATAACCTGGCATGGACGTATGCCGACTTGTTGCCATTCGAAACCCGCACAGTCACCTTTGTGCTTAATGTAAATTCTCCTGTGGAAACCCCGGCGGTGAATATCGGCGACATACTGAATTTCATTGCGGCAATCGATCCGCTCTCCGGCGACGAAACGCCGAACGACAACACGGATTTATATACTCAAATCGTGGTTGGCTCATTTGACCCGAATGACAAAACCGTGCTGGAAGGTTCGTCGGTACACATCGACAACGCCGGCGATTATTTGCACTATCTGATCCGGTTCCAGAATTCCGGAAACTTTATGGCCGAAAACATCAGGGTAGAAGACTTGCTGTCCGCCAACCTGGATCCGTCGACCTTGCAAGTGGTTGCCGCGAGCCATTCCTATCGTTCTACGCTTACCAACGGAAATCGTCTGCAATTCTTCTTCGACAACATTAATCTACCGCCTGAGAGCGAAGACGAGCCTGGCAGTAATGGCTTTGTGTCGTTTAAGATCAAACCGGTAAATACTGTCGCCATCGGGACGACGATTGAAAATACAGCCGATATTTATTTCGATTTCAATTTCCCGATTATCACCAACACCGTTTCTACGACGTTTACCACGTTGGGGAATCCGTCGTATGGCGTGGTCAACAATGTCGTGCTGTGCCCGAATCCTGCAACGAGCACACTAAATATCCGTACAGATTTGTCCGCGGAAATCATGCACGTGAAGATTGTAAACCAGTTGGGGCAGGTCGTGAAGGTAGCGCAGCCCGTTTCGGGCACGTCGTTGTACACCATCAATGTCGATGATTTGGCTCCGGGCATTTACATTGTTCAGGTAGCAAGCCAAACCGGTATGTTTTCACAGAAATTGATCAAGCGTTAAAACTACTCGTATGATAAAACAAAAAGGTGCCTTTCCGGTGCCTTTTTTTGTTTGCAGATGGCCGAAAGAGAAGGTACGCCTATGCTGAGAAATACTTCCTCAGCGTCCAGAAGTCGATTCCCGTTCGATGATGCTGGTTTCCAGCTCTACGGTTTTCGGTTTAAACGGTTGCATTTCTTTCTTGGCGTTGATTTCCTCCAGCAGTAATTTAAAGGATTGTACGCCCATTTCAAAACTCGGCTGGTCCACAGTGCTGAGTTTCGGGGTGATGACCTGCGACATGAACCAATTGCTGAAGCCAATCACTTTTACTTGTTCAGGCGATTTGATCTCGACTTCGTTGAAATGCGCCAGAACGCCCACCGCCACCAAATCGGTAATGATGAAAATGCCGTCGACGTCCGGGTGTTCATTCACGATTTGCCGCGCAAATGCGAGCCCTTCCTCAAACGTAACATTCTTGCACGTGTAAACCAATTTAGGATCGAAGGGAATCCGATTTTGTTCGAGGGCTTTCTTATATCCCAGAAACCGGTCTATCGCGTTTTGAGGATTCACTGGGCCGCGGATGTGCGCGATTTTTCGGCAGCCTTTCTCGATCAGATGGTTCACGGCATTGAACGCCGCTTTCTGGTCGTTGATGATTACTTTGGAGCACGGGATGAGCTTCGAGATTTTATCGAACATCACAAAAGGCACTTCCTTTCGGAGGATTTCCTTGATGTGCAGGTCATCGTTGGATTCGTTCGACAAAGACATGATGATGCCGTCAACCCGTTTCTGCATCAAAAGTTCCACTTGCTTTTTTTCGAGTTCGAGCGATTCGTTGGATTGCAGGATGATGACCAAGTAGCCGTTTTTTTCGGCTTCGTCAATAATCCCGTTGATGACATTGGAGAAAAAATGATGCACGACTTCAGGAATGATCAGCCCGATGGTGCGCGATTCCTTCGTCCGGAGATTTACGGCGAAACTGTTGGGCGTATAACTGAGCGATTCGGCCAACTCTAAAACTGCCTTTCGTGTCTTCTGGCTCACGTCCGGGTAATTCTTCAACGCCTTGGACACTGTCGTGATGGATATTCCTAAGGTTTCGGCAATTTGTTTTAACGTAATGTCTCTCATTTAACAAATATCATAAAAACCCCGCAATTTCCAATCGAAAACGTTTTCGGTGATTTCGAAAACGTTTTCGGTAACGATTCCTTAATTATATGTTAAGTAAAAATATAATTTCGGAAAATAGACCGACAAAAATTACTAATCAAACAAATTACAAATGATGGAAAAAAATACTCAATTTCTGAAAAAGATGTTGTTTGTAGTGGCTGTGCTGCTCTGCAATGTTTCTTTTTCTCAAAACAGTAGTTTATCAGGAAAAGTGACCGACGCCAAAGGCAGCGCCATTGCAGGTGCAAACGTGGTATTGAGCAATTCCAAATCAACGCTGACCGATGCAGACGGAGTGTACACGTTTACATCACTTGCCGACGGTTCGGTTACCGTGACGGTTTCCTACGTTGGTTTCGCCACCGAGCAAAAAACCGCCGATGTCAGCGGAAGCACGACGCTCGACTTCCAGTTGCAGGAAGATTCCAAGGTTTTGGAAGAAATCGTCGTGACCGGTGTGGTCAATCCGCGGGCGAAAATAAAGTCCAGCGTTTCCATCACGACACTCGATGTAAAGCAAGTGGAACAGTCTGCGCCAAGGTCAACGGCCGAAATTTTCCGCACCATTCCAGGCATCCGTTCCGAATCTTCGGGCGGCGAAGGAAACGCCAACATCTCTGTTCGCGGTGTTCCGATTTCCTCTGGCGGTTCAAAATATTTACAACTTCAGGAAGACGGTTTGCCGGTGTTGCTTTACGGTGATATCGCGTTTGCGACCGCTGATATTTTCACCCGATTTGACCGCAATGTCGCCAAGATCGAAGCCATCCGCGGCGGTTCGGCCTCGACGTTGTCCTCAAACTCGCCGGGCGGCATCATCAACTTCATCAGCAAAACGGGCAAAACCGAAGGCGGCAGCATGGCCACCAGTTTCGGACTTGACTACAGCGATTTCCGGACAGACATTGAATACGGCGCGCGTATTGGCGACGGATTGTATTTCCACGCAGGCGGGTTTTACCGTACCGGAGAAGGCGTCAGAAGCCCTGGTTTTACGGCCAACAACGGCGGCCAATTCAAGATGAATGTCACCAAGGAATTTGAAAGCGGATCGGTAACGGTTTATGCGAAATTCCTGAACGACAGGGCAGCCGCGTACATGCCGATGCCGATTAAGGTAACGGGCACCAACTCAGACCCGAACTGGGAAAGCATCAGTGGTTTCGATGCCACATCCGCCACGCAACAATCTCCCTATCTACTCCATAACGTGGGCTTGGACGGCAATGGCAACATCCGCCGGGGCAATGTCGCCGACGGTATGCATCCGGTTTCGAAAAGCATAGGCGCATCGGTGAATTTCGAGTTGGCCGACGGCTGGAAAGTGACCAACAATGGCCGGTTCTCCTCTAATAGCGGTCAGTTCATTACGCCATTCCCGGCAGAAGTCGCTTCGGCTGCAACCATTGCGAACTCTTTCGGAGCGGGTTCAACCCTGACTTACGCCAATGACGGAACGCCGTTCAACAACCCGAACGGTTTGGTGTCCAGAATCCATATGTTCGACGTAGAATTGAACAATTTCAACAACTTCATGAACGATTTGCGGATCACCAAGAAATTCGACAAAGTAGGCATCACGGCCGGTTACTTCAAATCCATCCAAAATATTTCAATGTCATGGCTGTGGAATTCCTACCTGCAGGAAGTGTCAGACAACAATCCGCGTTTGATCAACGTTACCGACGGTTCAGGAAACCTGCTTTCCAGCAACGGATTGTACGCGTACGGCGTGCCGTTCTGGGGCAACTGCTGCACCCGGAATTACGATACACAATACAATGTGTCTGCGCCTTACGCCAATGTGTCTTTCGAAGCCACCGATAAATTGTCTTTGGAAGGCGGCATCCGTTTCGACATCGGTCAAGTGAACGGTTCATTCGCCGGATCGTCGCAAACGGTTTACGACATCAATAACGACAACGTCATTTCGGCTCCGGAAACCAGCGTGTCGGCCATCAATACCGCCAACACGACCGCTGTTGATTATGACTATGATTATGTGTCTTATTCTGTGGGCGCCAATTACCTGCTCGACGCCAAGCAATCTGTGTTTGCCCGTTACAGCAAAGGCGCATCGGCCAAGGCAGACCGAATCCTGTTCTCGGGACTGGACTATCTGGATGGCGACAAGATCAACGCCTTGGATTATCTCGCACAAGCGGAAATCGGTTACAAGCGTAAATTCGACAAAGGCTATCTTTATGCTACATTCTTCAGCTCGACCACAACAGAGGAAGGCGGTTTCGAAGCCACGTCAAACAGCATCATCGAGAACGATTACCGTTCGATGGGCCTGGAAATCGAATCGTCTTACAGTGTCAACAACGACTTGAACCTCCGCGGTGGCTTTACTTATACCAAAGCCGAAATCACTTCTGGTGCCAATGATGGCAACGAACCGAGAAGGCAACCAAAATTGATGTACAACTTCATCCCGACGTACAAATTCTCTAAAGGAAAAAACATGGTCGGTTTGAGTTTCATCGGGCAAACCAAAGCATACGCGCAAGACAACAATGAGTTGGTGATGAACGGTTATGTCATCGTCAACGGTTTTGTGGAAGTCGGCATCACCAAAGGATTGTCTTTGAATTTGGCTGGAAACAACCTGTTCAACACGTTGGCCATCACCGAAGCTGAAGAAGGCAGCATCACAGACAACACGACGAACATTGTCAGGGCGAGGCCGTTGCCGGGAAGATCGATTTCGATGTCGTTGTCTTACAGGTTCTAAAATCAAGATTTCATGTTTAGTTTGAATAATTCCTATACCATATCTTTTTGGTGTGGGAATTATTTTTACGCAGAACGCCTATCTTTAAATCTCTTTAAAACGCTCCCAATGAAAAAGTTAGTGGCGCTCTTGTTTTTCTTGATGCTGTGCGTCGGCCAAGGCTGGTCGCAGGAAGTCCGGCCGGATGCTGCGCAAAAAGCAGGTCAATCAGTCATCATCGTGTACGGCAGCAACGATTGTCACCATTGCATCGACACCAAGAAATACCTTACCGAGCACAACATCGCGTTCGTTTTTTACGACATCGACCGAAACCCCGAAGCGTTGCAGGAAATGCTCTCGAAACTTCGAAAGCACAACATCAGCACCAACAATTTGCAGATTCCTGTCATCGACAAAAAAGGCGTAATCTTTACCAATGACATCCCTTTTGAAGACTTTCTGAAGAAACTGGAATAACGCATGAGCAAAAAGATAAACCTGGGCTTTTGGCAAATCTGGAATATGAATTTCGGCTTTTTCGGGATTCAATTCAGTTTTGGTTTGCAGCAAAGTAACATGAGCGCCATCTACAAATATTTGGGCGCGGACGAAGGCAGTTTGCCGATGTTGTGGCTTGCAGGCCCAATTACCGGATTGATTGTTCAGCCGATAGTTGGAGCAATCAGCGACGGCACATGGTCACCGAAATTTGGCCGCAGGAAGCCATTTTTCCTCATTGGCGCATTGGTGTCCAGCTTGGCGTTGTTGCTCATGCCGTTTTCAAAGACGTTGTTCATGGCGGCGAGCCTGCTTTGGATTCTCGATGCCGCCAACAATGTGGCCATGGAACCGTATCGGGCATTCGTAGCCGACAAGCTCAACGAAAAACAAATGTCGCTTGGCTTTTTGATGCAGAGTTTTTTTACCGGTTTTGGCATCACGCTGGCCAACTTTACACCCGCGATTTTGGTGTCTTTAGGGTTTCTGGCCATTACCGATAAAATGCAGAACGGTATTCCGGCGTACACGTATTGGGCATTTTTCATCGGTGCGTTTGCGTCGATCGCTTCGGTGTTGTTGTCGGTCATGACTACCAAAGAGTATCCGCCCACCGACGAAGAACTGGAAATCATTCGCGAAAAGAAAAAAGAGAACATCCTAAAATCGGTCTGGAACGACATCACCGAAGCCTTCCGAACGATGCCGCTCACGATGAAACAACTGATTCCGGTGAAATTCTTCACTTGGTACGCCATGTTTTGTTACTGGCAATACATCACATCGTCGTTGTCATTGTCGTTGTTCGGCACCACAGATCAGGCTTCGGCGGAATTCTCAAAAGCCCAGTTGCTCACCGGCAGCCTGAATGGTACGTACAACATTATCTGCTTTATGGTGGCATTCTTACTCGTGCCTTTGGCGCTTAAAATCGGGGCAAAAGGCGTTCATTTCATCGCGCTCACCTTGGGCGGCGTCGGGTTGTTGACTATCCCATTTTTAAACAATACCGACGTACTTTTCATCATGCACAATCCTTTTGGCAACAACATTCCCGTCACGACCATTTTCGTCTACGCCTTTGGGTTGGGCATTTCATGGGCATCCACGATGGCGATGCCGTACCAGTTGCTCGCCGGTTCCATCCCGAAGGAAAAAACAGGCGTGTACATGGGCATTTTCAACATGTTTATCGTTATCCCGATGGCCATCCAAATCCTGACCATGCAATACTTCGTGTACGACTGGCTCGGGAATAATCCGACCAACGTCATCAAGCTCGCCGGCGTGTTTTTAATTGTCGCCGGTGTGCTGACTCTTTTTATCACCGTCAAAAACAAAAATCAAATCGTACAAGGTGAATGACATCGGCTACCATAAAGCAATCAGTTTGTTGCGAAGCGTTGTTTCGCCCGAAGGTTTCTTGGCCAGCGCCGAAGACACGACCAACTACAAAAGGGTTTGGGCACGCGACGGTGTGATTTGCGGCTTGGCTGCCTTGGCTTCCGGCGAAGAAGATTTGGTGGCAGCGTTCAAAAACACCTTGGATACATTGGCAAGGAACCAACATTCCGTCGGGACGATTCCTTCAAATGTGTTGGTTTCGGGAGAGGCAACCGAAGTCAGCTACGGCGGTTTGGCCGGCCGCGTTGATGCCGTGGCGTGGTTCATCATCGGGGTTTGCCAGTATGCCTATCATATGTCCGACGCTTCGTATGTAACCCGATATCAAGTCGAAATTGAAAAAGCGCTTGGTCTTTTGGATGCTTGGGAATTCAACAACAAACATTTGGTGTATGTGCCGCTTTCCGGAAACTGGGCAGACGAATACATCACCGACGGCTATGTGCTGTACGACCAGTTGTTGCGTGTCTGGGCGTTAAAAAGCTACAACCATTTTGCGAAAGGCGAGGCCATCCAACAAAAAATAGATGCCATTGTACACCAGATCGAAATCAATTTCACGCCGGGCACTGGCGGTGAAAAATACCACGAGCGCGCATACCGCGAACTCGATTTTCAGGATTACATGCCGTGCTCGTTTTCGCCGGCCGGTTACAAAACGCAGTTTGACGCTTTTGCTCATTCGCTGGCGCTTTTGCTCAACATCGGTACAGAAGGATTTCAATCCAGGATACTGGAGCATGCCATCCGTTTGGCTTCCGAAACGGCTATGGGATTGCTGCCCGCGTTCTGGCCGCCGGTTTTTCCTACCGACCCAGATTGGCACCTGCTCAAAAGCAATTGCAAATATGAATTCCGGAATCATCCGTATGAATTCCACAACGGCGGAAGCTGGCCCATGGTAAATGGTTTTTTTGGAATGGCATTATTGTCTAAAGGCGCGCGGCAAGATGCGGCGTTGTTGCTCGAGAAGATCAATCTGGCGAATGCCCGCGGCGGCGATGCGTTCTACGAGAACTTCAACACCAAAACGGCCGAGCCCAACGGCGTCTGCTATTGCGCCTGGAGTGCGGCGGCCACGGTATTGGTGCACCAGTCAATACACCAAAATTTCAAAATAGCATTTTAAGTTGAAACCCATAGACATCATCAGCATAGGAGAAGTTTTGATCGATTTTATCGGCCATGAGGTCAATACATCCATCAACAGGACCAAAGATTACCATCGGTTTTTGGGCGGTTCGCCAACCAATGTGGCCGTGAATGCATCGCGTCTGGGCCTGAATGCGGTCTTGGTGGCGTCTTGCGGCCAGGACGGATTGGGCGATTATGCCATCCGGAAACTGAAGTCAAACCGCGTAAATACCAATTACATCGAGAAGTCTGAAACCGTCCCGACGTCGGTCATATTCGTCTCGAAATCAACCGACACGCCAGATTTCATCCCATATCGTCAGGCCGATTGCGAAATTTTTCCACACCAGTTGCCCGATGCGGTCATCGCCGACGCCAAAGTATTCCATACTACTTGTTTCGCCCTGAGCAAAAACCCGGCGCGGCAAACCATCCTGAATCGCGCCCAGAAGGCCAAATCGCTGGGCTTGCAGCTCAGCATTGACGTAAACTTCTCGGAGCGCATCTGGCCAGACCGGGAGGAAGCCAAGCGTGTGCTGAAGCAGTATGTGGCCAATGATCCGTTGGTGAAGTTGAGCGAAGACGATTGTTACCGCCTGTTTGCGGCCGTGAAGTCTGAAGAGTATATTTTCGATTATTTCCACGGATTGGGCGCGTCCACGATTTGCCTTACCAAAGGGAAAGAAGGCGTCGTGGTGTCCGACGTGAACCAAGGTTTGTTTTTCCAAAAAGCCATGCCCATCGCCGAAGTGAAAGACACTACCGGCGCAGGCGATGCTTTCTGGACCGGATTTCTTTATGCGCAGTTGCACGGCAGAAGTCTGGAGGAAACCATTACGCTGGCCCAGAAACTGGCTGCCATAAAATTGCAGAACGTGGGCAGGCTGCCGGACAACATCAACATCAAGGCGCTGTTGCAGGAGTAAACGCATCATATTTAGTTAGTTGTTGTGGAAAAGCCGTATCAGTTGGTGCGGCTTTTTCGTTTTTTTGACGGGCGATGCCACAAATGGTGAAAATTTCCATTTCCAATTAACACGATACTTCTACCTTTGCAAGTCAGAATAAACCAGCAATGAACAAATTCAGCAAACGCCGCGAAGCACTTCTATACCACGCCAAACCCATTCCGGGTAAAATCCAGATTGTCCCGACGAAGAAATACGCCACACAGCGCGATTTGTCGTTGGCGTATTCGCCGGGCGTGGCCGAACCTTGCCTTGAGATCGCGAAGGACGTCAACAACGTTTACAAATACACCTCAAAAGGAAATCTTGTGGCCGTTATTTCAAACGGTACGGCGGTGCTCGGCTTGGGCGATATCGGTCCGGAAGCGTCAAAACCCGTCATGGAAGGCAAGGCGCTTTTGTTCAAGATTTTTGCAGGCATCGATGTGTTCGACATTGAAATCGGCACCAAAGACATCGACGCGTTCATTGACACGGTTAAAAACATAGCGCCCACATTCGGTGGCATCAACCTCGAAGACATCAAAGCACCGGAGTCATTCGAGATTGAACGCAGGCTGGTGGAAGAACTGAACATACCGGTCATGCACGACGACCAGCACGGCACGGCCATCATTTCTTCGGCGGCATTGCTCAATGCGCTGGAACTCGCCAAAAAGAAAATCGACAAGGTGAAACTCGTGGTGTCCGGCGCCGGTTCTGCGGCACTCGCTTGTACAAACCTTTACGTGATGTTGGGCGTCAACCCCGAGAACATCATCATGTTCGACAAGGCTGGAGTGCTCTCCGCCGACCGCGACGATTTGTCTGACATACAGAAAAAATACGCCAAAGCCAAACCAGGATTGACCTTGGCCGACGCGCTCAAGGGTGCCGACGTATTCCTCGGGCTTTCAGCCGGCAATATCATGACGCCGGACATGCTGCGCGACATGGCGGCGAAACCCATTGTTTTTGCGATGGCCAACCCCACGCCCGAAATCGACTATGATTTGGCCGTAGCCACACGGGACGACATCATCATGGCCACGGGACGTTCAGACAACCCGAATCAGGTGAATAACGTGCTCGGTTTCCCATACATTTTCCGCGGCGCGCTTGACGTACGGGCGACCAAAATCAACGAAGCGATGAAAATGGCCGCCGTTAAGGCATTGGCCGCACTCGCCAAGGAATCGGTTCCGGAACAAGTGAACATTGCATATGGCGAACGCAAGCTGATTTTCGGCAAGGATTACATCATCCCGAAACCTTTCGATCCGCGTTTGATTACCACTGTAGCGCCCGCCGTTGCAAAAGCCGCGATGGAATCTGGCGTGGCGCAATTCCCGATTGACGATTGGGCCGAATACGAAGAAGAATTGCTGGCCCGATTGGGTTCAGACAACAAGACCGTGCGCTTGCTCACTAACCGCGCCAAGACCGACCCGAAACGCGTCGTATTCGCCGAAGCCGATCATCTCGACGTGCTCAAGGCGGCGCAAATCGTTTACGAGGAAAAGATCGCGTTCCCGATTTTGCTGGGCAACCGCGACACGATATTAGACCTGAAGGCCGAAATCGGTTTTGACGCCGAAGTGCCCATCATCGATCCTAAAACGAAGGAGGAAGACGCGCGCCGCGACCGATATGCAGACACGTTCTGGAAATCCCGTGAACGCCGTGGCATCCAGAAAATCGATGCACAGAAATGGATGCGCGAACGCAATTATTTTGCGGCCATGATGGTCAACGAAGGCGAAGCCGATGCCGTTGTTTCGGGCTATTCCAGGAGTTACCCGACGGTCGTCAAACCGATGATGCAATTGATTGGGAAAGCGCCGGGCATTTCGCTGATTGCCACGACCAACATGATGATGACCTCGCGCGGTGCGATGTTTTTGTCTGACACGGCCATCAACCCAAACCCGACAGCCGACGATTTGGCAAAAATCGCGTTGATGACCGCCAAAACCGTAAAGCTTTTCGGGATGGAACCCGTGGTGGCCATGGTGTCGTTCTCGAATTTTGGTTCCTCGACCGATACTGGCGCGTCGAAAGTACGCGAGGCCGTGGCCTACCTGCACAAATACTACCCGGATTTGATTGTGGACGGCGAAGTTCAGGCGGATTTTGCGCTCAATCCTGAAATGCTCAAGGACAAATTCCCGTTTTCGAAACTCGCCGGAAAAAAAGTGAACACCTTGATTTTCCCGAACCTCGAATCGGCCAATATTACCTACAAGTTGCTCAAGGAATTGTACGAAGTGGATTCTGTTGGCCCAATCATGATGGGCATGGACAAGCCTGCGCACATTTTCCAGCTCGGGGCACGCGTGGAGGAAATGGTCAATATGGTAGCCGTAGCCGTAGTGGATGCACAGGAAAAAGAGAAACGCCGGAAGCGCTGGCAACACGGATAAGGAAATATTGTGGGTGCGCCGCGGGTTGTGATAACTATTCGGCTTCCCTTAACAAAATTTTTTTATATTTGGCCATTACTTAAGCGGGAATGATAGCACATTTACAGGGGAAACTCGTTGAAAAAACGCCAACCGAGGTCATCATAGATTGCGGCGGCGTTGGATACCAAGTCAACATATCGCTGCATACCTACTCGCTAATCCCTGATACAGAACATCTTAAGCTTTACACGTATCTCCAAATCAAGGAAGATGCGCATACGCTTTTTGGTTTTGTAGAAAAATCCGAGCGCGAATTGTTTAAGCTTTTATTGTCGGTTTCCGGAATCGGGGCATCCATCGCACGGACGATGCTTTCGTCGCTAGATCCGAAGCAGATCATTCATGCTTTGGGTGCTGGCGACATCGCTACAATCCAAGGAATTAAAGGCATCGGCGCCAAAACCGCACAGCGCGCCATCCTGGATTTGAAGGACAAAGTGTTAAAAGTCTACGATCTGGACGAAGTTTCCATCAGCCAAAGCAATACAAACAAAGAAGAGGCGTTATCTGCTTTGGAAGTGCTGGGCTTTAACAAAAAGTTGGCAGAAAAAACTGTCGACAAAATTGTCGCGTCCCAGCCTGACGCCACAGTTGAATCAATCATCAAACAAGCGTTAAAAAATCTATAGTTCTTGAAAACAGTTTACGCTAAGACCAATCATATTTTGAAATTCAGTTGCCTGATGGTGCTGTTGCTCATCGGGTTTCAGGCCATTGCACAGGACGATCCGCCATTTCCGAACGATTCCATTCCGGGTTATTCACAAGGCCAGCTCGATTTAAAGAATCCGCCGAGCATTCTCGAAGCTTATACATACGATCCGGTCACGAATCGCTACATCTACACGCAATCGGTGGACGGTTTCAACATCAATTACCCGATCATTTTAACGCCGGAAGAATACCAGCAATTGGTCACGCGCGAATCGATGCGCAAATACTTCCAGGAAAAGTCTGACGCCATGGACGGCAAGAAAGACGGCGCCGAAGAGAAGAAGAAGGATTTGTTGCCGCGCTACTACGTGAACTCCGGATTTTTCGAGACGATTTTCGGCGGGAATACCATCGACGTCAAGCCCACGGGTTCCGTGGAAATGGACTTGGGTATCCGATACACGCGGCAAGACAACCCTTCGTTTTCGCCGCGGAACCGCTCGAACCTGACCTTTGATTTCGACCAGCGCATCAGCATGAGCCTTCAAGGGAAAGTGGGTACACGATTGAACGTCAATGCGAACTATGACACAGAATCGACCTTTGCATTCCAGAACCTGATCAAACTCGAATATACGCCGACCGAAGACGACATCATCCAGAAAATCGAAGTCGGTAACGTGAGTTTCCCGCTGACGAATTCGCTTATCCGCGGTGCGCAAAGCCTTTTTGGGGTGAAAGCGCAGTTGCAGTTCGGAAAGACGACAGTCACCGGTATTTTCTCGGAGCAGAAATCGCAGACCAAAACCGTGCAGGCGCAAGGCGGCGGCACGATCCAGGACTTTGAATTGTTTGGATTGGACTACGACCCGGACCGCCACTTCTTCCTCTCGCAGTACTTCCGCAGCAAGTACGATCAGGCGATGAAAAACTACCCTTACATTGACAGCCGCGTACAGATCACGCGCATCGAAGTTTGGGTGACCAACCGCCAGAACCGTGTGAATACGCAGGCGAATAACCTAAGGAACATCATCGCATTACAGGATTTGGGTGAAGCCGAACTGACCGGTTACCAAGATCCGCTGGTGGCAGCCTTCAGCGGTACGCCGCCGGCCAACTTCTTTAACGTGGCGCCGGATACGCCGGCCGACAACAACAACAACGATTTCGACCCTGAAAACATCGGCGTCGGCGACAACCTCCTGAATTCGAACATCCGTGAAATCGTGACGGCGAACTCCGGTTTCAACGTAATTTCGCCTAGTGAAGGCCGCGACTATTCCAAACTGGAAAACGCGCGCAAACTCCAGCCGAACGAATTTACCTACCATCCGCAATTGGGTTACGTCTCGTTGCAACAGCGTTTGTCTAACGACGAAGTGCTGGCCGTGGCCTACCAATATACGATTGGCGATCAGGTTTACCAAGTAGGTGAATTCGGTACCGACGGCGTTGAAGCCACACAAACCAACAACGTTGACCCATCGGTCAACCCGACGGTGATCGTGACGCAAAGCTTGATCCTGAAAATGCTCAAGAGCAACCTGACCAGCGTGAGCCAGCCGGTCTGGAACCTGATGATGAAGAACATTTACCAGATTCCGGGCGCGTTCCAGTTGGAGCAGGAAGATTTCAGGTTTAACATCTTGTACACCGACCCGTCGCCGCTGAACTACATCACGCCGGTAGGCACGACGCCGTTTCCGCCATCGCCGCCCAATGCGCCCGTGGCCGAAACGCCGCTTTTGAAAGTCTTCAATATGGACCGATTGAACTCCAGCAACGACCCGCAGGTTGGCGGCGACGGTTTTTTCGATTTCATCCCGGGATTGACAGTTGATACACAAAATGGCCGACTGATTTTTACGACCGTAGAACCGTTTGGTAAAACGCTGTTCGACAAACTCCACCTGGACGGCGGATTGGACACTTACGGCGATCCGTTGACCTACAACGACAACCAGCGCAAATACGTGTTCCGCAATTTGTACCGCAGCACGCAAGCCTCTGCGTTGCAGGAAAGTGAGAAAAATAAATTCCAACTCCGTGGACGGTTCAAATCCACGGGCGGCGACGGTATTCCTATCGGGGCATTCAACGTACCGCGTGGTTCCGTGGTCGTAACTGCCGGTGGCCGCGTGTTGCAGGAAGGTATTGATTACAGCGTGAACTACCAATTGGGCCGCGTGCAAATCCTTGATCCGGCATTGCAGGCTTCGGGTACGCCGATTCAGGTTTCCGTAGAAAATAACTCAGTGTTCGGGCAGCAAACGCGCCGCTTTATGGGTGTGAACGTCGAGCACAAATTCAACGAGAAATTCCTCGTTGGGGCAACATTCCTGAAAATGACCGAGCGTCCGTTTACCCAAAAATCGAACTACGGGCAAGAGTCGGTAAACAATACCATCTTCGGCGCCAACGTGAATTACGCGACCGAAGTGCCGTTCTTGACACGATTGGCCAATAAATTACCGAACATCGACACCGACGTGCCGTCCAACCTTTCGTTGCGTGGTGAAATCGCTTTCTTGAAACCAGACACGCCAAAGGCCGACCAGTTTGAAGGCGAATCAACCATTTATGTGGATGATTTCGAAGGTTCTCAAACGACAATCGATATGCGTGCGCCACTGTCGTGGTTCCTATCATCGGTGCCGGTGCACAACGCCGATGTCACCGAGTACCCTGATTTCGGTGCCGACGCGAACGACCTTTCCTATGGTTATCGCAGGGCGAAATTGAACTGGTACACCATCGACCCGACGTTTTACGCCCAAACCCCGGGCGAACTCGCACCGCAGGACGTAGCCTATAACATGACGCGGCGCATCTACAGCGAAGAATTGTATCCGAACGTAGACATTGCCGTAGGTCAATCGCAAGTCATCAACACGCTGGATTTGACGTACTACCCAACAGAACGCGGGCCGTACAACTACAACCCATTGGCTGCTGCTACGAACGGTTTTACGCCGACCGATGCCGTGAACAATTTCGGCGGCATCATGCGCGCAATCAACTCCACGAATTTTGAACAAGCCAACGTAGAATACATCCAATTCTGGATGATGGATCCGTACGTAGACACGGGTAACACGGGCAACCCTGATGCTGGCGTGGCGAACCCTACCAACGAAGGGCGGATTTATTTTAACCTCGGCGCGATTTCCGAAGACGTACTTAAAGATGGCCGCAAGCAATACGAAAACGGCCTCGGCGGAAATGCCATCCAGTCGTCCACGATTTGGGGTAGCGTGCCTGCATCACAATCCTTGATCTACGCTTTCGACACCGACGCCGGTAACCGTACCGCACAAGACGTTGGTCTGGACGGTTTGAACGATGCCGATGAAGCCGCGCAATTCCCGGCGTTTGCGTCGGCGGCCGACCCGTCTGAAGACAACTATCAGTATTTCCTGAGTGCCAGCGGTTCGGTGATTGAAAGGTACCGCCAGTATAATGGCCTGCAAGGCAACTCGCCTGTTGATGTCAACAACACCGATCGTGGTTCCACGACGCTTCCGGATGTGGAAGACATCAACCGCGACAATACCATGAATACCATCAATGCGTATTACGAATACAGCATCGATGTCCATCCGGGCATTTCATTGGCCGATCGCTACGTGACAGATATCAAGGAAAACGTGCCGGCGGTGAACTTACCTACCGGAACCAATGCCACAACGACACGTTGGATCCAGTACAAAATTCCGATTTCATCTCCCGAGAATACCATTGGCGGCATCAGTGATTTCCGTACGATCCAGTTCATGAGGATTTTCGCGACGGGCTTCAACGACCAGATTACGTTCCGTTTCGGGGCGATGGATTTGGTGCGTGGCGAATGGAGGCGATATGTAAACGCACTCGACCTGACCGATCCGACGGTGGACGACGATAATACGACGTTCGACGTACAGGCCGTGAACATCCAGGAAAATAATGATCGCGAACCGATTCCTTACGTGACGCCTCCGGGTGTGGTTCGTGAGGAACTCATCAACGGCAATACTTTGGTGTCGCAAAACGAGCAATCCTTGTCTTTGCGTGTCTGCGGTTTGGAAGAAGGCGAGCCTGACCCAATCGGTACGGGCGATTCTTCTGGCGACTCGCGCGCGGTGTTCAAGAACGTGAGCGTCGATATGCGCCAATTCAAACGCCTGAAAATGTTCCTGCACGCCGAGACATTGACTGGCGCGGGCAACCCGGTGTTGCAGAATGACGAATTGATTGGTTTCATCCGATTCGGTAACGACTTTACCGAGAACTTCTACGAAGTGGAAATCCCGTTGAAAGTAACCGCACCGAACGCGCAGTCTGCTGAGGAAATCTGGCCGGAAGAAAACGAGATTGACCTGTCGCTGGCGTTGCTCACCAAACTGAAAATACTCGCCATGGGAAGCTCGTCGCCAGTAGCCGACGCCAATGGCATCAAATACTTGAACGAAGGCGAACTGGACGGTTCGCTGGCGGGCCGCCCGAATGAATTGCGACTGGGCATCAAGGGTAACCCGAATTTCGGCTTGGTCAGGACGTTGATGGTCGGTGTGAAGAACAACACCTACAACCCGGCGATTCCTGCGGGAACGGCGTCAAACCCGCATCCGGTTTGCGGCGAAGTGTGGTTCAACGAGTTGCGTCTGGCCGAAATGGACAACAAAGGCGGTATGGCCGCGGTGCTGAACCTCGATTCTAACATTGCTGATTTCGCTACGGTTTCTGCCGTGGGTAAAATCAGTACGATTGGTTTTGGTGCGCTGGAACAAGGCCCGAACGAGAGAAGCCGTGAAGACGTCAAGCAATACAACATTGTCACGAACTTAAATCTCGGCAAATTGCTTCCGAAAAAGTGGGGCATCACGTTGCCGTTCAATTATGCCATCGGCGAAGAAACCATCACGCCGGAATACGATCCGTACAACCAGGACATCCGTCTGGACCAATTGATCGACAATACTACCGACGAGGCCGAACGCGACAACATCCGCAACCGCGCCATTGATTACACCAAGCGCAAGAGCATCAACTTCATCGGGGTGAAGAAGGAGCGTGGCGAAAAACAGAAACCGCACGTTTACGATCCGGAAAACCTCACGTTGTCATACTCTTATAATCAGGTGGAACACCACGATTTTGAGATTGAGAATTACCTCGACCAGCAGGTGAACACGACCGCGGATTATACCTATACGTTCCAGCCGAAAGCCGTTGAGCCGTTCAAAAAGAACAAGTTTTTCAAGAAGAGTTCGTACTGGAAGTTGCTGCAGGATTTCAACTTTAATTACTTGCCGTCGAGCATCAATTTCAACACGAACATCACCCGCCAGTACAACAAGCAGCAGTTCCGTCAGGTTGAAGTGGCTGGTATTCCGATCGATCCATTGTACCGCAGGAATTACCTGTTCAATTACCAGTACGGCTTTAACTACAACTTGACCAAGTCACTCAAGGTAAATTATACGGTGGCGACGAATAACATCGTCCGGAATTACATAGACGATGAAGGCGTCGTAGACAACAGCATCGGGTTGTGGGACGATTATTTCGAAGCCGGCGAAGCCAACCGCCAGACGCAGCAATTCGTGGTGAATTACGAGTTGCCGATCAACAAAATCCCGTTCCTGAGTTTCGTCAAGGCGAATTATTCCTACCAAGGCGATTACCAGTGGCAGCGCGCATCCTTGGCGTTGCAGCAAGTGGAATCTAACGGCACGATTTACGAATTGGGCAACACGATCCAGAATGCGGCGTCGCACAAAGTGAATGCATCGCTTACCATGGACACGTTCTACAAATACATCGGCTTGGTGAAAGGCGGACAAAAGAAAAAGACGCCGGCGAAACCTGCCGCGCCGCCAAAACCGGGCGAGAAAGTGGCGCCGGTGGCCCAGCCGAAACAAAATGAAGGCAACGTGTTTGTCGACGGTCTGATCGGTGTATTGACCAGCGTGAAAAACGTACAAATGAATTACACCGACAACCGCGGTACCGTATTGCCGGGCTATTTGCCGGGTATTGGGTTCTGGGGCACGTCACGGCCAACGCTGGGCTTTGTGCTCGGTTCGCAGGACGATGTGCGTTACGAAGCCGCCAAACGCGGTTGGTTGACGCTCTATCCGGATTTCAACCAGAACTTCACACGCACCGAAAACAAGTTGCTCAACTTTACCGCAAACGTGGATTTGTTCCCGGACTTCAAGATTGATCTGACCGCAGACCGCAATTACAGCGAGAATTATTCGGAACAATACAATGTGGATCTGAACCAAGCGCAACCATATCAGTCGCAGTCGCCATATACTTTTGGTAACTTCTCGATTTCGACCGTGATGTTGGCCACCGCGTTTAAGGCGAGCGATGAAAACGAATCGTCTGCGTTCAATGATTTCCGGGCGAACCGACTCATCATCGCCAACCGTTTGGCCGAGCGCTATTACGGCGGCACCGGTTTCCCGACCGACGCAGAAGGTTATCCGGTTGGTTTCGGCAAGAACAGCCAGCAGGTATTGCTTCCGGCGTTCCTGGCGGCATACACCGGCTTGAGTAGCAAAGCACAAGGCGAACGCGCCAACGATATTTCCTTAGGCGCTTTCCGCGACATTCCAATCCCGAACTGGACCGTGAAATACAGCGGCCTGATGCGTTACAAATTCTTCAAGGACAGGTTCAAGCGCTTCTCGTTGCAGCACGCGTATCGTGCGTCCTACACGATCAACTCGTTCCGTTCGAACTTTGATTACGACCAAAACCCGAACGGCACCGATCAGGCGGGCAACTTCTACAGCAAGACGATTATTTCAAACATCAACCTCGTGGAGCAATTCAATCCGCTCATCCGACTTGATTTCGAGATGAAGAATTCGCTGAAGATTTTGGCCGAACTCAAGAAAGACCGCGCGCTGTCTATGAGTTTTGACAACAACTTGCTCACCGAAGTCACCGGAATGGAATACGTGGCCGGTATCGGGTATCGTTTCAAGGATGTGACCATAACCTCGCGTTTGGCCGACAATCCGCAGGGCGTGATCAAAAGCGACATCAACGTCAAGCTCGATTTCTCGTTCCGGAACAACAAAACGATTGTGCGTTACCTGGATTACGACAACAACCAGTTGGCCGGTGGGCAAAACATCTGGTCGGCGAAGTTGACCGCAGATTATTCGTTCAGCAAGAATTTGACGGCAATTTTCTATTACGATCATCAATTCTCGAAGGCAGTCATCTCGACGTCGTTCCCGATGACCAACATCAGGGCTGGATTTACGCTGCGGTATAATTTCGGCAACTAAAAATTCATCGAAAATTAATGAAACATTGGCCGGCGAAACGTATTTTTGCGCTGCCACAAGGCTAGACAAATAAGAACAAAACCTTTATAAAATGAATATCCCAGCACATTTAAAGTACACGAAAGACCACGAATGGGTAAGCCTTGACGGCGATGTGGCCACCATCGGCATTACAGATTTTGCCCAGAAGGAGCTCGGCGACATTGTGTATGTTGAAGTTGAAACCCTGGACCAGACCTTGGAAACCGAAGAAGTTTTCGGTACGGTGGAAGCCGTGAAAACCGTGTCTGACCTTTTCTTGCCGATGGCCGGAGAAGTGATTGAATTCAATGACCATCTGGACACGAATCCTGAGACCGTAAACAGCGATCCTTACGGAAAAGGCTGGATGATCAAAGTAAAGGTTTCCGATCCGTCGGAATTTGACGCATTGCTTTCGGCCGACGATTACAAAGCGCTTATCGGTGCCTAAAAAAACGTGGCTCATACTGGCCTGGAGCTGGACCATCATCATTGCGGTGCTTTGTCTGGTGAGTTTTAAAGAATTCCCCACGGTTCGTGTGGCCAACGCCGACAAGTACGTGCACGGTGTCATGCACTTTTTATTCGTCGTGCTTTGGTATCAATACTATAGACGCAGCCGGGGTTTGCCCAAATTGTGGCTGCTCGGAAAATCGCTTCTGTATTCGGTATTGTACGGCTGCCTGATCGAAGTGGCGCAGGAGTGTTGCTGCACCACGAGAATGGCCGACCTCCGAGACGTGCTGGCCAATTTCATAGGCGCATTTGCAGGCGTTATGCTGCTGTGGGCGTTGGATTACAGCCGCGAAATAAATCAAGAATAAATACCATAAAAACTCCTGCTTCGGCGGGATTTTTTTATTTTTACCCGCAAATCAAATCCAAATGGAAATCAGGCAATATCTTGATTCAACTTACCTCAAAACGGCCCAACAAGCCGGGCTTTCTGAATCGGCCAATACCGAAGTCGTGACGCAATGCGTGGCCGAGGCCATCGCCGAGGGTTTTAAACTTGCGATGATCCGGCCCGAACACGTTGCCATGGCCAGGAAAATGGTCGATGCCGCTAAATCGAGCGTATTGGTAGGAACGGTCATCGATTTCCCGAAAGGCCAATCCTCAATTCAAGACAAATTGTCTGAAGCCGCACGCGCCATTGCAGACGGAGCCGACGAACTCGATTTCGTCTGCAATTACAACGCTTTTAAAGATGGCGATACCGATTTGTTGAAAGAGGAAATATTCGCCTGTACGAAATTTGGCCTCGACCACATGAAAACCGTGAAATGGATCATCGAGGTCGCGGCGCTCAACGACATGGAGATTGCGCGTATTTCAGCGCTCATCAAGGCAGTCGTTGTGACGCATTTCGAAGGCCATTACAACCAGGTTTTCGTCAAATCCTCTACCGGATTTTACGCGACCGAAGCCGGAAAACCCAATGGGGCGACGATTCCTTCGGTTACGATTATGCTCGAGAATGCCGCGCCACTTCCGGTGAAAGCCGCTGGCGGCGTGCGCACTTTTGACGAAGCGGTCGAGATGGTGAATCTCGGGGTAACGCGCATCGGGACTTCTGCCGCCAAAACCATTGCCGAAGGCGGCACTTCACAAAACGCCTACTAACGATGTTTATGAAAAAATACTTTGTTTTATTGTTGACGGTTGTGGCCCTTGCGGCGCATGCCCAATCCAACTTGGAGAAATATCCCGTTTATCCGGGCTGCGAAGGCCAGGATGCCGCGGGCATCGAGTCCTGTTTTTACCAGAAAGTCCAGCAGTTTGTCTTTGAGAAATTCCAAGTGCCGGATGCGCAAAAGGAGTTCAAAGGCGCGGTACTGGTGCTGTTCGAAGTGACCGATCAGGGCAAGTTCAACGTGTTGTACGCCGATGGCACGCCTGATCTGGCCGCCGAAAGCAAGCGCGTATTCGCTGCGTTGCCCCAGGTGACACCGCCATCATACAACGGCAAGCCAACCTATGCGAAATACACTTTAAAAATCAACATCCCGTTGCAGCAACCGGGCGAGAACGCGGTGCCGGCAAAAGTGAAAGAACCGGCGTATTCCTCAGGCAAGTTTGAAAAGGAACTCACGGAATTTGACAGCATCAAATACTCGAAATTCACGAACCCGCAACTCACCAGCCAGTTGAATGTGCCGTTTTCGCACGATTATTATTCCACGTTTGATCCAGCCTTGAACCAAGTAGGAAGCAACAACCACACGGGTTCAAAGCCGTTTACATACGCAGAGGTTGCCAAATATTACAGCATCGCCGAGGCCAACGACAAGATCAAGAAGAATCGTTCGGGCTGGCTCGGGCGCAAACTCTGGAACGAAAACATGGTCGAGATCCAGGGCGAAGGCTATTGGTTTACGCTCAACCCGATTCTGGATCTCCAATTGGGCAAGAACACCGAAGGTAAAGTAGATTATACTTACGTCAACACCAGAGGTTTGCAATTTCAGGGCGGTTTGGGCGAACAAGTAACATTCACCACGACGCTTTATGAAAGCCAAGGCCGTTTTGCGGATTATTACAACGCTTACGCGGAATCCATTGCAACCGGCGCGGGCGACCCGGCCATTATTCCAGGGATCGGCATAGCCAAACGGTTTAAGGAAGATGCATACGATTTCCCACTGGCCGAAGCCAATTTGTCTTACACCCCGAACCAATTCTTCAATATGCAGCTGGGTTACGGCAGGAATTTCATCGGCGACGGTTACCGGTCGTTGTTGCAGAGCGACGGCGCGAGCCCGTACCCGTTCTTCAAACTCAATACGACATTCTGGAAAATCAAGTACACCAATACATATATGTGGCTCAAGGATGTACGTCCGGAAGTGACCGTGGAGCGCACGTACGCCAAGAAATACATGGCGAACCATTATTTGAGCTGGAACATGTCCAAACGTTTCAACATGGGTTTTTTCGAGTCTGTGGTTTGGGCTGATACCAACGACCGTGGCTTTGACATGAGTTTCGTGAACCCACTCATTTTCTACCGTTCGGTGGAATTCGCTTCATCGGCGCGAAGTGGTAACGCCTTGCTGGGTTTAACCGGCAAATACAAAGTGAACAACAGTATAAACCTATACGGACAATTCCTGCTTGACGAATTTTCATTGGCCGACATGAGAGCGGGCGAAAGCAGTTGGAAAAACAAATTCGGGTACCAGTTCGGGGCGAAATATTTCAACGCATTTGGCATTAACGGTTTGCTCTTGCAGGCCGAGTATAACCACGTTAGACCGTACGTTTACGCCCATTCTGACCCATTGACCAATTATGCGCACAACAACCAGAGCATGGGCCACCAATGGGGTGGCAATTTCCGCGAGTTCATTGCGTTGGCGCGTTACCACAACGGGCGCTATTTTGCCGATGCGAAGATTACGTTCGGGGAACGCGGGCTTGATTTTGATACCGCCGAAAACGGCTTCAACTACGGTGGCAACATATTTAAGGATTACGAAATCGGGCGGCCGTTTGACAAGGGCGTCAAAGTAGGGCAGGGCAACAAGACAACGGTTTTCATCGCCGATATTCAGGCGGGTTATCTCATCAATCCGGCTACGAACCTCAAGGCTTTTGCGAGTCTGATTTACCGGAATTTTGACCCGACGCAGGAAACGCTCACCACTTTTAAGGATTCGACTACGTGGTTTTCTGTGGGCTTGCGGTGCGACATCTTCAACTGGTATTTCGATTATTGATGCGCATAATTCTTTCATCGCTGTTGGCTTTTGCCCTTTTGATTGGCTGTAAACCTGATGCAAAAGTGGAAGTTTTGGGCGTCAGTTTGGACGATGCCCAAAAAGTTGACGGCAAGAAAGTGCGGGTTGATTACGATGCGAACAAAGAACTTCTCGAAATTCTATGCCTGTTGCCCGACAGCGCCATGGCGAGTTGGGAATGGAAAGCATTTGAACGCCGCCGATGGGTTGACGACATCAAAACCAAAGGATTTGTGATGGATACATCCGAAACGGTAATGAACGTCAAGACCATCACGCCGCATTTTTTGGACTATCAGGTCGTGGACGGCACGTGGAAATTGGCCATTTACAAACTCGGGCCACGCAGCCGATTGGTTTTTACCGACGACGTTACGGGCGGCCACGACATCAACATCTTTTTATTCGACGGGAAGCAACTTCAGGCGCGGGAAGATTTTTTAAAGGCTTTGCGCCACGCGCTTTTGCCCGCAGATGCAGCCGAAGATTGTCTCGGCACGTGGGCGGAAGAGTTTCCTTTTTTTGACTTTGATTGTTCCCGTGAAAATAGCTTGTTGGTCACGATGCCAGCGATTGACCGCGTTTCAAATGACCAATGTCTGATCGGGAATAAGGTCACGTTTGCGATTTCGGGCGACGGTTTCAAGGTGGAAAAGGCGGAATGGCTTGGCGTGAAAGCGTCGGATTGACCGCGCTGCGTTAGCGATAGCAATGGAAATCCTTTTGCGGACGGGGATTTTTGTTTTGATTCCGGATGCTGTCGCAAAAGATTGCAATGGATAGCGCGGGCCGCAGGCAACGCCCCAAACTTTGTCACTTTCAGGCTTTGTTACTAGACAATCGTGCCGTATCTTTGCGCCAGTTTTTACCAAATGAATCCCGCATTGGATACGGCCACATCATTTTCGCTTAAGACAGCGTTTACGGATTTCAAGGAAATCACGAAGGCTGGTTTGGCCATTAGCGTTTTATTTTCTTCCATTGCCGGTTATTTGCTGGGTTTTGACAGCGCAAATCCGTTCAGTTGGCGTATTTTGCTGATGCTGATGGTAGGCGGTTATTGCATGGTTGGCGCGTCGAATGCGTTCAATCAGGTCATCGAAAAGGAACTCGACGCGAAAATGGACCGCACCAAAAACCGTCCGGTGCCGTCGGGCCGCATGTCTTCGCAGACCGCGCTGGTCATTGCCAGTGTGCTGACGCTTGTTGGGTTGACGTTGCTTTATTTGATCAACCCGAAAACGGCCATGTTCGGCGCCATTTCCATCTTTTTGTATACGAGTGTTTACACGCCGCTGAAAACCATGACGCCGTTGTCTGTTTTCGTGGGTGCTTTTCCGGGCGCGATTCCGTTCATGCTGGGCTGGGTTGCGGCGACGGGCAATTTTGGGATTGAAGCCGGAACGCTTTTCCTGATCCAGTTTTTCTGGCAGTTTCCGCATTTCTGGGCCATTGGCTGGTTCTTGTACGAAGACTATGAAAAGGCCGGTTTTTTTATGTTGCCGACCGGGAAAAAAGACAAGTCGACCGCGATGCAAACCATGCTCTACACGTTGTGGCTCATGATTGCGTCTTTGTTGCCCGCATTGGGTTATACAGGGAAATTGTTTCTCTCGCCGGTGGCGGCGTCGGTGGTTTTCGTGCTGGGTTTGTGGATGTTGTTCCACGCGGTAAAACTGTACAACGAACGTTCGGCCAAGGCGGCGAAAAGGCTGATGTTGGTGAGCGTGTCTTACATTACGTTGCTCCAATTGACTTATATAATCGATAAATTCTTAAGATAATGGCCATGAATATCCTGAAAGCGAAAGTGCCGCAAATGTCTGAAGACGAACATAAAGCCCGTACCGCCCGTTCGTATAAACTGATTCTGGGTTTTGCGATGGTGAGCATGACGATGATGTTCGCCGGACTAACCAGCGCCTGGGTCGTGAGCAAATCCCGTACAGACTGGATGAAGAATTTCGAAATGCCGACGCCGTTTTACATCAGCACGGCGGTGATTATCGGTTGCAGTATTTCGTTCTATCTCGCCAAGCGCGCCATCAAGCAGGACAACCGAAGTCTGGTGACGGCCATGTTGTTGCTGACGCTCATTCTGGGAAGCTTGTTTGCGTATTTTCAGATCATGGGTTTTGAGGCGATGTACGATAAAAAAATGTTCCCCGTGGGCGGCGCCGGTGCGATTACCGTGTCCTTCATTTGGGTGATTGTGGTTGCCCATTTGGCGCACCTTGCCGGCGGAATGATTTCTTTACTGATTATAATTTATAATCATTTTAAACAAAAATACCACAGTGGTCAAACCCTTGGAATTGAACTGGGTGCGATGTACTGGCACTTTCTGGACATATTGTGGCTTTACTTGTTTTTGTTTTTATATTTCTTCAAATGAAAACAATGTTTGCAAGTGTTTAGGAAAAAAATGTAAATTTGGAAACTTTTAACAGACTAACTCTTTTATGGAAGCGACAATTGTAAAAGCGGAAGAAAAAGTATGGGGCGGCGGCAATGAGCCAATGGGCGCCAGCTACGGCAAGCTCATGATGTGGTTTTTCATCGTGTCGGATGCCTTGACTTTCTCCGGATTTCTCGCAGCTTATGGTTTTTCAAGGTTTAAGTTCATCGAGACTTGGCCGTTGCCGGACGAAGTGTTTACGCACTTTCCGTTCATGCACGGCGTGGCGGCTCCGATGTACTATGTGGCCTTCATGACCTTTATCCTCATCTTCTCGTCGGTGACCATGGTTTTGGCCGTGGATGCAGGGCACCAGATGAAACAACAAAAAGTGGCGGTTTACATGTTGCTTACCATTATTGGTGGTTTGATCTTCGTTGGCTCACAGGCCTGGGAATGGAAAAACTTCATCAAAGGCGAGTACGGTGCCATTGAAACCAAAGGCGGCAGCTTGCTCCAGTTCGTTGATACCACAGGGAAAAGAGTTGCTTTGGCAGATTTTGCGGCAACACTCCCGGAAGAGCGTGAACAACTGACGCGCAGCAAAGGGAAATGGTTCATGGACGAACCTTCGTTGCCAAGCTTTTCGGTGGCCGAAGTGCAGGCTGGTTTTGCGGCTAATCCTAACCTGCTGATCCGTACGGAAAGGATTTATCAAGGTACGAAGGAAGACCTGGCAGACAAGCGTCTACAGCCGGGCATGCAGAAAATCAAGCATAAAGAAATTTTGACCCGCGCCGAATCTGAAAAGATGTTGGCCAATGCACACTACGTTGTAGAAGGTGCGAACCTGCACCGCAACGAATACGGAAGCAAGCTCTTTGCAGACTTCTTTTTCTTCATCACTGGTTTCCACGGTTTCCACGTATTCTCGGGCGTGCTGATCAACATCTTGATTTTCATCAATGTGTTGTTGGGCACCTACGAAAAACGCAGAACCTATGAAATGGTCGAGAAAGTTGGTTTGTACTGGCACTTCGTTGACTTGGTTTGGGTATTCGTATTTACATTCTTCTATCTCGTATAATTCTCCAATCAGATAAACATCATGGCACACGCACACGAATCTAACGCAAAGAGGATCTGGTTTGTTTTCGGATTGCTTTCTATCGTGACTATCGTAGAAGTGGCGCTCGGTATCATCAAGCCGGCCGCACTGCACAACAATAATTTCCTGAGCATGAACCTGCTCAACTGGATTTTCATCATTTTGACCATCGTCAAAGCATACTACATTGTTTGGGCTTTCATGCACATGGAAGGCGAACGCGCGAGCTTGCGCTGGTCCGTGGTCGCATCGGTGATTTTCCTTGTTCTATATCTTATTTTCATCCTCTTGGTCGAGGCCGATTATATCTACGAGGTGTTTAGGACTTCCACCATAAAGTGGAATTTCTAAAAGGTAATATTAATTCACAAAAAAGACGGTTTTCACACCGTCTTTTTTTATTTTTGCAAGCGAATATCTTTCCGTCCAAATGAAAAAGAAACTTGTGCTTTTCGTGCTTTTTGTCTTGCCGATTGTAGCCTATCTTTTTTTTGCGTCGGGCGTCAACAACTTCACCAAATTACCTGTAGTTACCGCGAATGTGCCCGAGCTTCCGAGCGGTTGGAGCGCATTGAACGGCCAGCGTGTTTCACTTGACGGGAAAATCACCGTGTTGGGCTTTTCGGGGCAAAACGTGCTCAAGAACCGGGGCAATCTTTACAATGTGTACCAACGGGTTTACGAGCGTTACCACGAGTTCAACGATTTGCAATTTGTGTATGTCAGCCCAATCGGTACCGAGCGCGATGCGACTTATATCTTGGCGCAATTCAAGGGCGTGGCCAAAGCCGGCAACTGGCATTTCGTGTTTGCCACGCCGGAAGAAATCAACGCCTATTATGCCCAACTTAAACTCAAAGGAAAGCTCAACGCCGATGTCGGCACTTCAAATGTTTACTTGCTCGACAAGAAGCGAAATCTGCGCGGCCGTCAGGGCGATGAATACAAAGAAGGCTATGATTCGTTCCACATCTCGGAACTCAGCAACAAGATGCTCGATGATTTTAAAGTGTTGCTCTATGAATACAAAGCGGCTTTGAAGAAAAACAACAACGCATCCAAATCCATTACCCGTGAAAAATAAATCCTATATCGGCGTGGCGTTCATCATCCTGGTTTTCGGGATTTTGTTCGTTCCGAAAATTGTCAGCCGTTGCGAAAACAACGATGTCGTTAAAGGCGAAAGGCTGGACAACGTCGGCGGAACGGGAGCTTCCGAAACGTCTATCCTGACGTTGGGCAAAGTCCCTGCATTTGAACTGACCAATCAGGAAGGCCAGAAGATTTCCGACAAAAGTTACCTGGGCAAAGTCTATATCGTCGAGTTTTTCTTTTCGACCTGCCCGACCATTTGCCCGAAGATGAACCGCAACATGGTGGACATCCAAAACATGTTTTTCGGCAACCCGAATTTCGGCATCGCCTCCATCAGCATCGACCCGACGCATGATACGCCACAAGTGTTGAAAGACCATGCGAAACTCATCGGTGCCAAATCATCGAACTGGCATTTCCTCACCGGAGACCAACAGTACATCTTCGATCTTGCCAATAAAGGGTTCAACGTATATGCAGGCAAGAACCCGAAAATCCCCGGCGGTTTTGAACATTCGGGCTTTTTTGCGTTGATTGACAAGAAGGGCAACATCCGCTGCCGCAAAGACGAGTACGGCAACCCGATCGTATATTACGACGGCATCGAAAAATCGGGTATTGAAGCCATCACCAAAGACATTAAAATCTTGCTCAATGAGTAACCAAGAAAATATCGGGGTCGAAAAGAAATTCAGCAAATTCATCGTCATCGTGTCCATCGCCATTCCGGTGGCCGTGGCGGTATTGTTTTCAGTTAAACTAAAAGATTTCGGCATCCAGGTCGAACCATTGTCATTCCTGCCGCCAATTTATGCCACCATTAACGGCCTAACCGCCATCGTGCTGGTTGCGGCCGTCATGGCCATCAAAAAAGGCAACCGGAAATTGCACGAGAAATTGATGACTACGGCCATTGGTTTTTCGGTCTTATTCCTGCTGATGTACGTGGCGTATCACATGACCGCCGATTCTACGGTATACGGCGATACGAACTTCGACGGCATCCGCTCAGACGAAGAAAAAGCCGCTGTCGGATCCTCTTTGTACGCCTATGTTTTCCTGCTCTTGACGCACATCGTGCTGTCCATCGGCATCATTCCGCTGGTGTTGGTGACCTATGTCCGGGCGCTGGCCCAACGGTTTGACCGCCACAAGAAAATTGCAAAAATTGCCTTTCCTTTATGGCTGTATGTGGCCGTGACCGGCGTGGTTGTTTACCTGATGATTTCCCCGTATTATGCACACTAAGCAAATTTCAGGGTTCAGGGCTCAGGGTTGGGGAACGAAGATAATCTTCCTGTTGGCGCTGTTTTTAACGACCGCGGCATCGAACGCCCAATGCGCCATGTGCCGCGCAGCACTCGAAGGAGAAGGCAACACCAAGAAAGCCGAAGCGGTCAACGATGGCATCGTGTATTTGATGGCCATTCCGTATGTGCTGGTCGCCATCATTTTCTTCTACATCTACAAGACGCAAATCGGCAAAAAGAAAAGCTGATTATTTCAACCCGTCGATGGTGACATTCACATCGCCATCCACTTTTACGAACGCCACAATCGCTTTGTTGGTCAATTGGATTTTCTGGAATTCGATGTCATTCATTTTCCCGTTGACGAACACGCCCGGCATTGGCGAGTAATTCTTCATGTACTGCAAGATGTTCTGTTTGCCTTCGTCGAGATTGGGTTTGATGGAATACCGGCAACTTTCCTGCATCTTCCGCAAAATGTAACCCTGGGCGAGCCAACTGGCCGTGCGCATCAGCGTACTTTTGGTTTCGATGGCATAGTCGAGTTGGTCGAAGTAAATTTCCTTCGTATCGGCGTTGTATTGCGGAAATCCGGCCAGATAAATCGTGCCGTTGATGCTGCCGAGCAAATCGAGCGCAATTACCATTTTGCCGCTTTTGTGCCAGATGTTCACGTTTTGCACGGTGACTTTGCGTTTGCCCGAGGCGAATTCCTGGCCCGCAAAATTCTTGGTCATGATTTTCGACGCGTCTTCGTAGGTTGAAACCGCCACGATGTTGGCCGTCACATGATCGGGCATCGACGATACCGGCTTGAGGACGATTTTGCTACGGTCGAATTTTGGTGCCGGCTTTTGCCCGATGAGCGTTTCCATGTTACATTTCAAGCCCATTTGCATCGATATCGCGTCTTTTGAAAGTTTCGAGTTGGTCGTGTACAATTCCAGGGGCACTATGCGCAGCCAACTTTGGTAGGTTTCGCTCATCTCGAACGGCGTGCAGATTTTTTCGAGCGCGTCAAGCACGTTGGGTTTGAAATCCATCGATTTGGAAATGGATTCGTCGATGCTTTTCTCGATTTTAGACTTGAACAGTTTGATGGCCGGATTCACCAGATAGGTGATCGCGACTTGTTTGCCCATAATGGTCGTGGTCGGGCTTTCGTTCCAATCCAGTGACTGTAACGAAGTCGTGGTGTTGAGTTTCCAGTTCGTGAGGTTAACGCCGCTGAGCAAGGCGACTTTTCCGTTGAGGTTGAATTCTCGCGTGCTGTACATGTCAACACCCAATTTGTCTGTCCCGATGCGGTAGCGGATAAACGCCTTGAGCGGCAACACCGTTTTGATCTTGCCGTTGTCATTGCTGATCGTGAGCGGCGCAAGTTTCCAGATTTTCATCTCGATGTCATCGTCCTCGATTTTATTGTCTTCGTAGATCAAGCCCGTCATGTATTTGTTCGCTTGGTTTTCGATGTCCTTGAGTTTGATGGACACCGGCAGGTTCAAATAAGACACGGCGGTTTCATACGCCAGCGGCGCCGCGTTGTCCGGTTCGGGTTTCAGCGCGTTGATTTTTTGGGTCGATGAACAGCCCGAGAGCAAAAATGCGAAGCAAAGAATAAAAGCTAGGTGTTTCATGGGAAACAGGTTTCAAATGTTCGCGCAAAATTAGCAAAAGCAACCAACCGAAACCGATGTTGTAACAATTTATATACATTCCAGTCTTGTGCACGTGAAACGACTTCTTAAAAGAATGTGAACGCGCCCGACATCTTACAAAATATTGTACATTTGCTCTGGCTCAACCTGACCTCATTTATGAAAAATAACTTCCGGCTTTTGGCGTTCGTGCTGTTGTTTGGCCTGTCGTTGCATGCGCAAGTAAAAGGCGATCAACCTGCTGCGCCGGATAAGAAATGGACGTTGATGGAATGTGTGCAACATGCGCTCAAGAACAACATCACCATCAAGCAAACCGACCTGGACAACAACCTCGCGGGCATTGACAAGAAAGATGCTTTCGGGAATTTCCTGCCGTCCATCAACGCCAGTGCATCACATTCCTGGAACATCGGTTTGAACCAGAACATCACCACGGGTTTGCTCGAAAACCAAACCACACAGTTTACCTCGGCCGGCGTGCAAATCGGGGTCGACATCTTCAAAGGCTTACAAAACCAAAACCGCTTGCGCCGGGCCAATCTTTCGGTGCTCGCCGCGCAATACAACTCCTCGAAGGTGCGCGACGATATTTCCCTGAACGTCGCCAATGCATTTCTCCAAATCCTGTTCAACAAGGAAAACCTGAAGGTGCAAAAGGAGCAACTAGGCATCAACCAAAAGCAGCAAGAACGCATCAATGCCTTGGTGGATGCAGGTTCCATTCCGCGTGGCGACTTGCTCGATATGAACGCGACGGTAGCATCGAGTAAACAAGCGGTCATCGCCGCCGAAAACACATTGCTCATTTCCAAATTATCGTTGGCGCAATTGCTCCAGCTCGACGATTTTGAAACCTTCGACATTGAAGACCGGGATTACCTGATCCAGGAAAGCCCGACGATGAACGAAACGGCCAAAACGATTTACGACAAAGCCAAGGAAACCCGCGTAGAACTCAAGATTGCCCGCACGAATATGGAAATTGCCGAGCGCGACATCAAAATCGCCCGCGGAACGTATTATCCGACGTTGCAGGGCTTTTACAGTTTTACGACCCGCGCCGCGTATGCCGATCAGGTTGTAGGCGTAATTCCCGACCCGAATACGCCGTTTTCGGTCATAGGGCAGGTGGAAGGCACCGGCCAGAACGTGCTTTCGCCGAACGTGCTTCCGGTGGTCGGGAAACCCGACCCGGTCATTGATCAATTCAGCGACAACAAAGGCCATTCTTTCGGCCTGCAATTGAACATCCCAATCCTCAACGGATTTGCTGCGCGAAACGGCGTAGAACGCGCCAAAGTAGCACGTGACCGTTCGCAAATCGCATTGTCTCAAGCCGAACTCGATCTGGAGCGCAATATCTATCAAGCTTTTACCGACGCGAAAGGCGCGCTCAATGCGTATGAATCTGCATTGGCAGCACTCGAAGCCCGTCAGGAAGCCTTTAATTATGCCAAGGAAAAACTGGCCGTCGGGATGATGAACGCGTTCGAGTTCAATCAGGCGCAAACGCTGTTTGTCAACGCACAGTCTGAACTGTTGCGTGCGAAATATGATTACATTTTTAGGGTAAAAGTCGTCGAGTTCTACTTCGGCATTCCCATCAACATAAATTAAACGACATGTCAAAAAGAACGTTATACATTCTTATCGGCACCTTTTCGGCGCTCATCATCCTATTTGTTGTACTCGCTAAAACCGGCACCATCGGCAACAAGGACGAAGGCAAAGAAGTCGAAATCGCAAAAGCCGACGAAATTACCATCGTTGAAACGGTTTCGGCTACCGGAAAAGTGCAGCCTGAAGTAGAAGTGAAGATTTCCTCTGAAGTATCGGGCGAAATCATTGACTTGCCGATCAAGGAAGGACAAAGCGTCAAGAAAGGCGATTTGCTGGTAAAAATCAACCCGGATTTGTACACCTCGGGATTGAACAGAACCATCGCCGGATTGTCGCAAACCAAGGCCGGATTGAGTCAGGCCGACGCGCAATTCAAGGAAGCGAAAACCAGCTACGAGCGCAGCAAAAGCCTGTACGAAAAAGGCATTATATCAAAGTCAGATTGGGACAAAGCCGTGTCGGCGTATGAAGTGGCGTTGGCGGCCAAGAATTCGGCCTATTACAACGTGCAAAGCGCGAATGCAACTGTCCGTGAAGCCAAGGACAATTTGGGCAGGACGACGATTTATTCCCCGGCAGACGGCACGATTTCCGTACTCAGCGTGGAATTGGGCGAACGTGTACTCGGAACGCAGCAAATGACGGGAACCGAAATCCTTCGCGTGGCCAACCTTGACAATATGGAAGTGGAAGTCGATGTGAATGAAAACGACATCGTCAAGATTTCCGTCGGTGATTCGGCCAATGTAGAAGTAGATGCGTATCTCAAAAAAGAGTTCAAAGGCGTCGTGACCAGCATCGCGAATTCGGCGGCTACGGCCACGACTGCCGACCAAGTCACCAACTTTAAAGTGAAAGTCAGGATATTGAAGGAATCGTATCAGGATTTGCTGGAAGGCAAGCCTAAGAATTACTCGCCATTCCGTCCGGGCATGACTGCTACCGTTGACATCATCACCAAGCGCAAACAAAACATCATCGGCGTGCCGATTAGTGCCGTCGTGGTGAAATCGGATACGAGTTCGGCGAAAAAACCGGTCGGCGAGACCAATAAAGACGACAAAGCCAAGGCCAAATCCGACAAGAAATTTGAATGTGTTTTTGTCCGTGAGAAAGGAAAAGCCAAACTCCGTGTCATCAAGACCGGCATCCAGGACGACACCAACATCGAGGTTCTGGAAGGATTGAAAAAAGGAGACGAAGTCATCGTTGGGCCATACACGACCGTGACCAAAGACCTCAAGCCCGGCGACGCGGTGAAAGCGAGCGGCGACAAAAAGAAATCCACATCTAAAGACGCCAAGAAAGAAGACGAATCTGGTGTTCAGGTAACGGTTGATTAATGGCGCACATACTTCACATTGAAACCGCCACGAAGAATTGTTCGGTAGGCGTGGCCCGCGACGGCGCACTTGTCGAATGCCAGGAATTGGCTACCGATGGTTACGCGCACGCCGAAAAATTACACGTATTTATACAAGAAACCATTGCGAAAGCCGGGATTGAATTCCGGGATTTGTCGGCCGTTGCCGTCAGTAAAGGACCGGGTTCTTACACGGGTTTGCGCATCGGTGCTTCCACCGCCAAAGGGTTGTGTTTCGCACTCGGCATTCCGATGATTGCCGTGGATACTTTGGAAGTTTTGGCCAGACAATTATCGGTCACCGACGGTGTGATCGTCCCGATGCTCGACGCGCGGCGCATGGAAGTGTACAGCGCGGTATTCAGTCCGTCGCATAAATTGATCCGTGGCGTACAGGCTGAAATCATTACGGCCGATTCGTTTTCTGAAACCGCGGGGAAAGTCCACATCATCGGCGATTGCCAGTCTAAAATCAAAACGGTTTTGCATTCGGATCAATTCGTATATCACGAGGCTGTTGTGCATCCGTCGGCCAAGGAAATGGTTGGCCTCGCACTTGATAAATTCTCGCGGAAGGAATTTGAGGATGTCGCGTACTTCGAGCCTTTTTACCTAAAGGATTTCATCGCCGGCAAATCATAAAGTACCGAGAAATCTTGCGAACTCAATCATCTGGGCTTCGTTTTCGGCATCCACCTTGTTTTTTTTGAGGTAGTCAGAAATCTGTGATTCTTTGTCCGGATACAATTTAGCGAGTTCTTTCTTCTTCGTAGAAAATGGCACTATGGTATTGTTGCCCACTTTAACCATGTATTGTACTGGCATCTTTTTGTATGCGGCAGGCCGGTAAGTGCTATAACCATTAGAAGGTGGCGATTCAGGGGTTAAGGTCACCGAATGTCTCGCATACAGTGTGACATTATTGAAATTACCCAAGTGTAGCAGGTAACCTTCTTTAGGTTTGTTTTCGAACATATAACTCGTGAAAACATACCTATGGCGGTTATCGGCTGTTCTTATTATAGAGTCTTTGGTGGGTAACAGCATCATCGTAGCGTTGTCTTCAGATGTATATTCCAAGGCGTCGGTGTACGCGTTGTAACGGAGTTGACGAACGGATCCGTTATCGAACCGCACAGGCCTAAATACTTCCTCAAAGTAGGGGCTTCCCTCGAACTTTTTACCGTCAGATTTTGTATAAATCATCCTGCCTTCGGTCGTGGGGTTGTAGAATAAAGTCTGGGTAAACCCCATCGAAAATGTCAACACCGCACTCCAGAGAAAAATAGTTTTCATAAGTAAAATTTTATGACAAGGTAGTCAAAAATGCTCGAAATCTTGTTGAAAGTCAGTTAAAAACGTACAGAAGGCCAACATATTTACGATCGCGATACTTCAACATTATACGGTTGGATAGACAATCCGGCCTTATCAAATGCTGCCTTACACGCTTCTAGGATTTCAGATGGCATCGTCCCGAAATCGTCATTGGTACTCCAAGGCCTTACGGCCAAAATGATGGATTGCGCGGTGAGTTCTCGCACTACAACTACGGGTTCCGGATCTTTCAGGACTTTCGGGTTGGCGGCCATGATGCCGGTGATGATTTCTTTGGCTTGGCGGATATCTGTATCGTATGAAATGGCGAGCGTGAGTTCGGCCTTGCGGATGCTTTCCATGGAATAGTTGATGATTACACCGTTGGAAAGGATGCCGTTCGGGATAAAAATCGTCTGGTTGTGCCCGGTGATGAGTTTGGTCACGAAAATCTGGATTTCGCTGACGGTTCCGGTCACGTTTTGCGCTTCAATCGTATCGCCCACGCGGAAAGGCTTGAAAAGAATGATGAGCATGCCGCCGGCGAAGTTGGACAGCGAACCTTGCAAGGACAATCCGACGGCCAAACCTGCAGCGCCCAAAATCGCCACGAACGACGAGGTTTCAATGCCCAATCTCGAAATGAAAGTGACGAACAACAGTACGCGCAGCGCCCAAAGCAAGATGTCGGCGAGGAATTTCGAGAGCGTCGGGTCCAGCGCACGTTGGATCATAACGCGTTTTACGAAACGGTTGATGAGCCGGATGGCATACAAACCAACAATTAAAACCACAAACGCCGAAACAACTCTTGGCGAATAGTCAACAAGTTTCTGAAGAAAAGCCGAGGCATATTCTTCGGCCGAATGGATGTTTAAAAACGTACTCATAGCATAAAAAACCTTCCGTTTTGGAAGGTTGTAAAATTACGCTTTTCTGCCCATTAATCCGCGTCTTCCTCGATGCGGTTGCCGGTTTGTGTCGCTTGGTTGGCAATATCTTCCGCTTTCTCCGAGCCGTCGTCTACGAATTGGTTGACCTTTTCCTTGACGGTGTCGGCGGCATCTTTCACGAAATCTTCGACCTTGTCAATGACCGGAGCGGCTTTTTCACGGACGTTGTCCACGACGTCGCCGGCTACAACGCCAGCTTTCTCTGCGTATTCTTCGGCCTTTTCCATGTAAGGTGCGGCGGCTTCTTTGGCTTGCTCGATTTTTTCCTCGGCAAAATCCTTGGCCTTTTCTACGAATTCTTCGGCCTTTTCGATATAAGGTGCGGCGGCTTCCTTGGCTTTGTCCACGTATTCTTCGGTTGTGGCTTTCACTTGGTCAACGGTGTCGCTGGCTTTTTGGCCTGCTTGGTCTGCATTGTCTTTTGCGCCGCCAAAAAGATTCTTGAAAAAACTTCCTAATCCCATGATTTTAATGTGTTGGTTATGAAGCTAAAGTAATAAAAAAAAACTCACTGTAAAGCGGCGCGCGCTTCTGCTGGGTTTTCTGTAGGAAGCCCGCAGGTTTTGTTGTGGCAGATGTAAAAAAGTGATTTGCCTTGCTGGAAACGTTGCGCCAGGAATGGCAGCGACGACGGTTTGTCCGTGCCCGAAACCAATACGTTCGGGCGGAATTCCCGGTTGATGTCTGCCGCATATTCTGTCGCGCGGTCACCGCAGACGGCCAATTCGCGTTGTTGTTCGGAAAAGTCCATCAGGACGTTCAGCCAGTTGGAAAAAGCCGACGGATAATCAACCACTGGCATAATGTGTTTCAACATGTTCACGCAAACAGTTTCATAGTAGGCATTCCCGAAAAATACCGACAGTTTATAAAGGTTGGATGCCATGACCGAGTTGGAAGCCGGAATGACGTTGTCTTCGGTTTCAAAATGTGCGGCCACAAGCGCATCGTCAAGGTTTGAAGTGAAACGAAAGAAACCGTTGTGGTCGTCGTAAAAATGCGAAAAGCAATAGTCGGTCAGGCTTTTGGCCTCACGTAGCCAATGTTCGTCGAAGGTGATTTCATAGGCAGCGATGAGAAAATCAACGGTATGTGCGTAATCTTCGTGGTAGGCATTGATGGCGGCCTGGCCGTTTTTATATGAACGCCACAAATGTCCGTCGGGCGACCACAATTTCCGGGTGATGAAACGTGCGGTTTGCAGCGCATCGTCGCGGTCTTGTTCTTGGCCGAAGGCTTTGAACGCATCGCAGAAACCCTTGCCCATGATGGCATTCCAGGACGTGATGCATTTTTCGTCCAGCCGTGGTTTTGGCCTGTTTTCCCGATGGCGGAAGAGTTGTTTTTCCCAGTCTTTTTTTCGCGCAATCAGGTCTTGTTCGGCGATATTGAATTTTTGGGCGATGGCAGCGAGCGGCTGGGTTTGGATCAAGACGTAGTGGCCGTGTTCCCAATGCCCGAAATCGTTGATGTTGAACACTTCCGAAAACAAAGCGAAATCATTGCCCAGGATTCGCTCTAATTCAGGTTTGGTCCAGACGTAGAATGCGCCTTCTTCCAGTTTTCCGGCAGGGTTTAAGCTGTCTGCATCGCGTGCGGCGTAAAAACCGCCTTCGCCGTTGGCCCATTCGCGCCGCACGAAGCCAAGTGTTTTTTCGACGACTTCCCGGTATAGCGGGTTTTGGGTCCGTTTGTAGGCATCGGCGTAAAGTGAAACCAGTTGCCCGTTGTCGTACAGCATTTTTTCGAAGTGCGGTACGTGCCATTCCATATCGACGGAATACCGTGAAAATCCGCCGCCGACGGTATCGAACAAGCCGCCGTAAGCCATTTTGGTCAGGGTTAAATCTACTTGGGCCAGGACTTCCGGGTTTTGCGTTTGGTGGCCGAACCGTTGCAGGAATTTCCAGTTGGTAGGCATCATGAATTTGGGTGCGCGGGCGTGGCCGCCAAAGTCCAAATCAAAACTTTTGACCCATTTCGCGACCAGCGGCGCCAGCATAGCTTGTGAGATTTCCACTGGCTGCTCAGCGCGCATCAGGCTGATGGTTTGCAAGCCGTTTTGCAGTTTGTCTGCGTATTCTTCCATGCGGTGCGGCTCGGTACGGTACATGTCGGCCAGTTGCTCCAGCGCGTCGATCCAGTTTTGTTTCGGGAAGTAGGTGCCGCCCCAAACCGGGCGGCCGTCGGGCAAACAGATGACATTCATGGGCCAGCCGCCTTGCCCGGTCATGATTTGGACGGCTTTCATGTAGATGGCGTCGAGGTCTGGGCGTTCTTCGCGATCGACCTTGATGGCGATGAAATCCCGGTTCATGACATCGGCCACTTCTTGGTTCTCGAAGCTTTCGTGCTCCATGACATGGCACCAATGGCAAGCCGAATAACCGGAGCTGACAATGATTAACTTGTTTTCTGCGGTGGCTTTGTCGCGTGCGCCACGGTTCCAGGCTTTCCAATGCACCGGGTTGTTTGCGTGTTGCAGTAAATATGGGCTGGTTTCTTTTGAAAGTTCGTTCATGGAAGTGGCATTTGGGTTGGGAGCGAAGCCTAGCCCCGATGGAAGCGGCATCCTTTTTTGAGGTTTCTTAACCGAGAAAAAGATACAGCCGGACAGCGGGAATATGCTTCAAAAAATAAAAAAAGCGCCCCGAAACCGGAACGCTTAAAGTTACTGAATTTTTTCTTAGGCGTTGAGCGCTTCGACTTTGATGTTTTCGTCGCGGAGCATGTCTTTGAGCATGTTTTCGATGCCGCTTTTGAGCGTGAATGTGGACGACGGACAGCCGTTGCACGCGCCTTGCAACACGACTTTTACGCGCTTTTCCTGCTCATCATACGAGTCAAAAAGAATGTTCCCGCCGTCGGCTTGCACAGCCGGTTTGACGTATTCTTCGAGGATGTTGATGATTTGCTGCGAAGTGGCATCGAGGTTGTCGAAATTGGCGTTCTGCTGTTTTTCCTGCTTGGCCGGGCTGATGTAATTTTCGTCGATGACGATGCCGCCATTTTCGATGAATTGTTTGATGAACGTCCTGATTTCCTGGGTGATTTCTTCCCAGTTGAAACGGTCGTATTTGGTCACGGAAACGTAATTTTCGTCCATGAAAATTTCCTTGACGTATGGGAAATTGAACAGCTCTTGCGCGAGGTTGGATGGCGCAGCCTCGTCGATGTTCTTGAATTCTGCCATGGATTTCGTGAGCCGGATGTTGGCCACGAATTTCATCGCCGACGGGTTTGGCGTCATTTCGGCGTAAACAGACACGGGCGTTTTGCCCTTAACGGCTTCCTCGAGGATGACCGGCGCGCCTTTTTCGAGATAGGCTTCGATTTGTTCGGCGACATCGTCTTTTACGTCATCCCATTCTACGATGCTGTAACGTTCGATGGCTACGAAATTGCCCGACAAGTAAACGGTTTTTACGAATGGCAAGTAGAAGAGTTGTTGGGCGAGCGGCGACGATTTGGCCTCGTCGATGTTCTTGAATTCGTAGTTGCCGCTGGGTACGATGAAATCGGTGCTTTCGAACTTCAGTATGGATGGGTTTTGCGTTTCCTTGATGCTGATTTTATTCATGGGGAGGTTTTTTTGCAAATTTAACAAACATGTTCTGCGCTAAATAATTATATTTGGGAATTAAAAAATTATTAACAAAAGATTAGCCTTTGTCCTTACCTAACAAAGGCTGTTATTATTTTTTAAAAAAAGTTGCAAAGCAAACCAACAACCAACAAAAAAGCTGCGATGAAAAGAAAATTACTGTTCTTGCTATTTATTGTTTTTGGCTTCATTGAAGGCCGCGCGCAAGGTGACGTAGTGGTCACAAACACCAACTACCAATCGGCATTTATTGTAGGTTATCCTTCGGTATATACCGTGACGGTGACCAACAACGGCCCGGGCGATGTAGACAATGTGACCGTCACCAATCCGATTCCTGTTGGAATTACCCAGTTTTCTTGGGTTGGCGACAACGGTTCCAGTGGCACGGATGTTCCGCTGAACGATTTGATCCCGACGCTCAATGCGGGGGAAACCATTACCTACACCATTACGATTTTTGTCCCCGTGGGCTACACGGGCACGCTGGACAGCCTCGCTTCGGTTTCCGCACCGATAGGCGAGACCGACGCCACCAACAACACCGCACTTGATTCTGATGTCGCGCCTGCTCCTGCCAGTGCCGACATTGTTGTTTTTAAGACCGACAACGACCTGAATTACACCGCCGGTAGTACACAAACGTACTCCATCATTCTTACCAATCACGGGCCTGCTGCGGCAACCAACGTGACCATTCAAGACTTGGTGCCTGCGGGAATCAATCCAGCGACGGTAACCTGGACGGGCGACAACGGTACATCCGGTACTGGTAACTTGAGTGATGCTATTCCGAACATGGCGGTGGGCGATACGATCATTTACACCGTGGTAATGCCTGTTCCGGCCAATTTCGACCAGACCACTGATTTGGTCAATACGGTCACAACGAACAGCACTACCGTTGACCCAAATCCGCTTTGCCCGAATTGTACCGATACGGATGTTCCTGATCCGCAGGCCAACATCGTCACAATAAAAACGAACGGACAAACTCAGTATTTGACGGACGAAAATACCACCTACACGATTACCGTGACCAATCAAGGGCCGAGTGAGGCGCTCAATGTAGAAGTCACCGACAACATGCCGCCGGGGATTTCTGACATGACATGGTCTTCGGATTTAGGGCCAAGCGGCACCGGCAATATGGTGGATACCATCGCGACGTTGGCTGTCGGGCAAACCGTTACGTACACGGTTACGATTGCCGTTCCCTTGAACTATAACCTCGCATTCGTCAACCTGACCAATACCGTGTCGGTGACCAGTGATACGCCCGATCCGGTTCCGGCTTGTCCGGGTTGTTCGGATACCGATACGCCAAGGCCGCGTTGGGTTACCGTAGATGTAGGCACTTATACGGTTCCGGAATTGGTGGAAGATATTCTTATCGATTCTGATTGCGCCAACGTTTCAAATTTTACGGCACAGGTAGGCTCATCTGCCAATCCTGGCGTAGGATATTTCCATAGAAATAATTCCGATTTCCCGCTAAAAAGTGGTGTGGTGATCCGTTGCGGGCAGGCCAAGGCTTGTGAAGGGCCGTTTAACGACGATCAATTTACAACGGTCGCGTCTGGGCTGCCAGACAATAATAGCATTGGTTGGCCAGCGACAAATAATCAAGACTTATGGGGTGTAAACAATGATAACGGAAATAGCGGTGCTGTGTCGGATGTGTCTTACGTTCAATTTGATTTCATACCGCTTACGGACAATTTCAGTTTTAGATTTCTCTTTGCCTCCAATGAGTACGGTACCTTCCAGTGCGGTTTTTCGGACGTGTTTGCTTTCATCCTGAAAGACCAGGTCACAGGCACACTGACGAATGTCGCTGTGGTGCCGGGTACTAATGTTCCGATATCAGTGACATCAATTAGGGATCAAGCGTTCAATAATGGCTGCGTGTCATCTTATCCGCAGTATTTCGATCAATTTAACCAAGGCGATCCGGCAAATGCCGACATAGACATGCGTGGTCAAACCGTTCCTATGATAGCCTCTGCTAGCGTAATCCCGAACCATTTGTACAGTATAAAACTCGTCATTGGCGACTATACGGATCAGGCATTTGACTCAGCGGTATTTATCGAAGCAGGAAGTTTTAACGTAGGGCAAGCCGATTTAGGCAACGACATGTTGGTATCGTCCGGAACCGCCGGATGTTATGGTTCCTCCATGACGCTTGATACCGAACTTGACCCAACCGTTTATGATTTTGAATGGACACTCGATGGCGCCATCTTGCCACTTACGACGCCTGCCATTACTGTAACCCAAGAAGGCGAGTACTGTGTTCGCGCCTATACAGGTTCGTGCGAGCAGATCGACTGCATTGTTGTAGAGTTCCGCGACCCGGTCATCCCAATCGGTAATGAACCAAGTCAGGCTACGGCTTGCCCTGGAGACAACTTTGACTTGACGCAAATTGAGCCCGATATGTTCGGTGTATTGAACCCTGCGAACTATGACATCGGTTACTACCACACGCAGTTCGAGGCTGAAAATGAAATTTCCCCTATCGGGCCAAGAACAAATTATCCAGGTTTCGAGGGCGAAATTATTTGGGTAAAAGTGTTGGAAACCAATTCAGGATTTGATTGTTACGTTGTATTCCCTTTTGTACTGCACTATGAGAATTGCGGTACGGCGAACAACCCACCAGATTTGGCTTTGTGTGACGACCTATCAAACGACGGCGTTGAAGACTTTGACCTGACACCTCAAATCGCTGAGGTTCTTGGATCGAATCCACCGGCAAATTACATTATTACGTTCCATACGACGCTGGCAGATGCAAATACGGGCGCGAATGATTTGACCGGCATCAACGCGTACCAGAATACTTCGAATCCGCAAACCATTTATGTCAGGATGGAAGACGTGGCCGATGCGACTTCTTTCAGCACGGTCGATTTTACACTGACGGTCCATCCGCAGCCTGCCACGCCAAATCCTGCCGACGTTAGCGTGTGTAGCGACGTGGGTTACACCTTACCCGCATTGCCTGCTGGACAAACTTATCACACAGCCACTGGCGGCGATGCATTGACCGAAATTCCTGCTGGAACAGTTTACAATACGCCGGGAACCACAACGGTTTACATATTTGCACAATCAGCAACAACACCGAATTGTACGGCTGAAGGTTCATTTGACATCACCATTATTCAGACACCGGTAACACCAAATCCTGCGAATGTGTCTGTTTGCAGTGACGATGGTTATCAGTTGCCAATCTTGCCGGCTGGCCAAACATATCATACGGCATCGGGCGGAGCGCTGGCCACGGAAGTTGTGGCGGGCACGATATACAATACGCCGAATACCACGACTACACTTTACATTTTCGCACAGTCCGGAACGACGCCGAATTGCACCAGGGAAGGGAGTTTCACGATTACGGTTCATCCGTCTCCAGCGACACCGAACCCCGCAGATGTAACGGTTTGTGACGGTTATCTGTTGCCGAATTTACCCGCCGGACAAACCTATCACAGCGCATCGGGCGGAGCGGCGGCCACTCAAATTGCAGCGGGCACCACCATCAATACGCCGGGCGCAAACACGATTTATGTGTTCGCCCAGTCTGGAACAACGCCAAATTGTACGGCCGAAGGCGATTTCGTGGTAACTGTCAACACCACGCCAACGGCAATGAACCCGTCGAATGTGACGGTATGTAACGATGTTGGATATACGTTACCTGCATTACCTGCAGGCAGCACCTATCATAGTGCATCGGGCGGCGCTGCGGCGACACTCATTGCAGCGGGTACTGTAATCAATACACTCGGAGCAAATACGATATATATTTATTCGCAAACGGGCACGACGCCAAACTGCACGGCCGAAGGTAGTTTTGTGGTAACCGTAAACGCGGTGCCAACGGCCATTAACCCTTCAAACGTGTCTGTTTGTAGCGCCACAGGGTATGTGTTGCCAGCATTGCCGGCCGGAAGTACGTACCACAGTGCGTCTGGCGGTTCGGCTGCGACCACAATTGCGGCGGGAACCACTATCAACACGGTTGGCGCAAATACGATTTATGTGTATTCTCAAACGGGGACAACGCCAAATTGTACCGCCGAGGGTAGTTTTGTCGTCACTGTAAACCAAACGCCAAATACTCCAGTACCGACCAATGTCGTCGTGTGTAGTGCCGATGGCTATACGTTACCGGTGCTTCCTTCAGGACAGACTTATCATAGCGCATCTGGTGGTTCTGGCGCTACCGAAATCCTGGCAGGAACCGTTTATACTACGCCGGGAACGACCACGATTTATGTGTTTGCCCAATCTGGTACGGTGCCGAATTGTACAGCGGAAGCTTCTTTCACAATTACGGTGAATCAAACACCAGCCATGCCAAACCCTCTAGATGTTACGGTTTGTGAATCAATCGGTTATACATTACCCGCACTCGCGGCCGGCCAAACCTATCACAGCGCACCAGGCGGATCGGCGGCCACACAAATTGTATCGGGCACAGTTATCGACACTGTTGGCGCCAATACGATTTATATCTTCTCACAGACCGGTACAACGCCAAATTGCACGTCTGAGGCAGATTTTGTAGTGAATGTAAGTGCCGCTCCAATCGCCGACGCCCCGTCGAACGTGATTTCGTGCGACAGTTATGTTTTGCCGTTTTTGAACTCGGGTTCATATTTCGGCGGTCCCGGCGGTACGGGCACGTCCTATGCCGCTGGCGACGTGATCACGTCCTCGATGACGATGTACGTGTTCGCGCAGACGGGCACGACCCCGAACTGCACCGACGAGCACAGCTTCACCATCACGATCTTCAACAGCCCGGTGGCTTTGCCTGCCACGGACATCCATGTCTGCGACGACAACAACGATGGCTTCTCGTGCCTTTTCGACCTTACGCCGGCCATCGCGCAGGTCACCGGGGGCAATGCGGCCCTTTCGGTGAGCTTCCACGAGACGGCCACCGACGCCCAGACGGGCGCCAGCCCGATAGCGACGTCCTCTGCCTACTGCAACATCGTGGCCTCCTCCCAGACGATCCATATCAGGGTATTCGACCCTGCCGCGCCGCAGTGTTCGAGCCAGCAGACCGTCGATATCTTCGTGGATCCGGTACCGGTGCCCAACCCGGTGATCCCTGACTACCGCCTGTGCGATTACAACGCTCCGGGGGACAACCAGGAATCCTTCGATTTGACCACCATGGACGGCGTGATCCTGAACGGGCAGACGGGCATTACGGTCACCTATTACGTGAACAACGCCGATGCGGTCCTGGGCACCAACGCGATCCCGACCCCGACGGCCTATACCAATACGGGCAGCCCGCAGCAGATATGCGCCAGGCTGACCAACGATACCAGCGGCTGTTTCGCCGTGGCGTGCTTCAACCTTGTGGTCGATCCGCTCCCTGCGGTCTTCGCCTCCTCGATGAACGCCTGCGGTGACGCGACGGGCATCTCGATTTTCGATCTGACCAGCCAGTCCCTTACGGTCTCGGGCGGCGTTCCGGGATTGGGCGTTTCGTATTACCTGACCCAGGCGGGTGCGCAGGCGGGTGATGCCACGGCCGCGTCATACATCGCCGACCCTGTCAATTTCCAGAATACGGTCAACCCGCAGGTGGTTTACGCCTCGGTTGTCGACCTTGCCACGGGCTGCATCTCGGTGGCCCCGGTCACCCTGACGGTTAGCCAAGGCCCGCCGGCGGCAATCCCTCAGCCCCTTGAGGTCTGCGACCCGAACAACGACTGCTTCGCACCGTTCGACCTGACGCTTTCCATCGCGGACATCCTGGGTTCGCCGGTTCCCCCCGCGGGCATCACGGTGACTTTCCATGAGACCCTGACCGATGCCCAGAACGGGCAGACTCCTATCGCCACCCCGGGCTCCTATACCAACATCGTCGCCTGCGACCAGGTGGTGTACGTCTCGGTGGCCTACGATGCCACGGGCTGCCGCACGGTGGTTGAGCTCCCGATCCACGTGAACC
>NZ_CBCRZJ010000008.1:0-174970 GCF_965137575.1 Flavobacterium longum | reverse complement strand
TTAAGCCCGCCTGCGCAGATGGTACTGCAATTTGTGGGAGAGTATGTCGCCGCCTTTCTTTGAAAACCCTGACTGAATAAGTCGGGGTTTTTTGTTTCCAAGCGGTGCAGTGCAGTCGCGCCATCGTGCTCGTGCCGCCGCCTTTCTTTAATGGAACCCCGAGCTTTTCAGCTCGGGGTTCTTTCGTTTTGGAGCGGCGCAGTCCGCCGAAGCCCCCGTGTCACTGCCTTTCTTGTTTTCAGCGGTGCAGTGCAGTCGCCTGTCGGTTGCTTCGCGTGAGCGATGGCAGCGGCATCCATTTGCGAGGCCACGAGCAAAGGATACAGCACTATCGAGGGCAAAGCGCAACTTTGTTCGAAGATATCGAGCGAAGCTCTGCCCGACGGCGGTTCGGCGCACTTCCCGCAACCCACCGACACGAAAACGCCGGAACGCCCAAAAAATATTTGTTATTGTTCACAAAACCTGTATTTTTAGGCTTTATTGTATCCATGAAAAAATATTATTGGCTGGCACTTATCCCGGTATTATTGCTGGTGTATTTCTGGCTTTTCTCCAAGGCATTCGCCTTGATTAGTGCGCCGTCAGACTTGTCTGTAGTGGCAGGCGTGATGTTGTTGGCGGTATGCATTTTTACAATCCTTAAACTTATCTTTTATGTCGGTCGAAAGTTTTAAAAGACGTGGCGCTTTTATCGTGACGTTTGTTGTCATTGGCGTGGTTACGCTGATTATGTTCAACTCCTGTAATGAACGTATTGATGCAGGATACGAAGGAATTCTTGTGAAACTCTACGGCAGCGAAAAAGGTGTTCAGGACGTAAGCCTGGTGAGCGGTCGCGTGTGGTACAATCCGCTTACCGAGGAAGTGTATGAGTTCCCGTTGTATGTGCAAACCATCAACTACGAGTCATTTACGGTAAATGCCAAGGACGGCTCCGTTTTTAATGTAGATCCGACGCTTTCATTCAAGGTTAAAGACGGTTTTAGCCCAGGGATTTTCAAGAAATACCGAAAAGACATCAAGGAAATCACGCAAACCACTTTGTACAATTACATCCGCGATGCATTCCGGATCGAGTTCAACAAGTACACCACCGACAGCATTATTTCCAACCGGGAAAAGTTTGAGAATGCGATACAAGCCAAAATGGGTGATTTGCTCAACAAAGAGGGTTTTCTTCTGGAACAAATGACCAGCGGAATTAGCTATCCGGAGTCTATCACCGATGCCATCAACGCTAAGAATGCAGCGGTTCAGCAAGCCATGCGTGTAGAGAATGAACTCAAGATTGCGCAGGCCGAAGCTAAGAAATTATTGGTATTGGCCGAATCAGAAGCCAAGGCCAACGAACTCCGGAAGCAGTCTCTGAATAGTTTGCTCATTCAACAGCAGTTCATTGAGAAATGGGACGGGAAAACCCCAATTTATGGCAATGCGCCGGCTTTCTTTAAAAGCGTCGATTGAACAAAGACCATGTACATAAAAATCCCGCATTCGCGGGATTTTTTTATTTGTATGCTTTACGATTTACTCAACACAATCACGACTTTATTGAAATCGGCGGCGGCATTGATGACCGCTTTGTACGCGTCGAAAATGCTGAGCGGGTAATGCACCACATTGTAGTATTCCACGTTTTCGACTTCGAGCGCGGTGGCCGTTGCCGTGTATTTGCTCACGAACGCCGCTTCGGTTTTGCCGTTGACGTCTGTCTTGAAATCCATGGTGAGCTTTTCGGGATTTTTTACTTTGTAACCGGCCGGCAGCAATACTTTGATCTTGCGCAGGTAGGAGTGCGGATGGTCGATTTCTACGGGCAGCGTACGCTTGTTTTCCTGATACAATTCCATCTGGCTGCCGATGATCTGGCCAATTTTGAACAAGTAATTGTCGCCGGCTTTCTGCACAAGGTTTTTTCCTTCGAAGGAAAGGTTCATCACGAACGGTTTGCGGCCTACGTTGTCCATGCCGTCATTTTCGGTGGTCAATGTTTTGTAATCCGGTTGCTGCGTGTAATTTTCGGACACTTGCTTCAGGATTTTCTTGTATTCTTCTTCCGGAACAAAATCCTTGATGGGCTGGAAATTCAGCGCCGAGTAACCGCCAAAAGTCATGTGGCTCGTGATGAGTGGGTTTTCGGTGTCTTTGGTGAAATCTACGGTAATGTCCATAACATCGTGCGTGACGTTTTGGTCCGGAAGCGGAATGAACGCGGTCTCCGCGATGCCCATTTTCACGCCGGCATATAATTTTTCTTTGATGAACAGCCCGTTGTTGTTGCCCCATTCGTCGGGGAACAAAGGCGTGCGGTATTCCAATTCGGTTGGCGCGACGAACGATTTGGTCGACGGAAAATAAATCATGATTTCATCCAGGTTCTCGAAACTTTGGAAATCATTGTCAAACGGCACACGGTAGCGGCTGCTGGTGAAGACGATGTTGTTCTCGATTCCGAAATGCTGGAACACCGCCAAGTAGAGCGAAAGCAAATCGGCTTGGTTGGCTTGTTTGGCCTTAATCACCGCATCGGGTTCGCCTTTGGTTTCAAAATACCGGTTGTAGGCGATGGTTTTCTTGATCTTGTTTTCGATATTCCAGATCTGCTCCAACGCGTCGTTGGATTTGGCGATGGTTTTCGCGAAATCGGCCACGGCCTTGAGTTGTTTCTTGTCGAGTTCCGGATGGTAGCGGTCATAGACGCGTCCGGCGAATTCGTTGAAATTGTACATGTTGCGCGCACCGCTGGCGGCGTTGGCCGTGAGTTTGAACCGCACGAGTTTCACGTTCACGGCCCAGTTCGAGTATTTTTCGTCGTCCTTCAATCCGGGAACATCCGCATCGGTAATGGTTTTCACTTTCTTGTCCGGATAGCGTTCGCCGTCAAATTGTGCTTCGGGCAGGCCGTTGTAGGACTTCACCAGAAAATCCAGATGCGCGGGATATACCAATTCGAAAGACGATTTCGCAATCGGGAAATTGTCTTGCATACGGTAGGTTTTTCCGTCGAGTTCCGGCAATTCCTGCAGGATGAAATACCGTTCGATGACCGCGCCTTTTTCAAGCCCGTTCACGGCGTAATAATGGTATTTCATGTTTTTTTCCTCGTCGATTTCTTCTTTGATGTCGCCCTCGGACAGTGTGATGATCTTGCCGCTTTTCTGGATGACGCGCAGTTTGTTGGCGATGACTTTCTCATTCTCGCCGAACGGAATATACACGCGGTTGTTGCGCTCCACGGCATCGTTCGAGTTGATGTAGGTTTTCTCGGAATACAGATAGTATTGCGCGGCTTCACTGCCTTCCACCGCGATTTCGATCTTTACCATACGGTCCAGCACAACTTCTTCTTCGTTCTTGTATTTCTCCGGAACGTTCACATCGGGTTTGTCGGCCCAAGTGTAATTCTTGAAGGCTTCCTGGGCGAATGCGCTCAGCGGAAGGAACGCCAATAACAGAAGTAATTTTTTAGCTGGTTTCATGGTTTTTTGGTCAGGATGATGGTTTCGTTGTAGATGGTCTTGAGTTTTTTTATGGTGTCGTTCCACAGCGCGAAGTCGGCGGGTTCAATCAGCATTTTCTTGAGTTGGAAGGAAACGTCCAGAGACAATTTCCCGTTTTCTTGCCGATAGGTCATCTCGGCTTTCAGCAGCGCATTGTCGATACCCGCATCGGCGGGCACGTGTTGCACCTTGTATCCGGCGGGTAATGCCATTTCATAAGTGGTGTGCTGCCCGTTCAAAAAGTCGAATTCAAACGATGACACGCGGTCCGGTTCCAGGTTGCTGTTCTCGAAATAACGGTCGAGGAACAGGTTTACATACAGTTCGTTGTCCACTTTAACCAGATAATTGTCGAGCACGAAATCGTAGTTGATGACGTACGGCAAATCGCGGTCGGTCAGGTTTTCCTCGGTGTATTGGCCCAATTGAAATTTATTGCTGCCTTTCAACACCAGGCTTTTCACCATCTCGAAGCGTTGTTTTCCGGTGGCGTCGCCCAATTGCAGCAAGTAATGGCTCCGCGAATGGCCGTTGTAGCTTGATTTTCCGGATCCGACAAGACGTTCGCCCTCGATTTTCAGCGTCACTTTTTCTTCGGCCGAATTGGCCGGTGCAGGCACGGTGGGTACCCGGACAATCTGGTAACCGTTGCCCGTGTCCACCATGGCTTCCTTGCCCTGGATGAACGCACTCGGCAGCCCGAAGCGCGTTTCCTTGTCGGTGGCATCGAGAAATACATAATTGTCGCCGTTTTTGTAGGCGGCAATCATATGGTTGTCCACAGACGGGGTGGCCAGTTCATCATACGAATACGGGATTTCGCGCGTCCCGATCCAGGCCAGCGAAACGCCTTTTACCCCGGCATAACCGCACATGGCCGTGATGATGCTCGCCATGTCTTTGCAGTCGCCGAATTTACGCTCTAAAACCTTCGCCGCTTCCCGCGGGATAAAACCTTCATATCCGTTCTCAAACGCAATGTATTTGATGTTGTCTTTCACCCAATAGAACACCGCCTTGACTTTGTCCGGGTCGGTGGTTTTGCCGGCTGTAACCTCGCGGGCCAGCGCTTCCAATTGCGGATCGGCGGTCTTGTTCAGGTCTTTCACGAAACCTTGGTAATAGGCGTAGAGTTTCGGCGTGTCGTCCAGTACGGTGTGCGCGTTGTTCTCGATTTTATACTGCTTGATGTACACGTTCACGTGCGGCACCTGATACAGCATGCCCGGGTTTCCGGCTTCGAATTTTACCGGACTGATGTTGTTGGCCGTCCAGCGGTAAATGGTTTTTCCTTTCTTTTCGGACTTTTCGAACGAAATCAGGTTTTGCTTGTCGTTGAAGACTTTATACCCGATCTCGATGTCTCTATCGGCCACGACCTCAAATACCGCTTTCTTGACCGGAATGCCGTTGGCGAAGACGAAATGGTGCAACAGGAACGGATCGGTGAATTCTGCTTGGTAGCGGTAAATTTTCCGCGCGCCGATTTCCAGGTTCGGGAAAATCAGTTGCTTTTCCATGATGTCGTCGTAGAATACGCCGTCGTTTCGGTACTTTTTCTCGTTGGCCTGCGTGACCTTGATTTTCTTCTCGCGGCCGTTCGCGTTAATCGCCGTATAGGCTTCGTAGCTGCGTACTTTGATCAGGTCCGAATACGAAAAAGATTCCTCGTTGTGGTGGATGCCCGGTTCGGCCAAGATCATCGATTCCTGGTAATTGTCCTGCAGGATTTCCAACTTGTTCTTGACGATGGACAGGTTGTAGCTGCGTGTCTCGTTTACGATCAATTCGTTGAAGTCCGGATACGATTTTTTATACTCGGCGAGCGTGGCATTCGGCTCGTTGCCCTGCGCCCAAAGCGTCGCCGGCAGGATCAGCCCAAACAGGCATTTATTTAGACGTGTAAACCAATTCATCGGTATCGTATTTTTTGGTGAGCGTCAGCACGCCGTTGGTGTATTGGAGGAAATCGCCGTGCAGGTCGCCTTCTGCGTAGTTGGCCACGAAAAGCGGTTTTCCGTCTTCGGCGAAGTATTCCTGCTTGCCGTGGTATTTGCCACTTTTGAACTGTTCTTTCTTGTAGATTTTTCCGCTGGGATAGTATTCCAGCCGTTCGCCATTGTAGGAGTTGTTGGCGTACTGCGCGCTATATTGCGGTTTTCCGTCGGTGCCGTTCACCACGAAATTGCCTTCGAGAATGCCTTTTTTGAACGTGAGTTGCATGGCGGTTTTGCCGTTCGGATATTGTGAAACGATGTCGGCGGTTTCGGCAGAAACATCCTCGCGCTGGGCAACTGCGCCCGAAGCATCAAGCTTCATGTAATGTTTCAGCACGCCGTTTTCATAGAACAGCGTCAGCACCGGTTCGCCTGCCATGTTGTAGTATTTTTGTTCGCCTTCGATGTCGCCGTCCAACGACGTGTATTCGCACATCTTCTTGCCGTTGTTGTAGTAGCGTACGGTTTGGCCGTAATCGTCGCCGAACAGCCATTGCTCGGTCAAACGAAGTTTTCCGTTCAAGTCATTGCGTTTGCTCTGGCCGTGGCGCTCGCCGTTGTAGTAATTGGTTTCCACGTGCAACGCGCCGGTCGGGCTGAAATTCTTGTACGCGCCGGTTTCTTTTCCGTTGACGAAAGCCGCCTCAATCATCGTGACGTTGTTTTTCTCATAACGCCGGAATGTCCCGTTTCGTTCACCGTTGGCCATCTCGGCCTCTACCGTCGTGAGTTTGTTGTAGAAACTGTAGGTCATTTTACCGTTCTTGCCCACGTAATCCGCGGTCGTTTCTTTTTCGCCTTTCGGATTGTAAAAATCCACGCTGACGATTTCGCCGTCCACGTAATGGTTGGTGAACATCGGCTGGCCGCTCATCCAGTAGGTAGTCTGGTCTTCCACGACCGTGCCGTTCACGACAAATCCCTCGTGCGATACTTTGCCGTCTTCGCGGAAGGCTTGGTACGGGCCGTTTTGCTCGTCGTCGGTCTGGTAAATCGATTGCGTCATGATGCCATCATCGTAACTTTCGTAAAGGCCGCTGATCTTGCCGTCTTTCATGTTGTACGCACTTTTGAGCAAGCCGTTGCGATAGTAATTCTGGGTCAGGCCATTTTCTTCACCGGCCGTGTAATGCTCTTTCTGACGGACGTTGCCGTTGCTGTGGTAATACGTCCATTCTCCGGTTTTCTTTCCTTTATCGAAATTTCCTTTCAAGATCGGGTTGCCGTCGTAATCCGTGATCACGTAGGGCTTTTTGGACAGCGATAGTGCGACGCCTTCGGGTTTTGCCTTGGTGTATTGCGTGCCGCTCTTGATTTCGCCCGACTTGAATTTCTCGACGTAATATTTGCGTCCGTACCAGTCGTAATACGCATAGGTATCGGTGTCGCCGTTGGCATCATAAGTGATTTCGTCAGACAATTTCCCGTTGAGATAGTACGCGCGGTAGGTCGTGATTTTGCCATCAGCGTAAATCGATTCCGCCTGTAACGCCTTGTTCGGATAGTAGCTTTTGATGCTGCCGACAGGTTTTCCTTTGCTGTATTTGGCCTCGCTCTTCAGGATTTTACCGTCGTAATATTCAAAATAGTCGCCTTCCAATTCATCGTCCACATAGTTGTATTGGCGCGTCAAATCGCCAGACTCGTTGTAAAACGTGTACATGCCGTTGGCCTTTCCGTCGGTATAGGTCAGTTCGGATTTCTTGGTGCCGTTCGGGTAGTAACAAGTTTGGAGGCCGTGGCGTTTGTCGTCTTTGTAATTCGAGACACATTGTTTGCCGCCGGTCGGGTAATAACTTATCCCCGAACCGTTGAGCACATGGTCTTTGTAGTCATACACACCCGAAACCTGCCCGTTCGAGAAATACGAGGTTTCTTTTCCGTTGCGTTTGCCCGCGGTGTAATTCACTTCTTCGGTAAGCCGGCCTTCCTTGTTGAAGTATTTCTGCAAGCCTTCGGCCATGTCGTTCTTGAACTGGAGCTCGGCGGCCACGTTGCCTTGGTCGTTCAGTTTCTTGAACTTTCCTTCCTTGGTTTTGGCCGCGGCGCCCACCAGGAACGGTTTTCCATCGGAAATCGAAATCAATACATCCTGCACCGTCCCGAAATGATCCACTTTTCTTTTCCCGAAGGCATCCCAGAAATCGGTGTCCACATACTGCTCGTAAAACGTCGTGATTTCCTTTTTGTGCGATGATAATTTCTTTCCCAATTCTTCTTCCAGCCCCAGCAACATGTAATACGAATAGCCTTCGAAGAAATTCTTTCGGTTCATGTCGGCAATCCAGGGCAAGTACGTGGTTTCGAAAAACCCGTCGCCTGCTTTGTGTTCCAGCGCATAATCGGCCACGGCCTGTGACTGTCTGATGGCGATGTCGTCAATCTCAGACTTGACTTTGTAGGCTTTCTTGAGCGGTAACCCGTTGCGCAGGATGACTTCCAATTCCTCGAAATTGTCGCCCGACGCCGAAAATACCAGCTGGTTTTTCCCGAGGTAATTCTGGGCATAGTTCGCATTGAGTTTCAGCACGGCATCTTTCGCGTAACGCCCTTTCGGGGAAATCGCCAGATAACTCATCATGGCCATCGTGGCTTCGCCGATTTTGCCGTTGTCATAGGCCAGCAAACCCAGGAAATAGTGCGCCGACGCGTAATTCGGGTTGAGTGTGATGGTTTTCTTCAGCAAATCCAGCGCTTTCTGGTTTTCTTCCTTCCGCAGGTAAAGAATCGCCATGTTGTAGAGATAGCCAGAGCTATTGGGCTGGTAAGGCAATCCTTCGTTGAAGACTTTTTCGGATTGGTCAAAAGATTCGGCATCGCTCAGAAAACTACCGTACAATAGGTACAGTTCCGGATATTTTTTCATTGAGCCGCTATCGTACAGCCGCGTGAAATGCGCGCCTAATTCTTCCTTTTTACCAGCATGCGAAAGCGTCAACGCCTTTTCATATTGCGCCCAGAAATACTCGGGGTCGGTCGGGACGATTTTATCGTAGTATTTGAGCGCGTCCTCGTATTTTTCCTCGTCATGGAGCCTGATGCCGCTGTTGATGATGGAGTCCGTCTGGTAGACAAATGCGTAGTCTTTCTGCGCTACGGCCAGCCAGCATTGGGCCAGCCACAGCGTCACGAGTAATTTTTTCATCCGAGGGGTTTTTCTTCAAAAATAGAAGTTTTCCTGTTTCGGCCAAGTTAAAACGGGAAAATCCGTCAAATGTCTTGTATGAAGTCCTCGAACTCGTAAAAAAACAATTCGAACGCCTGCATTTTCTCGGCGAAAAAGGCGAAGATTTCCGGCCACTGGTTCTTGTTGGTCAGCCCCATGCCGTAACGTTCCACGCAAACCCGGCTGATGGTTTTGCCGTTCTCCAGCACCAAATCGTGCCAAAAAACCGCGTCGTCCAGATAGTCTTCGGCCAACACGGTATTCAGGCTTTCCAGTTTTTCGAAATAGGCGATGCGCTTTTCATCGTCCTTCATCTCGATGTCGAGCATGACGGCTACTTTCTTGTTGTCGGCGTAAAACTTAAATGAAAAGTCCTTGATCTTGGTGTCGTAGAGCAACCATTTCCTCGGGTATTCCTGCGCGAACGCGATCCAGAAGTCTTTTTTGAGCTGTTGCATTTCGGCTTTGGAGTACATAGGTGGCCTGGTTTATAGTTTATAGTTGCTAGTTGTTAGTTGCTAGATATTTCTCTTAGCGGTTGGTTTGTGGTCATTGGAACAATACACGTTATTGTTTTTTTGGTAACAAGGCGTACGATGCATCCGGTTGATTCGAGACAGTTTGCGGTTTCCAAAATTATCTAGCCACTAGCCACTAACAACTAGCCACTATTCTTACCTTTAAGCCTACAAAAAAAGCATCATGCAATTCTCCCACTTTCTCCAAATCGTCTCAAAGATAACACAAGTCGCGCTTCCCGGCGAAGCGGCGCACGCCAAAATGTCGCCACCCGAACGGCTTGAAAAAGTAAAGGACATTGATTTTTCGGTGCTCAATCCCAAGCGCGCGGCCGTGCTGATGCTCGTGTACCCGGAAGATTCGCAAGCCGTGCTCACGCTCATCCAGCGCAATTCCTACAAAGGTGTACATTCGTCGCAGATTGCGTTTCCGGGTGGAAAGATCGAAAGTTTCGATGCTTCTCCGCTGCACACCGCACTCCGGGAAACCGAAGAAGAAATCGGGGTACACCGCGACGCCGTGACCATTGTGTCGCCCTTTAGCGAACTCTATATTCCACCGAGCAATTTCAAGGTGTCGCCGTTTTTGGGTTACCTACCAGAGAAACCGCTATTCATTCCCGATCCGCGCGAAGTGGCCGCCATGGTTCAGATGCCACTTTCGGTCTTGCTCGACGACCAGTTTACGGAACTGCGCCGCATGGCCACGTCGTACTCGCAATCCATCGACGTTCCGGTTTTCAATGTGGGTGAACATGCGGTTTGGGGCGCTACGGCCATGATGCTCAGCGAGTTGAAAGAAGTCCTAAAAGCCGTTCGTTAACCCGTATGTTTTCGTAAATTTGCCGGATTGAATTTCGCTATGGGTTTATTCAAACGCAATCCTTTTGGACACATATTGTTCATCAAGAAGTGGCTCATCCGCATCTTGGGTGCCATGACGCACCGGCGTTATCGTGGCTTCAACGAGTTGCAGATCGAAGGCTCAGAAATCATTACCGAATTGCCCGACACCAACGTGCTGTTCATCGCCAACCACCAAACCTATTTCGCCGATGTCGTGGCCATGTTCCATGTGTTCAATGCCAGCCTGAGCGGACGGGTCGATAACATCAAAGGCATCGGGTATTTGTGGCAACCCAAACTCAACATTTATTATGTCGCGGCCAAGGAAACCATGCAGGAAGGCTGGTTGCCGCGCATTCTGGCGTACGTGGGCGCCATTACGGTCGAACGCACCTGGCGCGCCAAGGGCAAAGATGTACAGCGCGAAGTCAACCCGAACGACACCGAGAACATCAAGATCGCACTCAACGACGGTTGGGTGATTACTTTCCCACAAGGAACAACCAAGTCTTTCAAACCGGTACGCAAAGGCACGGCGCACATCATCAAGCAACACAAACCCATTGTGGTGCCTATTGTGATTGACGGTTTCAGGCGGTCGTTCGACAAGAAAGGACTAAGGATGAAAAAGAAAGGCATCCTGCAATCGTTCATCGTCAAGCCGCCGCTCGACATTGATTATGACAACGATACCATCGACCAAATCGTCGAGAAAATCGAATACGCCATCGAGCAGCATCCGTCGTTTTTGAAAGTGATTCCTGAAGAAGAATTAAAAGTGCAGGAAGAGCTGGACAAGACGCGGCAGTGGAAGTATTGAGACCGCTGCGCTGAAAGAGGCAAGACTGCTATGCTGAAAGAAGCAAGACCGCTATGCTGAAAGAGGCAAGAAGGTCGTAGACATTGCGCAACGCGACCTAATTGACCGGCTCCACGGTATATCCTTTTTTCCTCAACAGCGCAATCACGCCTTTTCCGCCACCCAAATGCCCGGCGCCTACGCCAAAGAAAGTAGGCTTTTGCTTGGCGATTTGCTCGATTTTCGGAATCCAGTTCGCGTTTCGGTCGTTGAGTAATTCGTCTTGGTAATCGGCCGTGATTTTGTTCTCGGATTCGGCGGTCATCAACTGCATGGCATCGATGTCTTTGCTCTGGTAAACCGCGTACATCTTTACCAGTTCGGCCTTATCGTTCGCGAAATTGTTCCGGACAGATTTGATGAGCTCGGCCAGTTGCACATCGTACGGGATCGCATCGAACACCGCCAACTGTTCCTGTACCGTTTCCAGCCCGAGCACTTCCTTGTTCTGCGATGCATTTACCCGCATCAGTTCCTGTTCTACCGACTGCATCGGGCAATCCAGCATCGACGGCAGCACCAACGTAGTGAGCATGAACGGTTTCATCTTGTCGAGCGCGGCCAAGCCCATGCCCAGTGTCTGGGTGAAATACGCATCCACCATTTTGTAGTCGGCGTCGCTCATCATGGTTTTCATCGTCTTGCCTTCCTTCATCATCATGCCTTGCACCATGGTCATCTGCATTTGCGGATCATCCATATCAAGCTCCAGATACAATTGCGCCGTATTGGCAATGGCGTCCAGCGTTGGTTTCTCGAGCGTGGCATCGCACGTAATGTGGATTGTTCCGTATAGGTAAGACGGCGCAGTCAATCCGTTGCCCGATATTTTCCATAACAATGATTTGGCGTTACCAGACGTGCCTGCGTTTTGCCCAAAGGCCAGCGTCGAAGCGAAAATTGCAGCAACAAACAGTAATTTTTTCATGGTAAGGTTTTAATTTTCGAGGTCGATTTTTTTGAGTTCTTTGTAATTGGCCAGCAACTTCCTGAGCAATATGCCGTACAATAATCGGTAAAAAAGCCAGAAGATAAACACCGCAAGCGCCACCACGCACAGTAACAAGGCCAAAGTGATCCACATGATCTTGGTTTCATGCTCCATCTTTTCGCGCAACAGGATGCCGTTATCGCTGTAGTAAAGCGCGAGCCACAGCCCCGCGATGAAACTCAAGGCCACCATCGCCAAATTATACCAAACATAATACTTGACGGTTTTGCGCGTCTTGAGGATGTTTTGCATCAGCGTCCGGGTAGCCGATGTCGCCGAAATCGTCACATAGTTTTTATAGAACAAATAAATAAACACCAATACCACGGCGTAATTGACCCAGCCCACGACTTTCAGTACAACCAAAATTCCGTCGTGGCTGTATGGTTTCAGGTAATCGTCGGCGCTCGAAATAAGGCCAACGCCGGTCCAGAGCAACACTTCCAGTATGCTGATGATCAATATCCATTTCACGATAGAAGACGACTTGCGGTGGATCATCTTGTAGATCTCCGATTCAGAGACCTGCTCGAACGACTTCCGCTGCCAATCTTTCTTTAACAAATCCAATTCGTCCATACTCACGGATTTAAAATTTTCTTTAGTTTCCCTTTAATTCGGTTCATTTTCACCCTTGCATTCACTTCGCTGATCCCCAACGTTTCCGAAATCTCCGCATAATCCTTGTCTTCCAAATACATGAACACCAACGCCTTCTCGATGTCACTCAACTGGTGCACGGCCTGGTAGAGCAACTTGATCTGTTCCTCTTCCTCGTAATTGTATTCGTCCTGCGGGATAAAATGGCGGCTGCCGTCAAATTCGTTAGAAACCGTTTGCACCGTCCGCGTACTTTTCCGGTACAGCGTAATGGCCGTGTTGAGCGCCACGCGGTACGCCCAGGTCGAGAATTTGGCATCGCCCCGAAACTTCGGATAGGCTTTCCAGAGCTGGATCGTGATTTCCTGGAACAAATCCTTGTGCGCGTCTTCGCCCGAAGTGTACAACCTGCATATCTTGTGAATGATATTCTGGTTCTGCTTCAGCTGCGCTACAAAAGACTGTTCGAGGTTTTCACTCATGCCCGTTAGTAGGGTTTGATGATTTTTGTTACAAGATAAAGAAATTTTTGGGCGTTGCGCAAGCGCCGGGCTGTCCGCTGTATCTTTTATTCCGCTGCGCTGCATAAAAGGATGCCGCTGCCATCCCTAACGCAGCGTAGTGCTAGCCGCAGGCTTTGTTTTCGGTTTGGACCTTGTCCAAACCATTATTTTTATCTCTTTGTGCCGCTGCCGCTAGGCCTTCTTTTGTCTGGCAACAAAAGAAGCAAAAATGCCGGGCGGCCATGAAGTTTGCTAAAAATCCTCGCCGAAAGCTAAACTGCGGAGAACTGCTCATGCATCAATATTGTTTTTTTGGAATTCGCCAATTCGCTGCGCTCGGGTCACTAGCGCTCAAACAGCCCGCAGTTCTTAACGCTTCCGGCTCCGATTTTCTTAACGCAATCCTTCATGCATGCCGCGACTGAGCGGAATGGGTTGTTGTTTCGGGCTCGCTGCCGCAGCGCCCGAAATCAGGACGTTTCCAAAATTGGCTTCCGGTTAGAGAAATTACCATCGTTTCCACAATAGTTCCGGTTTGGTTCTTCGGCCTATTTTAGTTTCCGTAGATTTTCCGGTTGAAGTTGCGCCCGAAGAAAATGTTTAACGTTACTGTGAACAGCCAGGTGCAGAAGTCGAGGAGTGCGCGACGAGCGGCTCAGCTGGCGTGACGCGCAATGAAACCGTGAAAATCAAGCAAATAAAAATCAGCCGAAACCTTTTGTTACTTTTGCGTCAAGGCAAACCGAGTTTACGAGGTTCACCGAATTCCTATGAAAAATATTAACCCATGAGGTAAAAGTAAATCCCGCTGATAAGCGATTTTTTCTTTCTTTTTTAAAAGAAATTGCGTTAGGTTTTGGACACCGTCCAAAACTACAACGCCCGGTTCCGGTAATAATTTACCAACAAGTCCACAAACCGGCTATAGCTTTCCAAACCTTCCTGCTGGTTCAACTTCAGGAAGTTGTGATAGAAAATCTTGAAACCTTCCTCGATGAACGTTTCATAACTTTCCCAAAACAATTTGCTGTCTTGGAAGTTTTTGCGCACGCCCGGGTTGATGGTCTTTAGCAAGGTTTTCAACGTTTTTTCATCGCGTACTTCCCAATTGCCCAAGCAATATTTCAACGCTGTGGTGTAACCCGCATACTTGAAATACAAATCATCGTTTTTGACCGAAGCCAAAAAGCCTACGAAATTGGCTTCGCTTTCGCTGGCATACCCAATCTGGTGCGCCATTTCGTGCGCGGCGGTCATCGGGAAACCGTACATCGGCAGCCTATCGTTCACGTGCGCTTCGTTGGTGAACGGGTTCAGATAGCCGCCGAAACCCATATAGGTCAACGGGTAGGAGAACAACGACGCTTTCACACTAGGCCGGTCATAATGGAAACTGCCGCTGGTTTTGGCAAGCGCTGCGTAACCGTCGAGATTTTTCTCAAAGACCTGCTGCTGCGAATACGGAAACACCACGCGGGCTGTATCACATTTGGTGAGTTCCAATTGGATGGCATTGGTCTTCGCGATGAGTTTTTCGGTGAAATCCAGCAGTTCGGCGTTGTTGTATTTCGTAGCGATGTCGAGTTTTTCGGGCAATTTCACCCGCAGGTAATTCAAGCCCCAGAACAGGTTGAAAAAGAAATAAAAGACAGATACGGCACTCAATATTTTCAGCAGGTTGTCTTTCCATTGCGCCTTGAAAGTTTTACGGTTTTTCCAAACCCAACGCATCGCCAACACAATCAGCACGGCATAACAAACATCGCCCACCGAAAACGGAATCCAGCCCAACAGCGTTCTTTCTGCGCCCGAAATCACGCGGTAAAACCCGTTGGTGTAAAAACGCTCCACGAATTCCGGGAACAACGCCAGCACGCGCAACCCGATGATTTGCACCAGTAGCAGTAACGGAAGAATGTACTTCTTTTTCATTGGGGTAAAGATAGAAAAGAGTTGTTAGTGGCTAGTGGCTAGTTGCCAGGTAAATGTTCTAGCCGAAACATTGAAATGCTAACTAAACGCCTGCGCGAGTGATTTGGCTAAGCGGTTAATTGACAACTTTTACATGCGTTGGGTAACTTTCTCTTGCCAAAACATCTAGCTCCTAGCCACTAATAACTAGCTGCTGGCCTAACAACTAGCCGCTAAAAATTCGTAACTTTGCAGCCGCAATAAAGTATAATCATGAGGCTAGATATAACATCTAGCCACTAACCACTAGCCACTAATGAACGACATCCGCAACCTCGAACCCAAAGCACTCTGGAATAAATTCGCCGATTTGAATGCCGTACCGCGTCCGTCTAAGAAAGAAGACCGCGTCATCGAATTCATGAAAAAATTCGGCAATGATCTCGGGCTGGAGACTTTTGAGGACGACATCCGCAACGTCATCATCCGCAAACCTGCTACCCCGGGCATGGAAAACCGCAAGACCATCGTCATGCAAGGCCACCTCGATATGGTGCACCAAAAAAACAACGACACCGTTTTTGACTTTGACACGCAAGGCATCGACATGTACATCGACGGCGATTGGGTACGCGCACGCGGCACGACACTCGGCGCAGACAACGGTTTGGGCGTGGCCACGATCATGGCCATACTGGAATCCAAAGACATTCCGCATCCGGCCATTGACGCATTGTTCACCGTGGATGAAGAAACCGGCATGACCGGCGCGCTCAACCTCAAAGGCGGCATTCTCAAGGGCGAAATCCTGTTGAACCTGGATACCGAGGAGGACGACGAAATCGACATCGGTTGCGCCGGCGGCATTGACGTCACGGCCAAGAGAAGTTATAAGGAAGAAGCCGTACCGGAAGGTTCGGTTGGCTACACGATAACGGTAAAAGGATTGAACGGCGGCCATTCGGGCATGCAAATCCACGAAGGTCTGGGCAACGCGAACAAGATTATGAACCGTTTGTTGTTTGACGGTTTTGAAAATTTCGGGTTGCAGATTGCCGAGGTCAACGGCGGCAGCCTGCGCAATGCCATTCCGCGCGAAAGTGTGGCGAAAGTCATCGTGGCCGGCATGTACGACGAAGCCTATGTGTTCGACATGCAGGAAATCATCGGCGATATCAAAGCCGAATACAAAACCACCGAGCCGAAACTTGAAATTGAAATCAAGAAATCGGATTTGCCGGCAAAAGTCATGGACTTGGGCGTTCAGGAAGGCATTCTGCGGTCCATTTACGCAGCGCACAACGGCGTGTATCGCATGAGCGCAGACATGGCCGATCTGGTAGAAACCTCGAACAACATCGCGCGCGTGGTCATCAAAGATGGCGAAATCACGGTGGGTTGTTTGACGCGTTCGTCTGTGGAATCGTCAAAAATGGATTTGGCTAATGCCTTGCGCGCCGCCTTCGAATTGTGCGGTTGCGAAGTGGAATTCTCCGGTTCATATCCGGGCTGGACGCCAAACGTCAATTCCGAAATCCTCGAAATCCTGATCGATATCTACAAGAAACAGAACAACGGCGAAAGCCCTAAAGTCGTGGCCTGCCACGCCGGGCTGGAATGTGGCATCTTGGGCACGAATTATCCCGGTATGGACATGATTTCCTTCGGCCCGACCATTCACGGTGCGCATTCACCGGACGAGCGCGCCAGCATTTCTTCGGCACAAAAGTATTGGAAGTTCGTGTTGGAGATTTTGAAGAATATTCCGGAGAAGAATTAAAACAAGGTTCAAGGTTCAAAGTTCAAAGTTCAAGGTTTGACTAGTGTAAGCAACATTGAACTTTGAACTTCAAACTTTAAATTTCTACCTAAGCATCGCAATCTCCTTCTTTTCGATATCCGCAATCGCATACGTGGCCACGTCGTTGATTTCCATTTCGTCGAGCACATCCACCAGATTGCCGTAGTTGGACGTCTTGTCTGGTTTGATGATCACGATCAATCCGTCAGGCTTGTTGTTGGCGATGGAATAGGCGTGGGCTTTTTGCTTGGCTTGCTTGATTTCATTGCGCAATTCCCTTGTACCGATTGCCACTTCCCTAAGCTTCTGGTTTCCGGCGATGCCCATGTAGCATCGCGCTTTGTCGTCTGCACCGATTAAAATGGTGAGCGTACGGTTTTCATCCACTTTTCCGGCTTGTCCGTCCTTGTCGGGCATGAGGAGCGCCATCGATTTCGGTTTGCTCAACGTGGTCGTGAGCATGAAAAAGGTGATCAGCAGGAACGCCAAATCGACCATTGCGGTCAAATCGACTTTTGCATTGAGTTTGCGGCTTCTGATCTTCTTGGTCTTTGCGCCGCCGGTGTGTTGTAATTCGGCCATGATATTGGTTTTTTGATGGTTTGTTCTTTACGAACGCAAATCCTTCTGCGGATATTGTTTCCGTTTTATATAGTAACCGCATCGCAATCAATCATTTGTAAAATATTATTAAGATTTAGTCTAAATAGTGTTGCATAGATTGAATTTGACTTGTACATTTGCGTTGTTTTAATTCATTCTAAATAAATATAAATGTTTCCCTATTACAAAACCATACCGAAAACTGCACTGAGAGGTGCGGTTTTTATTTGCGCACTTGCGACGGGTTCGCCCGCTTTAGCCCAGGAAAATCAAGCCACAAAAAAAGATTCCATTCAGAGCCTGACTGAGGTTGTCCTGACGAATCCAAACAACAAATTCAAAAGGAAGGAAAGCACCACCGTGGGCAAGTTGCCGCTGAAAGACCTCGAAAACCCGCAGGTTTACAACGCCATTTCGGCCGAATTGCTCAAGGAACAAGCCGTCACCAATTTCAACGACGCGCTCAAGAATGCCACTGGTGTCACCCGTCTGTGGGAATCAACAGGCCGCGGCGGCGACGGTGCCGAATATTATTCCATGCGCGGATTCTCGGTGCAGCCCACCATGCTCAACGGGTTGCCCGGTCTTACCAACGGCAGCCTAGATCCGGCCAATGTAGACAACATCGAAGTCATCAAAGGTCCGTCGGGCACGTTGTTCGGCAGCAGCGTCATTTCCTATGGCGGACTGATCAACATCGTCACCAAGAAACCCTACCATTATTTTGGTGGCGAAATCGGGTACAACACCGGTTCGTACGGATTGGATCGCATAACAGCCGACATCAACGTACCGCTGACCAAGACGGGCGATGTGTTGTTGCGCGTCAATTCGGCGTATCAGAAAGAGAACAGTTTTCAGGATGCCGGCTTCGGACGCTCGTTGTTTTTCGCTCCAACGCTCGCTTTTACGGCCAATGAAAGGCTATCGTTCCTGATTACGGCCGAGCTCATGAGCAGCGAATCGGCCATTGCACCGATGATTTTCCTCAACCGCTACGGCCCGTTGTCGTTCAACAGCATGACGCTTTTCGAGCAGAATTACCGCAATTCGTTTACGAGCAATGAGTTGACGATGAAAAATCCGTCGTTCAAATTGCAGGCGCAAATGACTTATAAATTATCCGACCAATGGACGTCGCAAACCGTACTGTCGCGCAGCAACGCCAAGACCGACGGCTACTATCATTATTTGTGGGATGATCTCAATGGCGATTCGTTTACCCGTTACATCACCAAGCTCAATTCGGAAACGATTACCGAGGACATCCAGCAGAATTTCATCGGCGATTTCAAGATCGGCGATTTCCGCAACCGCGTCGTGGCTGGGCTTGATTACTACCGTTCATCGATTATCGACAGCAGCAACGGCTATGTGGCCAACGGGCAAGTCTCGTTGTCAACAGGCACCGATACCGGCGACTTGACTGCGGCCGGTACAGACAACTTGCTGGCCGGTACGTTTCAAGGCGCGTCCGATGCGCGTCAGGAAGTGTACAGCGCATATGTGTCGGACGTGTTCAACATCACCCCCGAATTGTCTGCCATGGCCAGCCTGCGCATCGACCATTTCAAAGGGAAAACGGCTTCATGGTCAACTGAGGAATCGGAAGGGCAAACGGCGCTGTCGCCCAAGTTCGGTGTCGTCTACCAACCCATTAAAGATAAATTGTCGGTATTTGCCAATTACATGAACGGATTCCGGAATGTAGATCCGTCGTTGGTGGGCACGCCCGGGGCGCCAGACAGCTACCTCATGACATTTGATCCGGAACACGCCAACCAATATGAATTCGGGGTGAAAACCAACCTGTACCAAGACCGCATCGCCATTACGGCCAGCTATTACAACATCAATGTCAGGAACCGCGTGATGACCGTGGGCGGCATTCCATCGCAAGGTGGCGAAGTGGAAAGCAAAGGTGTCGAGGTGAGCATCATCGCCAACCCGATCGCTGGTTTGAACATCGTGGCCGGTTTCAGCCACAATGACGCCGAAGTCGTGAAGGACAACCCGGCCGACGGGTATGTGGGCATGCGTCCGGAAGAAGCCGGACCGGAAACCACGGCCAACCTGTGGGTGAGCTATGCGCTGACGGCCGGAAAACTTAAAGGACTCGGGATTGGGTTCGGCGGCAATTACGTGAGTGAATTCGCGACGTTGAACCGTTCCACGACGGGTTCGTTCGAGCTGCCTTCGTACACGGTATTGAATGCCGCGCTGTCGTACAACGCGCCTAAATTCCTGGTGACGCTCAAGCTCAACAATGCCCTGAATGAGGAATATTATTCGGGCTGGTCAACCGTATCACCGCAACGCCTGCGCAGTGTCGTGGCCGGTTTGACCTATAAATTTTAATTTTTTCAAGTTTTGTCCAAATGAAAAGCATGTTCAAGAAACGCATCCGATTCCTCCATTTGTGGCTTGGCCTGATTACGGGCGTCATCGTTTTCATCGTCGCGATCACCGGATGCGTTTATGCTTTTCAGGAAGAGATCCAAAATGCCACACAGGATTACCGCTTTGTCGAGCGGCAGGCCAAACCCATGCTGGCGCCGTCTGTGCTGGAATCCATCGCACGAAGTGTCTTGCCGGATAAGACGCTGCACGCGCTCAAATACAACACGCCCGACAAATCGGTGGAAGCCATTTTCTACAGCTACGAGCCAGACTACTACTACATTGTTTACCTGAATCCTTACACGGGCAAAGTCATCGAAACCGTGAACCTCGATGAGACTTTTTTCCATTTCATCCTTGACGGCCATTTTTATTTATGGCTGCCGCGTGAACTCGGGCAAACCGTCGTGGCGTCGGCGACGTTGATTTTCATCTTGATGCTCATATCCGGAATCATTTTGTGGTGGCCGAAGAACAAAAAAGCCGCGAAACAGCGTTTTTGGTTCCGTTGGAAAGACGGCATGAAATGGAAGCGGAAGAACTATGACCTGCACAACATCACGGGTTTTTACATCTCTTGGCTTGCGCTGATTTTCGCCCTGACCGGACTGGTTTGGGGTTTCCAATGGTTTGCGTTCACGTATTACAAGGCGGCCGGTGGCGAAAAATCGCTGGTGTACGAAGATCCGGGATCGCAGAAGAACCTGCTGGACAAAGTGCCCAACCCGGTGGATAAAGTCTGGTTGCAGATGCGCCGCACCTATCCTCAAGCGCAATCCATCGAAGTGCATCCGCCTGAGAATGATACCATGTCCATCGCCGCGAACGCCAATCCGGAATCGGGTACGTACTGGAAAATCGATTATCGGTATTATGACCAATATTCGCTCAAGGAAAAAAAAGTGTCGCACATCTACGGCCGTTTCCCGGAGGCCACGCCGTCAGACAAACTCCTGCGCATGAACTATGACATCCATACGGGCGCCATCTTGGGGTTGCCGGGTAAAATCCTCGCATTCTGTATTAGTTTACTCGTCGCCAGCCTTCCGGTGACCGGTGTGATGATCTGGCTCGGCCGCAGGAAAAAACAGCATTGATCCGGTTCCCGATCCGAAACAAAAAATCCAACGCAACGGTTGGATTTTTTTATGGACGATATCGTAGGTTACGCCAGCAAAAACAGGAAAATAAGCGGGAAAACCAATCCGGCAACCGCCAGTTTCCAGCCGCGCTTCTTAAACGTAAAATTTCCATACTTGATCATGAATGCGCCTGTAACGGCAATCAGGATGAGCGACAGTCCGAAGATGTCCGAGTAATAAATCCACCAGTTCGACGTGTTCTTGTGCAGCTTCATGGTCTGGCTAATCAATGGCGTGTTCTTGAAAGCCACGACTTCACCTTCGCCCGTTTTCAGGTCGATTTCCACATCATGCTTTTCATATGACAGTCGCAAATTGCCTTTCTTCACGTTGTGTCGGCGGAATTTGTCCTTGATTTGGAGTTTCTCGCCCAAATCCTTCGCGTATTTTTCGGTGACGGCGGCTTCGTCAATCGGCCCGACATTCACTGGGCGCGTTTCCACCGTATATTTTTCCGGATGCCACATGTCGCGGTGGTTCATCAGGATGCCGGAAAGGGCAAAGGAAATAATCAATCCCAGGTAAAAATAACCGAGGTCGCGGTGCAGGTTTCTGACGGTAGCGTGTTTCATTAGAACGTGTAATTAATGGCGGCGGAATAATTTCTCGGCGCAATAGGGTTGAGGCTGTTGTCGTCGTGGATGTTGTAGTTGAGTTCGTTGAAGATGTTGGCCAGTTTGGTCTGGAGCGTGAAATCTTTCCATTTGTAGGCCAGCGTCGCATCCATCTGGAAATAGCCGTCAAGCGGAATGAGTTTGTAGTTCGGGTTGGCCGCCGTCGTCGATCTTCCAGCAAATCGGTCACCGAAATACGTATTGATTACCCCAAAGGAAAGTCCTTTGAATTTGCCCGCTTCAAAGCGATAATTGGCACTGAGGTTGGCCGTATGTTTCGGGTTGTAACGCAATTCGCTGCCTTCCACGAACGTATTGCTCTTGATGTATTTGGTTTCGTTGAAACTATAGCCTGCAATGATTGTCAGGCCGGCCATCGGGTTGGCGCTCAAATCCAGTTCCACGCCTTGCGAACGGGTTTCGCCCGCCAATTCCTTGATATTTGAATTGGTATTGCCGTTTTCCAGCGAAATCTGGGCTAGGTTGCTGTTCGTGATTTGATAGACCGTGACGTTGGCAAACAATTTCTCGCCGAAGAATTTGTTCTTGATGCCAACTTCATATTGGTCGATGATGGACGGCTCGAGCGCGTTGCCGTTGATGTCTGTACCGGTATTCACCTGGAATGAATTCGAGTATGTTGCGAAGACTGACTGGTTCTCGGTCGGCTGGATGATGAGCCCGATGCGCGGCGAAAAAGCGTCGTCATAGGCATTCAGCGGCGCGTCGTCGGTATTGGTCGTGTAACGGCGGATGAGCGTTTCGGTGTCTTGGTACGAATAACGGATGCCTGCCAAAAGTTTCACATGCTTGCTGAACGACACCAAATCCTGCACGTAAATCCCGAATCGGCTCACGGGAACAGTCGTCAGCGTATTGCGGTTCAGGCTGTTGATCGCCACTTCATTCGACGGATCGTAATCCTCGAAAATATTGACGGTGTCGTAATATGGAATGCCTTCCGGATGCGCCGGATTCCCATAGAATAAATTGCTGTTGGAGAAACCTAGGTAAGCCGTCGTGTAGGTTTTGTACCGTTCCGAATCGGCGCCCGCCAAGAGTTGGTGCTTGATTTTTCCCGTGGCAAATTCACCTTTCAGATCCAGCTGTTGCAAGAAGTAATTGTCTTTCACTTGGCTGCGTTGCAGGTTGCGGTTCCAGTTCCCGGTTGCCGAAACCGTGCCGCCCGAAGCGTTCGGACGCGTGTTGCTGAACAGATCGGTATCGTAGTAACGGATGGCGTTGATGAACGTCAGGTTCCATCGGTCCGATAATTCATGGGTCAATGTCGCCGTCGTGGTCAGTTGCTGCGCATCGTAATAACCCCAGCTCACGCCCAAAAATCGCTCACGCGGGATATCGACGATTTCATAGTTGACGATGCCCGCGCCGAAATCAGGAGTGGCGGTGCTGTTGAGGTAGTCGCCTTCCACTAAAAGTTCGGTATTCTTGCCGAGTTTCGCCAGGAACGAAGGGTTGAAATAGTAACGTTCGGCTTGTACTTCGTTGCGGAAGCTCTGCGCATTCACATACGCCGCATTGACGCGATACGCCACTGTTTTCTTTTGGTCGAGGCTGCCATACACATCAAATGTCGGTTTGTATTCGTTGAAACTGCCCGAACGGAAGCCTACTTCGCCGCCGAAATCAAATCTTGGTTTTTTCGTCACCAGATTCAAAACGCCGCCCGCCGTGACATTTCCGTACAGGATGGCCGCGCTGCCTTTGAGTACTTCGGCACGTTCCAAACCGCTGGTTTCGATGTTCATGCCGTTGAAATAGCGCACGCCATTCTTGAACGTGTTCGAACTTCCCATCGATGAACCGCGCGAAGCGATTTCTTCCTGATAACCGCCGGTCGTGCCCATGATGTACACGCCGTTGGTGTTCTTCAGCAAGTCGCTCATGGTATTGATTTGTTGGGCTTCGATGACGGCGCCGGAAATAACCGCCGTCGCCTGTGGCAAATCCATCGGCGAAATGCCCGCTTTACCAACGCTGACCGCTGTTTTTTCACGATGCGCATTCAGGGTGATTTCGGGCAATACATCACCGTTTTTTGTTTTTACTGTGTCGTTGTCCCACGAGGTGGTTTCTGGGTAATTGTACTGGGCGGTGTCTTGTGCTGAGAGGTTGCAGGCCATCAATAAGGCGGAGACAAAAAGGGCAGGCTTGAACATTAATTTAGATTTGATAAAAATAACGCCGCAAATGTAATCCCGGAAAACCGTTGTACAAAATTATTTAGAACAAATCTTAATAGAATTTTTCAACAACTTGATTCGCATCCGGAAAGCCCACGAAAAAAGATATGAACAACCGCATACACAATAGAAAAACCTATTACATTTAATCGGAATTTCGCGAAGGGGAAACCACATCTTACATGACACGATTTTTGGGTTTTGTGGCGCTGCTGTTGCTGCTCGGATGCACGTCGCATCGGGCCGAACGCGTAGAACGGGCATTTTATTTCTGGAAAAGCGATTCGCAGATTTCCCGCGCCGAGGATTCATTGATTCAGGCGGCGCACGTCGGTAAGTTGTACGTGAAGTTTTTTGAGGTGGAACCAGACAGCATTCTGGGCAACCGGCCGACGGCAAAATTGCAGTTGTATTACCACAACGACAGCCTCAAAATCGTCCCGACGGTGTTCATCCGCAACGAGGTTTTTCGCAACGCGACCAAAAAATCACTCGATGCGCTGGCCGGCAACGTCAATTTCCTGTTGCATAAATATGCCCGGCAAGGCCGTTTCTCCGGAGATTCCATTACCGAATACCAAATGGATTGCGACTGGACCAAATCCACGAAAGACAACTATTTCTATTTTCTGGAAGCCCTGAAGAAGGTTTCGGGCAAGCAAATTTCCTGCACGTTACGTTTGTATCCGTACAAATACCAAAAGGAAATGGGCGTGCCGCCTGTGGATCGCGTCATGCTGATGTGTTACAGCCTGAACAATCCGCTCGACGACAAATCAACGAATTCAATCCTTGATATGCGCGAACTCGACAGCTATCTCGGTAGCGAATACCCGTTGCCGCTCGATATCGCATTGCCGACATATTCCTGGATGCTCGTTTACCAGAACGACCGTTTCGCAAAGCTGCTGCGCGCCGAACCATCAGATTTCAACCAAACGCTCAAGCCTTTGCGCCCGATGTGGTTCGAGGCCACACAGGACATCGTCGTTGATGGGTTTTATGTCCGACGTGGCGACCGCATCAAATACGAAATGGTATCCGGGAAACAATTGGCCGACGCCGTGGCACGCATTAAAAAACGCGTCCGGCTGGACGATCAAATCACGGTCGCTTTTTTCCATCTCGACCAGACACAACTTAAACTGTATAAAAGTGAAGAAATCAATCATTTGTACACTCTTTTTACTGACTAGCCTGACACCGGGTTACAGTTGCGGATATTCGTTCGAGGGCGATACGCGGTATTGTTTTTTCCACGCGTATCTCAACGACTATCCCGGCTACAGCTTGTTCAACTACACGACGAGCGTCTTTTACGGCAGCCCGGACGATGTTTATTCGGACACCGCTTTCGGTTATCCGAATGTATCATTGTGGGCAAAGTACTGCAAAGGGAAGATTCCGAATGCCACCATTGAGGAAGCGGTTTATGCCTTGCCATCGACCGCCATCAAGCCCGGCGCGGCCAATGCCATGATCAGCTATCTGTACAAAATCAAAGACTATGACGCGGTGAATTATCTGTTCTTCGCCAAACGCGCCGAGAAGTACAATTCCCGGTACGACGATCCGTGGGAACGCAACGCAACGGCCACTATCCCGGAGCGCCAACAATGGATCGACGAAGCCCTGAAACGCGCCGGTCAAGTGAAATCTTCCGAGCTGAAGCGCAGGTATTATTTCCTGGCCATCCGCTTGGCGCATTACAACGACGACGGCGCTTTGGTCAACCGGATTTTCGATGCACATGTCGCCAATACCAAAACCGAGGATATCGTCTATCATTGGAGTTTGTATTTCAGGTTGTTGCACGAGCCAGACCAGACCAAGCGGTATTATTACGGTGCGCTCGTATTTGCCCATGCGCCCGACAAGCGCAACCGCGTCATCGGCGATTTTGACTACGGTGTTTTTCCGGATTTTGACGCTTTGTTCAGGCTGGCACGCAACAAGACAGAAATCGCCAACATTTATGAACTGATGACGATGCGCAAGGTAGACCGCGCCCTGGATCAACTTAAATTGATCCATGCGAATAACCCAAATTCGGCTGCGTTGCCTTTTTTGGTGCAACGCGAAATCAACAAAGTGGAGGATTGGATCTTGACGCCCTATTATTCGCACCTCAGTCCTGCGCTCGACGGCAACCATAAGGAAGACGAAAACAGCGAAGAATACGCCAACGAACGCGTCGTGTTGCAGCGTTCCGAAGAAGATCGTTTGTATGCCAGACAATTGCTCGATTTTGTCCGAAACACCAAAATCGGGACGGCGAAAGATACCGAAATGCTTGCTGTGGCCAAAGCGCATCTGGCTTTTCTGACGCGCAATTACAACGGATGTCTGGAGCAAATTGCGGTGCTGATGAAAAAACCTTCCAAAAATCCGGATTATCTCAACCAACTACAGAGCATCAGGGCGCTGGCACTCGTCGCGCGGCAACCAAATGGCAACGCCATCATTCCGAACGACATCAAACCATTCTTGATGAGCGACTATGCCAAACAAAACCGGAAAATCTTGTTTTCTGTCGGGCGCGAACTGGAATACCTGGGCAATACGACCGATGCCGCGCTGTTATACGCGTTGAGCACCGATGAAGTCATGTGGCGTTCGGGCAAAAATGAAAAGTTATACTACGGGCGCTATTATTACGACTACATGGATTACATCGACGCCATGTATTCAACCGGCCAGCTCACGGCGTTACTCGAGGCTATCGAAAGCAACACGGCGCAAGACGATTTTTCGCAGTGGAAGTTCACGGCTATTAAAACCGGATACGTTCGGTTGAAAGACCTGCTCGGGATGAAATACATCAGGACCAACCAGCTTGACAACGCGTTGGCGAGTTTCCGGAAAGCGGAAGCGGCTGGCGCAACAACACACCTTGATCACAACCCGTTTTACGAAATCCCTTATACGCCGAAATTCATCACGCGGCGCGACAGCATTGAATTGACCAAATCCGGTGTCACCGAAAAGCTCATCGATTACCTTAAAAGGAGCAACGACCCGAAAAACAAAGACCGTGATTATTACAGTTTCCTTGTCGCAACTTGCTACTTGAACATGAATTATCAGGGCAATAGTTACCAGATGCGGCGTTATGGCTGGTCCACCAATGAAGAACCGGACGAAATGCCCGACGAGCCGGAATACCACGGCAATTTGCTTGCGAAGCAATACTATTTGCAGGCGATGGATCAGGCCAAGACCAAGAAATTCCGGATGCTTTGTCTGCGGATGGCCACACGGTGCGAGAAATTCAAACTCAGCTACGACTACAATTCCATGCGATACGAAAAGCAATCGCAGGTCAATTACGACTCATTGCTGGCCTCGAATGCGTACTATAAAAGGCTTTACAAAAAGTATCCGAAGGCGGAAGAACTGTCCAGTTGCGAGTCATTCGCCCGTTATTTCGAGGCGCGCCGCTGATTATCTCCGCTTCATCGGGAAAAGCTCAGTCACGGGTTTGCCCTTTTGCTGGCCCGAGATTTCGGCCACCAGCGAATCGTTCGTGATTTTGGTGTAGGTGATTTTCTGCGGAAAGTCGTGCGTGGGGTTTGCGAATACCAATTTATTTTCTGTCGCCGAAATCATCTTGAACGCCACGGGTTTTTCCTCGTTTTGCCCCGGAACCGAAACGATGTATTGCAACGTGTCGGCGCGTTGGACGAGGTCTACGGTTTCGGCAAATACGGTGTCTTTCCCCACGACGAAGGAAGCCCGGCTCTGGTACGTGGAATCATTCGCCTTTGCCCAACTTTCGGCGTAATTTCCGCTGGCGGATTGGTTGCCCCAATCGCCCAAGAACCAATCGGCTTTTTTGATCAGCGCGTATTTTTCCGGTTGTTGCGCGGCGGCCGAAGGTTTGCTGTTTTCATTGCGGCACGCGCCAAAGGCAAGGCCGAGTAAGAGTAAGGTTTTGAGTCTCATGGTTTCTTTTTCATGCCGAATTTCTCGCTGACCGGTTTGCCTTGTTGCTGGCCGGATATTTCGGCCACCAGCGAATCGTTCGTGATTTTCGTATAGCTGATTTTTTGCGGGAAATCATGCCCTGGGTTTTCAAACACGAGTTGCTTGTCCGTCGCCGAGGTCAATTTAAAGTCGATAGGTTTGTCGGCGTTTTGTCCTTTTACGGTCGGCCGGTAAATAAGCGTGCCTTTCTCTTCGAGCAACACCATACTTTCTGAATGGATGGTGTCTTTCCCGTGGATGAAAAAACTCTGGCCTTTGAACACCGAGTCGTTTTGCTCTTCCCAGTTTTCGCTCAGCGTGCCGTTGGGCATTTTGTTTTCCCATGCGCCGATGAGCCATTCGGCCTTGGCGATTTGGCGTGCGGCGGCAGTGTCGTTTCTTTGTTTGCAAGAAGTCAATGTCGCAACGAGCGCGGCGGCAATCGTGATTTTCTTCATAATATTCATTTTACAACGCAAAACTAAACTTCTTGTGGGTAAACAAGAAACCTTCGCGCTCATAAAAACGGTGTGCATCTTCGCGCATCAGGCCCGAAGTCACTTCCAATTGCAGCACGCCATTGGCCTTCGCGATTTCCTTGCAACGGTCCAAAAGCAGTTTCCCGATGCCGCGTCCGCGTCCGTTTTCGGTGACGAACATTTCCTGGATTTCACCTACCAAACCGCCGTGGTGCAATAGGTGTTGCGCATGGCAACTCAAATACCCGACGGGCAAGGCGTGCGCCCAAGCCATGAGGTAAATGTTGTTCGCGTTGCTGGCGTTTGCTACATAAATTTCCCATTGCGCCGAACGGTCAAACACTTGGCCTTCGAGCGTATTGATGAATTGATACACATATTCGAAATCGTCGATGGTGGCAGGTCTGATGTGGATGGCTTCCATAGGTTTTGCAGCGCTGGGGAAATCGGTTCGGCTTGCCCAAATTTAGGAAAATTACCGCACAACCAACCTTGCATCGGTGTGACATTTTTTCGTACTTTTGCGCTCCAATTACACAAGGAAATGTTAGACAGATTACAGATTGTGAAGCAGCGTTTCGATGAGGTGTCAGACCTGATCATCCAGCCCGATGTCATCGCCGACCAAAAGCGTTGGGTTGCGCTCAACAAAGAATACAAAGACCTCAAGGCGCTCGCCGACAAACGCGACGAGTACGTCAATATTTTGGGCAACATTGCCGAAGCCAAGGAAATCATTGCGGACGGTTCAGACCCGGAAATGACCGATATGGCCAAGCTACAGCTCGACGAAGCCAGTTCCAGGTTGCCCGAACTCGAAGAAGAGATCAAGTTCATGCTCATCCCGAAAGATCCAGAAGACGCCAAGAACGTCATGGTCGAGATCAGGGCCGGCACCGGTGGCGACGAAGCCTCGATTTTTGCCGGCGATTTGTACCGCATGTACACCAAATACTGCGAAGGCCGCGGCTGGAGAACTTCTGTTGTCGATATGAACGAAGGCACCGCGGGCGGCTTCAAGGAAGTTATTTTTGAAGTCACCGGCGAAGACGTGTACGGCACGCTGAAATTCGAGGCCGGCGTACACCGCGTACAGCGCGTGCCGCAAACCGAGACCCAAGGCCGCGTGCACACCTCGGCGGCCACGGTCATGGTATTGCCCGAAGCCGAAGAATTCGATGTCCAGATCGACATGAACGACGTGCGCATCGACTATTTCTGTTCGTCAGGTCCGGGCGGGCAGTCGGTGAACACGACCAAGAGTGCCGTGCGTTTGACGCACATCCCGACCGGTTTGGTGGCGCAATGCCAGGACGAGAAATCGCAACACAAAAACAAAGACAAAGCCTTGACGGTGTTGCGTTCGCGCCTTTACGAAATGGAACTCGCCAAGAAGCAGGAAGAAGACGCGGCAAAGCGCTCGTCCCAAGTGTCCAGCGGCGACCGTTCGGCCAAAATCCGCACGTACAATTACCCGCAAGGCCGCGTGACCGATCACCGCATCAACATGAACATCTACGATTTGCCCAACTTCATGAACGGCGACATCCAGAAAATGATCGACGAGATTCAATTGGTAAATAACACAGAGAAGCTGAAAGAAGCAAGCGAAGTGTTCTAAAAAACAGGCCGGGTTTTACCGGCTTTTTTTATGGCGTTGCCCTGCGGGCCGCGCTGAGCTTCGCTCGATATCTTCGAACAAAGTTGCACTTCGCTCTCGATAGTGCTATATCTTTTACTGCGCTCCGCTGCGTAAAAGGATGTCGCTGCAATCGCTAACGCAATGTGGTGCCAGCCGCAGCGTTTTTCTTTGGTTTGGACTTGTCCAAACCTTTTGTTTTTCGCTGCCGCGGGCTAGTCACCTGTCGGTGCGACTTACTTTGCACCGCGGCAAAGTAACAAAACGCGGCGGCACATGAAAATTCGCTAAAAAACTGGCCGCCTTCGCTAAACTGCGGAGAACTGCTCATGGATCAATATTGTTTTTTCGGAATTCGCCAATTCGCTGCGCTCGGGTCGCTAGCGCTCAAACAGCCCGCAGTTCTTAACGCTCACTCGCTCAGTTTTTCTTTACGCAATTTTCCTGAAGGCCGCACTAAGCGGATTGGGTTTATATTTTCGGCTCGCTATCGCCGCGCCCGAAAAGAGAAGACTTCCAAAACCAACTTTCGGTTAGACAAATCACTATTGTTTCCAGAATGGTTTCGGTGTGGTTCTTCGGCCTACGAACCCAAGTCGTCAGAAAACAAGGATAAAGCTGAGCGGGAAATACCGTAGAGTGACGACCAAAGGAGGAACGGCTAGGTATTGGAGCGAAGCTTTGACGTAGTTTTCAAGACTGGTTCGTCAGCCTTGACCTTTTGTTACTTTTGGGTCAAGCCAAAAGTAAACCGCCGGTAGGCAATATTTTGTTTCTTTTTCTAAAAGAAAAAATGCCTCGGTTTGGACAAAGTCCAAAATAAAAGCCGGATGTCGCGGCTTCGACAAACCCTTAGCCCGGATGGCAGCGGCATCCTTTTGCGCAGCGCAGCGGAGCAAAAGATACAGCGAACAGCCGGAAATAGCTCCTAAAAAACTATCTTTGCACCATGACTTCACAACAACTGACCCAACAAATCCTAGAAAAAAAATCATTCCTCTGCATCGGGCTTGATGTAGATATCCAGAGAATCCCGGCGCATTTGGCCAATGCCGAATTCCCGATTTTTGAGTTCAACAAAGCCATCATCGATGCCACGCATGATTTGGCGGTGGCGTACAAACCCAATACAGCTTTTTACGAAGCCCACGGCGTAAATGGCTGGCAATCATTGAAGAAAACGATTGACTACTTGAACGAGAATTATCCTGAAATCTTCACCATTGCCGATGCCAAGCGTGGCGATATCGGGAATACGTCGTCTATGTACGCGAAGGCATTCCTAGAAGATATGGGTTTTGATTCGGTGACGGTGGCGCCGTATATGGGCAAGGATTCGGTGGAGCCGTTTCTGGCTTTTGAAGACAAGTTCGCAATCCTGCTGGCCTTGACCTCTAACGAAGGTGCTTTTGATTTCCAGACCAAGGATAGCGACGGCAAACCGTTGTATGCGCACGTGATCGAGACCTCTAAAACCTGGGAAAATGCCGACCGATTGATGTATGTGGCCGGCGCAACCAAGCCGGAATATTTCGCCGATATCCGTAAAATGCTTCCCAACAATTTTCTTTTGGTTCCGGGCGTGGGCGCGCAAGGCGGCAGTCTGGCCGAGGTGTGTAAGTATGGCATGTCTGAGAACATCGGGTTGCTGGTGAATTCTTCGCGCGGGATCATTTATGCCTCAGGCGGCGACGACTTTGCCGAAAAGGCGCGGGAAGAAGCCTTGATTGTGCAGCAGGAAATGGAAAAGATATTGGCCTTGAGATGAAACACCTGTTGGTTTTGACATTGCTTTTTTTCGCGTGGGGTTTTTCGCAGACCGTAACGCCATCTGCATTGGCCGAACTGCAGCCGAAAGCGCCTGCGGAAATCAAACAATATTTCCTTGATTTGGGTTGGCGGCTTATGGATGAGCATACTTCCGAAAAGCCGCAACGCGGCGACATCGTGATGATGTCATCGCAAAAAGCCGACGCGGCCACGTTGCACCTGACGGTTTTCCACGAACTGGGTACGGCGGCCAAGAACAGGCTGTTTATCAAAACCAGGAACAAAGAATTTTTTGAGGCGTTTAAAACAGGTATTGAACCAGCGGGCTTTGGTTTTATTTCGACCAAAACGGCGGGCAATAAAAAGACCGTGACCTACCGCAGCCAAACCACGACAATGGAATTGGTGAGTTACCGCAACGGCAACGTGTTCAGCGATTTTGAGGTTTGGGTGTTTGACAATAGCTATGAACGCGATTTGTACCATTTCGGGAGCGGGAAATGAAGACTTTGACAGACCAATTGGGCAATCGCCTTTCGTTTGAAAATACGCCGAAACGCATCGTGTCGCTCGTGCCGTCGCAGACCGAGCTGTTGTACGACTTGGGTTTGGAAGCCGAAATTGTGGGCATCACGAAATTCTGCGTGCATCCGTTTCATTTGAAATCCACCAAAGCCATCGTCGGCGGAACTAAGCAAGTGAAAAAGGAGAAGATTGCCGCTTTGCAACCCGATATCATCATCGCGAACAAAGAAGAGAATACCGCCGAAATGGTGGTCGAATTGCGTGAAATATGCCCGGTTTGGGTGACCGATATCGTTACGATTGACGACAGTTTGCAAATGATTTCCGACTTCGGGCAACTTTTCAACCGCCGAACCGAAGCGCAGAAATGGGTCGACAAGATTAACTTCGCGCGCACCGACTTTTATCAGTTCATCGCGCCATTCCCTGAACAAAAAGCGGCGTATTTCATCTGGAAAAACCCGTATATGGCGGCCAGCGAAAATACTTTCATCAACGAAATGCTGCGGCTGAACAAGTTTAGGAATATCTACGAAGGCAACCCGAAAACACCGGGCCGTTATCCGGAAATCATCATCCAGAAGATCAGGATTCAGGGCGATCCTGATGTGGTGTTCTTGCCGTCTGAACCCTATCCGTTCAAGGACGAAGACGCTTTCGAGATTGGCCGTTTTACGCACCACGCCAAAACGGTTTTCGTGGACGGCGAAATGTTTTCCTGGTATGGCTCGCGGTTGGTGAAAGCCTTCGCGTACTTCAAGGCGTTGCACCAGCGGATGGCCGAGCCTGTGTCGTGATGACTGACGTCGAAGGTCGAAGGTCGAACGTTGAACGTCGAACGGCCAACCACCGACGATCAAAAAAAAGGCCGGCCATTTTACAATGACCGGCATTCTTTTTAACTAACTCTAACCAAATAATAAAAACCCTTTATTATGTAACAAAGATAAGCGGGGAATTTATTATACAGTGTTAAAGGTGTGTTATTTCTATGTTACTGGGAACCAAAAGTTTTAAAGATTTCAAAGTTCAACGTTCAAAGTCAGGGTGACGGGATTCTCAACTTTGGACCTGAAACCTTGAACCTTGAACTATTTCTTGTCCTGCACCGCAAACACTTTCTTCAACAATTCCGACGTGCGGGCGGTAACGTCTTTACGGATGTTCTTTTCTTCGACGGCGACCATTTTGAATACGCCGTCCATAGCTTTGTTGGTCACGTAATCGTTGAGGTCCGGGTTGACGTCTTGCGTGAGCGGCAGGCTGTTGTATTTGGTGATGATGTTGGCCCAGACCTGATCGGCGCCCACTTTGCCGAGTGATTTTTTGACCACCGGATTGAATTTCGCGTACAATTGTGATGAAGTGCTGTTTTGCAGATAGACGGTAGCCGAATTGTCTGCGCCCAGCAGGATGTTCTTGGCGTCATTGAAGGTCATGTTTCGGACGGCATCCACAAAAATCGGCGTGGCTTCCTTTACGGCATCTTCGGCCGCGCGGTTGAGCACTTTCAGGCCTTCGTCGGCGAGGCTCGAGAGCCCGACATCGCGCAGGGTTTTGTCCACTTTCTTCAACTCGTCGGGCAACAGGATCTTGACCATTTCATTCTTGTAGAAACCGTCTTTCAAAGTCAGTTTCGAGACTTGTTTGCTGATGCCGTTGTTGAGCGCCTCTTTTAATCCGGAAGCGATTTCGGCGTTGCTCAACCCGCCGGCTTGCGGCAGTTGGTTGACGGCTTGCTGGAGTTCCGCGCAACCGGAAAGGATGAACAGTATTGTGATAGGGAGGAGTTTTTTCATGGTAATTGAGATTTATGGGTGCAAGGTTCAAAGTTCAAGGTTCAAGGTTTTCAACTTTTGAACCTTGAACTTTGAATTATTTCTTGTCCTGCATCGCAAATACTTTCTTGAGCAACGGCGAAGTACGGGCAGACAAATCCGTCCTGATGTTGTTTTCCTCGACGGCAATCATCTTGAACACGCCTTCAAGGGCTTTCTGGGTGACGTAGTCGTTGATGTCGGGGTTCACTTTTGACACGAGCGGCATGTTGTTGTATTTCGAGATGATGGAATTCCAGATTTTGTCGGCGCCCACTTTCCCGATGGATTGCTGTACAATGGGAAGGAATTTTTTGTACAGTTCAGACGAAGTGGCGGTTTGGAGGTAATTTGTGGCTGCATCGTTTTTGCCTAACAAAATGTTCTTGGCGTCGGCGATGCTCATGTTCTTGATGGCGGCCACGAAGACTGGTGTGGCTTCCTTTACCGCATCTTCAGCCGCGCGGTTCAGGGATTTGATGCCTTCGTCGGCCAGGTTGCCCATGCCTACTTTCCGTAACGTCTTATCGACTTTTTGCAGTTCGCCCGGCATCAGGATTTTTACGGCTTCGTTTTTATAGAACCCGTCTACAGCGGTGAGTTTCGAGACTTGTTTTTCGACGCCCTTGTTGAGCGCTTCTTTCAATCCGGCGGCGATGTCTGTATTTCCGGTAGGCACGCCGGTTACGGTAGATACTTTTTCTTTGGCCTTGTTGAGCAGGCCGTCGAGTTGGGCATTGGCGGCAAACGGCACAAAAGCGAGTAGAATAAGGATTTTCTTCATAGTGGTAAAATTATTAAAGCGCGGCGCGCTGGCAAAGAGCGTGCCGTTAAAGTTTTGTTTTTTTATGTCATGTTCATTGGGGTAAACGGATGCCCCAGTTTTGCGGACGACCGCGCAGCGATTTGTGTACCCTTGGTATGTGTCATTATTTGCTATCTTTACGAAACTCAACGTACGAGGCATGAAGCCAGCAGAGATCTTTCGCCATCCATTCGACGGACCAAAAACAGTTTACCTTACGGCGACGGCCATTGGGCTGGCGACAGTCAACGTGGCCACCGATTACACCTATGCCCAATTCCATGGCACGGGGTTCTATGGGTCGGAGTCGTCTTTGTTCAGTACGTTTTGGTTGCTGTTTGCCATTTCATTGCCGTGGTTTGTCTGGAGAGTCGCGAAAACAAGGGCACGCCGATGGCTTCCGTTGCTGGTGCTGGCTGCTGCCGTGCTGCACTTGTTGGCGTACCCGGCATTGGTTTGGGCATTGTCGGCGCTTTTTTATCCGCAGGTTTTCGGTTATGGCCAAACCTTTCGATACGCACTTACCATGTACCCGGTTTACGCCGCCTTGATTTATGGCGCGGTTGCCGTATATGTTACCGTGACGAGGTCAAACGGTGACGGGGCGGTGCCTGCCGTTGGGTTTCCCAGCCGGATTCAAGTAACCGGTCGACGGAACAGCCAAGTGCTATTGGATGTTGAGGGCATCATTGCGGTAACTGCCAGCCCGCCCTATGTAGACATTCGGCACCGGTCGGGTAATTATCTTTTGACCGGCACCTTAACCGGCATGGCACAGCGACTTGATCCTGCGCGATTCGTCCGCATCCATAAATCGCACATGGTGAATATCGAGTTTGTTGCCTCGGTGCATTCCCGACGTAACGGCGACTATGACATCGGTCTGTCCGATGGTAGTATTCTCCGTCTAAGTAGGGTGTATGCCAAAACCTTCAAAGCCGCCCTTGCTGCCAGCCAACGGCTTGCCATAGAATAAACACGTGTCGCAACATTGGTTTTTTTTTCTTGGTCGTAACTCGACAATTTTGGCCTAAAAAACCATGGACATAAAAACCCTTATTGTAACTGCTTTGGCAAGCATCGTCTTTATTGGATGTCAAAAGTATCCGACTGAAAAGTTCAAGAAAGAAACCTACCAAACCGAAGTCATCGGCGGTGGTTGTGATGGTTGCGAACTCATGTATGCGGGAATACCCGAAGCGATCTTCCCAACAGATACGAGCGCTGGCTGGCATGAGCCGGGAACGCGTCTGGTCATTTCGGGAACTGTATTCAAACGCGACGGGAAATCCCCGGCGGACGGTGTCATCCTCTACTACTGGCAAACCGATGATACAGGCAAATACACGCCAGGTCCCGGGCTCCATCAAGAGGCCCTTCGTCACGGGCACATCCGCGGCTGGATAAAAACAGGACCCGACGGGCGATACCGCATCGCGACCGTCAGGCCCGCACCATATCCGGGCGAAGACATCCCGGCGCACATCCACTTATCTGTGAAGGAACCCAACCTCGCCAACCCGTACTATGTGGACGATATTAATTTCGACGACGATTTATTGTTGTTGCCATATACCGAAAAATATCCGCCAGAAAACCGAGGAGGCAGTGGCATAGAAAAAGTAGCGACCCAACGCGGTGTGCAGTATATGCAACACGATATCACGTTGGGGCTTCATGTCCCCGGCTATCCAGGAAAAAAAATGCCGGAGTATTCAGGGCTCGAAATCGGCGACAGGCAACCGTCTTTCATGCCCTTCCATGCCTATGGCCCCGACAAAGGATCCCGCGCCTGTCCGGTGTGCAAGTACGGACGTCGGGACGGTATTTTGTATTTCGTGGGGACGCGGCCCAACTGGAGTGAAATCGAAGCATGGCTTGTTTTCCTGGAGCAGGAAGCCGCCAAAAGAAGCGACGCCTTGAAGGTTTACTTTATTTATGGCGACCCATCGGGTTACAGCAAGCCCATGCGGAACACCCAACTGGAAACCTTGGGCAGAAAATTGAACATCACCCACACGGCCCTTACACACGTGCCGTCTTTCTCGGATGTCGAGTCAGAGTGCCACTTGAATCAGATTAATCCGGAAGTGTCCAATACGTTCATCATTTACCGCAACGGCCGGATTGCCGATAAATACCTCAATCTTAAGCCCGGAGCCAACGGCTTTGCCCAACTGACCAAGATTTTGTATCCCGCCAGCCGGTAGCTCTTCGATGTCAGCCTTGTCGAGGAAACCTTTCAAGTCGTATATTCGCGCCGCATAACGGAAACTTCATTAAACCACGTGCCGTTAACCTAGTCTGTCCCCATGGTTTAAAAAAGCGAGAAAATGACAAAAAAAATTATCCTGGTTCTTTTATTCATCTGTTCTTTTCATACGGTCACGGCGCAATACAGCTATGGCGACCGCTGGTACAACAACCCGCTCGGTTTTGAACCGTTGAAGCTGCATACCTCCATGGGTTTTATTGTGCCTGCCGTGGCAGTGGGAACTTGTCTTTTGTTGATGAAGAAAGACCCGTCATTGGCACGCAGGCTATCGTTTTACAATGAGATCGGCGTGTCTTGGGGTTACAAGTATCCGTATATGTTCCTGCCAAGCAATAATACGGGAATCAACTACCAACTCAGGAAGTTCATGTCTGTCGGGGTTGAGCTGGATGTGCTTTTTCCCCGGGATGATTTCAACCAGACGACTGGATTTGCCATCAGGCCGTTCGCCAGGTTCTATGCGCTCAACAAGCCGGGCTGGCGATTGTATTTCGAATCAGGAGGCGGGTTCGTTTACACGGCAACCGAGTTTCCGAAACCTACCGACCAGGATGGCAGATTGGGCTTGAAACTGAACGGGCTCACCAAATACGGACTGGGATCCGAAATCAACGTCACCGAGAAGACCGCCGTGATGTTCGGTGTTCGGCACGTCCACATTTCCAACGGCAACGCGAAAGGCGTGGAGCGAAACCCGTCGCATGACAGTAATGGCTTTTTTGTAGGGCTAACGCATACCCTTAAATAGGGTAACACGACGGTCATGATTGTTGGCGTTCGCGCCTCATCATTGAACTGGGTATTAATTCGCCAACTGTTTTGTCGAACCCTTGGGCTTTATCGCTCATCATTCAATTCCGATTCGTCATCATTGAAATTCGACGATTCTTTATTGAAAAATTCCGTCACCTCCTTCTCGTCTGCACGGTTCTTACGCACGAGATAGACAATCAGCACGAGCGCCAGAACGATGACGCCACCAATAATTATCCAATTTGTTTCCATGACGATAACCTTTCCCTAAAGGTACGCCGAAATCAAGATTTCGGTCCAGTAACCACATTATCAAATTGTTATTTGGCAACACTGCCGTCGAGCCATGCGGTAAATCCGCGGCAGGTTCACATCTGGTTATCCGGCAGCGGTCAAGAGCAACAGCAACGTGGTTTCGTCGGTGCCCGATTGTTCGTGATAGGCGGGCCGGATGAGGTAGTACAATAGGCAGTCGAAGAAAGGATCGCCGTCTATGGTGCCACCGGTTTTCAGTTGGATTTTCCCCGCCGAGGCATCCAGCCCATACGACAAGATAAGTTTCTTGCCCGAACTGATCCGCCATTCGGCCAGCGGATTGTTGCCCACGCTAAGCACATAGCCCTGTCCTTTCCAACTGAAATTGTAGCTGGTGCCGTACCATCGAACGGGTTTGATTCGCGTGAGTTCTTTATTCGCGGCATCTGTAACAATCAGGCGCGATCGGAAAATGCCTTTTCTTTTTAACCGATAGACCGTGCCGTCGGGCAAAGTAATCGTATCTGACGAGAGATTGAGCGTGGCGCGTGGCCGCCCTTGCACAAGCAAATCAATGCTTTTGTTGCCGTTAGTTTTCCATTTCTTTTCCATTTTTTGTCTTTTTTGTTGAACAATAAGTCGCCGTGGATATTGGTGTTATGACAAATAAAGGGTTATCAAATGGTTAAATCTCGCGGCTTTCGGGCAACGCGTTAAATCGTTTGGAGTGTGACGATGCAATTGATCCTGACCTGGTCTTGCACTTCCAATGCATCCAGGAAGTCTTTCAGTGCTTCTTTCTCACCGGCCAATTCTTCCATTCTTTTTTTGGAGTGTGTCGAGATCTCGCCATTGCGTTCCTCATCGCTGAACTCCTGTAAATGATGGAAATTGATCTTGTATTGGATCAAGTCGAACAGTAGCGTCTTGGCGCTGTCCCGGGAAAAATCGCCGTGGATCAGGTCGGTGTAGTGCGTTTTCATGCTGATGTCGTTTGTGTGATGTGTCTTCATAATGTTGACTTTAGGGGTTACAGTTGTTGCAATACATCGGGTCTTCCGAAGTCTTGCCGTGCGGAAATTTTGATTCGGCCGTATGGTGACACTTTGCACACGTATACACATGGCTCAGTGTTGAATCGGTTGGGCCATGACAAAGGCGGCAGGGCAGGCCTGATTTGGCTTGTGTAATGCCAAAGCCGGGTGTGTCACACTTCGGGCAGCACGAGTGTACCTTCTCGAGCAGCTTTCGCGTGGCGCGTTCAATGACTTTCATGCGGGTAGGGTTGTACATGGCGCGCATATCGGTTTCCGAGTACACCGTCCCGAAATGTTCCATGAGGTACCGATACGAAGAACGCAGCGCATCGGCATCGGTAATGCCTTTGAAAACCTGCTTGTGGCTGTCTTTGTTGTCGCGTAAAATCAGGGCGTGCGACGGAAACAAAGCTTGCTCGGCAAAGGCGTCCAGTTGGGCTTCCGAATGGATGAATGCCCCGTTGAAATTGGTTTCTGTCGTGAGCTCGCGCGCTACGATTTCCAGCCCGTTTTTCTGGTCGATGAGCACCACGAGTTCATCGTCGGCATGCGAAAAGAACAACGTAGGATGTGGCCCGAATGACCCTTCGCTCCCGATGCCCAAGTCACAACCCGACAGCGCCATCGCCATCAGGCATTTGTTGCGCAAGGTGGTGAGCGCATCGTCCTTTCGTTCAATCTCTCCCGTAAACGTGCCCAACACATCGGTATCGAAACCTTCGGCGATTTGGGAAATGACACCCAGCGATCGATCTACTAGCGGAGTAATGACAGCTTCCTTGCGGTGCTTTGTCGCGATCACCAAGTGTCGGTCCTCAAAATAATGCCTTGCCGAAGTCATGGTCACGTCAGTCTCTGCTTTTTCGGGCGTCATGGCTTCCTTGTTTGATGGCGTTCAGGAAAAAGAAGATGGACGATCCGGCCCACAGTTCAGACAGCCAAACGGCGCCGAACGCGTTAGAGAGGCATGCGGCGCCGAGCAGCATACAAACCGTGAATATTACATCGTGTTTCATCTTAGTGTATTGAAATGGTCGATTCCAGCGCGCAGGATTGCTGGTTGCGCAATGCTGTCTTAGCTGCATGCAAACCGTCTTGCAACTCTTTGATTCTGGTTTCCCGCATCTTGATGTCTTCTTCGTTGTGCGTCCGCTCGATTTTCCGTTCGTGGAACTGTATTTTCACCTGCACGACTTGGGTGAGCAGGTCGATGGCATCGGTAGCGGAAAATTGTCCTTTCAGTAACTGTAAATCCATAATGATTGGGTTTATTGGCCTTGGCCCAGCGAAAAGGCCGGCTTGCCGTCAAATTCATACAAGTTTTCGGTTTTGATGACATCCACGCCATTGTTTTCGGCCTCTATGAGCAACTTGACGATGTGTGATTTGTCGATGTGTTTGCCTTCCACCGGCTTGAACCGGCAACGCCAATGGTCTGTGCAAAATGTTTCAGGGAAACCGTCCGGATACACCTTGATGCCGCGGTTGGTGATCATGGTAAGGCTTGCGCCGGCGTTGTTGATTTTTTTCACCTTTCCCGCCAGATCGTTCGGGTCAGAACCGCCCCAGTGGACGAAAAGGTCCACACCTACGAGGTTTTTGGCCGATGGCGCTTTGCGGACGTATTTTGGCAACTGCAATTGTACATCCGTGGCGTAGCGTACGGCATTCAGCGTCGATGGTTTTTGCCCGAGGTTTTCGATGACCGCCTGCGCGAATTCCTTGGTACCAACTTTTTTAGTGCTGGTACCTTCCTTGAAAATGTCATAGGTGTGGATGCCATCTTCGATCGTTTTCAGCCAGGCATTCTGCACTTTCTCGGCTATGTCTGCCTGCCCGATGTGCGTGAGCATCTGGATGGCACCCTGTAACAACCCCGATGGATTGGCCATATTTTGCCCGGCACGTCTGGGCGCCGACCCGTGGATGGCTTCGAACATGGCACATTGTTCACCGATGTTTGCCGATCCGGCCAGCCCGACCGACCCCGCAATCTGGGCCGCCACGTCGCTCATGACATCGCCATAGAGGTTCGGCATCACGATGACGTCGAACGCTTCGGGCGTGTCGGCCAATTTCGCGGCACCGATGTCGATGATCCAGTGTTCGTTTTCAATGTCCGGGTATTCTTTGGCGATTTCGTCAAATACCTGATGGAACAGGCCGTCGGTTTGCTTCATGATGTTGTCTTTGGTGAAGCACGTCACCTTTTTTCGCCCGTACTGTTTGGCGTATTCGAAGGCGTAGCGCACGATTTTCTCGCAGCCCGGACGGCTGATCAATTTGAGACATTGCACCACTTCATCGGTTTGCTGGTGCTCGATGCCGGCATATAGGTCTTCTTCGTTTTCGCGGATGATGACCAAGTCCATGTTAGGATGTTTGGTATCCACGAACGGATGCAGGCTTACGCACGGCCTGATGTTGGCGTACAACCCGAGGAACTTCCGTGTGGTCACGTTGAGGCTTTTGTACCCGCCACCTTGCGGTGTGGTGATGGGCGCTTTGAGGAAAATCTTGTTCCGGCGGATGATGTCCCAGGATTCGTTGCTGATGCCTGACGTGTTGCCCGAGAGGTAGACTTTTTCGCCCACCTCGATTTCGTCGATTTCGATTTTTGCGCCCGCCGCCTTGATGATGGCCAGCGTGGCGTCCATGATTTCCGGCCCGATGCCGTCGCCTTTGGCTACTGTAATGCGTGTCATGTGTTTTGATTTTGACGCAAAGTTGTAGCATATTTTCCATAAGTTTTTATTTAAATTTGTAATGTGATACATAACTAAATTTTATGAACTACACTTTGGGCCAGTTGCGCGTATTCCTTAAAATCGCGCAAACCATGAGCATTACCAAGGCTGCGGACGAGTTGCACCTCACGCAGCCGGCGGTGTCGATACAGCTTAAAAATTTTCAGCAGCAGTTTGATGTGCCGCTCATCGAAATCGTAAACAAGAAGCTCTACGTGACCGATTTTGGGAAAGAGATTGCGCGGTCGGCAGAAAAAATCCTGGACGAAGTGCACGCCATCAATTTCAGGATGCATGCCCACCGGGGCCAGCTCACGGGAAAGCTCAAACTTTCGGTCGTTTCGACGGGAAAATATGTGGCACCGTACTTCGTCGCGGATTTCATCACCAGCAACCCGGGCATAGAACTATTGATGGACGTCACCAACAAGGCGCAAGTGGTCGCCAGCCTCGAAAAGAACGAAGTCGATTTTTCATTGGTGAGTGTCTTGCCAGACAAGTTGCGGGTGGAAAAGGTAGAATTGATGCCAAACAAATTGTTCGTCGTGGGCAACGGCCAGCAGCGGTTTCGCAAGACACCGCACGACAAGAGCATCTTCGGGTCCATCCCGCTGATTTACCGGGAACAGGGCTCGGGCACACGGCACGTCATGGAAAAATACGTGTTGCGGAACAACCTGCCGGTCATCAAGAAAATGGAACTCACCAGCAACGAAACGGTCAAGCAAGCGGTCATTGCCGGGCTTGGCTATTCGATCATGCCTTTGATCGGGATCAAAAATGAACTCGAAAACGGGCAATTGCAAATCATTCCGGTAAAGGGTTTTCCGATTAAATCAAACTGGTACCTGATTTGGCTCAAGGGCAAACCGCTTTCTCCGGTGGCGACGGCCTACCTGAATTACATCAAGGCCGAGAAAGATGAAGTGATTGCCAAGCGGTTCGGGTGGTGTGAGCGGTATTAAGATGCGTTTGCAATACCGATGGCGCGGATTTGCAATCCGGCGAAGGTTTTTATTCGCGCTTCGGGCGGTAGCCATTAAGATCGCTTTTGCTTACTTTTTCCGCTTAATTCCATAAAGTCATCCCGCCCTGTAAAATACTCCAGCGCAATCACCAGCAGCATCGAACTGACCACATAGATTTTCTGCATGACGAACGATGCGTCCAGGTAACCCAATCCGAAGCACATGAAGAACCCGTAATAGGTCAACAGGCAGGCGATACAAAAGAATTTGAGCCAATGGCGTCTCGACTTCAGCAGAAAAACGGTGACGGTGAATAGGCCCAGCAACGTCAGGACAATGGATATCACCCCAATGTCGTGCAAGGGCGTCGCAATCAAGAATATGAATATGATGTTTAAAATACCGATAAACCTCAGTACACCGGCCCAGCGTCCCGAAGCGATTTTCTTGGACATATGGATAAAGAACAGCCCATAACCCACCGAGTGGAATGCCATGCCGGCGATGGCCCAAATCCTGCCCGGATTCTCGGATCCGTTGATCGCTTTTTCCTCAAAGAGGTTGCTGAAGAAATTTTTTGACCAGCCAAACCCGACCGAATTTTTGTCGAGCAGCGAACCTCCGGGATATTTCATGGCTGCGATGACCATTAAAATCACCGATGCGGCCAAGCAGATGGCGACCGAATGCTTGTTGACTATGGCTTTAATCATAGGATTGAATTTAGTTTCTGGGCGGGAATGTATCTGCCGCTGATGGTATCGGCGTCGGGCCACGCCATTTTTCCCAAAAATAGGGAATTGGTTTTAGTTTTTTAGTGGCTGGTTACGAGTTGCTGGTTGCTAGTGGCTAGTCGTTAGTGGCTAGTTGCTAGTGGCTAGTTGCTGGTGGCTAGGAGAAGTGGTCTGAGTGCTGAATTTGTGAATTCGTGTTGGCTCGGAACCGATGGTGTGGATTTGTAATGAGGATAGCGCGGATTTGCGAAGTTGGCGCGGATTTGCAATCCGTGCTTAGTTCTTTTGTCGCACTTCGTGCTCTGTGTCGCTGCCGCTGGGCTTACTTTAACTCACAGTTTTCATTGCTTTTTTAAAGGATTCGTTGAATCTCGCAAACTCGATTTGCCTCGCCGCAACCCGAGCCCGAAGGGCGAACGGAGCGAACACTACTGTGAAATATTAAGGGGTGAGCTAAAGTAACAAAAGGCGATGCGCCCGTTTGCTCGGCGACCTGCTCGCATTAGTCACCTGTCGGTGCGACTTACTTTGCACCGCGGCAAAGTAACAAAACGCGGCGGCGCATGAAAATTTGCTGAAAAACTGGCTGCCTTCGCTGAACTGCGGAGAACTCGCTATCGCTCAAACAGCCCGCAGTTCTTAACGCTCACTGGCTCAGTTTTTCTTCACGCAATTTTCATGAAGGCCGCACTAAGCGGAATGGTTTAATATTTTTAGCTCGCTGGGGCAGCGCTAAAAAGGGCCGACGTTTTCACAACAGGCTTTCTGTAAAATCGATGTGTTTTAGCGGCTAGAAAAAATGAGAGGAGCGTTCGGTTCTGTGAATTTGCGGAAGCGCAAAAAAGGCTGCCGGCGTCGCTGCCGGCAGGTAGTGGGTCAGATGTTTTCCTCCCCACGTTGCGCGGCGCCCCGAAGTGGACTCGCATTGGATCCGCGACGCGCAAATGTATAAAAAATGGGAAAAGGTTTTACTTCGGGGCTGCGGAACACCGCGATTTGGTGTTGCCGCCATGGCGGCATAAAAAAAGCAGGCCTGAGCCTGCTTTGTCGTGGTGTAAAGTAATTATCCTGCCAATTCTTGTTTCTTGGTTTCGATGGCGGTGATGAAAGCGTCCACCTCGGTGATTTCCTGGTTTACCCTGGCCAGGTCCATTTCCTTTTCCAAAAGTGCTACCGAACCGTAGCTTTCGCGCCTGTTCTCGATGGTGAACTTCTTGTACTCCAGTCTGGTTTTCTTATCCATGGCCTCGTCTTTGGAAGGGCCGTCGGGCAACACGCTGATGATGGTCTCGGTGGCTGCGATCTCGGCAATTACCCCTTGCAGGGCAGCGTCGAGTTCGAGGGCGGTCTCGGTGAACCTTGCGGTCATCCGTTCGTCAGAAAGTCTCTTGAATGTCAAGTCAGCTTTCTCTTTGGTAGCCAGGGCGAGCAACACGTTGCAATCGGCTACTTGTGTCAGGGTGTGTACTGAGTAGTTCATGATTTCTATTTTTTATTGGTTGAACTTGCCCGGCGGTTTTCAAGGCGTGTGCCAGAAATCTTTTTATTTGTCTCATTGACAAATCGTTAACAACTCGTTTGAAATTCATTTACAATTGCCTTGCCGCAACCGCACCTGACTTATGAGGCGTATGGCGTCCTGACAGCCGCGCTGGGTTTCTTTGCCGTTTGCTCGGCGATCTGCTCGCATTAGTCACCTGTCGGTGCGACTGCTTTGCCTTGATGGCGCGGATTTTCAACCCGAGCTTAATTCTTTTTGTCACACTTCGTGCTCTGGTGCGCCTGCCGGCGGGGCCATCTTTTGTCTGGCAACAAAAGAAGCAAAAATGCCTAGCGCCCGTTTGCTCGGCGACCTGCTCGCACTTGCCAGCTAATTTGCCCGAACTCGCCTACGTCTCAGACAGCGGGCAAATTTACGCCGTCTTCGCGCGGCAGGTGCCCGCCTGCGCAAACGATGGCGCGACTAAACGGAATGGGTTTAATATTTTTAGCTCGCTGGCGCAGCGCTAAAAAGGGGATGACGTTTTCACAATTGAATTTTGTGCTGGCTTGGGCACTCGTGTCAAGATTATGCAATAGAGGATGCAGTCCTACGATTGGTGAAATGCGAATGATTGGCCGCTAGAAATTCGCGCATTCGCGGTGTTTGGCGGCAAATGCGCTATTCCTTATTGCTTCCGGGCTCCAGTTTAGACCGCAACAGTTTTTCTTCGAGGGCGAGCAGTTCCAGTTTGAGTTCGAGTGCGAATCGGGTGGTGCCGTCATCGGGTTTGGGTTTTTGCGCCTTGGCGATGAGCTGCTTGTGGTGCGGCGGCGTTAGTTTTTTGTCCTGCCGGTTTTGGTTTTCCAGGTATTGCGCCACTTGTTGCAGCCGCCGTTGGCTGTCCAATTTCTTGTCCAGCGCGGCGAGTTTGCGCTCGGCCAGGCGTTGCTGGTAGGCGTTTTCGTGGAGCAGGCGCTTCAACAAGGTTTGCTCGGCCTCGACATTTTTCGGACTGGGTTTGGCGGTTTTTTGCTGGACGTGGGTGAGGAGCGCGGCGAGGGTTTGGGTGGCGTGGAGGGGGAGGGAACGCTGGCCGGATTCGAACATAGACCAGTGGCTCGCGCTCACGCTCAGGAGCATCGCCATTTGCTGTTGCGTAACACCAAGGAGTCTGGTTATCGAGGAATTATTTTTCATGGCTAACGGGTATGGCTTTTCGGTGTCAAAAACTTGACCATTTTGTGTGGATTTTTTACAACGGAAATATTTTCACACGGATTTTGTGTGAAATTTTTCGCTGGGCAAACTTTTCACACACATCAATTTGAATAAAAAGAAATTCGTCCGAAAAAAAATGTAATTGGTCTGAAACGGCGATAGCATACAAAAAATATTGTTATGTTTGAGCAACCGTACGCCGGGCACAAAAAGAACGGCGGCACCAATTGTAACCCTTATCCATAAAATGGCAAAACAAAAAAAGGTAACCGAGGAAGCCTTAGAAAAACAACTGTGGAAAACTGCCGACAAGCTTCGTAAGAACATCGATGCGGCCGAATACAAACACGTCGTGCTCGGGCTCATTTTCCTCAAATACATTTCCGACTCATTTGAAGAATTATACAACCGGTTAAAAGCCGAAGAGGCCAGCGGTGCCGACCCTGAAGACAAAGACGAATACAAGGCCGAGAATGTTTTTTTCGTACCGCCGTCGGCAAGGTGGCGTTTTTTGCAGTCGCACGCCAAGCAGCCTACCATAGGCGTTACGGTAGATGCAGCCATGGACGCGATTGAAACCGAGAACGCGTCGCTCAAAGGTGTGTTGCCGAAAGTATTTGCGCGCCAGAATCTTGACCCGACCAGCCTGGGCGAACTCATTGACCTGGTGGGCAACATCGCGCTGGGCGATGCCAAAGCCCGGAGCGCCGATGTACTTGGTCACGTATTCGAATATTTCCTCGGAGAATTTGCGCTCGCCGAAGGCAAGAAAGGCGGCCAGTTTTACACGCCTCGGAGTGTCGTCGAGTTGTTGGTGGAAATGCTCGAACCTTACAAAGGCCGCGTATTCGATCCTTGTTGCGGGTCGGGCGGGATGTTTGTGCAATCCGAAAAATTCGTGGCAGACCACCAAGGCCGCGTCAATGACATTTCCATTTACGGGCAGGAAAGCAACCAGACCACCTGGCGTTTGGCCAAGATGAACCTCGCCATCCGCGGGATCGATTCGTCGCAGGTGAAATGGAACAACGAAGGCTCGTTCCTCAATGATGCACACAAAGACCTCAAGGCCGATTACATCATCGCCAATCCGCCGTTCAACGTGAGCGACTGGGGCGGTGAATTGATGCGCAAGGATGCGCGTTGGGCTTACGGCGTTCCGCCCGTTGGCAATGCCAATTTCGGGTGGCTGCAACATTTTATTTACCATTTGGCGCCGAGTGGACAAGCGGGCGTCGTGTTGGCGAAAGGCGCGCTGACGTCCAAGACATCGGGCGAAGGCGACATTCGTAAAGCATTGGTTGAGGCCGGATTGATCGACTGTATCGTTAACCTACCGGCAAAATTATTTTTGAACACCCAGATTCCGGCGGCCTTGTGGTTCATGAGCCGCAACCGCAGCAATGGTAAATTCCGCGACCGTAGCAAGGAAATCCTTTTTATCGATGCGCGCAACCTCGGGCATTTAATTAACCGCCGTACGAAGGAATTGTCACACGATGATGTCATGCGCATTGCCGACACCTACCACAACTGGCGCAACCCGGACGGCGATTATAAAGACATCGCCGGATTTTGCGCCGCCGCGCCGATAGAAAAAGTCGCATCGCTCGATTATGTATTAACGCCTGGCCGTTATGTAGGTTTGCCCGATGAGGAAGACGATTTCAATTTCGTGGAACGCTTTTCGGCCTTAAAAGCGGAGTTGGAAGAACAGTTGAAGGAGGAAGTGGCGCTCAATAAAATCATCAGGGACAACCTGGGTAAAATCAATATGCCATGAGTTACGAAATTCCTTTGCTGCCTTTGGCCGTCGATGTCGAAACCAGGAAGGTACTGCGGCAATTGAATGCCGCCAACCGAAAGCTGGCCGAATTGAAAGGGATTGCCCTTACCATCCCAAATGAGACAATTTTGATCAATACGCTCGTATTGCAGGAAGCAAAGGATAGTTCGGCAGTGGAAAATATTGTTACCACTCATGACGACTTGTATAAAGCTGATGCGCAAATGAAAGAATTTGCCATTTCCGCGTCGACCAAGGAAGTTTTGAGTTATGCCGAGGCAGTGAAATTAGGGTTTCAAATCATCCGGAAAGACAAATTATTGCTCAATAGCTGCATTAAAGAGATCCAGAAAAAGCTTGAACAGAACAGCGCAGGCTTCAGAAGCGTGCCTGGCACCACGCTGAAAAATCAGGTGGGCCAAATTGTTTATACGCCGCCTCAAGAAAAAAACGCGATTGAGCGATACATGGATAACCTGCAAACTTTTATTAACGATGATAGCGTCAGCGATCTAGACCCGCTCATTAAGATGGCCATCATCCACCACCAGTTCGAGAGCATCCATCCTTTTTATGATGGAAACGGGCGCACCGGAAGGATCATCAATATTCTGTACCTGATTTCAAAGAACCTCCTCGATTTGCCTATTTTGTATCTCAGTCGTTATGTCATCAACAATAAAGCTGAGTATTATCAAAGAATTCAGGCGGTCAGGGATGATAACGAGTGGGAGGCCTGGATCCTTTACATGCTTAAAGGCGTCGAGCAAACGGCCGAGCAGACCATCGCGCAGGTAAAAGCCATATCGACGCTGATGATGCAATACAAACACAAAATAAGGCCTTTGCTGGGAAGAAGCTATAGGCATGAATTTCTGAATAATCTGTTTTCGCACCCCTATACTAAAATCGATTTTGTATGCAAGACACTAGGCGTAGGACGCATCACGGCCACCAAATATCTAAACAAACTGGTAGAGCACAAACTGCTGGAAAAGGTAAAGGTAGGCAGGACCAACTATTATATGAACATGCAATTGTGTAACCTGCTGATGAACTCTGTACCGCAGAACAATCATAAGAACGACCAACAGATAGAATCGGTGCATGAATAATATGCATAACAAAACAACCAAACGTATGCAGATGAGCAACAATATGTATACAAAAACGCGAAATCGTATACATATCATTTAAGATAGGCATACGAAAGTAACAAATCGTATGCAGGTGGAAGAAGAAGAAGAAGAAGAAGAAGAAGAAGAAGCGGATGCAGAGCAACTTAAATAGCAATTACAATAATATGACTGAAGTCATCAGGAAGAGAACCATACGCCCTTCTACCCGAAAGGAAACATCGGTTAATTACCGCATCCATTTAGATGGGTTGGCGCACGGCGACATGTTGATTATCAACATCACCCACGAATCAAAGCCGTTTCAAAAATCTTTTCGGTTCAAGGCCAGCGAGGTTTTGAAAAAGAAAAGCCTTGGGTTTAAGGTGGTACAGGATACCGATGTGGTCCAGATTCAATGGATGAGTACGCAACCTTTAAATGGATGAAGATGGGAGAGTGGAAGGATTGTACTTTAGGAGATATAATCACATTGCAAAGGGGACACGATTTGCCAAAAACTCAAATGGCTGATGGTAAAATTCCGGTTGCAGGATCAAATGGAATAATTGGTTACCACAACAAATCAACTACAAAAGGTATTGGTGTAACAATCGGCAGAAGTGGAAATCTCGGTAATTCATTCTTATGGAGAGATGAGTTTTGGGCGCACAACACGACGTTGTATGTTAAAGATTTTAAAGGAAATAATGAGATTTTCGTTTATTATTTTTTAAAAACAATTGATTTTAAATCATTCAATGTCGGTAGTGCTGTGCCAACATTGAATAGAAATCATGTTTATCCATTGGAGGTCTCTTTGCCACCTCTCCCCGAACAAACCGCCATCGCCGCCATCCTTTCTTCCCTAGACGATAAAATAGACTTATTGCACCGGCAAAATGCCACGCTTGAGAAAATGGCGGAAACGTTGTTCAGGAAGTGGTTTGTGGAGGAAGCGAAGGAGGAGTGGGAGGAGAAAGCCCTTTCTGATTTTGTCAATGTCAAGTATGGTAAGGACCATAAGTCACTTGCGGATGGAACCATCCCCGTATATGGTTCCGGAGGCTTGATGCGATACGCTGAAAAGGCGCTCTATGAAAAAGAATCCGTGCTAATTCCTAGAAAGGGAACATTAAATAATATTATGTATCAGAATGACCCATTTTGGACGGTAGACACAATGTTTTATACAGAAATGAAAAAACCTAATGTCGCTAAATTTGTGTATTATTTCTTAAAAGATCAAGATCTTGCATCGATGAATGTTGGCTCTGCTGTTCCGAGCATGACTACCGAAGTTTTGAACAACATGCCTATACTAACTCCTCCTGATTACGTTTTCGAAAAGTTTGAAAATGCAGTTAGCCCTTTGTTTAAGAAAAGTAAATCCGACCAAACCCAAATCCGCACCCTCACCGCCTTACGCGATACGTTGTTACCGAAGTTGATGAGTGGGGAGGTGCGGGTGAAAATGTAAACTTAAGGATTATGAGACCAGAGCGCGTAAAACCTTATAAATTTCATAAACACACAATCATTTATGACGATGGCGATTTTGCCGTTGCTTACGGTATCTGGGAAGGACGGGATGAACGGCTGGCGATGCGCTGGAATGGGTACGGTGATGACATTGGTTATCCGAGCCAGGGAGGAAATCCTTTATGGTTTCAGTTGCCTAATACGGGAATTTGGACGAGTGCAATGTTGGAAGCACTTGCCAAGATTGAAGGTTTTAAGAAAATTGACGAATTTAAGGGTATGATAAAGTAACCCTACAGCTCTTCAGGTTATAAAATAGTATTTTAATAATAATAGTCGTTATATGAACATCCCTACGCGACACTTATCAGTTAGAGTTCCATGGCATGATGCAGGCTGGAAAGGCAAGGTGTGCTGCAACCCAAGAGAAAACGGTTCTTGTATGTTTTTGCCGAGAATCAATGAGAGTAAGAACGCAGAACTAGAGGAACAAAATGCGGAGCGTTGGTTGCATGAGTTGCCACATGATGAACTACCGCCGTGCGTTGGAGAAAAGGTGCATTTTATGTCACCCCACAGTATTTATAAAAAAGTAAATCATCCGTACGCCAAGAACGACAACAATAGCGAATTTTACGGGCATTATAGGGAAACCACCTATCATTATCCCGGTTATAGTTTTTCCGTTATCCCGTATAGTTGGATGCGTAAGAATTCAAGCGACGATACTTCAGAAAAAGCTGCTGCCTTTCAAATTCCGTATGATGTGAATAAAGAACCTGATTTGGGGTTCGCAAATGGATGGGTTCAACAGATTGACAACCAGCAATCGCTTCTTAATACTTTCATCAGACCGATCAAGCCGAACAGTTCGCTGGTTTTTATTTATGCCAAAAACGTCCCGTTTATCGACACGACTTCTCGGATATTGATAGGTGTCGGGCATATATCTGAAATTGGGGGCTTGAAAGAATACGATTACGACGAAGCGCTCCCTAAAAAATTTCGCAGTACGTTATGGGAAAGGCCTGTTCATCATACTATTCGCGACGATTTTAAAAATGGCTTTTTATTACCCTACCAAGAGTTTTTCAAAATCGCCGAGAACGATGATACGATCCATATCCCCGACTACTTAGCCTTCGCCCCAACGTTTGACGAGTTTTCTTATGGGTCAGAATGGGTTTCGAATGATTCGGCTATTGAATCGCTACTCATCCTGCATGAAAAGCTAAAAAAGTTTGAAGCGCTGTTGCCCGATAAGAATTATGAAGAACAATTCAGGTGGATTGACGCCGAATTATCAAGGCTATGGAAAATGCGAGGGCCATTTCCCGGCTTGGGCTCGGTATTGTCGGGTTTAAAGATAGCGGATGGTAGCTTAATAGCCTGGGAACTGGATAAATTGATTCGCGATGCAAATGGAGAAGTGATAAAAAATCCATGGGATTTTGTCGATGCGTTATTTCAAGGCGACACTTCATTTTTGTCAAAAAACATAGCGGTAAATATGAGCGACACTGAAAAGCAAACCTGGAAAATGTTAAGCGGTGAAGAAAAAGATTTTTTACAGCTATTGAGCCGAATGAATGTGGATTTAAAACAGGTTGCAACGGTTATCAATGAACGAAAAAAGGTTCAACTTGAGTTTTTGGAAAATCCTTACTTATTATACGAATCCAGTCGGTTAAATTCCATTAGTTTTCCGGTATCAGTTATTGATAAAGCAGTTTTTGCAGATGGGAAAATATTTGAACGTTTTCCATTGCCGGTGTTAACTAAAATATCTTCGGCGTTGGATCAGAAACGAATTAGGGCATATGGAGTTCAATTATTGGAAGCCGAAGCGTTAAACGGTAACTCGATATTGACGGATTCTCAATTTGTGACAAAATTCGATGAGCTTCCAATTTTGCCAATATGCAATCCGTCATTGAGAAATTTAATGGCTATACAAGAATTTTTGAGCGAAGAAATCATGGAGCACGAACTTGATGCTCAGGAAGAACGCTTTTATTTTAAGCTGACAAGGCTTGAATCTATAAAGAACAAGATTCAGAATTTCGTTAAAAAAAGAGTTAGACGAAATGTTGATCCTAAAATTGAACAGAACTGGCGGCAACTTATTGATGATAAATTTGGTCAGATTAAGTTAAACACTCCGCAATGGTATCAGGAACGAGACGATCGCGCAAGGCAAGAGAAGGCCAATGCCTTAGAAACTTTATCGAACAGTCGCGTATCGGTTTTGATTGGTCCTGCTGGTACGGGGAAAACAACATTGCTTAATCTGTTTTGTGAACAAGATTTTATTGCTAACGGAACAATTTTGCGGCTTGCCCCAACGGGTAAGGCACGGGTAAACATGGGAAAGGATGCCCAAACGCTAGCGACATTCTTGTATTCTTTGGACAGATATGATCCAGAAACTCAAAGCTATTTTTTGAATCCTGACGCTGAGCAAGTACGCTATGATACCGTCATAGTGGACGAGTCCTCAATGCTTACGGAAGAACAACTCGCTGCGTTGCTGGATTGTCTCGCAGGGGTGGACCGATTTATTCTTGTCGGTGATTACCGACAATTGCCGCCAATTGGTGTTGGGCGCCCTTTTGTAGATTGTATCGAATTTTTGAAACAAGAAGGCAAAGGCATTGCCGAATTAAAATTGTTATTCAGGCAATTCGATCAAGATAATTTGCCCGAAGAAGAAATCGAGCGGCTCGATGTCAGGCTTGGCAAATGGTTCAGCGACGACGAAATTAAAAAAGCCGAAGGCGACATATTCAAGGAAATAGCCGCTAACAAAGAGGCTGAATGGGATAATATCAAATTTATTGAATGGCACAATGTAAAGCATCTTGAAGAAATCTTAATTGAAGTTACCAATGCGGAAATTGAAAAGTTACTTGAATCCCTTCCAAATAAAGTACTTCGGGATGTTCAAACTAATTTTGACGCTTCACTCGGGGGAAATTACATTGAAGAATATCGTTGGTCAGGATTTAATATTAACTCGGCAAAAGAAATTGAGAATTGGCAAATTTTGTCGCCGACACGTACGGCTGGATATGGTACGAAAGTTCTGAATCAGAAAATTCAAAAGACTTTCCGAGGCAAAACAAAGGAAAAGGCAATATTTCCGGGGCAATATTATTCAAGATACAATGGACAATTAAGGAATTCGCCACGCAAAATGCCTAAGCCAGTCGGAGATGACGGAATTGTCTTCGGTGATAAAGTGATTAATCTTCGAAACTTGAAGTGGGATAAGCCTTGGAATTACATTTTTAACCCCGATAGGATCGCGGACGAAAATTTACTGAAGTATTTTGCCAATGGTGAAATCGGCTTACATATTGGCGCCTACGGTCAATGGAATTCAGACGAAAAAAAATACAAACGACCAGTATATATCGCTTTCTCATCACAGCCTGACTACGCATATTCATTTCAGGAAAGCGACTTTCAGGAAGATGGTGATGTTCAAATTGAATTAGCGTATTCAATAACGGTACATAAAGCTCAAGGAAGTGGATTTAAAACTGTATTATTTATTTTGCCAAATCCTTGTCCCGTACTTTCAAGAGAACTGTTTTATACGGCTTTGACGCGACAGGAAGATAGAATAGTTGTTCTTCATCAAGGGAGTTTTAATGATTACCGTAAGTTCACGACAGGCGAGTATTCTGAAACTGGTCGAAGGTTGACAGACTTATTTAGCATTCCTGAGTTGAAGATGGTGAATAAAAAGTTCTATGATACCAAATACGTCCAAGTGTCTGAAAAAGGAGAGTTTATGATTTCAAAGTCTGAAGTAATAATTGCGGATAAACTCTATCACAATAAAATTCAATATGTTTATGAAGCCGCAATAACCGATGAGAGAGGAATTACAATCCATCCCGATTTCACTATCGAAGATGCAGATACGGGAATCATTTACTATTGGGAGCATTTAGGAATGCTAACAGATGACGAATATCGCAGCAAATGGAAACGAAAGAAAGAATGGTATCAAAAAAGTGGAATTGTTGAATATACTGAAAATAGCGACGCCGATAAGCAACTCATTATTACTAGAGATAAGCCAGACGGTGGAATTGATTCGTACGAAATAAAACAAATCATCGAAAAACTTTTCAAATGACCCACCTCACCGAATCCCTCATCGAACAACTCGCCATCGAACGGCTTCAGGCGTTGGGCTATACTTATGTGTACGGCCCCGCCATTGCACCCGACAGTGAAACGCCGGAACGGGATAGTTTTGAACAAGTGCTGTTGATTGAGCGGCTTCGCGGTGCGGTGCGTAAAATCAACACCCATTTACCGCCAAATGTTCTAGACGAAGCGATTAAGGATGTCTTGCGGATTGCTTCCCCCGAATTGCTTGTCAACAATGAGGCGTTTCATAAGTTGCTTACGGAAGGCATTCCGGTATCGCAGCAAGTTGGTGAAGACAATCGAGGAGAACAGGTTTGGATGGTCGATTTTAAAAATCCGGAAAACAATGAATTCCTTGTGGTCAACCAATACACCATCATCGAAAACGGACACAACAAACGCCCCGATGTCCTGTTGTTCGTCAACGGCATTCCGTTGGTGGTCATTGAACTGAAAAACGCCGCAGATGAAAAGACGACCTGCCTGTCGGCTTTCCGCCAACTGGAAACGTATAAGGCCATTATTCCGGGACTATTTACCTACAATGCGTTTTCTGTTATTTCGGACGGTTTTGAAGCCAAGGCCGGTTCACTCTCGGCAGGTTTCAGCCGGTTCATGACTTGGAAATCAGCAGACGGAAAGGCGGAGGCATCGCACTTGGTCAGCCAGTTGGAAACATTGATCGCCGGCATGCTGAATAAGCAAACGTTGATAGACTTGATTCGGCATTTCATCGTTTACGAAAAATCGAAAAAGGAAGATGCCGACACGGGCATCACGACCATTTCTACTGTAAAGAAGATAGCGGCATACCATCAGTATTATGCGGTGAACCGTGCCGTAGAGTCCACGTTGCGCGCAACCGGGTTTTCAAATCTGCAACACACCGCGATGGAGTCGCCGGAGAGTTATGGCGTGCCGGGCGTTAGCAGCCAACCCATCGGTGACCGTAAAGGCGGTGTGGTTTGGCACACGCAGGGCAGCGGCAAATCGCTGTCGATGGTTTTTTATACCGGAAAGATTGTATTGGCGCTCGACAACCCTACCATTTTGGTCATCACAGACCGCAACGACCTCGACGACCAATTGTTTGAAACCTTTGCGGCATCGAAACAGCTGTTGCGCCAGTTTCCGGTACAAGCCGATGACCGCAACCATCTCAAGGAGTTGCTGAAAGTGGCGTCGGGCGGCGTCGTATTTACGACCATACAGAAATTCCAGCCAGACGAAGGCAACGTGTATGAGTTGCTGTCAGAACGGAAAAACATTGTCGTGATTGCCGATGAGGCGCACCGGACGCAATACTGCTTCAAGGCCAAGACAATTGATGATAAAGATGAAAGTGGCAACATCGTCGGGAAGAAAATCGTCTACGGGTTCGCCAAGTACATGCGCGATGCCCTGCCCAATGCGACATATTTGGGTTTTACCGGAACGCCGATTGAAAATACCGATGTCAACACACCGGCGGTTTTCGGAAATTACGTGGATGTATACGATATTGCACAGGCGGTAGAAGACGGCGCAACCGTCCGTATTTATTATGAAAGCCGTCTGGCCAAAGTAAACCTGAGCGAAGAAGGGAAGAAACTCGTTGAAGAACTGGATGAGGAGTTGGCGCAGGAAGATTTGACCAGCACCCAAAAGGCCAAAGCCAAGTGGGCGCAACTTGAAGCGCTGGTGGGCAGTGAGAATCGCGTGGCCAACATCGCAAGAGACATCGTAGCACACTTTAGCCAACGTCAGGAGGTGTTCGAAGGTAAAGGAATGATTGTGGCCATGAGCCGCCGCATTGCCGCGGAACTTTACGACGCCATCATTGCCCTGAAGCCCGAATGGCACTCAGATGATATTACCAAAGGCGTAATCAAGGTGGTGATGACCGCAGCATCCTCAGAGGGCGCTAAAATTTCGAAGCACAGTACAACCAAACAACAACGCAGGCTGTTGGCCAATCGGATGAAAAACACCGAAGATGAACTGCAACTGGTCATCGTCCGCGACATGTGGCTTACCGGTTTCGATGCGCCGAGTATGCACACGCTCTATATCGACAAGCCAATGAAAGGCCACAACCTGATGCAAGCCATTGCCCGCGTCAACAGGGTTTACAAAGACAAACCGGGTGGCCTCGTAGTGGACTACCTCGGTATTGCGTCAGACTTGAAAAAGGCACTGTCGTTTTATGCAGATGCGGGCGGAAAAGGCGACCCTACCATTGTGCAGGAACAAGCCGTCGCACTGATGTTGGAAAAACTGGAAGTGGTCTCGAATATGTATCACGGCTTCGAATATGAAACCTATTTTGAATCCGACACGTCCAGAAAGTTATCCTTGATATTGGCGGCCGAAGAACATATTTTGGGTTTGGAGGACGGGAAGAAACGTTACATCAACGAAGTGACCGCACTCTCTCAAGCCTTCGCCATTGCCATTCCTCATGACCAGGCAATGGACGTAAAGGATGAAGTGTCGTTCTTTCAAGCGGTAAAGGCCCGGCTTGCTAAATTCGATGCAACAGGTTCAGGAAGGACAGATGAAGAAATTGAAACGACCATACGTCAGGTCATTGACAAGGCGCTTGTCTCAGAGCAAGTAATTGATGTTTTTGACGCTGCCGGAATCAAAAAGCCGGACATCTCGATTCTTTCGGAAGAGTTTCTGCTGGAACTGAAAGGGATGCAGCACAAGAACGTTGCTCTCGAAGTGCTGAAGAAACTTCTGAACGACGAAATAAAATCGAGATCGAAGATGAACTTGGTAGAGAGCCGCTCGTTTCTCGAAATGCTGGAGAATTCCATAAAAAAATACCATGCTAAAATCCTGACTGCGGCTGAGGTAATTGACGAACTCATCAGCTTGAGCAAAGAAATTGTCGCAACAGATGATAAGGCAAGATCAATGGGGTTGACCGAATTTGAATATGCCTTCTATACTGCTGTAGCAAATAATGACAGTGCACGCGAATTGATGGAAGTTGATAAATTGCGGGAATTGGCAGTTGTCCTTACCGAAACCATTAGGAACAATGCATCCATTGATTGGACCATCAAGGAGAGTGTAAAGGCGAAACTGAAAGTAGCCGTAAAAAGAATCTTAAGACAATTTGGTTATCCGCCGGATATGCAGCTGTTAGCTACCGAAACAGTTTTGAAACAGGCAGAAATGATTGCTAATGAACTTACAAGTTAATTGAATTGCATATCTCACTCGGTACACAATCACCGATACTAACAAGTATTTCAAATTCAGCCTAACTTCCTAATAAAAAGTCGCCCCAACTTTAGACCTCCTACTGAAAGTAACCCTTGGCAGACCGCTGACAAACTACTAGAAAGCGCGCCATCACCACACGTTGCGGCAGATGTTCAGTACCGTTTTCGGCGCCTTCGCTGTAATAACCCTATAACATCTCCGGGAAGTCTTGTAAAATTAGGCGTTGTGGCAAGGTTTAATTTTGTTCCAATAAACTTAAACCTTACTCACCATGAAAAATTGGAAACTTCTAACGTGTGTAGTGGCGGCTGGCCTGGCGTTCTATTCTTGCGACAGCAATGACGACGAAAACACAGAAAACCTTACCGACGACCTGACCGGAACTTGGGAACTCTCCCGGATGGCGGTGCCCACCGCACAGGATTTCGACAATGACGGCGACAGCAACACAGACCTGACCACCGAAGGCAGCTGCTACAATTCGTCATGGATCAGCTTCCGTGAAGACGGTACCTATGAGCAGCACATGAGCATGACCACAGCGGCCGACGGCGGCACCAGCCTGGATTGCGACATGATGGTGTCTTCGGGCACGTATACGCAAAGCGGCAACACCGTGACCACGACCCGCACCTCGGGCGAAGGCAGCCTGAACATGACCTTCAACTTTGACGCCGACGACCATACGCTGACGGCCACCGAAGAAGACGGTTCTTACACCGGATGGAACAACGCGACGTCTCTATTCACCGCTTTGACGGGGAACTTGCAGCTGACGTTCACCAAGTACACCGAAAATGAAGACGACAACGGCAATGGTCAGGACGACGACGACAACATCGATATGACTTCGATGAATGAAGTGGTCGGCAATTTTGGGTTGAATTCGTTTATGGTAGGCAATGCGCAAGACCTTGACAATGACGGCGACAGCTCGATGAATCTCATGACCGAGTCTAATTGTTACGCGGATTCAAACATTACCTTCAACGCCGACGGCACCTATGAGCGCGAGTGGTCGCAGAGCATCTTGAGTAATCTGGGCACGTCGCTTACCTGCAGCACCACGACCGAAACCGGTACCTGGACACGCCAGGGAGACCGCATCATCACCCGCCACCTTTCGGGCGACGCGATGGTGGCTACCGAGTTGCTTCTCGATGCCGAGAGCAACACCATGCAGTCTGAGGGCGACCAGCAATATCCGATCTATAATTCGGTGACCTCACTGTTCGCTATGGTTACCGGGAATGTGAACATGGAATACAGCAAGGAGTAATTCCCAAAAATCCTCCGGAAAAAGGACTGTCTCCAAAAGGGGCAGTCCTTTCTTTTTGTCCATCTGTGGCCAGCAACTGACCTCCCGGTCGGTAAAGTGTCGGATGGAGTTTAGGACGACGGACGCCTAGAAAAAAACGGGCACTTTTCGAAGGCAAATAAAGGGCATAATGGCGGCTAAAATCGGGCGATATAACCCAAGGCGGCCGTAAAACTACGGGTGAGTCCGTCCGGCCGCGCATCCCTGACAACAAATGGCGTAGCCAACGAAAGGATGATACTGCCCGAGGTCAAGTTTTTTTCCACGATCAGATTGCCGTTGATAGTCAGTCCCCGCGAGCCGTCTATGGGCCGGCGTTGTCCGTTAACGTCTTCATAGGTGTCGTCGCCCAAATGGTAAATCGCGAGGAGGTTTGGCTTGAATGTCACCCCACGGACGACGCGGTCAAGAGTGTAAGTCGCGCGAAGCAGTCCATCCGGTCTGCGCTTGAACCCATTGGTAGTCGGGAAATCATCGGTGCCCGAATATTCCGCAAAATACGAATTGGCGTTGATGTCGATCACCGGAATCTGGACCGCACCGCTGAAATCCCAGCTCCGGAAGCCCACGTTGACCGACGCCAGCAAGTCAAACGTGCCCAAGCTGCTTTGGTAGTCCAGCGGCAACGGATGGTTGTTGATCTTAAGGTTGGCCCGGTTGAACGGGATTTTGGCCCCGCCGCTGTATGACCACCGCAGCGGTTTGGTGCTGGCAGGAGCGTAGGAAGCCGTCAGGAAGGCGTCGCCTATGGAGGCACGCTCGCCGAATTGCCCGGTGGCCAGTGATGAGGTGATTTTTACGGATCCTTGCCATCCGCCGCGAAAGCCCCGCGTGTAGGATATGAAAGGCGAAAAGTATTTGGTGTCGGCGTCTCCGGCCCCGGCAACCGCCGTAATTTCTAAGGTGTTTTTCTTGACTACGATGGTGTCGTGCGGCGCGGAGAAACTACAGATGCCCGCATCGCTGCAGCCTTGAGCCCAAACACCCGAAGCACCGATGCAAAATAGGATGGTGAAAATGGTTCTCATACGTTTTATTCTTCAGGATTTAAATGTGCCACCGCGTACAGGTGATTGTACTGCTGGCAATGGATCAATACGTGGTTGTATAGACTGAAGTCGACGCCAGGCGGTACCGCGTAATTTTGCGTCATGCCGTTGCCCAAGGCGCCTAAGTTGATGAAAGTATCGGGGCTGGCCGACGTTGACAGATATACCTTAAGGTCAGGGCCGGCCGAAATCAGGAAGTATTCAAAAGACAGCTTGATGTCATCGCCATCTCTGATAATGGCCGCCGTGCCTGAGGCTTCGATCCCGGGCGTTCCGGAGAACGTTCCCGAATAAAGCCGTTCCGCCCCGGCACCAATGGGCAGGGATCCGATTTCGCGCCTTGTCAGGTCGCCTTCGGCTTCACAAGATAACATCAGGATAGCCGCCACCGCAAATAGCAAATGTTTCATGGTTGTTTTTTTGTTCAAAAATACCCGACGGGGTTTCGCACAATTGTCGGCTATCTGACATACGGGGTGAAAAATGGATCAATCGCAGTAAGGACGGATGGTCCATTAACAAATCTTACGGCAAAACCGTAACCGCCTTCCAATTGGCTACGATACCTTGCCGCAAAAAACACATGCCCAAAGACCTCCAAACCCTGAAACTCGCCAGAAAGTCGCGGACGTATTTCTTTGACATTGCCCGAAGCAGCAACGGGTTGTATCTCCGGATGTCCTGTAGCGAGAAAACCCGCACGGGCTTTGACCACCAGCGCATTTTCGTATTTGAGGAAGACTTGGCCGCGTTTATGACCGGGATCAAAAAGTCCGCAATGGAGTTGGAAAAGCTTAAATGCAAGTAGGATGGCAGCGCACGCGAGGGTGCATTGCGCTAGGTGTAAAAACGAATGCTCAAAACAATCGGCTAGGAAGCAACTCATGGTTTAGACGCTGTTTCGGCGGGTGGGCGCGGCATTCTTTTTCATCGCATGGATTTTCAAGCCAAAGCCGCCTACGACGCGCATGATGAGCGTAGCGAAAGCAAAAATGTAAAGCAAACCACGAAGACGAGTGCGTAGCGCGAGCGGCTGTGGTTGCGGATCGGCGGCTTGGCGTCGAAAATCAAGCGGAGAAAAAGGCCGCTAGCTGTTTTTGTTTCTTTTGTCAGCAGACAAAAGAAAGCCCGCGGCAGCGAAACACGCCGCTTAGCAGCATGTCAAATAGGACCCGTTGCTTATTTCAGCCAACGAAAACGTTGGATACAGCGCCATTTGCGCCATCTCCATCGTTTTCGTAAATTGCACCACTTTTACAAATACCATGGAACAAGCAACACCGTATACTCCAATCAACAAAGTCCGAATTGTCACCGCAGCCTCGCTTTTCGACGGGCACGACGCGGCCATCAACATCATGCGCCGCATCATCCAGGCCACGGGTGTCGAGGTCATCCATCTGGGGCACGACCGCAGCGTCGAGGAAGTCGTCAACACGGCCATTCAGGAAGACGCCAATGCCATTGCGATGACGTCGTACCAAGGCGGACACAACGAGTATTTCAAATACATGTACGACCTGCTCAAGGAAAAAGGCGCCGGCCACATCAAGATTTTCGGCGGCGGCGGCGGGGTAATTTTGCCCTCGGAAATCGAGGAGCTGCACGCCTACGGCATCGAACGGATTTATTCGCCCGATGATGGACGCGCCATGGGGTTGCAAGGCATGATCAATGATTTGGTGAAAAGGGCAGATTTTGCGGTGGGCGACAAACTCAATGGCGAGATCAACCACTTGGACGAAAAGAACCCGACGGCCATTGCGCGCATCATCTCCTCGGCCGAGAATTTCCCGGACGTGGCCCGCGAAACGCTTGATACCATCATCAATAAGAATAAACACTCGAACACGCCGGTACTGGGCATCACCGGAACGGGCGGCGCCGGAAAATCGTCTTTGGTGGACGAACTCGTGCGCCGTTTCCTGATTGATTTCCCTGACAAGACCGTGGGACTCATTTCGGTAGATCCGTCGAAACGCAAAACCGGTGGCGCGCTTCTCGGTGACCGAATCCGGATGAACGCCATCAACAATCCGCGTGTTTACATGCGTTCGCTCGCTACGAGGCAGTCCAATCTCGCGCTGTCCAAATATGTCGCCGATGCCATCCAAGTTATCAAGGCGGCCAACTATGATTTGATCATTTTGGAAACGTCGGGCATCGGGCAATCCGATACCGAAATCATGGACCATTCAGACGTGTCGCTTTATGTCATGACGCCCGAATTCGGGGCCGCCACGCAATTGGAAAAGATCGACATGCTCGATTTCGCCGATTTGGTCGCCATCAATAAGTTCGACAAACGCGGCGCACTCGACGCCCTGCGCGACGTGAAAAAACAATACCAGCGCAACCACCAATTGTGGGATGCCGACCTCGATGTCTTGCCTGTTTTCGGGACGATTGCCTCGCAGTTCAACGACCCGGGCATGAACAACCTGTACAAGGCCATCATGGACAAGATCCACGAAAAGACCAATTCAGGATTGGCGTCAGACTTCCACATCTCGAAGGAAATGAGCGAGAAGGTCTTCGTGATTCCGCCGCACCGTACCAGGTATCTGAGCGAAATCGCCGAGAACAACCGCAAGTACGATGAAACCGCTTCGGCACAGCAAAAAGTCGCGCAGAAGCTTTTCGGGATTTACAAAACCATCGAAAGCGTGGCCGGTAAAGCGCCTGCCATCAGCAAGTCCGGCATCGAAATCCCGGCGGCCGGTGAAGAAAACAAAGTGTTCCTGAATTTGCTCTCGCAGCAATTCGACAAGGTAAAAATGGACCTCGACCCGTACAATTGGGAAATCATCGCCACTTGGGACGACAAGGTCAACAAGTATAAGAATCCGGTGTATGCCTTCAAGGTGCGCGACAAGGAAATCAAGATTGCCACGCATACCGAATCGCTTTCACACACCCAAATCCCGAAAGTAGCATTGCCGAAATACGAAGCGTGGGGCGACATCCTGAAATGGTGTCTGCAGGAAAACGTGCCGGGCGAATTCCCGTTCGCATCGGGGTTGTATCCGTTCAAGCGCGAAGGCGAAGACCCGAGCCGTATGTTTGCGGGCGAGGGCGGGCCGGAACGCACCAACAAGCGTTTCCACTATGTGAGCCAAGGCATGCCGGCCAAGCGTTTGTCCACGGCCTTTGACTCGGTGACGTTGTACGGGAACGATCCGCACGTACGCCCTGACATTTATGGCAAGATCGGGAACGCGGGTGTGTCGATCTGTTGTCTGGACGACGCCAAGAAATTGTATTCAGGTTTCGACCTGGTGCATCCGCTCACGTCGGTGTCGATGACCATCAACGGCCCGGCGCCGATGCTGCTCGGTTTCTTCATGAACGCGGCCATTGACCAGAACTGCGAAAAATACATCAAGGAAAACGGCCTCGAAAATGAGGTCGAGAAGGTGCTCAAGGCCAAATACGACGACAAAGGCATCGCGCGTCCGAAATACCAGGGCGAACTCCCGGAAGGCAACAATGGCCTCGGTCTCATGCTTTTGGGCGTGACCGGCGATGAGGTGTTGCCTGCCGATGTGTACAACGACATCAAAGTAAAGACGTTGGCGCAGGTGCGCGGAACCGTACAGGCCGACATCCTCAAGGAAGACCAGGCGCAGAACACGTGCATCTTCTCGACGGAATTTGCCTTGCGACTGATGGGCGACGTGCAAGAGTATTTCATCCGCAACAACGTGCGCAACTTCTATTCGGTCTCGATTTCGGGTTATCACATTGCCGAAGCGGGCGCCAACCCGATCACGCAATTGGCCTTTACGCTGGCCAATGGTTTCACGTACGTTGAATATTATTTGAGCCGCGGCATGAACATCAACGAGTTCGGGCCGAACCTGTCGTTCTTCTTCTCGAACGGCATCGATCCTGAATATGCCGTGATTGGCCGTGTGGCGCGCAAGATTTGGGCGAAGGCCTTGAAGAACAAATACGGTGCGAACGAGCGCGCGCAAATGCTGAAATACCACATCCAGACGTCGGGCCGTTCGCTGCATGCGCAGGAAATTGATTTCAACGACATCCGCACGACGTTGCAGGCATTGTACGCGATTTACGACAACTGCAACTCGCTGCACACCAATGCCTACGACGAGGCCATCACGACGCCGACGGAGGAATCGGTGCGCCGGGCGATGGCGATCCAACTGATCATCAACAAGGAGTTGGGCTTGGCGAAAAACGAAAACCCGATACAAGGTTCGTTCATCATCGAGGAATTGACCGATTTGGTGGAAGAAGCCGTCCTGGCCGAATTTGACCGCATCACCGAACGCGGCGGCGTACTGGGCGCGATGGAAACCATGTACCAGCGCTCGAAGATCCAGGAAGAATCGTTGTATTACGAAACGCTCAAGCATACGGGCGAATTCCCGATCATCGGCGTGAATACGTTCCTGAGCTCGAAAGGCTCGCCAACGGTCATCCCGGCGGAAGTCATCCGGGCAACCGAGGAAGAGAAACAATACCAGATTGCCATGCTCGACAACTTGCACAACGCCAACAAAGGCAAGGAAGACGACGAGCTCGCGGCCATCCAGGAAGCGGCGATCCAGAACAAGAACATTTTCGATGAACTCATGGAAGCGACCAAAGTGTGTTCGCTGGGCCAAATTACTTCGGCGTTGTTCGAGGTGGGCGGACAGTACCGCAGGAATATGTAACATCCGGCGGCCGCGTGAGCGATGGGAGCAAAGTACCGCGTACTGCGGACAGCGCGACGGCGCGGAGTTTCACGGAGCGGCGGCACGCCCAAAAAAATTGGAATGTTGGAATAAAAGCCTTTTATTTGGCGAAATAAATCTTTGTTATGGATTCAGTGGCCGTTGCCCAAATGGTGATTATTTTAGTGATTGTGGTGGTGAAGTTCGGTGTCATCATCGGCACGGTGTTGTACGTAAAGCACCGCAACGAGCGCAAGAAGCAGGAGTTCCTGGACATGGAAGCGCGCCGACGCATGACGCAGACGGTGCCCGTGAAAGAGGAAGAATAACGGAATTCCACCTGAAAATACATTTATTGGCCGCTTTAGCGGCTTTTTTTATGTCGGTTAGCGGCAAATAAATCCGATGTGCGGCAGTGGTCGTGTATTTTGTCCGGAAAGTGTCCTGTTTGTCGGAAAAGTTTCCCCAAGCCAAACCCCGAAAGTAACTTTATGTATACCGTTTCCGGTCTATTTGATTGGAAATGAGGTTTTAAACCCGGTTTTTGGCGGGCTATTTTATCAACTAAACTTCCATGCTTATGAAGAAAATTACATTTCTCCCAGCACTTCTATGTTCCATTTTTTCGGTCGCGCAAGTGACGTATACCTCGGCCGATTTCGCGGTGGCCGATGAGCAGTTCACCGTGAGTACGGCCAATGCGTCGCTGGCGAATTTTGCCGCTACGGGCGCCAATTACAATTGGAATTTTTCGAACCTTACCGCCGCGTCGCAGGAATCGACCGGCTGGAACAACCCGAACAACGCCGGGTACAAGTTGTCCTGGTGCCTGTCTCATTTTTATTTGTTCAACTGCAATTCGCAATTCAACAATAATTTTAAATTGGCCTCGCCGGTGATGGACGACATCAACATCGGCGAATACACCATCAGCAACATCGTGGAGCACACCAACGTGAACGCTTCGGGTGTGGCCAACAAGATGCGCGGCATGACCGTCGAAATTTCGGGCATCCCGATCCCGCTGACCGTCGACTATGACGATCCGGACGAGCTCTACAATTTCCCGATGAACTATGGCGACAGCTATACCAACACCGGACATTTTGAGATCGACATGGCCAACATGGGAACTGATTTCAGCTATTCGCTATCGACCTCGCGCACCAATACCGTGCAAGGCTGGGGTTCGCTCACCACACCGATGGGCGTTTTTCCCGATGTCCTGAAAGTGAAATGCGTGACGCAACGTACCGACGAAATCACGATATCGGGCGTGACGATTCCAGTGCCTACCACAACGGTTTCCTACCAATGGTTTTCGAAGGACTACGGCATACCGGTGTTGCAGGCCGACGGATTCGAGATGTTCAATTTGTTCATCCCGATCACCGTGAAATACCTCGATGAGCAACAGTGCCTTACGGCCGATGCCGCGTTTGCGTATTTGCCGACTGCAGATTACAATCCCGAAACCCAATCGGCGAGTGTGACCTTCAACAACCTGAGCGTGAATTACGATTCGGTGCTTTGGGATTTCGGTGACGGAAACACCTCGACCGAGAACGCGCCCGCACATGAATTCAACTGCCCGGGGACGCACAACGTGACCTTGACCGTAACCAACAACGTGTGCGCGCCAAGCACGACCGATACGTTTACGCTTCCGGTAATCGTGACCGATTCGCAAAACGCCCTGACTGCCGAAGTGTCCTCTGACGGCACGACACTTATGGCCGTACGTGATGTCGCCGGAACGACTTACCAGTGGGTAGATTGCGACAATGGCAACGCGGCCATAGCAGGCGAAACGGGCCAAATCTTCAGCCCTTCGGTGAGCGGGAATTATGCCTGCATCATGGATACCAATGGTTGCACTGCGACGTCGGAGTGTATCAATGTGCAGTTGTTGGGCAATCCGCGGAACGTCATGGAGGCAATTCAAATCTATCCGAACCCGACCAGCGGCCAACTGCACCTGGACAACAACAGCCTGAACATCCAGCAGATCACGATATACAATGTGTTGGGCGCAAAAGTTGCCGACAAGTTGGATTTGTCTGGCCATGCGTCCGGAATCTATATCGTGAAGGTGACCGCCGACGAAGGCACGCTCGTGCGCAAAATCATCAAGGAATAAAATCAATGCTGTTCTTGAAAAAGCCTTTCCCCGGAGAGGCTTTTTTTATAGGCTTTTCAGCGGTAGGTAGCCGATGTGCAGCGCATCGGGCGCGGTTTCTCCGGTGGTGATCTTCAGGGCGTACTGTGCTTTGGTGAACAGGTCAAAGATGTCGGTCACCTCGAAAGCATCGTCCACGTCTATGCCATATTTGTTGTCGATGTGCGATACCGCGCCGTCAAAACCGAACTCCTTGTAAAATGCCGTCCCTTTGGCTTGCTTTATGGCGTCGGCCATCGACCTGGCCACGACCAATTCCTTGTAATGGTATTCCTCGAATTCGCCGGGTTTGTAACCGCCGAGGTTCAGGAAGAACAACTTTTCAGGTTGCGTATTTTCGGCCCGCGGAACGACCTCGATGCGGAATTCGCCCACGCAAGTCACTTCGCGCCAGACATCGATGTGCAGGTTTACGTCCGGCCAGAACTTTTTCATCTGCGGAACAAGGTCGTTTATGGTTTTCCCGATGCCGAAGAAGATGTCGTGTTGTTCGGTAAGACGGCCTGCGGGTTTGCCGCCGAGCAAGACCATATGTAATTTAAGCGGTGCGTCCATGGTCATAAAGGTATTTAATTGTTTCCCAAAATCGGGGTGCAAATTTTTGGTTTGGTTTTTGAAAGCCGTAATTTAGACGCGCGGCCGGTCGGCCAAGCATAAACCTTTAAAAAATTAGATTATGAAAAAGATACTTCTTTTCGTGGCGTTCATTGGCATTACGGCATTATCAAGTTGCGAAGGTCCGGAAGGGCCGCGGGGTCCAGCCGGTCCGGAAGCGCAGGTCATCGAGTTGTTGAACGTGGATTTCGGCTTTTCGAATGATTTGGGTTACAATTTGTTTTACACTTGGAACCAGTTCGGACTGGCGCCGTATGATTCTGACAGCGTGGTCATGTACCGCTTGTCAGGAACCATCGACCCGCAAACCCCGATCTGGCAGCCGATCCCAAGAACACTCTTCTTGCCTCAGGGCGAATTTGACTACGATTTTGATTTCAGCCCGGTGGATTTCACCATTTATGCCGGCGGCGATTACGATATTGGCACAACACCTCAATATTTAGACAACCAGACCTTTAGGATTGTAATCATTCCAGGTTATTTCGAGAACCGGATGAACATCGACCTGAACGATTACAACGCGGTGGTCCAGGCATACGGCATCAAAGAAAGCGATGTCATCAGGTTGTAAAAAACAGCAAACATATTTTAAAAGGAACTTTCGGGTTCCTTTTTTTATGCGGTTTGGTCATCGTCGGCCATTTTGTTGAGCGAAGCCAGTACGCCAATGCCCAAGGCGACTGCAATGAACGTCAACGATACCCATTCGTGGAATTCGACCCAATCGGCAATCAGCATTTTAACGCCCACGAACGCGAGTATGGCCACCAGGCTGTATTCGACGTAAATGAACTTCTTGATCATGTTGGCCAGGAAGAAATACATCGAGCGCAAACCGAGTATCGCAAAAATGTTGGAGCTGAAGACCAGAAAAGGGTCGGAAGTAATCGCCAAAATAGCCGGTACGCTGTCTACAGCGAACACGACGTCCATGGTTTCGATGACGATCAGCGCCACGAACAACGGCGTGGCATATCGTTTCCCGTTTTCGATGTGGAAGAACTTCTTGCCGTCGGTATGGTGTACGATGGGCATCAATTTGCCGACGATGCGATAGGGCAATGAATGTTTCGGGTCAAAGTTATCGTCGTCGCCCTTGAACAGCATCTTGGCCGCCGTGAAAATGAGGAACGCGCCGAACACGTAGGTAATCCAATGGAATTTGTTGATGAGCAGCACGCCGAAGAAAATCATCAGGCCGCGGAAGAATATCGCCCCGATAATGCCCCAGAACAACACCCGGTGCTGGTATTTCTGCGGAATCTTGAAGGCCGCGAAAATCAGCGCGATCACGAAGATGTTGTCCACACTCAACGAAAGCTCGATTAAGTAGCCGGTAATGTATTTCACCACGGCGTCGCCCGGGCGCAAGTGGTTCGGGTTGTTTACGTAACCCGATTGGTACAACCAATACACCATGCCCGAAAAGGCGAAAGACAGCGTTACCCAGATGGCGGTCCATTTTCCGGCTTCTTTGCTGGAAATGATGTGTGGTGTTTTGTTGAATACGCCCAGATCGAGCGCGAGAAAGATGGCAATGGCCAACAGGAAAAGTGCCCAGACGATCATACTTAATAGATAGGATTCCAAATATACCCCGAAATTATCTTCTAAAAAAGCGCTTTAGTATTTCATTTGGCTGCATTTTATCGATGAAAATATATTTTTCAACAATTAGCCCCTATTTTTTTAGGGGTATTTCATTTTTATAAGCGNTAAATTATATATTTGCAACAAATTAATAGGGGTTAAACTTTAATAAACACAAAAATTATGGCAACATTACGCTTTCAGGCCCTAAAGGAAGCATCGGGAAGAAAACCGGTTAAGTTTGAAGAGGCCGACAGAAAATCGAACATTTTCGCTACCAACGTTTTCAACGAGAGCACCATGAAGCAATTCCTGACCAAGGATGCATTCAATGGTGTGCGCGATGCCATCCAGCACGGCAGCAAGATAGACCGCAAACTGGCCGACTATATTGCGATGGGCATGAAAGAATGGGCGTTGTCTAAAGGTGTAACCCACTATACGCACTGGTTCCAACCCTTGACAGGAACCACTGCCGAGAAGCACGACGCCTTCTTCGAAACCGATTTTGAAGGCGGTTCGCTCGAGAAATTCGGCGGCGGCCAATTGGTGCAACAAGAACCTGATGCGTCAAGTTTCCCGAACGGCGGCATCCGCAATACCTTTGAAGCGCGCGGCTATACGGCTTGGGATCCGACCTCACCGGCCTTTATTTACGGCACGACGTTGTGTATTCCTACCGTGTTCATCTCATACACCGGCGAAGCGCTGGACTATAAAACCCCGTTGTTGCGTGCCCTGCATGCCATCGACGAAGCGGCTACCGACGTGTGCCGATATTTCGATAAGAATGTAAAGAAAGTAACCCCGACGCTCGGTTGGGAACAAGAGTATTTTCTGGTAGACAAAGCGCTGGCGAATTCACGCCCGGACATCTTGCTCACCGGCCGTACGCTGTTGGGCCATACTTCTGCGAAAGGGCAACAGTTGGAAGACCATTACTTTGGTTCGATCCCGAGCCGCGTGTTGCAATACATGCGTGAATTGGAAGAAGAGTGTATGTATTTGGGCATTCCGGTAAAGACGCGTCACAACGAAGTCGCGCCGAACCAGTTTGAGCTTGCCCCGATTTTCGAGGAAGCCAACTTGGCCGTCGACCACAACTCATTGCTCATGGACGTCATGCAAAAGGTAGCCGAGCGCCATGACTTTAAAGTGTTGTTGCACGAGAAACCCTTCCAAGGCGTGAACGGCTCGGGTAAACACAACAACTGGTCTATGGCCACCGATACAGGCGTAAACCTGCTCGCTCCGGGCAAAACGCCGATGAGCAACCTCCAGTTTTTGACCTTCTTCATCAACACGATCAAGGCCGTGAATATTTACGAGGAATTGCTGCGTGCGTCCATCGCCTCGGCGAGTAACGACCACCGTTTGGGCGCCAATGAAGCACCGCCGGCCATCATTTCGGTGTTCATCGGAGACCAATTGTTCAAGGTCTTGTCTGAACTCGAAGGCGTGTCGTCGGGCAAACTGTCGCCAGCCGAAAAAACAGATTTGAAACTCAACGTCGTGGGCAAGATTCCAGACGTCATGCTCGACAATACAGACCGTAACCGTACGTCGCCCTTCGCCTTTACGGGCAATAAATTTGAATTCCGCGCCGTCGGTTCATCGGCCAACTGCGCCAACGCCATGACGACCTTGAATGCCATCGTCGCCAAGCAATTGAAAGATTTCAAGAAAGAAGTGGATGCGCTCATCGACAAGAAAGGTTTGAAGAAAGACGAAGCCATCTTCAACGTATTGCGCGAATACATCAAGCAGTCTAAGAACATTTTGTTCGAAGGCGACGGCTACAGCGACGCCTGGGAAAAAGAAGCCAAAAAGCGTGGCCTGAGCAACCGCAAGACCACCCCGGAAGCCTTGAAAGCCAAGGTGTCGAAACAAGCGTTTGCGTTGTTCGAAGAACTCGGCATCATGAACCACGTAGAAGTGGAAGCGCGTTATGAAATCGAACTGGAAGAATACACCAAGAAAATCCAGATCGAAGGCCGTGTGCTCGGCGACATCGCCCGCAACCACGTCATCCCGACCGCGATCCGTTACCAAAATACGCTCATCGAGAACGTCCGCGGACTCAAGGAAATCTTCGGGAAAGATTTTGAGAAAATCGCCAAGGAGCAGATTGGGCTTATCAAGGAGATTTCGGCGCACATCGAAGGCATCAACAGCAACGTCGAGAAGATGACCGAAGCACGCAAGAAAGCGAACGCCTTGACCAGCGCGGAGAAAATGGCCGCCAGTTATTGCGATGTGGTGAAACCATATTTTGAAATCATCCGCGAGCATTGCGACAAGCTCGAGTTGCTGGTGGACGACGAAATCTGGACACTGACCAAATACCGCGAATTGCTTTTCACGAAGTAATCCGGATCAAGAAAAAGCCCGCTGCAAAGCGGGCTTTTTTTATGGCAACCAATTTTTTTCCGTAACTTTCGTTATCCAATAAACGAACAATGCTACGCAACGCCCTAATCGTTATGCTTTTGACGTTCCTCAACCTTTCTGCGCAGGAACAATTCCCGGTTTTTTTTGACAGCAATAAGTTTGCGCTTACGGCGTCCGAAACCGCCAAACTCCAGCAATGGATGGCCGCCAACTCGAAAGTAAAGATCGTTGCGATCCACGGTTTTACCGACGAAGACGGCACGACCGGATTCAACGATACGCTGGCGTCGCGTCGCGTGGCGAACATTTACGACCTCGTCAAGGACAAGATCAAGATACGCGACGACTTCAAGACCGTCAGTTTCGGGGAACAATTCAAACAGTCGGGCAACAAGCCCGAGAACCGGAAAGCGGTGATTTTCTATTTGCAGGAAAAGGACATTCCGCGCGAGAACGAAATCTTGGGGATCAAACCAACGCCGAAGCCGAAGATCGCGTTCCAATCTACAATCAAGACCAAAAGCCCGGACGGAAAGACAACGGTTTTCAAGCTTGACACGGTTTTCATGCGGAAAGTAAATGAAGCCAAGCCCGGCGAAAAATTCGAGCTCAAGAATTTGAATTTCGTGATCAACACGTTCGCTATCGTGCCCGAATCACGCGGGAAGATGTTCGAATTGCTCATGGTTTTGCTGGAGAATCCTGACCTCAAGATCGAGATCCACGGGCATTTGTGTTGCCAGCCGGTAGACCGTTTGGATTTGTCTACACAGCGCGCCAAGGCGATATACAATTTCCTGATTGCGAACGATATTTACAAAGGCCGTTTGTCCTACAAAGGCTTCGGCAGTACGCAGCCCATTTACCCGTTGCCGGAAAAGAATGAACAAGAACGCGCCGCGAACCGACGGGTTGAAATCCTGATTGTAGAGAACTGATGCGAAACAGCTACTGGCATTTGGTTTTGTTTCTCTTGTCGTTGCCGATGGCCGCGCAGGAAACCTTCAGTGTCTTTTTCGACTTCAACGCCGACATCCCGAATGCGGCCTCGCAGGAACAATTCCGTGCTTGGATGAAGGCAAACCAATCTGCGGAAATCGTGAAGCTATCCGGGTATTGCGATAGCATTGACGCCAGCGATTACAACGTGCAGCTTGCCTCGAGGCGCATTGAATCCGTAGCAGCGCAACTAGCGGCGAACGGCATCGCACTTCGTCCGGGAGTGGAGAAAAAGCCTTTTGGAGAGAATTTCCGACAATCGGCGGATGCGGCCGAGAACCGGCGCGTCGATATTTTCTTCGTACAGCCCAAAACGGTTGAAACCACAGCGCAGAAAGCCGAAGAAACGTTCGACGATCCAGAGCAAGACAAGTCTATCGCCGACAAGTTTAGCGGTGTAAAAAAAGGCGACATCGTGCGGCTGCACAACATCAATTTTTATTTCAATTCTGAAAAGGTATTGCCCGACTCTGAACCGAAAATGGAAGAGTTGTACGAGGTTTTGGTGTCGCACCCGAAATTGCGCATTGAGATACACGGGCACATTTGCTGCAACCCGAACACGGCCGATACGAAACTGTCCTACCGCCGCGCCAAATTCATCTTTACGTATTTGCTCCAAAAAGGCATTCCGTTGAACCGTTTGGGCTACAAAGGTTTCGGAAGTGCCGCCCCGATTTATAAGATTCCCGAGCAAACGCTGCAACAGGCGGCCGCGAACCGTCGGGTGGAAATATTAATCACCGATAGCTGAACCGATGAAAAAACTGTTACTCATCGTACTTTTTCCGCTGTTTTCGCTGGCGCAACCTGTGGCGACACAGCAAAGTGTTGAGGTGTTCTTTGACTTCGACAAATATTTCCTGACCAACGACGCCGTGGAAACCATCGAGAAAACGCTGCAGGAAAACCCGAACATCGTGGTATTGAAGATTTACGGGTATTGCGATTGGGAAGGCTCGAACAGCTACAACGACACGTTGTCTTTGAAGCGCGTGCGGGAAGTGTATCATTTCCTTCGGAACAAAGGCATCAAGATCAAGGACAATTACGAGAGCAAAGGTTTCGGGGAAGATTTTGACCAGGCCGAAGAGCAAGCCGCGAACCGGAAAGTAACCATCATCTACGAGGAAATCAGGCCTGAAACCAAGCCCGATTACCGCAAAGCATTGACGGAGTTGGTGCGCAATGCGAAAGTGGGCGACAAGATCAAGTTGCAGAACATCAACTTCCGGAACAATTCGGCGGTGTTGGTGCCCAAGTCGAAACCGGTACTGTATGACTTGCTTTGCGTGATGGAAGAAAACCCGACGCTCAAGATTGAAATACAAGGCCACATTTGCTGCCAGCTCGAAAAAGACCAATACGATGTTTCCACGGCGCGCGCCCGTGCCGTGTACATGTTTTTGCTGCGCAACAAGATAGACCGGAAACGGCTGTCTTATAAAGGCTACGGGATTTCGCGCCCGATTCACCCGATTCCCGAAAAGACCGAAGAGGAAGCCGATGAAAACCGCCGCGTCGAAATCATGATTGTGGAGAAGTAGCTTCCGGCGGTTGCGTGAGCGATGGCAGCATTGTTTGAGCTCTTTGCAGACCTTTGGGGTTTTAAACCCGAGGCGCAGCCGAACTGTACGGAGCGCAGTGGAGTAAAACCCCAAAGGTCTGCAAAAGCGAGTGCGGACAGCGCGACGGCGCGTAGTTTACGGAGCGCCGGCACGCCCAAAAATTATCAATTATCAATTATCCATTGTCAATTAAGGATTATCTTTGCGCCAACAACACAACCATGACAAACCCAAGCAAACGTTACGCGCAGCGCGGTGTGTCGGCGTCTAAGGAAGACGTGCATGCCGCCATCAAGAACATCGACAAAGGTTTATTCCCGAAGGCATTCTGTAAAATCATTCCCGACTATTTGACGGGCGATGAAGACTATTGCCTGATCATGCATGCCGACGGCGCGGGCACGAAATCGTCTTTGGCCTACATGTATTGGAAGGAAACCGGCGACATTTCGGTCTGGAAAGGCATTGCGCAGGACGCGCTCATCATGAACATCGACGATTTGCTTTGCGTGGGCGCCACCGACAACATTTTGCTTTCCTCGACCATCGGTCGCAACAAAAACCTGATTCCGGGCGAAGTCATTTCGGCCATCATCAACGGTACCGAAGAACTCATCACCGAATTGAAAACTTTTGGCGTAACCATTCATTCCACAGGCGGCGAAACAGCCGACGTGGGCGATTTGGTGCGCACCATCATCGTGGATTCTACGGTGACCGCCAGGATGAAACGCAGCGATGTGATTGACAACGCCCACATCAAACCGGGCGATGTGATTGTGGGCTTTGCGTCTTTCGGACAGGCAACCTATGAAAAGTCATACAACGGCGGCATGGGCAGCAACGGTTTGACCTCGGCGCGACACGATGTTTTTGCGAAGTATTTGGCTGAGAAATATCCGGAAAGTTTTGATGCGGCCGTTCCCGGCGAATTGGTGTATTCAGGGCAAGTAAAACTGACCGATGCCGTGGCAGATTCGCCGATAGACGCAGGCCAACTGGTGCTTTCGCCAACCCGGACGTATGCACCGGTCATCAAGAAAATCCTGGAGAAATATACCCCGAAAGACATCCATGGCATGGTGCATTGCAGCGGCGGTGCGCAAACCAAGGTGTTGCATTTCGTTGAAAATGTGCATGTCATCAAAGACAATCTTTTTCCGGTGCCGCCTTTGTTTAGGCTCATCCAAGAACAATCGGGCACAGACTGGAAGGAAATGTACCAGGTGTTCAATTGCGGGCACCGGATGGAATTGTATGTGCCGGCGTCAATCGCTTCAGACATCATCGAAATTTCGCAGTCGTTCGGCATCGAAGCGCAAATCGTCGGCAGGGTAGAAGCGGCCACAGCAACAAAACTGACCATAGCAAGCCCGTACGGCACATTTGAATATTGATGGCATTTGAATTCAACCAAAACCTCATTTTGGAAGACGATCTCGTCTTGTTGCGGCCTTTGCAACTGGACGACATCGAACATCTTGTATCGTTTTCAGAGAACGAAACGGCCATCTGGAAATTTTCTTCGCTGCCCGTAATCGGCCGTACGAACTTTACCGAGTACATCAGGCTGGCGGTCGAAAACCGAAGCAAGCAGACCGAATTCCCATTTATCGTCTTTGACAAACGCACGAGTGAATACGCCGGAAGTACGCGGTTTTATGACATCCAACTCGCGAACGAGACGTTGCAACTCGGTTACACCTGGTATGGTGAACGATTCCACGGCACGGGTTTAAACAAGCATTGTAAATTCCTGTTGCTGTCTTACGCTTTCGAGGAAATGGGTATGGCGCGCGTGGAATTCCGGGCCAACAACCTGAACAAACACTCCATCGCGGCCATGATAAGCATTGGCTGTACCGTGGAAGGCGTTTTGCGCAGCAACATGAAAAACATAGACGGCACGCGCCGCGACAGCATTATCCTGAGTATTTTAAAGGACGAATGGTTTGAACGGGTTAAACCGCATCTGACCTTGCAGTTACTGTAGTGGTTTGAGTTGCGATTTGTTGCGTTCGATGAAATTGAAACCGATATCATATTGCTGCGATTTCCCATTGTGCATCACGATGCGAAAGTACCGTCCGTCTGTGTCGATTTGCTTGACGCTGTCTGTTACTTCTTCCCAATTGAACGTACCGAGTTTGTATTTCGCTTCAAATGCCGCATTTGACGTCTTACTTTTCTCCAGCAGGACGCGAAGGTAAAATTCTTCGGAATCTGACATGCAATATCTTTCCTTTTTTCCTTCAAATGCGCCCAGCCCGATCCGATGATCAAACTTTGGGTTGTAGACATAATCGAGATTCAGCCTTTGGTATTGATAGCTGAGTCTTTCATAAGTCTGTTGGAACAGGGCAGGCGATGCGCCCATGTAGTCGGAGACGGTTTTGTATATTTTCCCGTCCTTGATGAATGTCACGTAGTTTGTCTCGCCGCAGGTAGCGCCGTAAAAGTAGCCGTCTTTTAGTTTCGTGATCTCAGCCTTGTTAAACTGTTTTTCGAATGCCTTGAAAGTGCTGGTGTTGCCCTTCGACGTCAGGAAGTTGTTCTGGGAGTTGTAGTCGATGCCATTGAAGTAAAATTCCCCTTGTTTATCGATGTATGTGCCGTTGATCGGGCAGGTTCCGAAACATGCGCCGCGCGTGACGATGACCGCATCATAGGGTACGTTTTCGCCGACCGGTTGCGGCACGCTTTTAAAATGATACCTGGCCAAATTCGGTCGTTCGGAACTAGAGCTTTTTATCAGCACCATTTCGGCAGGGCCGATCTTGTCGATTTTGAAGTTGAGCCACGGGTTTCCATTTTGGTCTGTGATTCGAAGGCTGTCGTTTTCGATTTGATAAGTGGCTTTCGTACCCATGTAAACGCTGCACGTTCCGCACCGGTCCGATGTGCCCGGGTCGATACGCATATAGAATCCGTTCTTATTGTCACAGGTGCCGTCTGAGTGAAAGGCAAAGTTGTACCGGTCAAATATCCGCGCTCCGTCGATGGTATCGAGCAACCATTCCCCAACGATATCCAGGTTGTGTTGACCGACATGGTTCTTTGTAACGTCGTTTTTCCGGCAACCGACGACAAGCATCGGTATCAGCACAGCCACTAATAATCGTTTCATGTTTGGTGTTTAACGCAGAACGTAAAAATAATTACATTTGGTATCTAAATAGGAAAAGATGAAAATCTCCCCAAAATCTGGCATCGATAAACTCCTGTTCGGCATGAAACGCCCAGATGTCGAAAAGCTATACGGCAAACCCAGTCGTTCCTTCGAAGACGAAGACCAGAACATCATTTGGCTTTACAACGAAACGAAGTTGCGGTTGACGTTTTACGCCGACGAGGATTTCCGGCTGGGCTATATCATTGGTGCGCATGACAAATTGGAACTTTTTGGCTTTAGCGTCATCGGTGCCGATGTACAAAAACTGAAGTCGGATTTGCAAAAACAGATTAAGGGCTGGGAAACGGAAATATTCGACATGACCGAAAACCATTTCAACGAAGAAAACTGGCTTATTTTACAGGCGGAATTCGGCGTAGTGACAAAAGTGGAATTGGGCGTCGTGGCGAAAAACCTCGATGATTTCGACTGGAAGTTTTAGCCGTAATGTCAAAAAAAAATCCTGCTCATGGAACAGGATTTTTTTATGGGATGGCGTTTTTTATTTCGGCATTTCATCGAGCAACTCAATCTCGAAAATGACATTTGAATTTGGTGGGATGACATCGCCTGAGCCACGCTCACCCCAAGCCAAGTTCACCGGAATGAAAGCCACCAGTTTGTCGCCGATGTTCATTTTTTCCATTGCTTCGATAAAGCCCGGAATCAGGCCGTCTTTTTTTCCTGCCGTGAAAGGGAATGGTCTGTAGCCGCCTTGCTTGTCGCGGTTTTCGTCGTATTTCCCAAAGGCTTTGCTCACGTCGGCGTAGCTGCTGTCAAACAGGCTGCCGTCTTCCAAAAACCCGGCGTAGTGAATATATACCGTTGTGCCATCGGCTGGTTTTTTACCGCTTCCGGCTTTGACAATTTTGTATTCCAAGCCAGATTCGGTCTTGGTTGCGGTCTGGCGTACGTTGGCGAGTTGGGTGGTTTTGTCCATCATTGTAGCGCCGTATTTTTCCTTGTATTCCGCTTTTTCCTTGGCCTTCATTTCCTCGCGTTGTTTTTTAGCCAAAGCTTTTACATCGCCCATGAGCTTGTAGTCGTCGGCGAAAACTTTTGCGGCATCGAACGCTTTGGCATCGGCACCGTTACGGGAAATCGTAATTTTATTGATTACATCGTCCTGTGCAATGGCGTTCACAACATCCTGGCCTTTGGTGACATATCCAAAAATGGTGTGCTTGCCGTTGAGCCAGGGCGTGTCTTTGTGCGTGATGAAGAATTGGCTTCCGTTCGTGGCCGGGCCTGAGTTTGCCATCGCTAAAATTCCGGCTTTGTCGAACTTGGCATCGGTGATTTCGTCTTTGAACGCATACCCCGGGCCGCCCGAGCCGTTTCCTTGCGGGTCGCCGCCCTGGATCATGAAGTTCGCAATGACGCGGTGAAATTTAAGTCCGTCGAAAAAGTGCTTCCCTTTGAATTGTTCGCCTACCAAAGTATTCGTTCCTTCGGCCAAAGAAATAAAATTGGCTACCGTAACCGGTGTGGCTTTGTAGGTCAGTTCCACGGTGATATTTCCTTTTGAGGTTTCGATGGTGGCAAAAATGCCTTCGGTCGTGGCCGGTGCTTTTTTCACTACTTTTTTGGCAGCGGTAGTTTTGGGTTTTGCGGCAGGCGCTTTTTTCTTGGCCTGCGGAAACGCTGTGGTCACGGCCAGCAGCATCAGCACAATGAGTTTCAATTTCATGGTAACAGTTATTAAATTTCGCTATTGTTTGAGTTCGATTTCAAAGATAAGATTGGCGTTCGGCGGAATCACGCTGCCTGAGCCCTGCGGCCCGTAGGCGAGTTCAGACGGGAAGAAAAACAGGGCCTTTTCACCGATTTGTAATTGGTTGAGCGCTTGTACAAAACCCGGGAAAATATTTCGGTATTGCCCTACTGTCAGCGGCAACGGACGATAAACGCCCATGGCTTCTTCCTCTTCACCATACAAACCATTGGCTTTGGCCAGCGGTGCAATGTTGGTGTCCACCATATTTCCGCTTTCCAGGAAACCAGCATAGTTCACAAAAATGCGTGAGCCTGTCTTCGGTTTCTGTCCATTGCCCGGGGTAATCACATAGTAATGAATGCCCGATTTGAGTTTGGTCGCTTTCGCTTTTTTTGCTTGCAGGTCTGCTGCGTTCTTAGCGATTACGGCCTGGAATTTTTCTTCGTATAATTTCCGGTTTTCGGCATCGGCGGCTTCCTGCTTTTTGCGGTTGGCCAAATCTGTCGTTACATAGTCATTGAAGATTTTCGGCGCGTCGAACCTTTTGGCTGCTTCGCCCTTGCGGATGATTTTCACGGATTCGATCCCATCGCCTTGTTCGATGCTGTTTACCGCGTTCATGCCATCGCCAATGACTTCACCGAAAACCGTATGCTTTCCTTCCAGGAACTCCGTCGGAACATGCGTGATGAAAAACTGGCTGCCATTGGTGCCCGGCCCGGCGTTGGCCATCGCCAGCATGCCCGGTTTGTCGAATTTCAGGTCTGAGAACTCGTCGCGGAATTTATACCCCGGACCACCAGACCCATCGCCGTCCGGATCGCCGCCCTGGATCATGAAATCATTGACCACGCGGTGGAACTTTAGTCCGTCATAGAATGGCTTGCCCTTGAATCTTTCGCTCACGAACGGGTTTTTACCTTCGGCCAGCAATACGAAATTCGCAACCGTTACCGGTGATTTCTCATAGAAAAGTTTGCAGGTGATTTCGCCTTTATCGGTCGTGATCTGGGCGTACAAACCGTCCGGAAGGTTGGTGTTTTCCTCTTTACAGGACAGCAGCGTCAGGCAAATGCCCAGCGCAAATAATAGACGTTTCATTATTCGGGAGTAGTTTCGGTGTCTTTTTCAAAATTGTTCAGCGTGACGGTGCACACCAACGGTTCGTTGTGCCCGATGCGTTTGTTGTCGCCGTGATAGCCGTAGCCCATGTGCGACGGGAACAGGAAAACCACTTTCTCGTTCTTGCGCATGAGCTTGATGCCATCGCGCAAGCCCATCATGATGTTCTGCCGGTCCACGCGATACACTTGCGGCCGGTTCTGCACTTCGGAATAAATTACGTTGCCGTAGAAATCCTTGACTTCGTATTCAAAATACGCGATGTCGCCTTTGCGTGGCCGAAGCGTGTCTTTTTCATTCCGTACCTCATACGCATACCAATAGCCTTTTTTCGAGGCAAAATACTTACGCTGCGGCTCGCTCTTGATGATGGAATCGATTTTTCCTTCTTCACCCGCAATCAGTTTTTTATTGCGTGCCACAGATTCGCGCATGAACGTGCCTTGCGAATGCGAAATGGGTTCGCGCGGCTGCTGGTGTTTCGCGCAACACGCCATCAGCAGGGAAATGGCCAGTACGGCAGGGATGTTTTTAAGAAATCTCATATTACCTATTTAGGGCTGAGACGATGGTCTCGAATTGTTGTACGGTTTCAGCCAGCGATAGCGTCGATTTTCCGCCCGCCGCGTTGATGTGCCCGCCGCCATTAAAATGGTTCCGGGCGAATTGGTTCACGTCGAAATCGCCCTTGGAACGGAACGAAATCTTGATGATGTTCTCGTCTGTATGCTCAATGAAAATGGCCGTAAAAATAACACCTTTGATACGCAAACCATAATTCACCACGCCTTCGGTGTCGCCTTTTTGGTAATGGTGTTGGTCGAGTTCGGCCTGCGACAAGGTCGTGTACGATACTTTCCCGCCGGGCATGATTTTCATGTTGTCCAGCGCGCGGCCCAGCAACTGTAGGCTTTCGTATGAGGCGTCGTCAAAAATCAAACTGTGTATTTCCGAGTTGTCGATGCCCAATTCGATGAGTTCGGCCACGATGCGGTGCGTGGTTGGCGTAGTGGACGGAAACCGGAACGATCCCGAATCGGTCACGATACCGGTGTAAATGCAGGCCGCAATCGTCTTGTCGATCAAATCCTTTTTGCCCAAAAAGCCAATAAAATGGTACAGCATTTCACACGTCGACCCGAATTTCGTATCAGAATACGTGTAAGTGGCAAAAGTATCCGGCTTTTGGTGGTGGTCGATCATGATGAACGGCGCGGTCAATTTGTTGAGCACGTTCTCCATGTCGCCGGTGCGGTGCAAGGCATTGAAATCCATGACGATGACCAAATCGGCATCTTTCAGGATTTTGCCCACGCGCGGTTTGTTGTTTTCGAAAACCTCAACCGTTTCAGACGCAGGCAACCAAGCCAAAAAACCTGGAAAGTCATTCGGTGAAACCACCGTTGGCGCATGGCCCAATTTCTTCAGGAAATGATACATCCCAAGGGTCGAACCCATGGCATCGCCGTCTGGGCTGCGGTGCGGGATGACCGCGATTTTCTTCGGCGTAGCCAACAGTTGTGTTATCCCGTTGATGTCCTGTTCATTCATAGGCTGCGAAGTTACATTTTTTTGGGAAACGGGAAAGGATTTAACAAGATGTTGGGTTGGTAATAGTGGCTAGTTGTTAGTGGCTAGAAGAACCTAACATTAGAGATTCATTTCTGTGATCGGCGTCGAATTCGTGGATTCGTGGTGTGAGTGCGCCAGTTGTGACGCTTATGCTTAGTAGTTACTAGTGGCCAGAAGAAACTGACATTGGGCATTCGTTTCTGTGATCAGCGTCAAATTCGTGGATTCGCGGTGTGAGTCCACCAGCTGTAACTTGGGCAATCCGTGTTTTTAGAGGCTATCGCGTGAGTAAAAGGCCCAGCCAAACCGCGAGCATGCCCAGGACTACGCTGAGCGCCGTGTACAGGAAGGCGGTTCCGTATTGTTGGGTTTGGAAAAGCGCCACGTTCTCATGTGCAAACGCCGAAAAAGTTGTAAAGCCGCCACAAAAGCCCGTCACCAAAAGCCATTTCATGCCATCGTCCTGCGCGGGCTGTTTCATGAAAAACCCCATCAGCAAACCAATCAAGAAACAACCGGCGATGTTCACAGCAAAAGTCGCCCACGGGAAAGAAGATTGTACGTACTTGTTCACCGCCACCGAGCTCAGGTAGCGCAACACGCTTCCGGCCGCGCCACCAATGGCTACAAACAGTACGGCGCGCATCATTGTCGTGCCGTTGCGATGACGAAATTCAACTTGAGTTTCACCCCGATTTGCATCAAATCCACCAAATCCTGCACCTGCAGATCTGCCGGAATACGGATGACTACGACATTGTCTCCGGCCGCGGCCGTGCGCGCGGCAAGTTCCTGTTCGAGGCTGGCAAAATCAATTTCGTCCTTGTTGAGGAAATAGCGCTTGTCGTTGGTTACCGAAAGACTCAAGTGGTCTTTCTTGGTGGTTTCGGTGCTGTCTGCCTTTGGAAGCGTCAGCTTGATGACATTCGGGTTGGCCAAGGTGGAAATGATCAGGAAGAACAAGAACAAAAAGAACATGATGTCGCTCATGGACGACACCGGGATTTCCGGATGGAACCTTTTATTTCTTCTCTTAATGGCCATTTGGATCCTGGATTGCGTGAACAATATCGAGAATATTCTTTTCCATCCTGGCCGAATAGCTGTCAATGAGCATATTGAGCAAATGGTAGCCGGAGTAGGCCACGACGCCCACAACCAAACCGGCACCCGACGAAATCATCTTTTCGTACAAACCACCTGAAATGGTCTGGATATTCAAATTACCTGTGGCCGAAATCGAGTGGAAAATCTTGATGACACCGGCAATCGTACCAATAAAACCAAGGATTGGCGCGATACCGGAAATCAGCCCGAGGAAACCTAAGCCCTTCTCCATGTTCGCGATTTCAATACCGGCGGTGCGCTCCATGACCGATTCAATTTCGGCCACCCGCGACGAACCCACCAACGACACGCCGCTTTTCAAGATCACCGACGATGATGTCGTGTCACGCGAGCAAAGCATTACCGCGTTTTCGAGTTTTCCGTTTTTGAGTTGTTGCTTTACATCGCCCACCAAATTCGGGTCTTGCCGCGTCATTTTCTTGATGGCCAGATAGCGTTCGATGATGACATAGATACAAAAGAAGAGCAACAAAATCAGCGGATAAATCATCACGCCGCCCTTGAGCAGGAAGTCGAGGTAAGAGATTTTTTCGGGAGCGGCCGCAGCAGCGGTGTTGGCTGCCTGTTGCGCGGTTGCAAGCGAATCGGTTACCGGAACCTGAAGCAATACATTGAAAAACGCCATAGTTGTTCGTTAAGGGTTAAAAAGTAAATGTCACCAGCAAAAATAAAGTTTGCCTTGTCCATCTTCTTACCCATAACGGAAGTTTTTTTAATTAATTATGAACAGTTTTTCCACGGGCCTATGGCGCGCTGTGGCAGAAGTATTTATAAAAAGTTAATGTGTAGGCTACAAGCGCTTTTCTTTTTATTTTTACCAAAAAATTGCCATGCGCCAGTTGTTGGGATTGCTCTTTTTTATATGGTCGGCTTGCGCGGCGGCCCAGCCCGAATTTGGCGGCAAGACCATCAATGTGCCCAAGCCCGGCACCAGCAATACGGTGGTTACGCCAACGCCGTCGCCCGAAAAATCACTATTCAGTTCATTGCCCGAACCGAAACCTTCGCGCACACTCGACGACAAACCACTCAACAGCAATTTCGGGAAAGCCACGACGCAGTTTGACAATCCGCACACCGAGGTCGAGCAGAAACTCAACAAACAGAGTTATCAGGTTTGGGAAGTCGAGGTCAAACGCAACCAATTCCTCGGGGAAATCAGGACCAAGTCAAAAACCGGCCGCATCCTGTACCGCGATTACGATAAGGTCGACGGCGATGTCATCAAGATTTTTGTGAATGGGATAGAAACCCGCCAACAAATCATCCTCGACGGCGAGTTTTCTGGGTTCGACATTACTTTTGAAGTCGGTGGAAACATGATCGAATTCGAATCACTTTCAGAAGGTTACGCGCCGCCCAATACGGCCGAACTGGTCGTGCTCGACGAAAATGGCGCTGTGTTGTTCCAAAACGGCTGGGCCATCGCGAACGGTTATAAAGCGTCCATCAGCATTTACAAGGAATAGTTAATCCCAGACGTATTTCCAACTGCCGTCATTCTGTCGTTTCCAAACCGTATGGAAAACGCCTTTGATTTCTTTTTTGCTGCTTCCTGACCCGATCGTCCAGACGTATTTCCCATAAGTGTAGGCCATGTCTCCGGACTGCGATACCGATACAACATCCGGCGACCATTGCACCGACGCGTTTTTAAGGTCTTGCTCCGCGTAGTATTTCAGGATGGCCACGCGGCCTTTGATTAGCGTGTCGTTTTGTCTTTTGAGTACCGCATTATCATCGGCATAAAACCAGAATGCTTCGGCGATGCCTTTTTCTACCGTCATTTTTTGGAACGCGCTTTCCACCGCGTAGATTTCCCGTTCGTAATCTTTCGGGGCAGGTTTGATGAGCGCCATCGTGGCCAGGCATACCGCCGCGACAAAGGCAAGATAAAGGGTGCGTGTTTTCATGTTGTTGTTCAATTTGGGTAAAACAATGGGAGCCGGTCTTTCAGACAGGAACGCATTTTAACAGTAAAAAATTGGGTGATGCTTTTATTTATTGCGCCGAAACGAATGTCAGCGTACAGTTGCCTTCGATGCTGGTCTCGGTAGCCGAATCCTGATCGAGGACAACGTCATTAAATGTAACCTTGAATTTGTGGTTGCCGTAATCTTCAACCGTCACGGTTCCTGCTGGGCCACTTGTATTGCCGCCTGCGAGTTGCTTTACGTCATCGTCCATAATCGTAACACCGGCAATGCCGGGCGCGGTCATGTTGTTTCGCAATTCATAAGTCCCGGTGTGCGAACCCGGCGCGTGGTTGAGCGTAATGAGGATATTTTTGGCATCGGCGCTGCCGTTTTCACGGATATTGAGCCAAATGCCGCGGTCGCTTTCGTTCTTGTACGTATTGAATGTGCTGCCGCTGCCGAGTTTGAACTCGGCACCGTTATAAGTCAATGAAGCAGATGGCGTGTTGTCGTCGGCACTGCACTGGATGAGTGTCAGGCTCAGGAAAAGAATCGCAACTTTAAGATAAGTCTTCATGTGTAGGTTCATTAGGTTTGGGACAGCCAAATTACTGAGACCGCTGGCCGAAAAAAATTTTTCTGTTAAAAAGCAGGTTTTTTCGTTAAAAAGCATATTTCGGGTGTGAATGTGTTGCAAATCAGTTCGTTTTTCGCATCGGCCTTCCGTTGAAAACTGGTTGAAAAAACACCCAAAAACCCGCTTCTAAAATTTTTTCAGGCTGAAAAATAAACCTACTTTTGCGCATGCAACACAACGTCCTTATCCTTGATTTCGGCTCGCAATACACACAACTCATTGCACGCCGCGTTCGCGAATTGAATATTTTCTGCGAAATTTTTCCTTACAACCACATTCCGCAAGACCTTTCGGCCTACAAAGCGGTCATCCTGTCGGGCAGCCCATTTTCGGTCCGTGGCGATGACGCGCCGCACCCGGATTTGTCGCAGATCCGCGGAAAAATGCCTTTGTTGGCCGTGTGCTACGGTGCGCAATACCTGGCGCATTTCAACGGCGGCGAAGTAGCGCCATCCAACACACGCGAATATGGCCGGGCCAATTTGTCGTACATCAAATCGGGTGAGGATTTCTTCCACGAAGTACTCGAGAATTCACAAGTTTGGATGTCGCATTCGGACACGATCAAGAAATTGCCGGACGGCGGCGTTTTGCTGGCATCGACGCATGATGTGGAAAATGCGGCCTATCGCATCGAGGGCGAAACCACCTACGCGATCCAATACCATCCGGAGGTGTTCCATTCTACCGACGGTACAAAAATGCTGTACAACTTCCTGGTGAAGATTGCCCACGTGCCACAAAACTTCACACCAAATGCGTTTGTGGACGAGATCGTATCCGAAATGCAACAGAAAATCGGCGGCGACAAAGTCGTTCTTGGGCTTTCGGGAGGCGTAGATTCTACCGTGGCGGCGGTATTGCTCAACAAAGCCATCGGCAAAAACCTATACTGCATTTTCGTCAACAACGGTTTGCTCCGGAAGAACGAATTCGAAAACGTATTGCACCAATACAAAGACATGGGCTTGAACGTGAAAGGGGTAGATGCCACGGCACGTTTCATGGACGCGCTGGCCGGGATTTCAGACCCGGAACTGAAACGCAAAGCCATCGGGCGCGTGTTCATCGAGGTTTTTGACGATGAAGCGCACCAGTTGGAAGATGTAAAATGGCTCGCCCAAGGCACGATTTACCCAGACGTCATCGAGTCTGTTTCGGTGAAAGGACCATCGGCCACCATCAAATCGCACCACAACGTCGGCGGATTGCCCGATTTCATGAAACTGCAAATCGTTGAACCGCTCCGGATGTTGTTCAAGGACGAAGTGCGCCGCGTAGGCAAAACACTGGGCATAGACCCTGAATTGCTGGGCCGTCATCCGTTTCCAGGACCGGGATTGTCAATTCGCATCCTCGGCGACATCACTTTGGAAAAAGTTCGTATATTGCAAGAGGTTGACGCCGTCTTTATCGACGGTTTGAAATCATGGGGTTTGTACGACAAAGTCTGGCAGGCTGGCGCAATTTTGCTTCCAGTGAACAGCGTCGGGGTCATGGGCGATGAGCGTACGTACGAAAAAGTCGTGGCGCTCCGTGCCGTAGAATCCACAGACGGCATGACGGCAGACTGGGTACACTTGCCTTATGATTTCCTGATGAAAGTGTCCAACGACATCATCAATAAAGTGCGCGGCGTAAACCGGGTGGTCTACGACATCAGTTCAAAACCACCGGCAACCATTGAGTGGGAATAGAAACTTAAAAAAGAAAAGATGAAACGTTTTTTATTGGTTTTATTGATTGTCTTTTCGCTCCAAAACGCTTTTGCACAAGAATTTGAAATGATCCGCCACCAAGTGCAACTTGGCGAAACGGTACGGATGATTTCAAGGAAATACAAGATTGAACCTGCAGAAATCTATCGGTTGAACAAATTCGCCATAGACGGCATCAGCCAAGGCATGGTGTTGCAACTGATGGTGCCGAAAAAAGAAGAAGCGGCCGATCAGGTGGTCGCTGACAGTAGTTCCAACACGCAAACATCTACCCAAACGTCGGGTGACGAAACCACGTCCACAACGACGACAACCAAAACCACGACCACCGTCCGCAAGAAAAAAACGACGGAAGCGCCACCGGCAGAACCGGTGGAAAACCAAGTTGATCCGGACGTCCAGCCAGTTGCGGAAACAACCGCCGCAGAACGCATGGATTCGGGCGTTTCCACATCGCATACCGTGGCCAAAGGCGAAACGCTGTTCAGCATCGCCAGGCGTTACGGCGTATCGGTGGATGCCATCAAGCAACAAAATGAAAGCATCCTGAAACGCGGCCTGCAACCGGGGCAAGTGCTTTCTATTGGCGGCGCATCGGGTGAAGTCGTGGCCGAAACGCCTGCGCCGAAACCCGCGAAAAAGCCAGCGGAAAGGCCTGTGGAAAAACCGGCACCGCGCATCCAATATTACGAGCCGCCAGCCGATACGACTACCGCAGACGCCGGCGCCGAAGTGAAACACAAAGTGGAAAAAGGGGAAACATTGTATAGCCTGTCAAGGAAATACAACGTGTCCGTGGACGACATCAAGTCGCAGAACGAAGACCTGCTCAAAAAAGGATTGCAGATTGGGCAAGTGCTCACCATCCGCACGACGAACTAAAACTTAACCTGTATGAAAATCAACCGCGCCATGCATGCCATCATCGTGTTGCTGTTTACATCCTGGGCCAGTTTCGGCCAGGCCAAGCACACGGTTGCAAAGGGCGAAACCGTTACCCAAATCGCACAGAAGTACCGCATTACGCCCTTCGACATTTACAAACTCAACCCAGATGCACAAGCGGGAATCAAGGAAAACGATGTGTTACTGATTCCGTCCGGGGCACAGGTTGCGGTCACAAAACCAGTTACAAAAGCCACCACGCACACGGCAAAACCCAAGGAGACGCTTTTTAGTATTTCCAGACAATACGGCGTATCCGTGGACGAAATCGTAGCGGCCAACCCCGTCTTGAGCCAAGGCTTGAAGATCGGGCAAACCATCAAGATTCCGGCGTCGGGCGGCACTGGAGCGGCTGTTGAGACCACGCCTGTTGCCAAACCAACGCCAGCGCCCGCGATTACCAAAGTAACCAAAACCACTACAACCGGAAATGTGTCATACCACGTGGTGGAACCAAAAGAAACCAAATTCGGTATCGCCAAGAAATATGGTATGACCGTGGCCGAACTCGAACAGCGCAATCCGGGCATCGAAAAGAACCTGCCGATTGGTTACAAACTCGTCGTCTCGGGCAGCGGCGCGACCGAAACGCATACCGAAATCGTCGAAAAACCGGTGGCCAAAACGCCAGAGCAACAGCCAGCCGCAACGACGACAACCGAGCCGAAAAACACCAAATTTTCAGGCTACGCCAACTACGAGGTCAAGCCAAAAGAGACTATTTTCAGCCTGACGCAGATGTTCGGCATCTCAGAAAAAGAACTCATGACTTTAAACCCGCAGCTTAAAGACGGCCTAAAAGAAGGCATGATCTTGAAAGTGCCGGGCCGCGGATCGGTCATCGCTGAAAGGACGGACGCGACCACAGACTTAACCAAGAAAATCTCATCACGCGAAAAGAAGCAGTTGGTATTGATGCTGCCGTTCAACGCCTCGAAAATACAGGGCGATTCGTTGAAGTCTGTCGCTGAAAGGTTGAAGAAAGACGCCTTTTTGAACATGACGCTCGACTTTTACGCCGGCGCGCTCGTGGCCATCGATTCAGCCAAAACCCTTGGGATGAACATCGATGTCAAGATTTACGACTCCGAGGAAAGTAAAGCCAATTCGAATGTGGCATCGCTTATCCAAGGCAACAATTTCAAGGAAGTCGATGCGGTTATCGGGCCGTTTTACCAGCAACACGCCGAACGCGCTGCCGAACTGCTCGACAAGGCCGACGTTCCAGTGATTTCGCCGTTGTCCAAAGAATCGGGCAAACCCTACGCAAACCTTTACCAAGCCATGCCGTCGACCGACGTTGGGCGCATGGCCGTGCTGGATTACATGATGCGAAAAAACGGGAACATCATCATCGTGAACGATCCCAAACGTACCACCAGCAAGGAATTCATTGCAAGGAATTGTCCAGAGGCACAGTTTGTAGGCCTCGATGACATCGGCAACATCAGCATCGAAAGCCTGAAGAGTTTGCTCGTGAAAGACCGCCAGAATTTCATCGTACTCGACACCGAAAAAACGGGCATGATCTTGAGTACGACCAATTTGTTGCTTAACGAAATGGCGAATTTCCAGTTGCAACTGGCCATTCTCGAAGCCAACGAAACGCTCGATTACGACGAGATTTCCATGAAACGCCTCACCATTCTCAAGTTGCTGTATCCGTCGATGACACGCGAGAACAATAGTGCGGCGGCCAGCGCATTTGAAAACCATTACAAACGCGACAACAAGATTTTTCCAAGCCAATACGCCGTGCGAGGTTTCGACGTGACATTTGATACCATGCTGCGCCTATCGCAAGACAAGCCTTTCAACCAGGCGGCTATCGAAAAAACAGAACAGGTCGAGAGCAAATTTGCCTACACGACTTCGGGCGAAGGGTTTGTAAACAAAGGCGTTTACGTGTTGGAATATCAGGAAGACCTTTCCGTAAAAGAAGCACAATGACCTCAAAAGTAACCTACGTCGGTGGGCTGCGCACCGAATCCGTCCATTTGCAATCGGGCAGCACGGTATTGTCAGACGCGCCCACGGACAACCACGGAAAAGGCGCGGCATTTTCGCCGACGGACATGATCGCGAACTCACTTGCTACTTGCATGCTCACGACTATGGCCATCAAAGCCGACACGATGGGCATTGATTTGTCCGGCTCCACGGCCGAAGTCACCAAAGTGATGCAATCGGATCCGCGCAAGATCGCCAAAATCATTGTCACCTTGTCCATGACCGGCACGCACGAAGACCGCGACCGCACCGTACTTGAACGTGTCGGCCACCATTGCCCGGTGGCACTGAGCCTGCATCCCGACTTGGTTCAGGAAATTACCTGCCAATGGCGTTAAATTGTTTTGGGCGTTGCCTTCGGCCCGCGCTGTCCACTATATCTTTTGCGCCGCTGCGCTTTGCAAAAGGATGCCGTTTCCATCGCTAACGCGGCCTCACCCGAAACATGGTTCCAGAAAAAGAATTCCTCATCAAACTCGCGTATGCCAAAATGCCGTTCGGCAAATTCGAAGGCCGTTACCTCATTGACCTTCCCGAATATTATCTCGTCTGGTATAAAAACAAGGGTTTCCCCGCCGGATTGCTCGGCCAGCAAATGCAGCAAGTCTACGAATTACAGTTAAACGGTTTGGAAGATTTGGTGCGTAACATCCGCAGACAATACCCTCGGTCCAGGCAGTAGTTCTTGGCTGGCGGCGGCCCATCTTGCGTGAATTCCAAGCCTGCCGTTTCCCCAAAATAATTGTCAATTATCCATTATCCATTGTCAATTATTAATCGTATTTTTGCCACGTTTTTTTACCACACAACACAACTACAATGAACCAAACGAAGTATATTTTTGTGACCGGCGGCGTAACGTCTTCCCTCGGGAAAGGCATCATCGCGGCGTCACTCGCAAAATTACTCCAGGCACGCGGCTACCGGGTAGCCATCCAAAAATTTGACCCGTACATCAACGTCGATCCGGGCACGCTCAACCCTTATGAACACGGCGAGTGCTTTGTGACGGACGACGGCGCAGAAACCGACCTCGACCTGGGCCATTACGAACGCTTCCTGAACATCCCGACCTCGCAGGCCAACAACGTCACCACCGGCCGCGTATATCTGTCGGTCATCGAAAAGGAACGCCGCGGCGAATTCTTGGGCAAGACCGTACAAGTCGTGCCGCACATCACCAATGAAATCAAGGAGCGCATGCAGTTGCTGGGCAATTCCGGCGACTATGACATCGTCATCACCGAAATCGGCGGTACGGTGGGCGACATCGAATCGTTACCTTATATAGAAAGCGTGCGCCAGTTGCTTTGGGAATTGGGCGAGAACAACGGCATCGTCGTGCATTTGACGCTCGTGCCTTATCTGGCCGCCGCCCGCGAACTGAAAACGAAGCCTACGCAACACTCGGTGAAAAGCCTGATGGAAAGCGGTATCCAAGCCGACATCCTGGTATGCCGTACCGAACACGAATTGTCGGACGAACTGCGCCAGAAATTGGCGTTGTTCTGCAACGTCAAACGCGAAGCCGTCATTCAATCCATCGACGCGTCCACGATCTACGAAGTCCCGAACATGATGCTTCAAGAAGGACTGGACGTTGTGGCACTCAAGAAACTCGCGCTCCCGAAAAAGAATACGCCTGATTTAAAGAATTGGAATATTTTCCTGCAACACCTGAAAAATCCGAAGCACGTCGTGAACATCGGCCTGATCGGGAAGTATGTAGAATTGCAGGATTCGTACAAATCCATTTTGGAAGCGTTCATCCACGCAGGCGCGGCAAATGAAACGAAAGTGAATGTGGTGTCGGTACATTCAGAGCACATCGACGCCAACAACGTTGCCGAAAAACTCAAAGACCTCGACGGGATTTTAATTGCGCCCGGTTTCGGCGAGCGCGGCATCGAAGGCAAGATTGAAGCCGTGCGTTACGCCCGCGAAAAGCAGATTCCGTTCTTCGGGATTTGCCTCGGGATGCAAATGGCCGTCATCGAATATTCCCGCAATATTTTGGGGCTGAAGGACGCCAATTCCACCGAAATGAACAAAGGCACGTCGCACCCGGTCATCGATTTGATGGAAGACCAGAAAAGCATCACCGACAAAGGTGGCACAATGCGTCTGGGCGCGTGGAAGTGCGATTTGAAGGAAGGCAGCCTGGCCCGCAAAATTTATGGCGTGAAAAGCATCATGGAACGCCACCGCCACAGGTACGAATACAACGGAGAATACGCCGCGCAGCTGGAAAGCGCCGGTCTGAAATCGTCGGGCATCAACCCAGAAACCGGGCTGGTGGAAATCATCGAGATTGAAAACCATCCGTTTTTCATCGGCGTGCAATACCATCCGGAATACAAAAGTACGGTAGCCGACCCGCATCCGTTGTTCGTGAGTTTTGTAGCGGCGACGGTGAAGGCAAAACAAAAATAACGTTCAAGGTTCAAAGTTAGGCGCAAGAGTGGCCGAAAACTTTGAACTTTGGACTTTGAATTTTAAACATGGAAGAAAAAAAGTTCGACAGGAATTCGATCATCGGATTCATCTTAATCTTCGGGATCATGATGTGGATCATGTTCATGAACGCACCCGACGAGAAACAAGTAGCCGCCGAGAAAGCCAAAAAGGAGCAAGTCGCCAAGGAAGAGAAAATCCGCAATGCAAGCATCAAAAGCGCGATTACGGCCGTGGACACGACGTTCAAGGATTCGGCGCAAATGGCGAAACTCAAGGCTACGTTGGGCGCATTCGCGTATTCCGGTACGCTGGCATCGGCCAAGGAAGGTTACACCGTTTTGGAAAACAGCTTGATCAAACTCAAGATCGCCAACAAAGGCGGTTATATTTCCGAAGCCACGCTCAAGCAATTCACGAAGTTCGAAAAAGGTTCTGGCCAATTGGTTGAACTCGTCAATAAGAACAACGCGCAACTCAACCTCAAGCTCAAGACCAATGACAACCGCGTGCTCGACACCAAGGAATTGTATTTCGAGCCCACGCTGACGCAATCCGGGAAAGACCAGATCTTGACCATGCGCCTGAAGGCCGGCGCCAATGAGTTCCTGGAATACAAATACGTGTTGAAACCGGAAAATTACATGCTGGATTTCAACATCCGTTCGCAAGGTTTGGCCAAAGTGCTCAACACGTCGTCGCCGACCGAGTTGAACTGGGGTATGAAAACCTTCCGCAACGAAAAGAGCATTTCGTATGAAAACCGTTATACCGAAATCAACTACCAATACGAAGACGGCAAACACGATTACGTTTCGGCCGGATCCAATCAGGAAGAAGACATCGAAAAACCGACTTACGTTGCCTTCAAGCAGCATTTCTTTACATCGATCTTGATGACCGAAAAACCCTTGGCATCGGCCAAGTTGTATTCGAACGATTTGACCAACAACGAAAAACACGACTCGACGTTCACCAAGGAAATGCGCATGACCGCGCCATTGGCGTTTTCGGGCGGCGAACTCGACTACAAGATGAACTGGTATTATGGCCCGACGGATTACAACATCCTGAAGAAGTATGACCGCGGCCTGGAGCGCATCATCAGTTTGGGCTGGGGCATTTTCGGCTGGATCAACCGCTGGATCTTCATTCCGTTGTTCGGGCTGATCAGTTCTTATTTCGCTTACGGCATCGCCATCATTTTGTTTACGTTGCTGATCAAGCTCCTGATGTCGCCGATTACCTACAAGTCTTTCCTGTCTCAGGCGAAAATGAAAGTGCTGCGTCCAGAAATGGCCGAACTCAACGAGAAATTCAAGAAAGACCCGATGAAGCGCCAGCAGGAAACCATGGCGTTGTACTCGAAAGCCGGCGTGAACCCAATGGCAGGCTGTATCCCGGCGCTGATCCAGTTGCCGTTCATGTACGCGTCGTTCCAGTTCTTCCCGGCCGCGATCGAGTTGCGCCAGAAGAGTTTCCTTTGGGCCGATGACTTGTCGTCTTTCGATGCGATTTACCATTTGCCGTTCACCATTCCGGTGTATGGCAACCACGTGTCGTTGTTCCCGATTTTGGCATCTATTGCGATTTTCATCTACATGAAGATGACGACCGGAGATCAGGCTATGGCGCAACCGCCGCAGGAAGGCATGCCGGACATGGCGAAAATCATGAAGGTGATGATTTATCTCTCGCCAATCATGATGCTCTTGTTCTTCAACAACTACGGTTCAGGCTTGTCATTGTACAACTTCATTTCCAACTTGGTGACTATCGGGATCATGATCGTCATCAAGAAATATGTCGTGGACGAGAAGAAAATCCACGCGCAGATCCAGGAGAACAAGCTCAAGCCGAAAAAGCAGAGCAAGTTCCAGGCGAAGATGCAGGAATTGATGGAGCAGGCCGAAGCACAGAAAGCGGCCCAGAAGAAAAAGTAATTACAGGAAAAATACCGCCGCGAATTTTCGAATTTTTGATTCGTGGATTCGCGGCTTTGTTTTTAGTGCAGTTTCACGAACAGCCATTGGCCAACGTGTACGCCAGACTTGAAGAGCGCCACCAGCGCCAGAAAAGCGGCCATTCCAAGGATGATTTTTCGGGTGGTTGATTTAAAGAATTTCGGTAATTCCATGGTTTTGATTTTCGGAACAAGTCGTTGAAATTGTACTTTGTTACATACCTTTATACTAAAACCCGCGCCCCGCAGTTATATTCAAAATTTTTGACGATGAAAAAAGCGATGGTCTTACTCTTGATCTTTTTGTTTGGAACGCTTTCGGCCCAGCAGCAAAGTGACAATCAAGTCGATGCCGCCGGCAAGAAACACGGCCCATGGAAAGGCTATTATGAAACATCCAAACGGGTCAAATACGAAGGTGCTTTTGACCACGGCAAGGAAACCGGCATCTTCAAGTTTTACGACGATACCAAGGCGCATGTCATGATTGCCACCCGTGATTTCACCAAAGGCAACGGCGCCTACACGATTTTCTACGACCAGAAAGGCAACAAGGTCAGCGAGGGCAATGTCGTCAACAAACAGTACGAAGGCGAGTGGAAATATTACCATGAAGCATCGCCTGTCGTCATGACCATCGAATTCTACAAGGCCGGTAAATTGAGCGGCGCCCGCAAAACATTCTACAAAAGCGGGAAAATCGCCGAAGAGGAAAATTATGTGAACGGCATCCGCGAAGGCGCCTATAAAAAATACACGGAATCCGGTATCGTCCTGGAGGAAGTCACCTACAAAAAAGGGCAACCCGACGGCATTGCCATTTACCGCGATTCAGACGGAAACCTGGCATCAAAAGGGCCATATGTAAACGGCCTCAAGAAAGGCGTTTGGGAATTCTACAAAGGCGGAAAATTCGAGAAGAAGGAAAAATATCCGCTCCGCCGTAAGTTCGCCAAGACCGTTCCCAAACCCGTAGAAGATTAAAAATTTCATCGTACCTTTGCCGCCTATTTTTAAGTCATGAAAAGAGTAGTGGTTGGGCTTTCGGGTGGCGTGGATTCGAGTGTGGCGGCGTATCTCTTGCAGCAGCAAGGATATGAAGTCATTGGCTTGTTCATGAAGAACTGGCACGACGATTCGGTCACGATTTCCAACGAATGTCCTTGGCTGGAAGACTCAAACGATGCCCTGCTCGTCGCAGAAAAACTCGGTATCCCTTTCCAGACCGTCGATCTAAGCGAACAATACAAGGCGCGCATCGTAGATTACATGTTCGCTGAGTACGAGAAAGGCCGCACGCCCAACCCGGACGTGCTATGCAACCGCGAGATCAAGTTTGACGTATTCATGAAAATCGCCTTGGAGCTGGGAGCAGATTACGTCGCAACCGGGCACTACTGCCGGAAGTCTGAAACAGATATTGACGGGAAAAAAATATACCAACTGCTTGCCGGTATTGATAAGAACAAAGACCAATCGTATTTCCTATGCCAACTTTCACAGGAACAATTGTCAAAAGCGTTGTTCCCGATTGGCGAACTGACCAAGCCCGAAGTGCGGGAAATTGCCGCGAAGATGTATTTGGTGACGGCCGAGAAAAAAGATTCCCAAGGGCTGTGTTTCATCGGGAAGGTACGTTTGCCCGAATTCCTGCAGCAACAACTCCAACCAAAGGAAGGACTGATTTACGAAGTGGACCGAAACCATCCGGTCTATACCAACCGCGAAGTGTTTCCCGATGCCGCCGAGGCGCTCATCCGTGAAGCGGAAGGGTTTTCCTACGCGCCGGATATGGGTAAAGTCGTCGGCAAGCACCAAGGCGCGCATTATTTCACCAATGGGCAGCGCAAAGGCCTGAATGTGGGCGGCACGGGCGAACCGCTGTTCATCATTGCCACCGATGTGCAAACCAACACGATTTACACTGGCAAAGGCAATGCGCATCCGGGATTGTTCCGCAAGGCGTTGTACGTACGCGAGGACGAAATCCATTGGGTGCGCGAAGATTTGGCCTTGGCGCCAGGTGAAACCATGCCGGTCATGGCGCGCATCCGGTACCGCCAGCCATTGCAACAAGCCGTTTTGCACAAGTTTGCAGACGGCCTTTACGTGTCTTTCGAGCAACCGCAGTCGGCGATTACCGCGGGGCAATTTGTTGCTTGGTATGCCGATGATGAATTGATTGGTTCGGGCGTCATCTCCAAATAGCCAAAAAGTTTTCGCGTTGCATTTTCCTGTGCGACAATTTTGTAGCTTTGGATAATTTTCAAAAAATCATGAAAAAAATCTATTTCATATTCGCTTTGTTGGCTTCGTCTGTTGCTTTTGCGCAAGAAGACGCATGGGTGTATTTCAATGACAAGCCCAACGCCGATACGTATCTGGGCAATCCGTTGACTATGCTTTCACAGCGTTCGCTCGACCGACGCGTCGCGCAAGGCATCGGCCTCGATACCAAAGATGCGCCGATTGAACAAAGTTTCATCGAACAAATCGCCCAACTCGGAACGGTGGAAGTGATGGCCAAGTCCAAGTGGCTCAATGCCATCCATGTCCGCGGCAGCCAATCCGAAATCAATGCCTTGGCGGCTTTTAATTTCGTCGATCATGTCCAGTTCGCAAATCCGTCGCTGAATCCTGCCGGCAAACCGCGTCGACAGAACGCTTCGCATACGACGGCCAAGACGCTCGACACGCAGGTTGATTTCCCATATGGCAGTTCGGCCAACCAGATTGAAATGCTCAACGGCCAATTCCTGCACCAGCAAGGTTACACCGGCCAAGGTAAGATTGTGGCGGTGCTTGATGCCGGTTTTCCGGGTGTAAATACCGTACAACCGTTCAAACGCCTGCGGGACAACAACCAGATTCTGGGCGGTTACAATTTCGTGGACCGCAATGAGGATATTTACACACGCAGTTCGCATGGTACGATGGTATTGTCCACGATGGGCGGCTATGTCCAGAACCAATTGGTGGGCACGGCGCCCGATGCGTCTTATTACTTGTTCATCACCGAAGACGTAAACGGCGAAAACCCAATCGAGGAATCATTTTGGGTAGAAGCCGTCGAACGCGCCGACAGCCTTGGCGTAGATGTCGTGAATACGTCCTTGGGTTATTTCGGATACGACAACCCGAACTACAGCCATACCTATGAAGATATGGACGGGCAAACCACATTCAGTGCGCGCGGTGCCAATATCGCTTTTACGCGCGGCATGATCATGGTCGTGTCTGCCGGAAACTCAGGCAACTCCAGCGATCCCTTCATTGCGACACCGGCCGATGCCATCAACGCCTTTACCATCGGTGCCGTGGATGCTTTCGGCGATTATGCGTCTTTCAGTTCGATCGGCCCGAGTTTCGACGGGCGCGTCAAGCCCGATGTCGATGCGCAAGGGCAAGCGTCTGTGGTGGCCAATCCGTCGGGTGCGGTGGTCACGGCGAGCGGTACGTCGTTTTCAGGCCCGATCATGGCCGGAATGGTGGCTTCGTTCTGGCAGGCCTATCCGCAGTTAACCAACGCACAAGTCATGCAAGTCGTCCGCGAATCGGCGAGCCTGTATGAAAACCCAACCGATGAAATGGGCTACGGAATCCCGGACTTTATGGCTGCGCTAAACCTTGCATCTTTGGCTACCGGAGAAGTCGGCGCGTCCAAATTCGTCGTCTTCCCGAATCCGGCGCAAGAGCAAATCTCCATATTGTTGCCTGACAACGTGTCGCAAGCCCATATGACCATTTACAATCCGCTGGGTCAAGTCGTGGCGCAGAAAAGTATTAGTTCGCATGACCGCTTGGTCAATCTCGAAAACTTGGGCAGCGGCGTTTATCTTTATACGCTCACGGCGGGCCAAACCACCCAATCGGGCAAACTCATCAAAGGATAAGTGAACAGGATTACAGCACTTTTCAATACAAAATACCCGATCGTGCAGGGCGGCATGATTTGGAACAGCGGCCATCGGTTGGCGAGCGCGGTCAGTAATGCAGGCGGATTAGGGTTGATTGGCGCAGGTTCGATGTATCCCGACGTACTGCGCGAACACATCCGCAAATGCCAGCTGGAAACGCAAATGCCGTTCGGGGTCAACGTACCGATGTTGTACCCGAACATTGAGGAAATCATGGACATCATCGTTCAGGAAGGTGTGAAGATTGTATTTTCGTCCGCCGGAAATCCCAAGACCTGGACGCCATTCCTGAAAGAACACGGGATTACAGTTGTCCATGTGGTCAGCAGTACAAAATTCGCACTCAAGGCGCAGGAAGCCGGCGTTGATGCGATTGTTGCCGAAGGTTTTGAAGCCGGTGGGCACAACGGCCGCGACGAAACGACGACGTTGACTTTGATCCCTATGGTACGCGAGCAAATTCAAATCCCTTTGATTGCGGCTGGCGGTATCGCTACCGGTCGCGGCATGTTGGCGGCGATGGTGCTCGGTGCCGATGGCGTTCAGGTGGGCAGCCGTTTTGCGGCGTCGCACGAATCGTCCTCGCACAATAATTTCAAGGAAATGATAGTTAAGGTTAAGGAAGGCGACACGCAATTAACCTTGAAGGAACTCGCGCCGGTGCGGCTCATCAAAAATAAATTCTACAACGATTTGCAGGAACTGTACGCCAAATCACCTTCAGTGGATGACTTGAAAGCGTTGCTCGGACGCGCGCGCGCCAAGAAAGGCATGTTCGAGGGCGACATGGACGAAGGCGAACTGGAAATCGGGCAAATCGCTGGCCTGATCCACGAAATCAAACCCGCCGGGCAAATCGTCGCCGAGATGATGGCCGAATTCGAGCAGGCCAAAAAAGAAGCAATACATTTAGGATAATGGCAAAATTAAAGACACTCATCATCATATTATTTTTGGCAGTCGGCATGCAGGCATCGGCGCAAGTGTATCGGTTCAAGGCGACCGGTTTCAGCGTGCTCGAAAAGAACGAGAAAGGCAAATGGGGCGATTGGTCGCCGCTGCAGAAGACCGAGTTGATCATTACCCTCGATACCAAGAAAGACCGCATCATCGTGTATTCGCAGGAAATCCAGTTGTACAAGATCGTGACCTATCAGCCCGAAGAGGAAAACGACGACGACCTGATTTATGGCTTTTCCTGTGCCGATGAGGAAGGAAATCCGTTTACGATTTCAATTATCACCCGTAAGAAACAAGGCGGCCGCAAGCAGCTTTACATCAACCAAAAGAATGTCATCTTGATGTACAATATCGAGAATTACAAGGACAAATAATCCGGATTGAAGCGGCGGTTGCGTTAGGTAATAATAAATTGAGGCTCTGAAAAGAGCCTTTTGTATTTTTTGTACGACATCGAAATCCTATTAATTTATTGTTAATGACTTTGTTCATAATATTGAACAGTCCAAAAATAGCGACGCTTGAATTTGTAGTAATATAGTAGCATGTTACGGCGTGTCGTTTTTTAACAAATGCAATGAAAATAAGGGTTTTCCCTTTTGGCCAAGGAGTAGAATGACATGACGGATTTTAAAAATTTGTCAATTCTTCGCGCTTATGGGAATAACTACCAAAGTTAAAAACATATTCTTCTTTTTTATCGCCACGTTTTTGTTGGGCACGGCCAGTGTTTTGGCGCAATGTCCGACGGTGTCCGATAACACCCAATCATTTTGCGACCTCGAATCGCCGACCATTTCCAGTCTTGTTGCTACCAACAACGGCGGCGGCGTGGTGTGGTATGCCAACGCGACGGGCGGTGCGCCGCTTTCAGGTGCGTCGGGCCTCGTGAACGGAGAAGATTATTGGGCCGACAGTACGGCGGGTTGCGGCGCGCGTGTTCAAGTGACCGTGACGATTTATTCTGCCCCGACAGGCCTTAGTTTTCAAGGCGTTTGCGTGGGCGATGCGACTGATGCGCAAATCAACGACCTGATTGCGGCCGGAAACAACGTGCAATGGTACACGACGCCATCGGGCGGTACGCCTTTGCCTGGAAATACCCAACTGGTAGACAGCACGATTTATTACGCCAGCCAGACCAATCCAGATACAGGATGCGAAAGTTCAAGGCTTTCGGTTTTCGTTAATGTAGGTGTTGTCCCGACGCCAACCGGGCCGCCAATCCAACAATTTTGTAACACGTCCGGCGCTACGATTGCAAACCTTGTGGCGAGCGGCGTCAACAATTGGTATCCAACGGCTACTTCGGCGGTACAGTTGCCCACATCTACGCCGCTGGTGAATGGCCAGAGCTATTTTGCGACAACCGTTGACCCGCCATGCGAAAGCCAGAGTAGGCTAGAAGTGCAGGTGCAACTGCTTGCTCCGAACAACTCCGGGACAAATGGTAACAGAAGCATCTGTGTAAACCAAGTCGCGACAACAGCACCGTTCAACTTATTTGGGCTTTTAGGCGGCACGCCAGACAATACGGGTAGTTGGACTGGCCCGATTGCCACGACGAATGGCGCGCTCGGTACGCTCAATCCTGCGACGATGACTTTGGCCGGCAGTCCATATGTATTTACCTATACCGTAAATAATGGCGTTTGTACACCAAGTTCATCGACCGTTATCATCACGATTTTGCCTTTGCCCACGGCATCCATTTCCGGAAATGTGACGGTATGTTCCGGAAATAGCGCGACGGTTACCTTTACGGGAACGCCGAATGCCACCGTTACCTATAATAATGGCAGCGGCAACCAAACCATTACGCTCAATGCCGCCGGAACGGCCACCATCAACCAGGCTTTTACAGCAACGACTACTTATACATTGGTGAGTGTGGCATCGGCCGGGACACCGAGTTGCAGCCAAACGGTGGCCGGAACCGTAACGGTGAATGTACTGCCGTTGCCGAACGCGTCCATCGCATCGAATGTCAGTGTGTGTGCCGGTGGCAGCGCAACGGTAACCTTTACGGGCACACCGAACGCAACCGTGACTTACAACACCGGCGGCGGTAACCAGACCATTGTGCTCAATGCCGCGGGCACCGCAACTATTACGGCAAATTATACAACGACGACCACCTTTAATTTGGTGAACGTGGCATCTTCTGGAACGCCTAGCTGTACGCGAACGTTGGCAGGTTCGGTTACGGTTACGGTGATCCAGCCGCCAACGGTAACCATCGGCACCAACACTAGTGTTTGTCAGAACGGATCTGCTACAGTCACTTTCACGGGAACACCAAATGCAACGGTTACCTATACGGTAAGCGGTGTGCCGGGCAACCAGACGATTGTCCTCAACGGCGCGGGTACGGCCAACATCACCCAAAATTACGCGGCCACCACCACATATACATTGGTGGGAATCGCAACAGGCGGTACGCCGGTTTGTACGGCTCCAGCAACGGGAACAGTAACCATTACGGTGTTGCCACCACCAACGGCCACCATCGCGGCAAACACGACAGTTTGCCAAGGATCAAGCGCAACGGTGACCTTTACCGGAACGCCCAACGCGACAGTGACCTATAATAATGGAAGTGGCAACCAAACCATCACGCTCAATGCGGCGGGAACGGCTACGATTACACAAACCTATACGGCCACGACCACGTACACTTTGGTGAGCGTGGCTTCAGCAGGAACGCCAAGTTGTACAACACCGTTAAATGGGTCAACCACCATCACGGTCGCACCATTACCTACGGTCACCATCAGCGCCAACGCCACGGTGTGTTCTGGGCAGAGCGCGACGGTTACCTTTACGGGAACGCCGAATGCAACGGTCACGTATAATACGGGCGGCGGCAACCAGACCATCGTTTTGAATGCTGCGGGCACGGCCACGATTACACAGAATTTCACAACCACGACCACTTATAATTTGGTCAGTGTCACATCGGCGGGAACGCCAAGTTGTACGGCACCGGCAACGGGCAGCGTTACCATTACGGTTGTTCCGCCACCGACGGTCACCATTGCATCGAATGTAACCGTTTGTTCCGGACAAAGTGCGACGGTAACTTTCACAGGCACGCCAAATGCAGTCGTCACTTACAATAATGGCAGCGGCAACCAGACAATTACGCTCAATGCCGCCGGAACCGCTACGATTACACAAAATTTCACATCGACCACGATTTTTACCTTAGTGAGCGTCGCTACCGCCGGAACTCCGAGTTGTAGTGTACCGGTTAACGGTTCTGTTACGATTACTGTAGTGCCACCGCCAACAGTGACTATTTCGGCCAATGCGACTGTTTGTTCAGGCCAAAGCGCCACGATTACTTTTACAGGAACGCCGAATGCGACCGTCACTTACAACAATGGCAGCGGTAACCAAACCATCGTCCTGAATGCGGCGGGTACGGCTACGATTTCCCTGACCTTTACATCGACTACGACCTTTACACTCGTCAGCATTGCAACTTCGGGTACGCCGAGTTGTACGGCGCCGGCAAACGGAAGCGTTACCATCACAGTGGTGCCGCCGCCAACGGTGACCATCGCATCCAACACGACGATTTGTTCCGGCGGAAATGCCACCGTGACGTTCACGGGAACGCCAAATGCTGTCGTGACTTACACGGTAACGGGCACGCCAGGCAACCAAACCATTACCCTCAACGCCGCCGGAACAGCTACCATCAGCGGCACCTATACGTCGACCACAACCTTTACTTTGGTAAGCGTGGCTACGGCTGGAACACCAAGTTGTACGCAGCCGGCCGCGGGTACGGTAACCATCACTGTTGTTCCGCCGCCAACCGTTACTATCGCGTCCAATACCACGGTCTGCTCAGGACAGAGCGCGACGGTCACTTTTACGGGCACACCAAATGCGACGGTCACTTATAATAATGGCAGTGGCAACCAAACTATTGTCCTGAATGCAGCCGGAACCGCTACCATTACGCAAAATTTCACATCGACCACGACCTTTACGCTGGTGAGTATCACGACAGCGGGCACGCCGAGTTGTACCGCGCCAGTTACCGGAAGCATCACCATTACGGTTGTGCCGCCGCCTACGGTTACCATTGCATCAAGTGCGACGATTTGCTCCGGACAAAGTGCAACGATAACTTTTACCGGTACGCCGAATGCCATCGTTACTTACAACAATGGCAGCGGCAACCAGACCATCACGCTCAACGCTGCCGGAATCGCTACGATTACGCAGAACTTTACTGCAACCACGACCTTTACATTAGTCGGCGTGGCCACATCAGGTACGCCGGGATGCAGCGCGCCGGCTACGGGCACAATCACCATCACGGTTCTGCCACCGCCAACTGTAACGATTGCATCGAGTGCGACGATTTGTTCCGGGCAAAGTGCGACGATAACGTTCACCGGAACACCAAATGCGACCGTTACCTATAATAATGGAAGCGGCAACCAGACCATTATTTTGAATGCTGCGGGTACTGCCACTATTACACAAAATTTCACTTCGACCACGACCTTTACGCTGGTGAGTGTGGCCACGTCGGGGACGCCGAGCTGTAGTGTGCCAGCCACTGGATCTGTCACGATTACGGTTACGCCGCCGCCAACGGTAACGATAGCGTCCGATAGTACGATTTGTTCAGGGCAAAGCGCCACGGTCACTTTTACGGGAACGCCGAACGCCACCGTAACGTACAATAACGGAAGCGGCAACCAAACCATCGTCTTGAATGCGGCGGGCACGGCAACTCTCACTGGAACATACACCGCCAATACGACCTTTACACTCGTGAGTGTTGCCACTTCGGGTACGCCGAGTTGCAGTGCGCCGGCAAACGGAAGCGTTACCATTACCGTATTGCCACCGCCAACTGCCACCATCTCGGGGAGCATTACCATTTGTTCCGGGCAAAATGCCACGATAACTTTCACGGGCACGCCGAACGCTACGATTACGTACAACACGGGAAGCGGCAACCAAACCATCGTACTCGATGCGAGCGGCAACGCCACGATTTCCTCAACATTCACGACATCCACTACATTTACTTTGGTGAGCGTCGCTACGGGTGGTACGCCCGGTTGTTCCGTACCGGCCACAGGTGCTGTGACGGTAACCGTTACGCCGCCGCCAACCGTAACTATTTCGGGCAGCGCGACGGTCTGTTCGGGCGATAATGCGACGATAACCATTACGGGAACGCCCAATGCGACGGTGACTTATAACGACGGAACGACCAACCAAACGATTGTACTTGATGCTTCGGGCACGGCGACGATTTCGGGAACGTTCACCTCGACCACGACCTACACCTTGGTCAGCGTGGCCACTTCGGGTACGCCGAGTTGTAGTGCGCCGGCAACCGGTTCGGTGACTATTACCGTGACTCCGCCGCCAACGGCCAGCATATCGGCCGATGCGACCGTCTGCTCGGGCCAAAGCGCAACGGTGACTTTTACCGGAACGCCCAATGCGACAGTCACGTATAATAATGGAAGCGGCAACCAGACCATTGTCTTGGACGCCGCCGGAACCGGCACAATTGCGCAGAATTTTACATCTACTACGACCTTTACGCTGGTAAGCGTCGCCACATCAGGAACACCTGGATGTAGCGCGCCTGCCAATGGGTCAGTAATCATTACCGTTTTGCCGCCACCAACCGTTGCGATTGCATCGAGTGCCTCGGTCTGCTCAGGCGGAAGCGCAACAATCACATTTACGGGAACGCCAAATGCAACAGTAACATACAACGACGGCACCGGCAACCAGACCATAGTCTTGGATGCTGCGGGGTCGGCGACCATCAGCAATACTTTCGCAACGACCACAACATATACGTTGGTGAGCGTTGCATCTTCGGGCACGCCAAGTTGTACACAACCGGCTACCGGATCGGTTACCATTACCGTCGTGCCACCGCCAACGGTGACGATTTCGGCGAGCGCTACTTCGGTATGTTCAGGGAGTGACGCGACAATTACCTTTACAGGAACGCCGAACGCCATCGTCACTTACAATACTGGAGGCGGCAACCAGACCATTCAACTCGATGCGGCCGGAAACGCGACCATTACTGGAGGCATCATCGGCGATATCACCTATACCTTGGTGGGTGTCGCTACTTCGGGAGCGCCAAGTTGTAGCGCACCGGCCAACGGTTCCGTAACGTTGACGGTTACTCAACCGCCGGTCGCCGGTGACGATGTGGCCAATCTTTCTTTGTGTACGACCAGTGCGGCCGTTGATCTCTTTACGCTGCTTGGGGCGTCTGCACAAACAGGCGGTACATGGTCACCAGCTTTGGCTAGCGGCACGGGCGTTTTTAATCCCGCTTTGGACGCATCAGGAACATACGTCTATACGGTTGCAGGAACAGCGCCATGCCCGGATGACACCGCATCGGTCAACGTAACGGTGAACACGCCTGCAAATGCTGGATTCGATGGAACACTTACCGTGTGCTCGAACACCACCGGTGTCAATCTTTTCAATTCATTGGGCGGCACACCACAAATCGGCGGCATTTGGTCACCGGCTTTGGCGAGCGGAACGGGGGTGTTCAACCCGGCCGTTGATGCGGCGGGCACTTACACGTACACCGTGGCTGGCATTGCGCCTTGTGCAAGCGATTCAGCGACCGTTACCGTCAGCATCACGCCATCGGCCAATGCCGGAAGCGATGCGGCCGTTACCATCTGTAATACGGCGCCATCGCAGGACCTGTTCGCCTTGTTAGGCAGCACTGCCCAAACCGGCGGCACGTGGTCACCCGCTTTGGCGAGCGGCACAGGTGTGTTCAATCCAGCGGTTGATACTGCCGGAGCCTATACCTATACCGTAGTGGGCGCGCTACCTTGCGGAAACGATACTGCTACCGTGACCGTAACCTTGGCGTCACCACCAAATGCAGGTCAGGACGCTACGGCAAGTCTTTGTTCGAATGCCGATCCACAAGATTTGTTTACTTTATTAGGGAGCAATGCCCAAACGGGCGGTACTTGGTCACCGGCTTTGGCAAGCGGTACGGGTGTGTTCAACCCTGCGGTAGATGCGGCGGGTGTTTATACCTATACCATTATTGGCGCACCTTCATGTGGAAACGATTCGGCTACCGTAACAGTTTCGGTGACGCCAGGCCCAGATGCCGGACAAGACGGAACGTTGACCCTTTGTACAGACAGCGCCTCACAGGATTTGTTTGGTTCATTACAAGGCACGCCAATGGCAGGCGGCACGTGGTCACCGGCTTTGGCGAGTGGCACCGGTGTGTTCAACCCAGCGGTTGATCCGGCCGGGGTTTATACTTATACATTCTTCGGTACGCAGCCTTGCGACAACGATACGGCAACGGTTACCGTGACGGTCAATCCGGTGCCGAATGCGGGCGCTGACGGTACGGCCTTCTTCTGTTCAAACCAATCGCCAGCAGACTTGTTTGCGAGTTTGACCGGATCGCCGCAACCGGGCGGTACGTGGTCACCGGCTTTGGCTAGCGGTACCGGCGTATTTAACCCAGCGGTTGATGCGGCTGGCACGTATACTTACACCGTAGGCGGCGGCTTCTGTAGCACGGCGACAGCGAATGTTGTCGTTTCGGTAACCCAGGCACCAAATGCTGGTGGCGTGGGCGCAACATTGCTCATCAACAGTTGTGTCAGTGAGACTTCCGTGGATTTGTTCACGGCACTCAACGGCACGCAGGACTTGACCGGTGTTTGGACAGATTCATCGAACACCGTGATCACCAACCCGATCAATCCATCGGTTTTGGGCGCAGGCACGTTTACCTTCACTTATACGGTTACCGGCGGTACATCGCCATGTACGTCCGATACGGCTACCGTGACGGTCAATATTTCACCGGCACCGAACGCGGGTACGTTTGGCGGTTCGCAAAGTGTTTGTACATCGGCGGGCACGTTTGACTTGAATACTTTGTTAACCGGGGCGCAACCCGATGGCGTCTGGACAGATTCATCGAATACCGTCGTGACCAACCCAATCACTATTTCGTCGTTGGGCGGCGGCACGTATACCTACAATTATACGATTACCAACAGTTGCGGTACCGATACCGAACCCGTTCAGTTGGTTATTTTGCCTGCTCCGGCTTTGACGGGCGCCAACCTCAGTGTCGTGTCCTCGATTTGTTTGGGCGATGCGGCCGCGGTAACCTTGTCAGGAATGGCTGACGGCACGTATGCCATCAGCTACGACTTGTCTGGAGCAAACACTCAAACGGGGCAATCCATCGCACTTATCGTGACTGGCGGTGGTGCAAGTTTCACCATTCCGGCTTCGATTCTCGTCAACCCGGGCGCTACGACCATTACGTTTACCAACATCGCCAACATCATCACCAATTGTTCAAGCGCGCTGACTAATGTACAGGCGGCCGTAGTCATCAACCCGATTGCCGATTTGGACAGCGCCAACCTATCAGTGGTGAATTTCTGTTTGGGTTCCGACATGACGTTGGTGGTTTCCGGTGCGGCGAATGTACCGGACGGCACGTACCAATTCAACTATGCGATTCCGGGCGCGAACCCAGCTACTGGTACTGTAACGGGAACGATCGCGTCTGGTGCAGGACAATTGACTTTCCCTGCAGCGAACTTTACAACCAACGGCAATTACACCGTAACAATCACTGGAATCGTTAGCCAATCGGGCGGATGCAGCAACCTGAGCGAGAACGCTTCGGCACCGTTCCAGATTTCCTCGGCACCGAACGCTGCGGGCGCAACGATGGCTGCGGGCAGCACGTGTATTGGTTTCCAAAACACCGTTTCGATAACAGGCGCGACAAATCTGGTCGATGGCGATTATACGCTGGCTTACGCTTTGTCCGGTGCGAATACCGCATCGAACACCGTTACCGTTACTTTTGCTGGCGGCGTGGCAAGCTTCGTTATTCCGGCGGCCGAATTGGCCAACGCAGGAAGCACGACTTTGACCATTCAATCCATCACAACGACATCCAGCCCTTGTGCGGGTTCGGGGACCGATTTTACACCAGTGACCTTTAACGTCGTGCAATTGGGTACGCCTGTGCTGATTCCGTTGGGCAACGAGTTCTGCGGTTCAGACCGACCGACTGTTGCTGAATTGTCCGCCAACATTACCGGTAGCGACACCGTGGTCTGGTATGACGCGCCAACTGGCGGCAATGCTTATGCGTCAACCGATTTCCTTCAGAACGGCATCACCTATTATGCGACTTATATTGCCGGTTCGGGTTGCGAAAGCCCAACACGATTGGCCGTAACCGTAGATTTGACGGTTTGCGATGACATCATCATTCCGGACGGTTTCTCACCGAATGACGACGGCATCAACGATACATTCGTCATCGTGAACCTGCCCGAACTGTATCCGAGATTCAAGCTGGAAATCTACAACCGTTACGGCAACATCCTCTACAAAGGCAACATCAATACGCCGAACTGGGACGGAACAGCCAGCCAGGGCGGACTGAAAATGGGCGGCGACCTGCCGATAGGCGTCTACTTCTTCATAGTCGAATTTAACGATGGACAACGCGAGCCGCTTCAGGGCAGGGTTTATTTAAGCAGGTAATTATGATGAAAAAACGAAACATAAAGCAAATCCTTCTGGCCGCTGTTTTCTTCGCTTCGGCCATGGCCACGGCGCAGCAGGATCCGCAATACACGCACTATATGTACAACATGAGCGTCATCAACCCCGGCTACGCCACAGACACACCCGGCGTGATCAATGTCGGCGGTTTGTACCGTACGCAATGGGTTGGGGCAGTGGGCGCACCAAAAACCGTCAACGTATTTGGGCATGCGCCGGTAGGGAAACGTTTAGAGGCCGGCCTTTCCATCGTAAGCGACGAAATCGGTGACGTGGTCAAGGAAAATAACCTCTATGCGGATATCGCCTATGTAATCCCAACCGGTGAATCGACTAAGATTTCCTTCGGTGTAAAAGCCGGGATTACGTTCTTCAACGCCGATTTCAATGGCTTCCAATATTCGGACACGACCCCAGATCCAGCCTTCGCGGAGAACATCAACCAAACTTTCCCGAATCTAGGCGTCGGGGCATTCTATTTTGGCGAGCAGTATTACATCGGGTTGTCGGCGCCAAACCTGCTTCGCACCAAACACCTCGAACGTCAAAACGCGATTGCGACCATTGGCGTCGAGGAAATCCATTACTTCTTTACGGGCGGTTACGTGTTCAACGTCAGCGATCGCTTGAAGCTCAAGCCTGCATTCATGGCCAAGGCGGTTTCCGGCGCTCCGGTTTCGCTCGATGTCACGGCCAACATGCTTTACAACAGTTTCATCGAATTTGGCGTGGGTTACCGCATGGACGATTCGGTGGCCGGGCTTGTCGGGGTTTATGTCACACCGGCGTTGCGCATCGGCTATTCCTACGATTACACGCTGACCAACCTCGGGAATTTCAACTCAGGCACGCACGAATTCTTCCTCTTGTACGACATCGGTTCAGACACCGGCGCCAAAGGAAAAGGCTATGACAAATCACCACGATTCTTCTAATATGACCAGCATGAAAAAGTACCTTTATTTGATTTGTACGTTGAGTGTGACGCTGGCCTCGGCACAGAAGATCAGCGAGAAACAGGCCGATAAACTCTTCGCGGAGCGTTCCTACGTGAAAGCGGCCGCCATGTACGAGCAGTTGCCGCAAAGCCAGAAAGTGTTGCAGAACATGGGCGATGCGTATTTCAACAACTTCCAGATGAAAGATGCGGCGCGCGCCTACGGGCAAATGTTCGCCACGGCAAAAGACAGCATCAACAAGGAATACCAGTTCAGGTACGCACACGCGCTCATGGGCACCGGCGATTATACGAAGGCCGATTCCATCATGGCGATTTACCTCAAATTCCCGGTCAATACGCCCAAATTCATGGCCAACCTCAAGCGCAACCTGCCTTGGAATTACATCATCCAACCCATGGCCAAGAACACCAGCAACGGCGATTTCGGGATTGCGTTCTATGGAGACAAAGTTGCCTTTTCGTCTTACAGGAACGCCGCCGCCGGGCCATACGGTTGGAATGACAAGCCGTTTCTGGATTTGTACAACGCCAGTGTGTCCGACAAAGGATTGCTCACCGGCATCCAGCCATTCCCGAAATCCATCAACACCAAAACCCACGAAAGCAACCCGACATTTTCCGCGGACGGCCGTGTCATGTTCTTCAGCCGTACCAACACGAAAAGGGTAGAAGTCAATGGAGAAAAAGTGGCGCACGTGAGTATTTACCGCGCCGAGTTCCAGAACAACGATTGGGTGAACGTCACACGCGTGCCGTTCTCGTCAGACAATTATTCTGTAGAACACCCGACGCTCACGCGAGATGGCAAGAAGCTGTATTTTTCGAGCGACATGCCCGGAGGGCAGGGTTCTTTTGATTTGTATGTCGTCGATGTCAATGAAGACGGCACATTCGGGACGCCAACCAACATGGGCACGAGCATCAACACGCCGCACCGCGAACAATTCCCGTTCATCTCAGACGACGGTACCATTCTGTATTTCGCTTCCGACGGCCACCAAGGCATGGGCGGATTGGACATTTTCTCCAGCAAGGCCTATGACGGCGTATTTGCAAAACCGGTAAACCAGGGCGAAACCATCAACACCGGCATGGACGATTTCGGTTACATCATCAACGACAAAACACACAAAGGTTATCTCGCGTCTAACCGCAAAGGCTCAGACAACCTATACAGCTTCTACAAAGAAGAAAACGAGGAAAGCTATTTCGTGGAAGGCGAGGTCAAGGACAAGAACACCAAAGATCCGCTGCCGGGCACAACCGTAAGCCTGTACGACCCGGATACCAACCAACTCATCGCGCAAATCGTTGTGGGCGCACAAGCCGAATACGGTTTCGTGACCGAACCGAACAAAAAATACCGCATCGAGGCCATCAAGGATTTCTACATCCCGCACGCCGAAGAATTCACCACCAACGAACAAGGCAAGTTGCGTTACACCATCGAGTTGTTCATGGAATGCTATGACGACGCCGAGGAAATCATCAACAAACGCCAGGACGGCAAAGTCCAGATCGTGCTCGAGAACATCTATTTCGACCTCGACAAATGGGACATCAAGCCAGACGCCGCGCGCATCCTGGACGTGCTCGTCGACCTGCTCCGGAAATACCCGGCCATGGAAATCGAAATCGGCGCGCATACAGACTCTCGCGCATCAGACATGTACAACCTCTTACTGTCCAACCGCCGCGCGGCCTCCACGCTCGAATATCTCGTCAAGCAAGGCATCAAACGCAAACGCCTGCGCTCCAAAGGCTACGGCGAACGCGTACAACTCGTGAAATGCGGCAACGACTGCTCCGAGGGCGAACATTCCATCAACCGCCGCTGCGAGTTCATCATCCTGAAGTAGTAGGAAGAAGAAAGATCGCTTCGCTGAAAGAGGAATGACCGCTTCGCTGAAAGAGCAAAGACCGCTCCGCTGAAAGAGGAAAGAAAGAAAAGTTAGTTTAGTAGTTCGTAATGTGAAGCCGGCTTGTGCGAGTCGGCTTTTTTTTTGGAGCTATTTCCGGCTGTCCGCTGTATCTTTTGCTCCGTTGCACTGCGCAAAAGGATGTCGCTTCCATCCGGGCTAGGGGTTTTGTCGTAGCCGCGACATCCGGCCTTTCTTTTGGACTTGGTCCAAACCGAGGCATTTTTTCTTTTAGAAAAAGAAACAAAATATTGCCTACCGGCGGTTTACTTTTGCCTTGACGCAAAAGTAACAAAAGGTCAAGGCTCACGAACCAGTCTTGAAAACTACGTCAAAGCTTCGATACAATACCTAGCCGTTCCTCCTTTGGTCGTCACTCTACGGTATTTCCGCGTCAGCTTTTTCCTTGTTTTCTTACGCCTTGGGTTCGTAGGCCGAAGAACCAAACCGAAACCATTGTGGAAACAATGGTAATTTACCTAACCGGAAGCCAATTTTGGAAACGTCCTTACTTCGGGCGCTGCGTTAGCGAGCCGAAATAATAAAATGTTCCGCTTAGTCGCGGCGTACGTGAAATTGGCGTTTAGAAAAAATCGGAATCAAAGCGCGTGCGTTCAAAAGAAATTCTGTTTGAGCCGCAGGCGAGTTAATTTCTTTTCGCGCTCGATTCGATTTTTTTAGCCAATTTCATGGCCGCATCGCCTTTTGCTACTTTGCGGCGAGGCAAAGTTGAAAAAAACCGCGGCAGCGAAAAAAAAAAGGTTTGGACGAAGTCCAAACCCTCAATGTCAGGAAGTGGAAAATAAGTTAAAACTTATTTTCCACTTCCGCAGCCTGCAACATCAAATAATGCAAATCCGTATTCTTGACGAAAGGCTTCAGCAATTCAGCACCCGGCCCGAATGCGCAGCATTCTACATAATCGCCAGAATGTTCCATAGAAATCCAGCCTACGGAGTTGGTTTTCTTCTGCATTTCGGCGAATGCCTTGAACGGCAGTTTTTTATAGTTGTACAGGCCGTCTTCGCTCTTTTTATTGAGGTCTTGATAGTAAGAGATAATTTCCTTGGCGTCGTCGTCAGAAATGGTCGTGCCGTTTGTGGCCGCAATCAGTTCCCGGATCTGCGTCGTAGAGGACTGAGGCGTAATGGCATTCAAAATCCATTCGTTGGTCTTGGTATAACGCTGGATGCGGTCAAAATTCTCGTTGGCCGATGTGCCATAAATAATCCCTGGGTTGGCGTTGCCGTGGTCTGTTGTGATGATGACCAACGTTTCCTTGTCTTTTTCGGCGAAATCAATCGCCACCTTGATGGCGTCGTCAAACGCGATTTGGTCATACAACAAAGCCGCTACGTCATTGGCGTGCGCGCCCCAGTCCACTTTTCCGCCCTCGATCTGCATGACGAATCCTTTCGGATGGTTCTTCATCTGGTCAATCGCTTTTTGCGCCATTTCGGCCAATGTAGGCGTATTCTTTTGAAGTTCCGCGTCGTTTTCCCGGTCAATGGAAAAGGGTAAGGCATCGTCGCCGAAAACGCCCAACAGTGGTTTTCCGCTGGCGGCCAACATCTCGTTGCGGGTGCGCGCCACGTGCCAGCCTTTTTCCTGGAACGACGCATACATGTCTTTTTTGTCCTTCCGGCGATCGGCCGAAAAGTATTTGTGGCCGCCGCCCATCATTACATCAAAACCCAATTCAAGATATTGTTCCGCGATTTCGCTTTGTTCGCCGCGGCTGGCCTGATTGACGCAGAAACCGGCGGGCGTGGCGTGTGTAATGGGAACCGTCGTCACGCACCCGACTTTCTTCCCGGCGCGTTTGAACTTTTGCAAAATGGGCAGATATTTCTCGCCACTTGCCGACATGTTCAACGCACCATTCGGTACGCGTACGCCGCCGCCCCAACTGGAGCTTCCCGCCGCCGAATCGGTCACGATGGAACTTGCCGAGGCCGTGTCCATGAGTGCACGCGCGACGCGGTTGTCTTTGTAGAGTTGCATCCAATGCGTGCCTTGGCCAAGTTTCCGGTTCTTGAGCAAATCGGCCATATTGAGCGTGCCCGAACTCATCCCGTCCGACACCATAAAAATGATGTTTTTCGCCTTCTTACCTTTGGACAGAACATCGAAAGAGCCAGTGCCTGCAGATAGTTCGAGCGGGCTGATCAGGGTTGTGCCGAGTGCGGCAAGCGAGCCGTTTCGGAAGAATTTTCTTCTGTTCATAAGAATTGGGTTTCGAAGCGTAAAGGTAAAAAACTTCGCCGCAGCCGTGTTATGCCAAAGTCAAATGTTCTCAGTATTTTTTGATGAAATGGTACGCGATGAAAATCAATGCGAACAATACGAAATCAAAGCGGTTGAACCAACGCCGGTACACCCAGCCGCGGTTCACGACAAACGCCCAGACTGGCAATTGGACCAGCGCATACCACCAGATTTTGTCCAGGTTTCGCCACGCCTGTACGCAGCTTTTATCATGGAATACATCAGACAATTCCAGCATGATCGGCGAAATGATGACGGTATAAAGAAAGAAGCGTTGCCAGTATTTTGCGTTGGTCTGTTCAATCAGGTAACAGGCCGCCACGCAAATCACGAAATCAATCAGGTTCAAGAAAATCGTCCCGATGATTTGCCGTTCGGTGTAAAAGCCTGATTGCGGCAGCCATTGGCAACCATAGTGGAAAATGTACTCCACGACGATTACTTTCTGCAGCCACAGCCAGCCCAAGCAAATCAATGCGAGTGTTATTTTCCCCAAATGCGTCATCTCGCTAATATACATTTTTAACTTATGCCATAGTGCAATTCGTATCTTTGGCCTTGAAAATTAATGACATGACCAAACCTTTCCTTTTCGCGTTGCTGTTTTCGGCAGTGGCCTTTGCGCAATCACCATGGCCATCGGTCAATTGGAATACAGCCGACAACCTGACCGCCGTCATGAATACCGACGGCATCAATGATTTGAGCGGATTGCATTGGAACCCGGTGACGCAGCGTTTATATTGCGTACAAGGAGACGGACGGCTGCGGATTTTGCAGATGAACGCCTCGGCTACCGGCTTCACTCAAATCGCGAACCGCACGTTGCCGGACGGTCCGGAAGGCATTACGCAAGTTGATTTTTCGGCCAATGAATTTTACACCATCGACGAAAACAATTATGAGATCAGGAAGTTTACCCACAACGGCAGTTTCGGTAACCTGACCGAGTCGCGCCATTGGGATTTACTGCAATCGCCCTCGCCGATGGAAGACACGGGCAACACCGGTACGGAAGGCATCGTCTTTATCCCTGATGCGGCGCTGGCCGAAGCCGGTTTTGTAAGCCAGCAAACGGGGAATTTGTATGTGTCACAGAAAGGCATGGGCGGGTTGCTGTTCGTGGCGCACCAGGACGAAGGCTACCTTTGGGTGTTCGACGTGAACCCGGCCGTGAATAACGATTTTCTGTACGTAGGGAAATACGAAACCAACCGGCTCGAAAGTACCGATCTGGCGTTTGACCGTACCACCGGAATGCTCTACATCTTGCACAACATCGACGCGAATTATCTCGAAGTGACCGATCTGACTTCGGTCGTGACAACGGGTTCGGCCCGCAAATTCAATTTGGTGAACGAGTATTTTCTGCCGAATCCTACCGATGGCAACATCAACATTGAAGCTTTCGCCATCGTGCCGAAATGCCCGGACGACGCGCAGGTTTCGGTCTGGCTCGGACGCGATGTGGAAACCGACGAAGGCGACGCCATCTTGCAGGACTGCTTGCGTTGGTTCATGCCTTTTGTGGCCGATGGCACGTGTCCGCCGCCGCTGCATACCGATATTGCTGACTTAGCCATGTTCAGCATATATCCGAATCCTGGGGAAAATGCCATTACCATCGACTTTACGATTGGTTCCAAAGCCGAAATACAGGTCTTGAACAGCATGGGGCAAACCATCATCAACCGGCGCGCGGACGGCGATGTCGCGTTGGACGTTTCTGGGCTTGCCGCCGGATGGTATGTCATCAAAGTATCGCAAGACGGAAAAACGGCCGTTGTAAAATGGGTGAAGCACTAAGATGGAAACTGCCGCCGCAATCCTGGATTTTCTCGACGTGCACGTCATTTTTTCGCTCTTGCCGTTGCTGGTTTGGCTGTTGCTGATTGAGCGGATTTTCAAGAACCGGTTCCGCACAAAGCAAGTCATCGCGTTGGTGCGATGGATGGTCATTGGCTACACTGTGGTGTCTACGTTGTTTTTCATTGCCGGGATGATTGTTTCTCCCGATGAATTTGCCTTCACACACCGCGCGACCGGGCGATATGCGTTCGCGTATTGGCTGATGTTGATTTGCGCGACGGCTTTCCCGCTGACGTTGTTACACCGGAAACTCGGCCGAAAGCCTTTCTACATTTTGCTGGTCGTCTTTCTGATGAAAATCGGGTTTTACTTCGAGCGGTTCGTGATCATCACCACAAGCCTGCACCGCGATTATGCGCCGGGTTACTTTGATGGCGAAATCCCATTTATCGCGCTGGTGATCGTGTCTTTCCTTTTGCGCGGATTCGTCCTTGCCGTTGTCCTTCTCGCCATTTTTGAACTGCTGGCACGGATGAAATCGGCGCGGCATCCGGAACTGAAAAATTAGCGCAGGTCAATCATGATTTGATTCTTCAGCAAATCCTCAAAGGTTTCCCTTTCCCGGATTAAAATACCTTTTCCGTCACGCCACAACACTTCAGCTGGTTTAAAACGCGAGTTGTAATTGGAACTCATCGAGAAACAGTACGCGCCGGCGTTGCGGAAACACAAAATGTCGCCTTCGCGGATTTCGGTGATGCGCCGGTTGGTGGCGAAGGTATCGGTCTCGCAAATGTAGCCCACGACCGTATAGAAGCGCTCTTTGCCTTTGGGATGCGACAAATTTTCGATGGCGTGTTGCGAGCCATAGAACATGGGCCGGATCAAATGGTTGAAGCCGCTGTCTATGCCCGCAAATACGGTTGACGTGGTTTGCTTGACGACGTTGACTTTGGCGAGGAAAAATCCGGCTTCGCTCACCAGGAATTTGCCGGGTTCAAAGGCCAGCGCAAGCGGCCTTCCGTACGCTTTCTGGAATTGGTTGAACCGTTTCGAGAGTTTCTTGCCCAAATCTTCCACGTCGGTTTCGATGTCGCCTTTTTTGTACGGCACCTTAAACCCCGAACCAAAGTCGATGAAATCCAGTTCCTTGAATTGCGCCGCGGCTTCGAACAGGATTTCGGCGGCATACAGGAATACTTCGATGTCCAGGATGTCTGAGCCGGTGTGCATGTGGATGCCGTTGATGTGCATGCCCGTATTCTCGACGATGCGCAACAGGTGCGGCATCTGGTGGATGGAAATCCCGAACTTGCTGTCGATGTGCCCGACCGAAATATTGTTGTTGCCGCCGGCCATGACGTGCGGGTTGATCCGGATGCATACCGGAACCGTCGGGTGCAGTTGCCCGAAATGTTCCAGCACCGAAAGATTGTCGATGTTGATCTGGACGCCGAGTTGGGCCGCCTGCTCGATTTCCTCGAAAGAAACCCCGTTGGGCGTATAGATGATCCGGTCTGGCGTAAAGCCCGCGTGCAAACCCAATTGCACTTCTTGTAAAGAAACCGTGTCTAGCCCGGCACCTATTTTCTTGAACAGCTGGAGGATGGCGATATTGGACAATGCCTTGACCGCGTAATTGATGCGCAATTGTTCGACTTTGGAAAAGGCGTCGGTGAGGCGTTTGTATTGGCCTTGGATTTTTTCGGCATCGTAGACGTACAGCGGTGCGCCGTGTTGCTGGACAAGATCGAGTAACTGGACAGGATTCATAGGCTGGGCTTTGAAACAAAACTAAACAAATGGTTCCGTTTTGCCGCGCAAGGTTTCATTTTTTACGGCGGCCCGCGTTAGGGATGGAAACGGCATCCTTTTGCGGCGGCGTGAGCAAGCCGGAAAAGATATAGTGGACAGCCCGGGCCGCAGGCAACGCCCATATCCGATAAAATGCAAAAAATAATCGACGAAATGCAATTGGTATTATTTTTTTATTATGTTTGCACCACTGAACTTTCTCTCCAATGGGTTCAGTCTCAATAGAATGAAACTACTACCTACTGCAATTTTGTGCCTGGCCTTGGCTTTGGGCCATGCGCAGCCTAAGAAACCGGACCATGTGCCCGCCGATAACGGCACGGAACTCAACCCGGACGGCACCAACAAATTTGAAAACCCGATCGGGCTTGACCTGCTCGGCGGCAATACCAAAGGCATCACGATTTACCCGAACCCGACCGACGATTTCGTCATGATTTCGGTGGCCGGAAAAGCGTCGGAGAAACGTGAAATCCTGATGACGACACTTACCGGGAAAGAAGTTTGCCACTTGGCCGACAGACGGGAGAATACGTTTTTTGTGGACACGTCTGGCCTCCGCAAGGGCATTTACGTGATTAAGGTGATGTCTGGAAATAAGGTCTACACGAAAAAGTGGGCGCGCCGCTAACCATATAAATCCTGCTTCGGCGGGATTTTTTTAATCGACCACGATGTTCAATTTCTCCAGCGTGACTTCGTAACCGTCATTCTCCACTTGGTTGAGCGTCATGGTGTTTCCGTTTAACCCGTAGCAGCCATAACTTACGCCGTCTATATACAGTGCTTCTGCGCAACTCTCGGGCGTGGCCGGATTGGGCTGGAAGGTGTACAGGTATTCGCCCGATTCCATTAAATCTTGTTTGCTGTCGTCGGTATTGGTGTTCCAGACCGTGACGGTGCCGTTGTTTTCGAATGTCCAGGTGATGGAACCGTCGTTGAAGGTGTCGTTGGTGCCGGCAATGCCGCCGCGTACGCTGACGAGCTTGTACGCGCCGTCGATGGTTTGGGCGCTTCCTTCATCGTTGTTGTTACAGGAAACCCATGTGGCCGCCGCAAACGCGAAAAGTAATGGTTTGATTTTCATGACAAATGTTTTTAGGTTTTCTAGCAGATGTGAAAGTGAAAAAAGGGTTGCTTCGGGATGAAATTTCCGGAATTTCATCGACGAACGTCACGCCCGATGTGAGTGATAGAGTATTTTTCCCGTTTGACGATTTTTTATAGCGTGACGAATCTTTGTTGCTACGTTTGGTAAAATTTTCGGGAGATGAAACACGCCAAGAAAGCATCCAATCCGGTATATCGCGAAGAATACCTCAAAGGCTATGAAGCCGGACTTGACCCATACAATTCGTGCGAAGGAAAGGTGCTGAGCGCCGCTTATACCGACGGTTTTGAGTTCGGACGGTCCGAATACGAAGGCCTGAACGGATTCTTGTGTCTGGGCATCCCGAAACGCATCGTGACCAAAAGCACGCTGGAGGATTTCCTGCTGGCAGGTATGCTCGGCCTGTCTGTGGACGCCGACGGTTTTACACCTTTTCAACTGGACGTGATTGAAGTCTGGTACCGCAACGGGATTGACCAATACAATCCGGAGCAATCTGAGTATTTGCGCGCCGTGTTGGAAGCCGTTGACGTTGAACTTTCCTATTGAATCTAAATCATCAGTATCATTTCGGGGCGTTTTATCGGCGTTTGATGCGGCGACTTTAAGTTTTGTTGCGGGAAGACCGTAATGGGGCTGTATCCCGATTGCCGAAATTTACCGTAGGGCGGGCACGGGCATGGCCTTGATGACGTGTTCTTATCTTCTTTACTTTTTGCAATCGAATCTTCTTTACTTTTTACGATCGAATTGATTTCGGCATATCCTAAATTTCCTTATTTTTGTTCCACTTTTTAAAGTCAACAAACTCATTATGGATATACACGAATACCAAGGCAAGGAAATTCTCGCGTCATACGGCGTAAAGACCCAACGCGGCCACGTGGCCAATAACCCGCAGGAAGCCGTGGCCATGGCCAAGCAACTGACTGCGGAAACCGGAACCGGATGGCACGTCATCAAGGCGCAGGTGCACGCCGGCGGACGCGGAAAAGGCGGCGGCGTTAAGCTTGCCAAGAACTTGCAGCAAGTAGAAGAGTTGGCCGAACAGATCATCGGGATGCAACTCATCACGCCACAAACGCCACCTGAAGGCAAGAAAGTCCACAAAGTACTCATTGCCGAAGACGTGTATTATCCTGGCGAAAGCGAAACCCGTGAATTCTACATGTCGGTTTTGCTCAACCGTGGCAAAGGCCGCAACATGATCATGTACTCTACCGAAGGCGGTATGGATATCGAAGAAGTAGCCGAAAAGACACCGCACCTTATTTTTACCGAGGAAATCGATCCGTCGGTTGGTTTGCAGGCTTTCCAAGCGCGCCGCATCGCATTTAACCTCGGGCTGTCGGGTATGGCGTTCAAGGAAATGACGCAGTTCGTAGATGCTTTGTACAAAGCGTACATCGGTGCCGATGCTACGATGTTTGAGATCAACCCGGTGTTGAAGACGTCCGACAATAAAATCATCGCGGTGGATGCGAAAGTAAACCTCGACGACAACGCGTTGTACCGTCATCCGAAATTGGCCGAAATGCGCGACATCCGTGAAGAGAATGCTATTGAAGTGGAAGCGAAAGCGGCTGGCCTGAACTATGTTGACCTCGACGGAACCGTAGGTTGCATGGTAAACGGCGCCGGATTGGCGATGGCGACCATGGATTTGATCAAGTACGCAGGTTATGAGCCGGCGAACTTCCTCGACGTGGGCGGAACAGCAGACGCAAAACGCGTGGAAACGGCCTTCAAGATCATCTTGAAAGACCCGAACGTAAAAGCGATCCTGATCAATATTTTCGGCGGCATCGTGCGTTGCGACCGCGTGGCCGAAGGTGTCATTGAAGCCTACAAGAACATGGGCGACGCGATCAAAGTACCGATCATCGTTCGTCTCCAAGGAACGAATGCAGAACTCGCCAAGGAAATGATCGACAACTCAGGTATGCCGATCCTCTCGGCGGTGCAGTTCCAAGAAGCGGCCGACCGCGTGAAGGAAGCGCTTGGGTAATTAATAATTGATAGTTAATTATTATGAATAATTAAAATCCCGGTTTAGGCCGGGATTTTTTTATTCTTTGCGGACTGCGACGGTTTTCTTCTGCGCGTCCCAGTAAAGTTTGTACTTGTTTTCTTCAAACCAAGCACGCCAAGCCTTTAAGATATGGTCTGGCGGGAAAACCGGAAACTCAAAGGTTCCTTCCAGTTCATAGGTTATGCCCGTGGTCTCTATCAGGAAGCCGCGGGCTTCATACAAACCACTCATGTCGATTTCGTGTTTTTCATAGGCGACTTTCTCGAGCGCGGTAAGCTTGTTCAGGAAAATTTCCTGGGCGTTTTGCGCGATCGCGGGCAATAGATTGAAAAGCAGTAATAGGATAAAAAATCTCATGGCACGTTTGATGACTTGACGTTAACGCGGCATTTTGTCCATATCCATATGCAACACGTTCCAGCGGTGGCCGTCTGGGTCGGTGAAGCCGCAGCCGTACATCCAACCTTGGATTTCCGTGGGTTGGCTGAATACGGTGCCGCCATGTGTTGCGGCTACGCGCGCGAGCGCTTCCACTTCCTCACGGCTTTCGGCATCGATGGAAAGCAACATTTCGCTACCCGCGCTGGTGTCTGAAATTTTGGTCATCATGAAATTTTCCATCTGTTCATAAGAGAACAACATCAGCACGGCATTTTGCTGCCCGATCAGGAAACAAGCCGAATCGGCCGCGCCCATGTGGTTGTTTTCCGTGAAGCCGATTGCGTTGTAGAATGTGCGCGATTGGGCGATGTCTTTTACGGGAAGGTTGAGCCAGAATTGCTTGGTCATGGTAATCGTTATTTGCTTGGTTTTTTACCGTTCTTGAATTTGACTTTCTCAACCGGCGATGTGGGTTTGGCCTTGGCTTTCTGTCCTGATGGTTTCCCGGTAAACTTCTTTGCCGGTTTCGCGGTTGGTTTTTTATGGTCGCCGGCCGTCTTGGTGTTGAGCGCTTTTGGGAAGGCCGCCGCTTGCACTTTGTTTTGGGCCAACACGTCATTCGGGTTTTTCGGATTTTCCTTGGTGCCGCGCAGATGGATCACCAATCCGTTGAGGAAATTGCGCAGGACTTGATCGCCGCATTCCACATATTTCGGATGGTCGGTATTGCGGAAGAAATTCCCGATTTCCCCTTTGGAGATGCGGAAATCCACCAATTCCAGGATGTCGACGATTTGGTCGTCGCGCAACATCAGCGCCACGCGGAGTTTCTTGAAAATATCGTTGTTGTTCATGGGATGCGTAACGGGTTAGTGATTGTTTTGATATTCGACATTCGACCTCTAAAAAAGCCAAAGATACGCTTTCGCGAATGATTCGCGCCACAATTTTTCGTTGTGCTGTCCGCCTTTGACGACGACGGTTTTGTTCAGTTTGAGGCAGGCGCAACGGTTGGCGTCGAGCAAGTGCTCCATTTTTTTAATGTCGCCCACCACATCGTCTTCCTTGCTTTCGCTGTCGCCGGCCAGGAAGTAGATTTTCGCCTTGTTTTTCGGCGCTTGTTCCATCAGTTTGTATATATCGTCGGTGTACCAGAAGGAAGGCGAGAACACGCCGGCTTTTCCGAAAACCGTTGGGTATTTCAACACGGCGTAAAACGATACCAATCCGCCGAGCGAACTCCCGAAAATCGCGGTGTTCTTGACATCGGGTTTTGTGCGATAATTTTTGTCGATGTGAGGTTTGAGCGTGGTCACGATGAAATCCAAATAGTTATCCGCTTTTCCGCCGCCATATTTCGGGTTCGGATAGGGCGTCAGTTCTTCGATCCGTTTCTCGTTGCCGTGTGCAATGCCTACGACGATGACTTGCGCTTTGAGGCTGTCCAGGGTTTCATCGACCTGCCATTCGCCAGAAAAGCTCGTGGATTTGTCGAACAGGTTTTGTGCGTCGTGCATGTAGATCACGGGCAACTTTTTCTTCGAGGCTTTGTAGTTCTCCGGAAGGTAAAGCCAGATTTTCCGCGCACCGCCCAATTGCGGCGCATCGATCATAAAAGTGGAAACGTTCTTCGATGCCGTGCTTTGGGCGTGCAATGCGCTGCCACAGAAAAGCACCGACGTTAGGATGGACAACAGCAATTTTTTCATCGGCTAAAAATACGCCGAAAATCAATGCAGTACTTCATACAAAACCATTTCCTGTTGTTTGTTTTTCAACATGACTTGGCCGATTTTCTCGCAGTGGAACGATTGCTTCACTTTTTCATAAGACGATTCGGTGATGATGATTTGCCCGCTGGTGGCAGCACTTTGCAACCGTTGCGAGGTGTTCACCGTATCGCCGATGACGGTATAATCCAGCCGTTTGAGCGTTACCGACCCGATGTTGCCCGAAATCATCTCGCCGCTGTTGATCCCGATGGAAACCTGTGGCGCGAACGTCTTTTCCTGTGGCAGCGCCGCAATTGCCTTCCGGATGGCCAGGCTGGCTTCGATGGCGCGGTCCAGGTGGAAATCGCCTTTGAACACCGCCATGATGCAGTCGCCGATGAATTTGTCGATGATGCCGCCTTGCGCAATGATTTCCTTGACCATGACGTCGAAATAGTCGTTGAGCAGTTTGACAACGGTATCAGGCGATTCTTTTTCGCTGATGGCCGTAAAGCCGCAGATGTCGATGAACGCCACGGTCGCCTCGATGGTTTCGTTGTCGGTGAGCGAGGTTTCGTATTCGCGCGAGCCCATGAAGTTGAGCACATTTTCATCGACGTACATTCTCAGAATGTTGTTTTCCTTGATGGCTTGGAATGTTTCCTTGAGTTGCGTGACGTGTTTCGCGGTTTTCTCGATGGTCAATTCCAGGTCTTCGAAATTGATGGGTTTGGTCACGAAGTCAAACGCGCCGCGGTTCATGGCCGTACGGATGTTGTCCATGTCGCCATAGGCCGAAACCATCACGGTCTTCAATAACGGATTGGTACGCGCCAATTCGCCGAGCAACGTCAGTCCGTCCATTTCGGGCATGTTGATGTCGCTCAAGACCAAATCGATGTCTGGGTTTTCGCCCAACTTTTCGATGGCATGGTTGCCGTTGGCCGCAAAGACGAATTCGTATTCCTGCTGCCTGATTTTTTGCCGGAATTTCTGCCGGATGAGCACTTCCAAATCTGGCTCATCGTCGGCGACCAGTATTTTCGTCATGACGTGAAGTGTTTTAGTTTTTCTTTCAAAACGGTAAAGTCTACGGGCTTGGTAAGGAAATCATCGGCGCCCAATGCCATGGCCTTATCGTAATTCTCGCCATCGCCGTACGCGGTGATCATCATCACAACAGCCGGCGGGTTTGTATGCCGCTGCTTGATTTCACGCAGCAGTTCCAGGCCGCTCATGCCCGGCATGTTGATGTCCGACAAAATCAACACGGCTTCGTGCGCGTGCGCCTGCAGATAACCGATGGCTTCGTGGCCCGAAAATGCAAAATTCAGGTTGATTTCGCCACTTCTCAGCTCTTTCCGGAACCGCTGTTCAAAGAGTGGCTGCATGTCCATTTCGTCGTCTACAACCAGTATTTTCATGTCGGCAAGTTTATGGTGAATGTGGTGTATTGGCCGGGTTCGCTCTTGATGTCGATCGTGCCGCCATGGCCTTTGGTGATGATGTCGTAACTCAACGAAAGCCCAAGGCCGGTGCCTTCGCCCGTGGGCTTGGTGGTAAAGAACGGCTGGAATATCTTCTCCCGGATGGCTTCGGGAATGCCGTTGCCATTGTCGGTGACCGAAATGGTTACGCGTTTTCCGCTCTTTTTCGTCGTGACCGAAACGGTGGGTTTGTAACCCTCGATGCCCGACTTCTTTTTCTCATTCACCGCATGGAACGCATTGGTGATCAGGTTCAATATCACGCGCCCGATGTCTTGCGCCACGACGTTGACTTTCCCGACGGATGTGTCGAAATCGGTGGCCAGTTCGGCGTTGAAACTCTTGTCCTTCGCCCGCAGGCCGTGATAGGCCAGGCGCAGGTATTCGTCGGCCAGCGCGTTGAGGTCTGTGGGTTCTTTCTGCCCGGACGATGTGCGCGAATGTTGCAGCATGCCTTTCACGATGGCATCGGCGCGTTTGCCGTGATGGTTTATTTTCTCCAGGTTTTGCTTGATGTCGGTGAGGATTTCGGCGATCAAGGCTTCGTCCTGCCGGTCTTTCGGTTTCTGTTGTTCGTCTACTAATTCGGCAATCAATTCATTGCTGACTTCAGAGAAATTGTTCACGAAATTGAGCGGATTCTGTATCTCATGCGCAATGCCGGCGGTCAATTCTCCCAGCGAAGCCATTTTCTCCGACTGGACGAGTTGCTGTTGCGTGGCCTTCAGTTCGCCGAGCGCCGCTTCCACTTTTTCCTTTTCCTCCTGCAGCAAATGATTGGCTTTTTGCTTTTGTTTGTTGTTCTTGAACAGGATCAGTACAATGACCAGGACGGCGAGAACGATGGCGCCCAATGCCACGATGATGGAAAGTTGCTGGGTTTTGGCGCGTTTGGCCTCGGCATCTTTCTTCGCTTGTTCGGCTTTCACTTTTTCCTTTTCGTTGGCGAAAGCATGTTGCATCTTGAGTTTCAGCAGTTCCGATTCTTTGCGCTGGTCTTCATATTTATCGCGGTACAACACATATTTTTTTTGGTTTTCATAGGCCGATTTATAATCGCCCATTGCTTCGTATCCTTTGGACAACCCGAGATACGATATGGAAATCATCCAATCATTGTCTGTATTGATAAGCGTTTTATTGGAAACGGTGTAATACCGTAGGCTTTCCGATATATGGTGCTGTCGTTTCTTACCGGCCGATACATCACTGAGCAGCAAGTGACATTCGGCCAATTGGAGATAGGTTTCACGGTGCGACATCTTCCCGGCGGTTTCGGCGTCGAACCGATCGATGAAAAGCTTGAGCGCACTTTCCAGCTTTGATTTTCCGGCTTCAATGTTTTTCTTTGAAATCAGCTCCTTCGCCTGCAGGACATACACTTCCCCGATACAGCCTTTGATCCAAGGCACGCCGTAATCCGGGCTGTTGCTGCCCATTTGCTCAAAGATTTTCAAACCCTCGAACATGCTTTGCAATGCCAATTCATATCGTCCATTGTCTTTATGGCAAATCCCGATATATCCTTTTTTATCGCCAATGGCTGTGGAATCATTCAATTCGATATTCAGCGCCAGCGATTTGTTGAGGTAGTACAATTGCTCCTTGATTTCATCGGCACTTGAATACAGTATGGAAAGGTCTTCATACAAGTATGACATTTCGCGCTTTTTCCCCAGTCGTTCATAGATTTTGAGCGCCTGCATATTGTATTTGTAGCCGGTGATGTAGTCGCTTTTCATTACGTAATGCGTGCGAGAGATTTGCCGATACGTTTCAGCGAGTTGGAACTCATCGCCAGTAGTCTTGAATATTTTCTCTGCTTTTTCCAGGTGCGAGAGGATGTCGGTTATCGAACCTTGCTCGCCATAATATCCGATGCCCCGTAGTGCGATGGCATACATTAAATGTCCTTTTCCCTCGCCGTTTTTGTCGCCGATTTTCTTGGAGAGCGTTAGCGCCAAAGACGCATAATGCAGAAGAGAATCCCGTTGCCTGAGCTCGATATTCTGGCAGAGCTTAATGTAGATGTTCACCCGGGCGGAATCCGGCTTGCTCACTTTGAGTTGCCGGTGCAATTCGGCGACCTTCTTTTTGTTGGTTACATAAGGCTGCGCCGATGCCCAAAGGGGCGACAAAAGCAGTAGCAACAGCATTATTTTTTTCATCGGCTTCATGTAAGGGATTGCGCCAACGGGCAGGAGGGCTGCCGCACCGTCTGTCCCAAAAATAGGAATATATTTCTATTATACCGTTGAATGACAAATTATTATAAATGATTGGCGATGATTGTCTATGAGGTAAAAACACCGTATTTATCGGTGCTTTCGTCGTAAAGTTTTGGATTTATGGCTCGGATGGAATATTTTTACTGAAAACAAATGCCCATGAATACCTACGAACAAAAAATCAGCTTGCTATCCGAAATGATCGAATTCGCCAAAGTGGACGGCGAATTGCACGAACGCGAAATGGAATTCCTTTCGCTGGTGGCCCGCGAACTCAGTATTGATAAACCGGTGTTCATCGACTTGTTCCGTCAACAATCAGACATCCGCGTCATCAAGAGCGAAGCCCAACGCATCCACCAATTCTACCGGTTGGCCTTGCTGATGCACGTAGACGGCAAACTCCACCAAAATGAACACATCGCCATCCGCCAACTCGGCATCAATATGGGATTGAGCCCGGCCGCCATGAACCGCGTGCTGGATCTGATGAAAACCTCGCCGACAGGTATGGTAGAACCGGAGTTGGTTGTTGCGGCTTTTAAGGAACAGCAGAATTAATTGATAATTGATAATGGACAATGGACAATGTCCAGATTGCGCATAAAAAAGGTTCCGCTCTGCGGAACCTTTTTTTAAATTATCAATTATCAATTATCAATTATCAATTGTCAATTGCCTGCAAGGCCTTGATCTCATCCCGCCATTTCGCGGCTTGCATGAAATCCAAATCCTTGGCGGCTTTTTCCATGGCTTTTCGGGCGTCCTTGATTTTCTTTTCGATCTCTGCCTTGGTTAGGTATTGGTTTTCGGGTTCGGAGGCTTTGGCGTCACGTTTTTCCAGATATTGCGTCGCGACCGAATTCCGGCCCAATGCATTTTCGATTTTCTTGTTGAGCGCCTGCGGCACGATGTTGTTCTCTTCGTTGTAAGCCATTTGTTTGGCCCGACGGTAATTCGTCTCGTCGATGGTGCGCTGCATGCTGTCGGTGATGGTGTCGGCATACATGATGGCTTTGCCGTTGACATTTCTCGCCGCGCGTCCTACCGTTTGGGTGAGCGAGCGGTTGCTGCGCAGGAAACCTTCCTTGTCGGCGTCGAGAATCGCCACGAGCGACACTTCAGGCAAGTCCAATCCTTCGCGCAACAGGTTCACACCGATGAGCACGTCGAACAAGCCTTTGCGCAAATCCTGCATGATTTCCACGCGTTCGAGCGTATCGACTTCAGAATGGATGTAGCGGCAACGGATGTCGACTTTCGTTAAATATTTTGTCAGTTCTTCAGCCATTCGTTTGGTCAGTGTCGTCACCAAGACACGCTCGTCCACTTCCACGCGCTGCTGGATTTCCTCGATCAAATCGTCAATCTGGTTCTTGCTCGGCCGTACTTCAATCACCGGATCGAGCAGTCCGGTAGGGCGAATGACCTGTTCCACGTAAATGCCTTCTGATTTCTCGAGTTCGTAATCGGCCGGCGTGGCCGAAACGAAAACCACTTGGTGTTGCATCGCCTCGAATTCCTCGAACTTGAGCGGCCGGTTGTCCATGGCGGCGGGCAATCGGAAACCATACTCTACCAGATTTTCCTTGCGCGAACGGTCGCCGCCGTACATGGCATGCACTTGCGAAATCGTGACGTGGCTTTCGTCGATGACCATCAAAAAGTCCTTCGGGAAGTAGTCGATCAAACAGAACGGACGCGTGCCGGGCAAACGCCGGTCAAGGTAACGAGAATAATTTTCGATGCCCGAACAATAGCCGAGTTCGCGGATCATCTCCAAATCAAAATTGGTGCGTTCTTCCAAGCGTTTGGCTTCAAGGTGTTTGCCGATGCTGTTGAAATAATCCACTTGTTTTACCAAGTCCTGTTGGATTTCCCAGATGGCTTGGTGCAAGATATCGGGCGAAGTCACGAACATGTTCGCCGGATAAATATTGAGTTTGCTGTATTTTTCGATGACGCGCGACGTCTTCGCATCAAACGCCTCGATTTCCTCGATTTCGTCCCCGAAGAAATGGATGCGGAACGGTTCGTCGCCGTAGCTCGGGAATATTTCCACGGTGTCGCCCTTGATGCGGAATGTGCCCGGCGTAAAGTCGGCTTCGGTGCGCGCATACAGGCTTTGTACGAGTTTGTGCAGCAATTTCGTCCTGGAAATAACCTGCCCGGAATGTATCGAAATCACATTCTTCTGGAATTCCACCGGGTTGCCGATGCCGTACAGACAGGATACGGAAGCCACCACGAGCACATCACGCCGCCCGGACAATAGGGCAGAGGTTGTGCTCAATCGCATTTTTTCCAGTTCCTCGTTGATGGACAAGTCCTTTTCAATGTACAAACCGGTTACGGGAATGTAGGCTTCCGGCTGGTAATAATCGTAGTACGACACGAAATACTGGACGGAATTGTTCGGGAAGAACTGCTTGAATTCGGAATACAATTGCGCAGCAAGCGTTTTGTTGTGCGCCAGTACGAGTGTCGGGCGTTGCACTTCCTGGATGACGTTGGCCATCGTAAAGGTTTTGCCCGAACCGGTCACGCCGAGCAATGTCTGGAATTTTTCGCCGTGGTTGATGCCCGCAGACAATTTTTCGATGGCCTGCGGTTGGTCGCCCATGGGCTTGTAATCGGATATGACCTCAAACTTCATAGCTAGGAATAAGTCTCACAATTTACGAATTATCGCGCGGCCTGCCAACGGCATCCCAAACGTTTATTCCAGCACGTAGGTTTGCTGGTCGGTTTCAGATAAGTTGAAATAGCCCAACGCGAAATTGGCCGCATCGGTCTGGTTGACGATGTTCCCGCGAACCGTAGCCGGCGGCGTCCCGAATGGCCCGTCGCTGCCTTGTGCAATCAAAATGAGTTTGGCCATGTATTCAAAATACCGCTTGGAAACGCCATATAATGTGATGTCGATCGTGTCGCCGCTTTCAATGTCTTCGTTGCTGTAATAACCGAAGAACTCGTTGCCGTTGTAGAATTCGTCGTCGCTGACATCGAAAGACGGCACCGCATTGATGCTCGGTTTGTAGCGGAACAGGTAATAATCCTGCGTCGCGCCCGGATCGTTGAAATACGTTTTGATTTCGATGTCTTCGCCCGTAAAACCGCCTTCGTTGTTCTGTTCGATCAATGTAATCTCAGCTACCGGTTTCAGGATTTCGGTGGCAGTGTATAAATCGCCGCCGAGCAGTACCGACATGACATAGGTTTCATTGAGTTGCGGAACGAAATCATGGCAAAGGTAAATGCCCGAAGCCGGTACTTCTTCGGCGAAGTTGAACACTTGCCCAGCCGAATTGGTCACGGTGATGATGGCGCCCGAAACCGTCGGGATGTTGGTGTCGTAAAACCCGGTGGTCGTGGACAGCTTGATCTGCTGTTCGTTGCCCGCACTGCCTTTCGGCCATTGGATCGACGCATCGATGACCAAGCGCGGCGCTGCCGTATCCAGATCGACATCCACGACGTCTTCGCAGGAAACCAAACCTAAACTGATAATGGACAATAGGAAGTATGTAAATTTTTTCATGGCCTTAGAATTTAAAATTATACGTCACCGACGGCACGATCCCGAAAATAGACAAACGGATGGCTTCATTGGAACCTGTCGTTTCGTTCTGGCGGAACGTGATCGACGCCGCATTTTTACGCGAATACAGGTTGTAAATGCTGAACACCCATTCGCCCTGCCAGCCTTTTTTCTTGTCGGGTTTGGGCGTGTAGGTGGCCGCCACGTCCAAATGGTGGTACGCCGGCAAACGGTCGGCATTGCGCGCGCCGTATATCGGGATGGTCACGCCTTGGTATTGGTATTGGCCTTCCGGATATGTCACGGGCTGGCCGCTTTGCAACACGAAATTGCCGCTGAAACTCCATTTCGGGTTCCACGTATAGGCCGCGGTGACCGACAGATTGTGGAGTTTGTCGTAACCCGAACGGTACCACTCGCCGTCGTTGATGCCGGTTTCCAAGGCGTTTCGCCCCGGCGTGCGCTGTTCAGATTTAGACAGCGTGTAGGAAACCCAGCCGGTGAGCTTTCCGGTGTTTTTTCTAACGAGCAATTCCAAACCGTACGAACGCATCTCGCCGTTGAGGATGACTTGTTCGATGGCTTCGTTGGCGATGAGGTCGGCGCCGTCAATGTAATCGATGCGGTTCTTGACCTTTCGGAAAAATGCTTCGGTCTCGATGGAATATTCGTCTTCCTTCAGGTTCTGGAAATACCCTACGGCCACCTGATCGAGCAGTTGCGGCTTGATGTAGCGGTCGCTCGGCGTCCAGACATCCAATGGCGTGGGCGATGCGGTGTTGGATATCAATTGTAAATACTGTACCATGCGGTTGTAGCTGGCCTTAACCGAACGGTTGTCGTCGATCGTGTAGGAAGCGGCGAACCGCGGTTCGAGGTTGTTGAAGCTTTCCATGACTTCGTTATTGCCGTAATGCTCCGAGGCAATGGGCGTGGCTTTCTCGTAAATCTGCAGTTCCTGGTTGAACACGACCGGATTGTTGTCTTCATACAGGTTCACCGTTGAATTCCCCAAACGGTAAAACAAACTATAACGCAATCCGTACGAAAGCGACAGCGACGGCGAGATTTTGTGCTCGACATCCACGTAACCCGCGGGCTCAAAGGCGTATTTCTTTTCGAGCTGTCTGTAATTAATGCCGGATTCGGCGGACGACGGCTCGATCGTGCCCGGATTGAATTCATAATACAAACCGTTCACGCCGTAATTCAGCTTGATTTTGTCGCCGATATAATGCTTGAAATCGTATTTGAGGTTGTAATTCTTGATGCCGGAATTCCAGAGGAAACCCAGCAGGTTCAGGTTTAAGCCATAGTAATAGTCGGAATAGATCGCCGAGAGGTTCGAGAAAAGCTTGTCCGAATACAAATGGTTCCAGCGCACGTTGAGCGTGGCGTTTCCGTAGGTATTGATGAAACTCTCGTTGATGTTGAACACGTCGCGCCCGAAATAACCCGAGAGATACAAATTGTTGTTTGCGTTGAGTTTGTAGCTGAGCTTGGTGTTGAGGTCATAGAAATACGCCGAGTTGTTGTTGTCGGTCACTTTCAGGAACAAATGCGCATAAGACGCGCGGCCCGCGAACAGGAACGAACCTTTGTCTTTCACGATCGGACCTTCAGCCAGTAGCCGACTGGAAATCAAACCAATGCCGCCATTCATGCTGAACTTGTTGCTGTTGCCGTCTTTCTGATAGATGTCGAGCACCGAGGAAACGCGCCCGCCGAACCGCGACGGAATGCCGCCTTTGTAGAGTTTTACGTCCTTGATCGCGTCGTTGTTGAATACCGAAAAGAAGCCGAACACGTGCGAAGAATTGTAAATGGTGGCTTCGTCCAGCAAAATCAGGTTTTGGTCTGCACCGCCGCCGCGCACGTTGAACCCGGATTGTCCTTCGCCCGCATTGGTCACACCGGGCAAGGTCAACAGCGCTTTCAGGACATCGACTTCACCCAAGGCTACGGGTATTTTCTTGATGGCCGCCGCGCTGAGTTTGTGCGCGCTCATTTCCGGCTTTCGGGTATTGGTCGCGGTTTTCTCGGTAACGATGACTTCGTCGAGTTGCTGTCCGGTTTCGGTCAGCAGGAAATCTTTCTTGATGTCGGCCGACAAAGACAACGTTTGGGAAATGGTTTCATACCCGATGTAGCTCACTTCCAGCTGGTAGTCGCCTTTAGGGAGCGTGAGCGAGAAAAACCCGTACTCATTGGTGGTTGTTCCAATTTTCTTGTCTGGGAAATAAAGGTTGACGCCAATCAGGGTTTCGTTCGTTCGGGCGTCGCGCACCGTGCCGCTGAAGGTGAATTTCTCCTGGCTGTAACCATGGAATGCCAAGGCCAGAAAGAGCCAGGCGAGGATTTTTTGTGTCATTGGATGATGATTGATGGCCGTAAGGCATTGCAAAAGTAGCGGTTACTTCGGCGTTTGAAGTTAATTTTTAGTTAACACTTCCGCCGCCCAAATTCACCATCACCGGTCTAAAACTGCGCCGCCAAATCTTCCTTGGTTTCTATCTTTTCGACTTTCCGTAGCGTGATATAACCCTGGCCGCTTTCCATTGTTTTCCGGAATTCCTCGGCACTGACGATGTATGAATCGTTGCCGGCAAAAGCCAGTAAGGTGTTCTCCGATTTTGGGCTGTACGCAAAATGGAACGGCGAATAGTCAAACGAACCGTCGTAACGCAAAATGCCATTGATGCGGCTGTCCACGAGGTAAATGAACGTTGGCCGGACTTTCTTTCCCTCTTGGTCGCGGTAGGTCACATCCACGATGACCGGCTGTTGCAACCGCGCAATCTGGTCGCAATTGTAAATGCCGAGGTCCGAGATTTTAAGTGATTGTGTCAGGGCTTTCGCGTTGTTTCGCATCTGGACTGCCTGCTGTTGTAGCCTGGCACGCTCGGCACATTCCCGGCTGATGGTCAGCTCGGTGTATCGTTCGGCCATCTGCTTTTTGTTCTTGTCGAAATACTGGAACCAAGCGTCTGTGCTCATAGAGATTTCCTTGGCGGACATGTAGGTACGGTTCATTTTCCAGAAGCATTCCATTTCGTCGAGGTTCTTTACGTAACTGTCGGTGTATTTGCCCTGTTTCAGCAGTTCTATTTTCTCGCGCGCATCGGCCAGTTCCTTTTCGGCCTGTATTTTCGTGTCGGTCAATCGTTGGATTTTTTTCTTTTGGATGCCGACGGCCATATTCAATCCGGCGATGAACTTTTCCTTCGAATTGCCCTGAAGGTTTTGATTTTTCATGCCAAGCGGAGACAGCGCCAGCGTTTCAGTCGAGTCTTTCAGGACGATTTTGTAGCGGTCATTTCCCAAGATCGAAATCGTACACGAATCCCATTTTTTAGTGAAAAGGTATTCGGGCAGCGCCGCATCTTCGGCGGTCCATTCGGTACTGGCGAATTCCGGAATTTTGATGTTGTTGGGCGCTTTGTAATTGACGATGAAGCGCGGTTTACCGTCTGCCGGCGCCAATTTAGACACCGAAAAACTTGGCGTCAGTCGCTCGATGTATCCGGGAAGTTTGGCCAACCTGCGGCTGCGCGCCTTGACCACGCGCTCAAAAACGACGATGGCTTGTTTGGGTTTCATGTAGCCCGCATGGGTTCCGGTGTCTACCCAAACCGGTTCGTCTTCTTTGCGGTCGCGCACAAGGGTTGAATCGCGTTTCTTTTGATAATCGAGATAATATTGGTAAACCGAACGTTCCATTTCGGCCAGTTTCATTCCTTTTTGGCGGATGTAACCTAGCGAAAGGCAAGGATCGAGCGAACATGGATAGTTTAAGTTGTTTGCGTCGACCAGGTCGATGCGGCTTACCGTAAATATTTTTGGAGCACTATCAAGCGGTTTCGGCCTGGGCAGTTCGGTCCATTGCCGCGAGATGCTGTCGTAACGGTAAAAGTTCATGTCGGGCACATTGTCGGTAATCGGGAATTCAAAATCGATTTCCTGGCCTTTCCCCAGATGGACTTGTTGCCCGTTCTGATACGCCAAAATCTTGAACATGCCGCCCGAATGGAACGTGCCGCCGCCGTGATCCATCGCGATATTGCTCAAGATAAAGTCAATCGGGTCGCGGTATTCGATGTATTTCAACTCGACTCTTCCGGTAACGGTGCGGCCGTCTTTGTCCACGAATGCCGATTTCGGAATGGTGATTTTCGTGCCCGATGGATACGTCAGGACTTCGGGGTTTTCGGCATCGATGGTGAAGGTCGTCATCCCGCGCTTGAAGCCGCCGATGTGGTTCACTTTGCCGTTGCCGATGGTTGTGGAATTCCCGGTTTCCGGAAGGCTTCTATTATCGATCGTTTTCGCGACTGTTTTTTCGGGCTTGGACACTTTCACGATGACGCGCCGGTTTTTCGCCTTGCCCGCATCGGTGTCGTTGCTCGCTACCGGATGTACTTCTCCGCGCCCGGAAGTCACGATGTTCCGCTCGTCGAATCCATTGCGTCCGAATACCGATGCGATGGTTTGCGCGCGCTTGTCGGACAACACAGCATTGTACGCCAAATCGCCCACGTTGTCAGTATGCCCGGCGATGGCCATCGTCAGGTTTTGGCGGTCGTCAAACGATTGGATGAATTGGTCGAGCTTGTGGGATTCCGACGCCGTTAGCTCAAAAGAGTCGGTTTGGAAATGCAGTTCAAGCTCGCGGGTTTGGGCCGTTGCGAAGGCCGTGAAGAAACACAACAGCCAGAATGTTTTGGTCATCTTGATGGTTTTGTTCGATGTTAACGAAAATCGGGTCGCGTTTATTGGATTAGAAACCAAGTTGTTTCATTTGTGCATTGGCGAGTTGACGGCCGAGGAAATTGATTTTGACCGTATCCGAAACCAGCGCAACCCAAAATCCTTCTGCATTTTTCAGGATGTAGAAGTCTGAACTCGGCGTCTTATCCAACCCGCAGCCCGGACGGTGTCCGGTTGTCACGGCGAGCCATTCGAAACCTTGGCTACCGATGATTTTGCTGTGGCCGCTATAAACCGCATTTTTATCGATGATGAAATAGTGCATTGCCTTGGCCGATGCCGCGTCAATCCCGTCGATGATGTCCAGTTGTTGGCCGCGCAGGTAACGATACACGTGGTTTTTGTCTTTGTAGAAACCGCCGAGGCGTTCAAAAGTTTCGGCGTCGGCGCCGGTGTCTTTTCCGTCGCAATAGATTTTGCCGTCGTGTTTGTAGAGTTTGTAATCAAACAGGTTTGCGTATGCAGGGTCAATTTGCGCCACGTCGAGTTGGTTGTTGCGGGCCAATTGAACTTGCTCGCGCGTCAGTTTGTAGTGCTTTTTATCCCACGGATCGTAGGCTTGCAAATCGTAGATGATGTAACGCGAATTCACGGTAATGAACGTGTTTTCGGGCGAAACCGGTTGTCCGTACGTAAACGGGAATTTTACGTTGTCCACGGTTTTTGTCTTTTCATTGTACTGTTGCTGATAAACCCCGTTCTTGTCATAACAGAAATCGGAATGTGGCAGCATGCCGAAGGTTTTCGCATCGAGATTGGCCTGCAGATACTGCGTTCCGGCGTATACTTTTTTTCCGTCTGTAAAATACGCCCGGTTCACTTGATCCCAAACCTTGATGCGGCTGAGGTCCAATCCCGGAACTACGCACTTTTCCCTTTGCCAGTACAAGTGGTTTTTGTCTTTTGCGTAATGGCGCGACAATCCCACAAGTGTGGCCGCGTCCATGTGAGGTTGTTCCTGAAGTTGCAGATTGACTACGTATTTCGACGTCTTGAAGAAATTGCAGTTTACTGGCTTTAGGTTTTCGCCTTTATACGTGGCGATTTTCCCTGCGATATAGACGTGGTTTTTGTCGAAGATGATTTGTTCGATGGGTTCGCTGGCCGATGTTGCATCGGAACCTTCGATTTTCTGCGTGCCGAAATACAGGAAGTTTTTGTCCTTGAAATAATAGTCGGTTGACGAATAAGCCGACCGGAATGTCGCGACATCGATATCAGCCTTCACGATGTGGTCGTTGTCAAAAATATGGCGGTGGTTTTTCCAGAGCGTATGCCGCGGCGCGTAATAATCGTCGGTCCTGATCTGGCCGACAATCTTAAACCCGGCGGTGTCGGGCGTTACTAGTTTCCCTTTGAAATAAATGCCGTTTTTGTCGAGCGCGAAAAAATCGGCATCGTATTCCTTGGACCGCCGGAACGTGGCAAGGTCTGCCTTTATCCGCACTAAATTTTCACCGTCTTGGTAAATGACGCTGTTCGCATTGACGATGTACAGCGGGCGGTCTGTGGAAATCCGGGTCGGAAACGTTAGGCTGGCATCGGTTTCGGGCGCGATTACGGAAACGGATTGTGCACAGGCCGCAGCCGATAGTAAAGTGAGAAACAGGAAAAATCTTTTCATGCCCGTGGGTTACGCCTTACAAGAATAGGAAAAAAGACAAAAGGTTGGGAACGGGGCAAAAAAAAGACAGCCGGTTGACTGTCTTCTTTCCTTTTATAATTAAAACAAAATCAAGATAATTTCTTGTCGAGGTTCTCTTTGATGGCGGCGAGGAAATCTTCGGTGTTCAAGTAATCTGCCGACGTCAATCCTTCCGGCTTCACGAGCATGGCCAAATCCTTGGTCATTTTTCCGCTTTCCACCGTGTCGATACACACTTGCTCCAACGTGTTGCAGAACTTGATCAATTCCGGGTTGTTGTCCAGCTTGCCGCGGTGTTCGAGGCCGCGCGTCCAGGCAAAAATCGAAGCGATCGGGTTGGTTGAAGTCGCCTTTCCTTTTTGGTGTTCGCGGTAATGACGCGTAACAGTGCCGTGTGCCGCTTCGGCTTCAACGGTTTTGCCGTCTGGCGTTACGAGTACCGAAGTCATCAATCCGAGCGAGCCGAAACCTTGCGCGACAGTGTCCGATTGTACGTCGCCATCGTAGTTTTTACAGGCCCAGACGAATCCGCCGTTCCATTTCATGGCCGAAGCCACCATGTCGTCGATGAGTCGGTGTTCGTACACCATGCCGTGCTTCTCAAAATCGGCCTTATAATGCTGGTCATAGACTTCCTGGAAAATATCCTTGAAACGACCGTCGTATGCCTTCAAAATGGTGTTCTTGGTAGACAGATAAAGCGGCCATTTCTTGGTGAGCGCCATCTGGAAAGACGAGTGCGCGAAGCCGTAAATGCTTTCGTCGGTGTTGTACATGGACATCGCCACGCCGTCGCCTTTAAAGTTATAGACTTCCCAAGTCGTGGTTTCGCCGGCTTCATTGGTGAACGACATGGTCAATTTGCCTTTGCCCTTGATGACTTTATCGGTGGCTTTGTATTGGTCGCCGAAGGCATGACGCCCGATGACGATGGGTTTGGTCCAGCCCTGTACGTAACGCGGCACGTTGCTCATGATGATCGGCTCGCGGAACACGGTGCCGCCCACGATGTTGCGGATGGTGCCGTTGGGTGATTTCCACATTTCAGAAAGATTGAATTCCTGTACGCGGGCTTCGTCTGGCGTAATCGTGGCGCATTTGATGCCGACGTTGTATTTCTTGATGGCTTCCGCCGAATCGATCGTTACTTGATCTTTGGTGGCTTCGCGGTGTTCAATGCCGAGGTCGTAGTATTTGATGTCGAGGTCAAGGTAGGGAAGGATGAGTTGGTCTTTGATGAATTTCCAGATGATCCTTGTCATTTCATCGCCATCCAGTTCAACTACCGGATTGGCCACTTTGATTTTTGCCATATCAGAAAAGGGTTTTTTAAATGCGACACAAATATAAGAAAACGTTTGCGTAAATCGGGCGCGTTGGCTGGCCGGATTTCAGGATTGCCCGAGAAATTGAGGAATTGTCATTTTAGCGTTTCCAAACCAAAAAATCGATAATTTTTGGGTAAAAAAAATCCCGATACGTTAATATCGGGATTATATCGCAAAGCAAAAAGACTACATCCTTTTGTCTTTGATTTTCGCCTTCTTGCCGGTAAGTTCCCTGAAGTAGAAAATACGGGCGCGACGAACGTGTCCTTTTTTGTTGATCTCGATTTTCTGCAACGCTGGCAAGTTCACCGGGAAGATACGCTCAACCCCAACTGAACCAGACATTTTGCGGATCGTAAAGGTTTCAGTGCTGCCTGAACCCCTGCGTTGGATAACGGTTCCTTTAAAGAACTGTGTCCTTGTTTTTTCACCTTCCTTGATTTCGTAGTACACCGTGATGGTATCGCCGGCGCCGAATTCAGGGAATTCTTTTTTTGTCGTGAATTCGTTTTGTACGAATTTCATCAAATCTGCCATGACTTATGGTATTTAAAGTTTGAACCAGCGCAACATTCACGATTTTCGTCAGAGGTTGGGCCAATGTGGGCGCAAATTTAATCAATAATTAATAATTAANAATGAATAATGAAAAAAAAAACTTATCTATAAATGCATGACATTCAGTCGATTATTAATTATTCATTATTAATTATTCATTAAGTAAGTCTGGCCGCCGCGCTTTCGTGTGCTCATAAGCCATGTCTTCGCGCCACTTGTCGATTTTGGCGGCGTGGCCCGAAAGCAAGACGTCGGGCACTTTCCAGCCTTTGTATTCGGCGGGGCGCGTGTACACCGGCGGTGCGAGCAGGTTGTCCTGGAAAGAATCCGTCAGGGCAGAGGTTTCGTCGGACAAAACGCCCGGAATCAGCCTGATCAAGGCGTCGCTCAATACGAGCGCACCAAGTTCACCACCGCTCAGGACGTAGTCGCCGATGGAAATTTCCTTAGTGATGAATTGGTCGCGCACGCGTTGGTCAACACCTTTATAGTGCCCGCACAGGATAATGATATTCTGGTAAGACGACATCCTGTTGGCCATCTGCTGGTTGAGCGTTTCCCCGTCTGGCGTCATGTAGATGATTTCGTCGTAGTCGCGTTCGCTTTTTAACTTCGTGATACAGTCGTCGATGGGTTGGATCATCATCACCATACCCGCGCCGCCGCCAAATTGGTAATCGTCCACGCTTTTCTGTTTGTTGAGCGTATAGTCGCGCAGGTTGTGGAAATGCACTTCCACCAGGCCTTTGTCGATGGCGCGTTTCAGGATGGACGCCTCGAAAGGGCTGCGAAGCAATTCGGGCAATACGGTAATGATGTCGATTCTCATTGCGCAAAAATACGAACTTTATCGCCATTACCGGCGCTGTGGCAACTGTTGTACGGCTGATTTTCGCCCGGCATAGTCCAGGAAGAAAAACGTCCGGTCCTGGTAATCGGTCATGCGCCACAGGCCTTTGTAAATGAAGTCGCTGTCCAGGTCGCGCGTGCCGCCGAACGGAAGCAGGGGTTTTCCGTCGCGGTTGACTATCCCGATCTTGCGGTCTTTCGAGAGTTGGTAATTGCCGTCCTTGTATTCGGGTTGGTAATCGTATTCAAAAGGAATGATGACTTTTTCGCTGAGGTCGATCATGCCCCATTTGCCTTTCTTTTTGGCAAGCAGCACTGAGCGGTCTGGGCTTTTGAGGAAGTAATCGTACGTGGGTTCGATGATGGTCTTGAACTCATTGTCCACGATGCCATAATGTTGGCCGACCTGCACGAAATGGAACCGGTTGGGTTGGTTCGCATAGCCATTGAACACCGGCGTCATGGTACGGCTGTCAGAAAATAGCAGGCTTTCGGGCAAAACCATGTCGTATGTGAAATCGCTCCAGATCTTACCCGAGAAATCCAGCACACCGAGTTTTCCGTTCTTTCGCGCAACAATAATCGTAAAAGGCAGGTCGTGGTCTTCGGGCACGGTCATTTCGTCGTGTTCGAATGGTGCGAGGGTTTTCCCGTCCTTGCCCATCAATCCGTATTTGCCGTTGACCGAAAGAATCATGCCGTTGGCGCCGAGGTAGCTGTATTTGTCGAACGAAAGGTCGGACAGTTTCTTGCCGTTTTCCCCGTACATCGTATATTTTTTGTCGGCATACGCACTGTATCCGGCCGAGGTCAACCCGATGTATTCGTACTGCAACGGAATTGTCACCGCCCCGATGCTGTCCATGACGCCCCATTTCTTGTCTTTCTTCACCTGAAAATAACCTTTGAAACCGTATTTGATTTCTTCATACTCGAATGGGATGACGAGCTTTTTCTGACGGACATGATACAATCCGGTCTTGCCATTGGCATCTTTGAAGACTACGGCATCCACCAAATTCTGGACGACGGTGCCCAAGTTCGGGACAACAGATTCTTTTCGGGAATACGCGTCGTAAAGCGAGTAGGTTTTTCCATCTGGCGACAGCACTTTGTCTGGGCGGCGGTCATATTGTGGCTGTTGCTCTTCGTATTCGGGTTTGGCCTCTACGCGCTTGCCTTTGAGGTTCATCGTGTATTCTTCGCCTTCTTCGGTCACTTCAACGAGTGAATCCTTGGTGCGGTAGTACAAGTATTTGTGAACCGACGGAATCAGTACTTTTCCTGTTCTCGTAATCATGCCGTATTTCCCGTTTTCCTTGACGGTATAATGCGCCGGGTAGGCGAACAGGTTGGGTGTAATGCCACGGTTCAGCCCTACGATTTCGTCGTAAATGGGTTTGGTGATTTCCTTGCCAGTGTGGTCTATGATGCCGAACTTTCCGTCTTTGACGTATTCGGCGTAAATCAATACCGGCTTTTTCCAGACCGTATCAAAGGCCGAAACCACGTCATAACCACGGGATTTAATGATTTTATCCAGGCTGTTGTCGGTCACTTCGCCGCGACCATTCAGCGGGAAAGTTTTCTGGGCGTAACCCGGTACGGCCAACAAAAAAGCGATAGCCAGCGTCAAATTTCTCATGCCCAAATATAGCATTTCACGCCGGATATTGCTAAGCGCAAGGGTTAACGTGCGTTCAGCACTTTACGCAAGGCCGGGTAATTGGTCTTGATTTTTTTTGTCGGCGGTGTTTTGGCCACCAAGTGCGCTTCGTCGCACTCGAAACAAAGTTTGGCCAACCCGGTCAACTTCTTATGGGATCGGAACACCAAAATATCCGTGTACATGGGCGCGCACAATTTGCTGACGGGTTTAAACGACGCCGACAGGAAAGGTTCGTCCAGCTCAAACGCCTGTAACAACTTGTCGTGGTATTTTGGGTCAAAGGTTTTTTTAGTGAAATAAGGCGTGGCATCCAGTTCTGCGACAAAAGCAGAATCTTCAATGTGTCGCGGATCTTTGTGGTGGATGATTTCGGTCAGGCGCCGCTCATCCATCGAAATATTTTCGCTGGTGAAGATGTTCTCTAAGTCTTTTTCGGGCAGGTTCAACTGGTAGTGGTCCACTTGGTCCACACGTCCGAAAACCTGATGTTGGTCTGGGGCTTTTGCGTCATAACAGGAAAAACAAAGCGCTGCGCCGAGCAACGGGATGAATCTCACAGGCATAATAGTTTCAGTTTATTGTTGTTGTCTGCAAATATATCTGAAATTCATCTCGGTGCAAGTTTTTGTCGTCGATTCGTACAAAAAAACCGATATAATTTCAAGATGTAATGCTTACCTTTGCCGTCAACTAAAAACGTACCCATGGAAAACGGAATTTACGCCAAGATCACCACCGGAAAAGGATCGATCCTGATCAAACTTACCCACGATAAAACTCCTGGAACCGTCGGCAATTTTGTCGCGCTGGCCGAAGGAAACCTCGAAAATTCGGCACGGCCGCAGGGCAAGCCTTTTTACGATGGATTGAAATTCCACCGTGTCATTCCGGATTTCATGATCCAAGGCGGCTGTCCGCAGGGTTCAGGAACGGGCGGTCCGGGCTACAAGTTCGACGATGAATTCCACATTGACCTGCGCCACGATACGCCGGGTGTACTTTCGATGGCCAATTCCGGCCCCGGAAGCAACGGCTCGCAATTTTTCATCACACACGTCGCCACGCCTTGGCTCGACGACAAACACACCGTTTTCGGCCATGTGGTGGAAGGCCAATCCGTAGTGGATTCGATTTCACAAGGCGACATCATTGAAAGCATCGACATCATCCGCGAAGGCGACGATGCCAAGAAATGGAACGCCGTGGAAGCCTTCCGTACTTTTGAAGGTTCACGCGCCAAACGCGAAGCCGAAGCCCGCGCACAAGCCGACGCCGCACTCGAGAAACTGGCCGCCGGATTCGAGAAGACCGACAGTGGCCTGCGTTACCAGTTCATCCAGAAAGGCAACGGGCAGAAGGCCGAGAAAGGCAAGACCGTATCGGTGCATTACCAAGGTGCGCTGGACAACGGTAAAGTGTTCGACAGCTCCTACACCCGCAAACGTCCCATTGAATTCAAGCTCGGCATCGGTCAGGTCATTGAAGGCTGGGACGAAGGCATTGCACTGTTACAGGTGGGCGACAAGGCGCGTTTTGTAATCCCATCGTATCTGGGTTACGGCGAATACGGTGCGGGCGGTGTCATTCCACCCAATGCGACGCTTGTGTTCGACGTAGAATTGATGGACGTCAAATAATTTTAGCTTTAACAGTTTTGCTATATTTGGCCATCGTTAATGATTGGCCATGTGGCGATTGCTGAAAAAACTGACCGTATTTTTTTGCTTACTCTTTCTGTTCGATGCGCTTTTGGTGTGTTTGGGCGGAGAGTTTTTGCCTACATCGGTAACCAAACCATTTGTGCGTTACCGGCGTTGTGGCGGCGGCCATTTGTTTTCCAGACTGAAAGAAGCGAGAAATGTAAAAGATGTAGATGTTCTTGTTCTTGGCACCTCGCACGCGTATCGCGGTTACGATACCCGGATTTTTGCACAGGCGGGTTATCGGACGTTCAACTTCGGTTCCAGTATCCAAACCGCTTTGCAGACAGAATTGTTGTTGGAGCGATACCTGGACAGCATCCGGCCGAAACGCGTTATTTTTGACGTTAATCCCTTGATATTTGGTAACGACGGATCAGAATCTGCTGCCGATGTGATTTCCAATGACCGAATTGACTGGCGCACGGTGGAAATGGCCGTCAAGGTGAATAAGTTTAAAGTGTACAACACCTTGCTTTTTGGCATCTACCGTCAGCTGACAGGTTTCAACAGTCATATCGAAGAATCTCGGGTATTTGCACATGATCATTATATTCCGGGAGGTTTTGTGGAAACCAGATTGGATCGTAACCGCTCGCCCCGTAAACGGCTACAGCCCGCAGCCTATAAATTCTCGGAAAATCAATTGGAGGCGTTTGACCGCATTCTAAAAATGCTCAAGGACCGGAAGATTCCATTCGTATTGGCGCAGGCACCGATCGCAGAGGTGTTGTACAGGTCGAAAACCAATAATGCCTATGTGGATAGCTTGATTTCCGCAAAAGGCCGTTACTATAACTTTAATGGAAAACTTCAATTGGATTACACCTTGGATTTTTTCGACAACGATCATTTAAGCCAGCGCGGTGTCGAAAAATTCAATGCCGCGCTCATCGCCACATTGAAAGCAGATGGCTTCCTCGCGCCACAAAACCTAACAGTCAAATCGAATCACTAATGAAGAAAATAGTAGTAATATACGCAGTATCTTTACTCGCAGTCGCTTGCGGGGCACCCAAAGTCGTAGCGATGCAGCCCAACGATCCGGTCGTCCCGCAAATGCCGTCGCCACCAAAAGAGACCAACACAGCCATGATTGCGCAGGGCAAAGGGCTTTTCGAAGACAACTGCGCGAAATGCCACAAGCTGTTCAAGCCTACAGATTTCAACCAACGGGAATGGGGTCCGATTTTAACCAGCATGCAACGCAAGGCAGAACTGGACAACGATCAAATGGATTTGGTGCGCGACTACGTGTTTTCGTCCGCTACGCCATAATTACTTTTTCCATTTGATGCCGCACCCGATACTGGGTTTCTGCGGCGCCGCAAGGCTTCGGTTGTAGAGCAATGCATCTATCGCACCGCGTAGGTCTGAGCCGCTTAGCGGAATATTGTTGCCCGGCCGAGAATCGTCCAGCTGGCCGCGATAGAATAGCTTGTCATCGGTATCGAACAGATAGAAATCCGGGGTGCAGGCCGCGTCGAACGCTTTGGCCGTTTCCTGCGTGTCGTCGAATAAATACGGAAATGACATTTTGTAATGCAGCGCGAAGTCTGCCATGAGTTCCGGCCCGTCCTGCGGATATTGCGCCACATCGTTGCTCGAAATCGCGACAAACCCAATGCCTTGTACACGGTAGTCGTTCGCAATCCGGATGATTTCTTCCATGACATGCACCACAAACGGGCAATGGTTGCAGATGAACATCACCAGCGTGCCTTTCGGGCCTTTTAAATCCTCAAACGCATAATGCGAATTCGAGTTCGTATCCTTTAACCGGAATTGCGGTGCACGCGTGCCGAGCGGCAACATGTTGGATGGTGTAAGCGCCATAATCAGGGAATGAGTTTTCAAAAATAGCGAATCGGATGGAAATTTTGCGTGAAGGATTTTGTGTGTGTAACCGATGCATGTAATTTAGATGCAAACAATATTTTATGGATTTGACCTGGAATGACTTTGAACGTGTCGAGATGCGCGTGGGCACCATAACCGCCGTATCCGATTTTCCCGAAGCGAGAAAACCCGCGTACCAGCTCACTATCGATTTTGGCCCCGCCATCGGTCCGCGGAAATCATCGGCGCAAATAACGGCGCACTACGGCAAGGAAGATCTGATAGGAAGGCAAATCGTGGCCGTGGTCAATTTCCCGAAGAAACAGGTTGGGCCGTTCATGAGCGAGTGTCTGGTACTCGGCGCAGTGGAAACCGATGGCGCAGTGGTATTGCTACATCCCGGCCAACCCGTGGAAAATGGCTTGCGGATAGCGTAGGCGTTATTAATTATTCATTATTAATTAAAAAAAGCCGCGATAGCGGCTTTTTTTAAATATCGTCAAATTCCAGGTTCGTGAAACTCGCGTTTGCGTTGGATTCCTCGCGGTCTTCCGGGTAAAACTCGCGCTTGAAATCTTTCTGGTGGCGTTCAGAGATCACTTCTTCGCCTTTATGGTCGAGTACATACTGCGTCATCTCGTCCAGGATTTCGGTGAAGGCGGCGAAATCTTCCTTATAAAGGTAAATTTTGTGTTTCTTGAAATGGAATGAACCGTCGTCTTCGGTGAATTTTTTACTTTCGGTTATCGTGATGTAATAATCGTCGGCTTTGGTTGCCCTGACATCGAAGAAATACGTTCGTCTTCCGGCCCGCAATACCCTGGAAAAGATTTCCTCCTTTTCCAACATGTCATTCTCTCTCATATTTTTTTAGTCGGTTAAAGTAATTTTTTCCTTCCAAAAATGATAAAAAAAGGATTACAAAACAAGCCGCTAACCCAATTCTTTTTCCGAAAGTTGTTTAAAATACAGCTCCCGATAATAGCCGTTTTCGTTTATCAATTGATTATGAGAACCTTGCTGTATGATGCGGCCTTGGTCTAAAATGATGATCCGGTCTGCGTTCTTGGCGCTCGATACGCGGTGGCTTACGATGATGGTCGTTCGGCCTTTCGCTACCTGCATCAAATTCCCCAGAATCGCTTCTTCGGTTTCGGTATCCACGGCCGATAGTGCATCGTCGAGCAACAGGATTTCCGGGTCTTTGATGATGGCCCGCGCAATGGAAACGCGCTGTTTTTGCCCGCCGGAAAGCGTGATGCCGCGCTCGCCCAAGATGGTTTCGTATTGCTGCGTAAAATTGACGATGTTGTCGTGCACGACCGCTTTCTTGGCCGCCTCGATGACTTCCGCGTCGGTGGCGTCTTCCTTGCCGAACTTGATGTTGTTCTTGATCGTGTCCGAAAACAGGAATGCATCCTGCGGTACAATACCGATGGCGTCGCGAAGGTCGAACAGATTTACTTGCTGGATGGGTTTCCCGTCGACGGTAATTTCGCCTTCGGTCACGTCATACGTTCTGGTAATGAGTGACAATACCGTCGATTTTCCAGAACCCGTTTTGCCGAGTATGGCCAGTGTTTCGCCGTCCTTAATGGTAAACGACACGTTTTCCAGCGCGCGGATGTTGGTGTCTTCGTAAGTGAAACCGACATTGCTGAAGACGATTTCGCCCTTGAGCGGCGCGTGCTCGGGATTGTTGTTCTTGATTTCGGGTTCGATTTTCAGGAATTCGTTGATGCGTTTCTGCGAGGCTTCGGCTTCCTGCACCATAGACGACACCCAACCGAGCGAAGCCACTGGCCAGGTAAGCATGTTCACGTAGAGGATAAACTCCGCGATCGTGCCGATGCTGTCAATCTTCCCATTGATGTACATCACGCCGCCTACGTAAATCACCACGAGGTTCGATACGCCGATGAGCGCCATCATCAACGGCCCGAACAAGGATTGCACTTTGGCCAGGCTCATGCTCTTGGCCTTGCTTTCATGGGCGAGTTCGGTCATGTTCTGCTCATACTGGCTTTCCAGCGAATACGCCTTAATGACACGTACGCCTGAGAAGACTTCCTGCGAGAAGCTCGATACTTTGGACAGGTATTGCTGGAACGTCGTCGATCGTTTGTTGATGGCGACGCTCAGCCGGAAAATCGCGTAGGACAAAATAGGCAGCGGCAAGATCGTGTAAAGCGTCAGCAACGGCGACACGTCGTACATATATAGGATGACGATGACAAAGCGGATGACGGTGTTGATGGTATACATGACCGCCGGGCCAACATACATACGGGTTTTGCCCACGTCTTCGCTGATGCGGTTCATCAAATCGCCGGTGCGGTTCTGTTTGTAGAAATGTTGCGACAGCCGTTCATATTGCCGAAATACTTCGTTTTTGAGGTCGAATTCGATATGCCGCGACATCACAATCAACGTCTGGCGCATCAAAAAAGTGAGCACGCCGGCCACGAGTGTCGTAGCGATGATCAACAGGATGTTGTGCAGCAATTCGGTCTTGATGTCCGCGCTGCCCAGCCCGGATTTGAAATGGTCTTCAATCGCCTTGAACGACTTGGCGATGAGCTTCGGGGTGAAAAGTGAGAAAATCTGCGCAGCGATTGTGGTGATGACCCCGAACAAAAAGTGGTATTTGTATTTGACGAAATATTTGTTCAGGTATTGCAGTTCTTTCATGTTATTCCAGAAAATGAGGCGTTTATGTTGTTGTTTTTTGTTAAAGGATGCAGATTCCGGAATTTTAGCGCATTTGTCTGAACGTTGCCGATTCGCTAAATAAACCCAAAATCGTTGTCATATTTTGAATTTAGTCCTATTTTTGCGCTGGCTTTTTGAAAAGGCCGCAACTTAAATACACGACTATGAATACCGAACTCACCACAGCGGCTGAACTTCACAAAATTGATCCCGTATTCGGACAAGTGTCTTTTGACAACCACGAACAGATCGTTTTTTGCAACGACAAAGATACAGGATTAAAGGCAATAATCGGAATCCATAACACCGTTTTAGGACCGGCTTTGGGCGGCACCCGAATGTGGAAATACAGCAACGAGTGGGAAGCGCTCAACGACGTGCTCCGTTTGTCCCGCGGCATGACCTACAAATCTGCCATTTCGGGTTTGAACCTGGGCGGCGGAAAAGCGGTCATCATCGGCAACGCCAAAGAAGACAAGACGCCGGAGATGATGATCAAGTTCGGGCAGTTCATCCACTCCCTCAGCGGCAAATACATCACGGCCGAAGACGTAGGTACAACTACACCGGATATGGACTTGATCCGTACGGTAACGCCTTATGTAACCGGTATTTCTGAAAGCCTCGGCGGTTCAGGAAATCCATCTCCGGTAACCGCTTACGGCGTGTACATGGGCATGAAGGCCGCGGCAAAATACCAATTCGGCAGCGACAACCTTGCAGGAAAGAAAGTATTGGTGCAAGGCATTGGCCACGTGGGCGAAACCTTGGTAGATTACCTTTCTAAAGAAGGCGCGCTCGTTGAAATCACCGACATCAACCAACAACGCGTGGAAGAAGTAGCCGCCAAGTATGGCGCGAGAATTTTCAACGGTGCCGATTTGTACAGCGCCGACGTTGACATCTACGCGCCGTGTGCGCTTGGTGCGACGGTCAACGACGATACCATTTACAAACTCAACGCGAAAGTGATTGCGGGCGCGGCGAACAACCAGTTGGCCAACGAGGAAATCCACGGTAGAATCCTGAAGGAGCGCGGCATTTTGTATGCGCCGGATTTCTTGATCAACGCCGGCGGCATTATCAACGTGTATGGCGAAATCGTGAAATACGGAAAAGAAGAAGCCATGCGCCGTACCGAAAACATTTTCAACACGGCCACCGACATCTTCAATCTGGCCGATGAAAAAGGCATGACGACCTATCAGGCGGCGTTGGCCATCGCGGAAAAGCGCATCGCCGACAGAAAAAAGGAAAACGCGCAATAAGCGTCACGATATTTTTATAATTTTGCGGAGCGGAAGCCAGAAGCTTTCGCTCCTTTTTTTGACTGGACTCATTTGAAAAGTTCAAACGCGTTCCATAAACAGTTCTTACGGTGCTAAACAGAAGACATATTCGGATGAAAGTGATGCAGGCCATTTACGCCATGCACCAAAACGGTTCAGACCAACTTGAAAAGGAAGAGAAGTTTCTTTTCTACAGCATCGAAAGCGTACTCGATCTGTACTTGATCATGCTTTCGGCACTGGTCGAGGTCCGGAAAAGTGAAATCGACTTCCAGGAAAAGTCGGCCAAGAAACATCTGGCGACTGCCGAAGAACGCAAGCCCAACCGCAAATTCGTTGACAATGCCGTGCTGAAAATGCTGGCCGAAAATCCGTCGCTTACCGCCGCGTTGAAAGAACGGAAAATCGACAACTGGACGCGCAACGACGATTACATCATCATCATCCGGGACGAAATCAAGGACAGCGCGCTTTATGCGCAATACATGGCCGATAAGGCCGTCGGTTTCGAGAAAGACCAGGATTTTGTCATTGAGATGTTCACCGAACTGATTGCCCCGAACGAGAAGCTGTACGATTATCTGGAAGACCATCGGTTGACTTGGATCGACGACATTCCGCTGGTCAATACGCAAATCGTGAAACAGCTCCGTGGGCTGAAATCCGCCACAGATAATTTCTTCGTGCCGCGGCTGTACAAAGATGCCGAAGACAAGGAATACGCGTCGTTGCTGTTCCGTAAAACCGTTTTGAACGAGACGGATTTGGCCAAGGAATATGTGGGCAAGACGCCGAATTGGGATACCGATCGCATCGCAGAAATCGACACCATCATCTTGAAAATGGCCATTTGCGAATTCCTGAAATTCCCGTCGATTCCGGTGAAAGTAACCATCAACGAATACTTGGAGCTGGCTAAGGAATATTCCACACCCAAAAGCAGTATTTTCATCAACGGCATCCTGGACAATCTGGTCAAGGAATACCAGGCCGCCAACAAACTCAACAAATCGGGCCGCGGCCTTCTGTAAATTGTCATGAAATCGAGACTCTTTTTTCTTTTATTAATCTTGTCTGGCCTAGCTTCGTGCAAGGAGGAAAAGCACAATGTCATCCGCAACGGCCGTGTCGTTGAAGTTGATGGGCCGGCATCGGCGATTCCCGCCAAACGCACACCGCCGGCCGATGGCAAGTATCCCGAAATGACTTTTGTGGAAACCGAATTTGATTTCGGAGACATCGATCCCGGCGACAAAGTCACGCATGAATTTTCATTCAAGAACACCGGCGAAGCCGACCTTTTGATTTCGGATGCGCGCGGCTCTTGCGGCTGTACCGTTCCGGAATATCCGAAAGAAGCGATTGCACCTGGCGAAAGCGGAAAAATTACCGTGACGTTCAATTCTGCCGGAAAGCATGGAAAGCAGCAAAAGACGGTGACGTTGTTCACCAATACCGCGAAGGAGCGCGAACAACTCCAGATTAAAACCAGTATCAACCCAGGCAGTTAACGCCCAAAAACAACAATATGCAACAGATTTTACCCATTATCCTCATTTTCGTGGTCATGTTTGTTTTCATGATCTTGCCACAGCAACGTCGTATGAAAAAAGAGAAGGAGTTTGAAAATGCCCTGAAAGTCGGCGACAAGATCGTCACCAAAAGTGGCATCCACGGCAAGATCGCCGAACTCGCCGAAACGACGATTGTCATTGAGACCATGGCCGGAAAACTCAAGATGGAGCGCTCTGCGATTTCAATGGAAATGAGCGCGAAATTGAATGCGCCGGAGACGAAATAGTTGCTAGATAGTTCTAAAATTGAACTTTGAGTGCTGATGAATCAGACTAAAATTTTACATGCTAGACAATTTATCTAGCCACTAACAACTACTTCCTATACTTATCATTCAAACCGATGCCTTCCAAGACCATCGGTTTTATTTTTTCCATCCGCTGTAGTTTGGTTTCTTCGCGCTTGGCTGCGTCGATGTATTCCAGAAATTCGCGTTGCTTGCCCGGCGTGAATGTTTCAAATGCGGTGGCGAACGCTTTGTCTGCGTCGAGCGCGCTCTGAAAAAATGCCGAAACCACCGTTTGCTTTTTCTCAGGCTTGATGGCCAAGCCCGCCTTTTCATTCGCTATGGCTTCGCGGATGTACTGTAGGATCATTTTTTCGTGTCGGGCAATTTCCGCTTTGGTATTGAAACGCCATTGCCGTAGGCCTTTCGTCACGCCTTCATTGGCGTTGACCAAGACTTTGGCCTCGTCTTTCAGGAATACGCCGTTCCAGAACCACAGCGCCACATAGTTCTTGAACCCGCCGATGCCCAGCACATTTTTCTTGTCGAGTGTATAGACCGTGCCACCCCATTTGGTCATTTCCACCAGTTCGGTTTGCGCAATGATGGCCTTGAGCAAATCCATTTCTTCGGGCCATAGGCCAGACTTGTCCCACGGATTTTTCTTTTTTTCTTCCATGATGAAAAAATTAACCACGAATGGCACGGATTGTTACGAATGGAAGACGCAGCCAAATTCGTGAAGTTCGTGGTTGTCGATTATTTATTTCTTCAACCCGTAATTCGGTAGCGCGGTCAACTCGGCAATCTTGACAATGACCTCGGTGGCTTTCACCATGCTTTCCACCGGAACATATTCATATTTTCCGTGGAAATTGTGGCCGCCGGCGAAAATGTTCGGGCACGGCAACCCTTTGTATGATAATTGGCAACCGTCGGTGCCGCCGCGGATGGGTTTGATGATGGGTTTTATACCCAGTTGTTTCATGGCTTCCTCGGCAATTTCAACAATGTGGAAAACCGGTTTCACCTTTTCCTTCATGTTGTAATATTGGTCCTTGACCTCGATTTCCACGATGTCGGCGCCGAATTGCTTGGCGAATTTCTTGTTGATTTTCTTGGCGATTTTCCCGATGAGTTCTTTTCTTTCCTTGAACTTTTTCGCATTGTGGTCGCGGATGATCATCTCAACGGTGGTTTCCTCAATGCTTCCCGAAAGCCCGGTCACGTGGAAAAATCCTTCGTAGCCTTTGGTTTCCTGCGGGATTTCGCCGGCCGGTAAATGGTTGATGAAGTCGTTGGCGATGAGCATCGAATTGATCATCTTGCCCTTCGCGTAACCCGGATGTACGCTCTTGCCGCGGCACGTGATTTTGGCGCCCGCCGCGTTGAAGTTTTCATATTCCAGTTCGCCGATCTGGCTGCCGTCCATGGTGTAGGCCCAATCGGCCCCGAATTTCTTCACATCGAAATGATGCGCGCCGCGTCCGATTTCTTCGTCGGGCGTAAAACCCACGCGAATCTTCCCGTGCTTGATTTCAGGATGTTTTACCAGGTATTCCATGGCCGTTACGATTTCGGTAATGCCGGCTTTGTCGTCGGCGCCGAGCAAGGTTGTGCCGTCGGTCGTGATCAGCGTCTGGCCTTTGTACAGCAGCATGTCCTTGAAATACTTGGGCGAAAGGACGATGTTTTGTTTTTTATTGAGGACGATGTCGCCGCCGTCGTAATTTTTCACGATTTGCGGCTTGACATTCTTTCCCGTAAAGTCGGGCGTGGTATCGTAGTGCGACACAAAACCGATGACCGGCACTTTCTCTTTTACATTGGCCGGAAGCGTCGCCATGACGTAGCCGTTCTTGTCTATCGTGACTTCGGTCATGCCGATGGCCTTGAGTTCATCGACGAGTTTGTTGGCCAGGTCGAATTGTTTTTTAGTACTCGGCGTGGTGTTGGAATTCGGGTCTGATTCCGTATCGATGGTGACGTAGCTGACAAAACGGTCAATGATGTGTTGCATGTGTTCTGATTTTAGGAACACAAATATACAGATTGCGCGCGTGTTTGTAACGGGTTATTCCAAGTTTTCCCAAGCCGATCGGCCATTTTCCTTGAGTTGCAGCAACGCGAACAAAATCCCGACACCGAACAACCCGACGAGTGACGACAGGATGCCGTTGCCCGTGTAGATGTTGATGCCCATGGTAATGAGACTGGTGACGAGAAATCCCCAGAATGCCCACTTTTTCCAACGGAAGATGAAGATGGCGAACACCACGTTCAGGATGCAGATGGCGGCCAGCAGAAAGAAAATCCATTTTGGGATGATCATCTGCATGGGCGTGATCACGATAAAGCTCAGCACGATGCTGTAGGCCATGTTGGCGGTATATACGAGCATCATCAAAACGAGCCATGCGGTCAGGCAGCCGTGCCGTTGTTTCTGGTTCTGGAGGTTTTCCATGGGTTTGGTGTTACAGTCGGCAAAGATACGGATTCAGCACTTATGCGCCGACGGATTGTCGTTTTTGCGCAATGATGATCAAATCTGTCGTGTCCGGTTTGTCCGGGAACGGCTGTTTTTGTGAAAGGACAATGTCGAAACCGGCGTGTTTCAGCACTTCCCGTAGCGTCGCTTCGGCGTGGTAGTGCGTGAGAATGGCATCTTGTCCGTCGCTGGATTGCTGCAACAGTGACGCGTCTATGTCGGCGGTCATCGTACTGAGATAAACGCTGCCACCGGGACGGAGGATTTTGGCCATGTCTGAAATAAATGTTGCCGCTTCCGCTTTCGACAGATAGGGCAGGCCGAAGCCGCAGACCAAGGCCTCATATCTGGAATTTGTTTCGGCGATGCGGCGCATGTCGGCCAGGGAGAACGACGCTTCGGGATTGTTGGCTTGGGCGAGCGCGATCATGTTGGGCGCGAGGTCTGTTCCGGACATACGCAGATCATTCCGACGGTCGAGCAAAAATCGCGATAGGTTTCCCGGGCCGCACGCCACATCGAGCACCGAAGCATTTGGCGGTAACGCATCGCAGAATAGGGCTAGCGTATCGCCGTAATGGCTTACGTCCATGTATTTGGCCTGGTAATCTTGCGCGCGTCTGTTGAAAAGGTGTTCTGCTTGTTGTGGCATGACAAATTATGATGTGTTGTTGCGTTAGGGATGGAAACGGCATCCTTTTGCGAGGCCACGAGCAAAAGATACAGTGGACAGCCCGGCCGTAGGCAACGCCAATGTGGAGATTCTAAATTATAAATTCGGGCTGCAACTGATGGTTTCGGTTACCGCATATTCGCTGACATAGGCGGTGCGCCCGTAGGTTTTGGTGACTTGACAATCACAACCGTCCTTGACGAGTTTTTGCGTGACCGACCGGATGCCTGTAAAACCTTGGATGTTGCTCGTGGTTTCGGTGACAGTGAAGCCGCGTGATTTGAGTTTTTCGCTCAGGATGAGTTTTTCGTTCTTGGCGTCCGGGATTTCGAACGTGCGCCCGTACAAATCCGGGAATGCGATGGTACGGCCATTTCGGGTTTCGATGACGAAGTCCAGGATGCGGTCGTCGAAGTCCTGGGTTACGGCTTGCTCCTGACAGGAAACCATCAGCAACAGTATCGGGAGAAATCGCTTCATGGGCAATAGGTTTTTATTGATAACGCCGGGCTGCGCGGTTTTATGGTGCGGGCATTTTCTTGAGCACAATCCCGACGGTTTCATCCTGCGAGTTAAAGATGCGGCCTTCCATGCGGTCGGGCGCGACTTGTTTGAGGTAAAAATTCACGAAGAACGGACTGCTCGGCAAGGAAGTGTTTTCCATCCTGAAAAACAAGCTGTCGTCTTTCACCCGGATCTGGTCATAACGGTACAGGCTGTCGTGGTGGCAAATAATCGCCAAGCCATTGCGTCCGGTGAAAATCGTAATCGTATCCACGTAGTGCACATCGGTTTCCGGATGGATCGTATCGGTACCCCAATGTTCGGTCCAGACGCCTAGGATTTGTGCTTGTTGCCGCGGTTGACCTGACCCAAAAGCCAGCCACACAAAGGCGGTGGCAACGATGATGCTTCGTGTCATGACGGGTAGATGGATTGCATGTGTTTCACCGAAGCGGCAATCATTTTTTTCAAAATGTCGGTGTCAATGTCTGAGAGTTTTTTGACATAGACGCACGCTTTTGCGGTTTGGTGCTTGCCGAGTTTTGCCATGAGCGCTTCGCGGCCGTCGTATTTACTTGAAAAATACAGCGCGATTTTTCCCTTACGAGGTGAGAATCCGGCGAGTGGCGCGTCGCCTTCGCGGCCACTGTCATATTTATAATGGTAGCTGCCGAACCCGATGATGGCCGTGCCCCACATTTTGGCCTTGAAACCGGTTTGCGCACTGAAGATTTCCACGAGTTTCTCGCTGTCTTGGCGTTGTTGCGCATCGGTGACCGATTGGAGAAAATCGGGCACGCTGTTTTCGTTTTCGGTGGTTTTGTTTTGCGACATGATCAAGCTTGGTTAAACCTGCGGAATTTTACAAAGAAAAAAATGGCCATTGCCAGGAACGGAAACGTGGAAAGCCAGACTTTTGGATGGCCAGCCAATCCGCCCAAAAACGCCAGTATGACGTAGGGCAGGAGCAAGACCGTGCCGGCCAGAATGAAGATGCGGTTAGGTTGCCGCTGCAGCAATGCGATGATGAGCAGGATTTCGGCGAAAAACAGCACGAACACCAACGGGTTGCTGAGCGACGACGCATTATTGGCGATGTTGGCGATGGCGTCGTACTGCATCTGGAAAACGAATTGTTGGTTGTTGCCCCATTCCATGTAGATGAACAGGAATGTCAGGAGCAAGCCCAATGGGAATAGTCGTTTCATGGTTTGGTTTGTAACGTTGAAGATACCATTTTTATTCAAAGTTGAGTAAGTTCCCACGCCAGATTTTTCCGTGCCTGGGCCTCGTACCGGTTTCTGAAGATTTCGGTTTTGTAGATGGTGGGCAAGTCAAGAAAATGCCGTAACACCTTACGTCTGCCGGGATGGTAGAGAAAGTCAGGGTAAACTGCGTACTCTTTTCGTATTTGTTGCGTGTAGGCGCGATAGCGTTCCGGAGATACGCCAAGGATCGACAAGTCTGCATCTACGAGAAAGTTGGTGTCTTGATCGGGCGACCATTCGTGTTTTTTCGTGGCGATGATGTGGCGGGCTACGCGGTCTGTAAAGGTGTGGTCGGCACCGAGCGTAGCCAGCCGCTGCTGCGCCAAGGTGGCGCTTTTTTCTTCGTTATCGGAAGCGCCGACGTTGTATACGAGGTCATGGTAGTACAAGGCGAACCACACGGCTTCCGCATAGGAAAGTTCCTCAGTCACCGACACCAGTTCACCCCGCATCGCCTCGAGGTGCGACAGGTTGTGGTAGTGGCGCTGTCGGGCACTGTAATGTTTCGCGATTTCGTCCCAAAGGCGGTCGGCCACCGAGACAGTATCAGTAAAGCGCTGCACCAGTTCGTAAAAGGTATGCCGTAACTTGTCCATAAACACGCGAAAGTTAATCAATATTGTCTTTGTGCGGTGTTGAAAACGTTTTTTACAACTTTTCACGCCCGGTGATTTCTGCGGCAGCGGATTCTTTTAGTTTTGCCCAGACCTCAAAATAATGGTATGGGCGCTTTTGTCATCAGCAAACGGTTTAATGGCGATTACAAGTTTATTTTTGCCTCGCGCAAGGGCAAGACGATTTTTACCAGTATTTCCTGCAAGCAAAAATCTGATTGCGAATCGATGATTGCGGCCATTCGGGAACAGCTCTCGCTTTTCACCTTTACGAAAGTACGCGGTTCAGGCAACAAATTCTTCTTCCGATTGTCCAAAGACGGCTTGGTTCTGGCCACGAGCCGGAAGTATTCCACCGAAGGTTTGCTCCAGAAAGGCATCGACGAAATCACCAAATACGTGTCTGTTTCAGAAACGCTGGATTTCTCCGAGGGCGAAGTATTTCCGGATGCGTTGGCCGAAGCCGAATGGTAGTGCGGCCGACGTTGTTTCGTTGAACGGCGCTTTTATGCCGACAAAATCACCTAATGGCTGTTAGTGAAAATTCTCGAAAATACCTAATTTCATTGGGTTTGTCTCGATGAATGGCGGGGAAAAATCGGTCAAGTGAAACCCGTTTGCACTTCAACGTTTTTTAATGCTGATGGCAGGGAAAATAAAATGTGACGGTCATCGCCGATGTAATTTAGCGGTGTAATTAAAGGTGTTCACACAAGCAAAACCAATTACGCCATGAAAACACTTTCGTCACTTATCGTTGTCCTTGCCATGGGTTTTTCCGCCACCGCGCAGGAAAATTTCGATCTGGCGCATTCCGGTATGGGAAGCGGCCCGTCTGCCTCAGAAATCAATGAAGAATCGCAGGTAATCGTATCTTATCACGTGGAAGAGCGCATCAACATGAAGTTTGGATCGCGCATTACGACCTACGACGTACCGAGCCTGAAAATGGTCAATACCCATGATTTGGGTCCAGACAATTCCCGCGTGGTGACACCTGTTTTCGGGAAAGCCAAGCCAAAGCCCGTAATGGAAAACCTTTCGGTCTTGTCGGCCAAAACGGTTGTCGGCCAAAACGCTATGCCTGTCTCAGACTTGGCGATGGCGCCGCGCGTCATGATTCCGTTGACCGTCAATAAAACTGCAGTCGAGAAAACCACTTCTGTGAGGATTGACCTAGTAAATACCTACGAGCGCGTGCTCGAGAAAGGATATGAATCCGCAGATTTAATCCGGAAAGTAGCCGACGCTCGTTTCTTTGACGGCGACCTGGAAATTGCAGAGAAATGGTATTCCAAACTCTTCAAGCTTACCACCAATCTCGAGGACGTTTATTTTTACCGGTATGCACAAGCGCTTAAATCGGTGAACCAATTCGAGAAAGCCAAGGAAATGATGGCCATTTTCGAATCGCGCGCCTACAAGAAATAATACTTTACACAGTCAACATCACCCGAAATCCGCGCGCTGCGTAATAGGATTCGGCACCGTTGTGGTAGAGAAAAACGCTGTCATACCGGCGGTCGCAAAACAACGCGCCGCCCAATTTCCGGATGTGTTCCGGTGTGGCTACCCAACTCGATGTTTTGCGGTCAAATGGTTCCAATTCCTGCAAGGCGCGGTATTGGGATTCGGTCAGTAATTCCGCACCCATGGCCAAGGCCAAGGCGATCGCGCTGCCCTTGGGTTTGTTTTCCTTTCTGGCGTGAAGCGCCGCATCATCGTAACATAAACTTCTTCGGCCCGCCGGGCTTTCGGGCGCACAGTCGCAAAAGAACAGCGCACCTGTTTTGGCATCCAGGCCGACCACGTCCGGTTCTCCACCCGTGGCTTCCATGCGCGCCAGACTGGCCAGTTTCTCTGGGTTCGCTTTCAATCTTTCTTCGACGGTTTCCCAGGTGATGTCCCGATGCCTGTGCTTGTTGTCTTCAAATCGCTTCCGCAGGGTTTTGAGGAGTTCAGTTTGTTCGTTCATTTCATCCTACTGTTGTTGTTTACCGCAAGATACGATTTCGCCGGGGAAGTGGCCATGGCGTAAACAAGCTTCGGAATCCTATAAAATTATCGCTCGCTGCAGTGGCAGCTTTGGGTAAAGCCTAAAAATCCACCGCCATGAATAATTATCACATCTACCAGCGCTGCATAGATGCTTGCCTGAAATGTGCGGCCATCTGTAACCATTGCGCATCGTCCTGTACGCAGGAAGACAACGTAAAAATGATGGCGCGGTGCATCCAGCTTGATATGGAATGCGCCGCTGCTTGTTACGCCGCCGCCCAACTAATGAGTCTGGGTAGTGCGTATGCCGCTGATATGTGTCGTCTGTGCGCCGATATCTGCGAAGAATGCGGTCGGGAATGCAGCCGCCACGACAATGAACATTGCAATGAATGTGCGGCCGCTTGCTGGGAATGCGGGAATGAATGCCGGACAATGGCCGCCTAACGTGTCACTTTCCTCAGGAAGGCGATGCTCCTCGAAAACGCCGCCTTTCCCGATTCGTCATACGTAAATTGGTATTCGTGGGCGAGTTCGGGGTGATGCTTCGCCGGATAAAAAAGTGTGTCCGGAACTACGTGTTGCTCGCGGAGTTTTGCCGATAACAGTCGCGATTGTTCCAGCAACGGATCTTTGTTGCCTGCCGAGATAAAACTGGCGGGGAAGTTGGGTGTTAAATAATCAACGACCGATGCAGACTGTGCATATCGGTCATCGAAAATATCCTTTTTTCCGAAATATGCCCACAAAACCGTTTTAAGAAACCCGCCGAACTCGCCGCCGGTATTCAGATTGGTCACGTCATAGATGCCACAGTACAGCAGCGTTCCTTTTAATTGTCGCGGTCGTATTTTTGGGACGATGCCCACCATTTTGGCGTATTTTTCACTCGAAATGATGTTGGCCATCTGCGCCGATAGCATCGCGCCTCCCGAATCCCCGGCCAAGATGATCCTTGATGCATCGGCGTGGTAAACCGAAGCTTTCGTTGAAAGAAAACCCAACGCCAAATTCAACTGACGCAGCGGTAGCGGGTATTTTCCTTTAGGCGCGACGGTGTAATCAATGGCCGCAACTACAAAGCCTTCGCCGGCCAGCATCCGGCAATAGTTTTCGAGATGTTCTTTTTTGCCCGAGATCAAACCGCCGCCGTGCGTCCAGACGATTAATGGCAACAGTTCGCCGTTGGTGGCCGCTTCTTTCGGATAATAGACATCTAATAATGCGTCCGGATCGGATGTGTCGTAACCGATGTCCGCGATGCCCGATACGTGTCCCGGAACAAATGCAGACAACCGGTCGTTTGCCGTTTTTGCTTCTTTTTCAAAAAAATAGCGGACTATCCAAACCGACGGATACGGCGACACCTGAAAGGCGACGTAAATTGTGCCCAGGATGAATAAAATTAACAACGCGATTTTTACTATGCGCCTGCCCATGCGGTTCGTTTGTGGTGAATTTAAGCAATTTACCCGCTAGTTCAAGTGTTTTATTACGAGGAGTTTTTTGAGGTCTTCAAGTAGCAGGCTGTCCCTGACCTCGATTCGGATGCCACGGCCTTCGGCGTAGGGTTTGGCGGCTAAAAGTTCGGCCTTGACGGATTCGTGTACGTCGGAACCCATTATGGCATCGGTGGCTTTTTGGCCAAACACCATGGCTATTTTAAAAAAACCTTTTCTAGGAAGTAAATACACGATGACGCGTTTCGGATCTTTGACGCGAAAGCTCCATCCGAATTTGGCACCCGAATAGGCCCATTCCGCGGAGCGATTTACACCCGCTGCCATCGCACAAGATACCATTTCCTGCCAGAGCGTAAACGTGTTTCCTATGGCTTTTTCCAGATCGACATTGGTTGGGGTCAGGTCTTTATCGGCGAATACGCTGGTCATTCAATTGGTAAAATTATTTTGGTGTTTTTCAAGCGCATTCCAAATCCCGTAGAAAGCGTCACCGCCTCGTTTTCCGGAGAATGAAGTGTTTAGGATGAGCAACCGTCCGATTTTCCGCGTCGGATCGAAGAACAGCATCGTCGTCACGCCTGGGTCGCCGCCGGTATGGCCAACGTAGCCCGAGTAACCGAACCCGATGAAAATGCCCGTGTTGAAACTGTCGTTGTATGGATTTTTTTCGTCACGCGTCACAAAATTCTCAGCGGTCAGTTGTGGCTTGAAATATTCGCGGAAGCTTTCTTTGTTCAGGATGGTTCCGCGGCCGTCGTAAGCTTTGATCAGTTCGCTGAGGAATAAACCCAGGTCGTGCGCCGAAGTAATGAAATTCCCGTCCGGATAAGTGGACATCGTGTAGAACGGCAATGCAGTTTTCGGGTCGGCGTACAATCTGGAATAGCGGGTAAAATCGACGTCTTTGAAATGCCAGCCTGAAGCCTTCATCCCGAGTGGTTCCAGGATGTATTGTTTGGTGAACGCGTCGAACGGTTGCCCCGTCGCTCTTTCGATGATGAATGCGGCCAGCGTGGCGCCCGTGTTCGAGTATTCATAAGTTGCGCCCGGTTTGGTCTTCACAAATGTGTCTTTGTTTCGCCATTTTCCCGTTTTCGACAAGGCGTTGTATAGATATTTTTCCAAGGTCAACAATGAATCGGCAGGATTGAATACTTGCAAGTCGTCGAATTCTTTACGTATTTTACTGAAGTCTTGCCCAGATTTGATGCAATAGTTCTTGGTCATGTAAAATTCATTGTCAAGAATGCCCGAAGTATGCGTCGCCAGATGCCTGATGGTTATAATGTCGTTGGGGAAGTCCGGGTTCACGACCTCAAATGGCAGGTAGCGGTTGATCGGGTCGTCGAGCTTTAATTTGCCCAGTTCCTGAGCTTTCAAGAGCGCAATCCCAATCAATGTCTTCGAGACCGACGCAATGTTCTGTATGGTTTGCTCGGTATAAGGTTTCTGCGCCGCGACGTCGGCCATGCCCAAACCTTTCTCGTATAAAATGCCTTTGTCGTTCACCATCGCCACCGAAAAACCGTTGAAGATGCCTTGTTTCGATATGCTGTCGAGTTGGCGGGTCAGCGCATCGGCAGCCTGTTGGTTGACGTCTTGCCGGTGTTGACAGGACAGCATAAGTATTGCGGCGAAAAGTGAAAAGACTCGGGTCATATTTTTTGACGTTAAGGTCGGAGGATTTTTTCCATCGGGCGGCCTTTGGCCAATTCGTCGATGAGTTTGTCGAGGTAGCGTACTTTTTGGACGACTGGATCAGTGATGTCTTCCACGCGGTAGCCGCAAATGATTCCGGTTATTTTTGATGCGTTTTCATGAAGTTGGGCTTGGTCGAAAAACACCCGAAAGTTACTTTTTTTCTCGATTTGCGCCTGCAACTGGCTTTGGTCGAAACCTGTGAGCCAGCAAATGATTTGGTCCACTTCTTCCTGCGTGCGGCCTTTTCTTTCGGCTTTCTGGACGTACAGCGGATAGACGCTGGAAAATAATAGGTTGTGGATGCGTTCTTCGTTCATGGAAAAAACTTTGATTGGTAGTCGTTTCCGCTAAAATATAAACTTTTGCCCAGATATCGCGGCAGATGAACGACACCATTTTTCGGACAAAAAACTTGCGGTCAGGGTTATGTCGAATTTCTTAACAGTTTGTCGAGTAAATGGCTGGGCTTGTACATCATGGCTTAATTTCGTCTTAACATTAAAACAAAATCCATGACCCCGAACATTACAACATTGGTGCTGAATCTTTTGATTTCAGAACGCAAAAGCCAACGCATGCTTTTCTCAGAAAGAATCTTGAACTGCGAATCGCTGGCCGACATCTTTAAATCGTCGCCGGAGATGAAGTCGAACCTTATTTTCGCGCTTGCGGCCTGCACTGAGAATCCGGATGGCAAAGCGCGTGAGGAATTGTACAGGCTTGCAGCATTTTGCGAAGAGCGCATTGCGGCCACCCAATTGTCATCCGCTGCATAACCGGGTTTCCGTAAAAACAACAAATGCCGACGATTTTCGCCGGCATTTTCATTTGGTTGCAATCGCATATTATCTTGTGGCTTCCAACGCTTGGCTGATATCCGCAATGATGTCGTCGTGGTGTTCGACCCCGATGGAAAGCCGCACCATTTTTTCGGTGATCGACAATTCGTTGCGAAGGCTTTCGTCCACGTCAACGTGCGTCATCGTGGCCGGATGTTCTGCAAGGCTTTCGGTACTACCCAGACTTACCGCCAATTTGATCAATTGCAAGGCATTGAGGAATTTGAAGGCTTCTTTTTCGCCGCCTTTCACATCAAAGGAAATCATGCCGCCGTTGGTAAGACATTGCTTTTGTTTGATGGCATATAACGCCGTATCTTTCTCGGTGATGTTGCCGATGTAATACACTTTTTCCACCAGCGGATGATGATTCAAAAAATCGGCGACATGTTGTGCGTTGCGGGCTTGGATGTCCATCCGTGCTTTCAGGGTTTCGAGGCTTCGGAGCAGCAACCATCCGGTGTGCGGGCTTGCCATGTTGCCCAGAAACGTCCGCAGTCCACGGACGCGCGTAATAAGCGCTTTTGAACCGAGGCATGCACCGGCAATGACATCGCTGTGCCCACCGATGTATTTCGTGGCCGAATACAGTACCAGATCAGCGCCGTGCTTGAGCGGATGCTGCCAGATCGGGCCCATGTACGTATTGTCTACCGCGAGCATGACTTCTTTCGTGCCTGTCGAGAAATGACGGGCGATGTCTTTGCTGCCTTCGATGTCGATCAAATCGTTGGTCGGGTTGGCCGGCGTTTCAATGTACACCATCGCGAGTTTGTCGGCCATGCCAGTCGCGTTGACGATTTCGATGATTTCTTCATGGGTTTGCCCTACGCGGAATTCGGCGTAATGAATCCCGAATTTCGGCAGGACTTTCTTGATGAAGTGGTCGCTTCCGCCATACACCGGCGCGCTTGTCAAAAGCAAATCGCCCGGCGAAAGGAACTCCAATAATACCGTTGTAATAGCCGCCATACCACTTTCGAATACCGCGCAATCTTCGGCTTCGTCCCAAAGTGTCAAGCGGTTTTCCAGGATTTCCAGATCAGGATTGTTGATGCGGCTGTAAATCAGGCCTTGTTCTTCGTCTTCCCGTTGCGCGCGATGGCCATAAGCGACTTCGAAGAATGCTTTTCCGTCTTCGGCGCTTTTGAATACAAATGTTGAGGTCTGGAAAATGGGGCATTTTACGGCACCCTCAGAGAGTTCTGGCTTGTAGCCGTAGCTCATCATGAGGCTTTCGGGTTTCATTTTTCTGTTCATGCGGGGTTTTGGTGTTGCGATCTGATGTATTGTTCACGATTCACGAAATCGTTTTCGTGCGCGAAAATAGTACTTTTTATTCGCGTACGTGCTTTTTCTTTGTGAATCTGCTACTTTCGGGCGATGGTTTTCAACCAGGCAACTGCTTTGATGACTTTCTCGTCTTTCTCCGGATGTTCAAAGTCGTCCCCAACGAAGATTGTCGTATCGGGGTTTACCGATGACCGATAGACATTCCGATTCCGATCAGTACTGAAAGATGTAGCTAAATTAAGTGCGATTGTGCCATTCATGTAGGCGAAATAGTCATTGCCGGTGGTGTAACCCTCGGCAGTCGGTTCGCCGATGAGTATGGTGTTTTTGCGACCTCTAAACGTCAGGGCCAGAATGCTTCCAGAACTTCTCGTGTTCGGGCCAATCAGGATCGCCACAGGAATTTTTGAGGCCAGCGAACGGCAATCGTGTTGGACATTGGTCGCCTGGAAATTGCCGATCCAGAGGTTTCCGGATTGTATGGTAAACTCGTAGGCTGTTTGATTGTTTGCGTCGATACCGCCGCCAATATAACCCTCGCCCAGCAGCATGGCCAAACCGCCTGCCATAGCACTGAATTGTCCGCCGCCATTGAGCCGTAAATCGATAACGACGCCTTTTAGTTTCGACAGATTGCCTTTGCAAAGCGAATCGGACAGCGCCTTAGCGGCAATATTCACGTCGTTGCCCCAAGCCTGAATGCTTGGCACTTGTAGGTAAAGGAATTTTTGGTCGATGATCTTACGCCGGAACACACCGGTGTTCTTATTTGACAAATTGACCAACGGCATCAGCTGCTGGAGTTGCTTTTCGTCAAATTCGGGATAGTTCGAAAATGTCCTGCCCAAATATTGAATGTTGCTGTGGTAGTCCTGAAGTTGCCGGAATACTTCGACTACGGCGTTTAACGTGTCGTCCGCAGTTTTTGCCCCGGTCAACTGACGGTGAAAAACTTCATCTGTTGTTTTCCAGTCGATACTATTCCGGTGTACACTTTCCCGTTTAATGGTCACGTATATGCTGTCGATAGGAATTTGACCATGGCAGAAACAAGCAAAAAACAGCAGGACAAACACTTTTCTTTTCATGACAATTACATTTGGAACAGGAAGCCGTTATCGAATTAAATTTACTCAATTAAGGTTCTTGTTTGGAAGAAGACAAGCATGAATTCTATTGGCACGCCCATTTTCCATAAAAAAAGCCGACAGGCGAACCTATCGGCGATTTGGTCGGGTCATCCACGGCGACTATTTCTTTTCGTTCACCAGACTGTTGTCGTTTGACGGTTGTTCGCGGAAAAATAGCCCTTTTGCGGCGAAATAAGGGAAGGGATAATCATCGTTTGGAAATCCTGTTGCCGCTGATGGCGCGTTGCCTCGAACACTTGAATCGGAGCATGTCCGGATCGGCTTTGCAGCGGTGTTTCACGCCAATGCCCGACGACACACGTTTTCGCCAGCGTTTAAAACTGGCCTGCTTGAGTTCTTTGCGCATCAGTTTCTCTACGTCGCCCTGCGACAGGCCAAACTGGATTTTAATGGCGTCGAACGGCGTGCGGTCTTCCCAGGCCATTTCAATGATGCGGTCAACTTGTTCGGGTGAAAAGGCTGTGGTCATTGTATTTTTGCTTACCATTTTTGCAGGATGTTTTCCTGCCACTTTTTTAGCGCGAATTTCTGGAATATTTTAGCTTTGCTGAAGGCTTCATCGAATGTGTAATTGCCGCCGTACGTTTCTTTTTCAGAAACCTGCACTTTGTTCTCACCGCGCATGGCGTATTTTTTTCCGCCTTCGTACATGATGATTTTCATTTCCGATGGGCTGACGTCGCCGCGACAGGCTTTCTTGTAAACGAGCCAGATTTCATTGATGCCGTCGTTGTCCAGGTCAGTGATGGCATCATCCATGAATTCCGCCTCAACGTCTACCGGGCAATCTTTCTCGAAATCGTAGAGTTTCCAAATTGGTTTCGAAGTTTCGCCGAGCAGGAAATGATAGGCGAAGATTTCGGCATTCCGGTGGCCTTCATGAGATCCATAAATACCCGTTTCGGAAATGACCACGAGATTTTCGCCGAGTTTGTCTTGCCAACGCCAAGCCCGTTTGAATTTTCCGCCCCATTTTATATCAGCAGGAAGTTGGCTTTCGGCGACATCGGCAATAATCAATTCCTTTTGCGCAAACCCGACGGCGGCGGTCAGCAGAAGCCATGTGATGTATATTGTAGTCTTCATTTATTGTTTGATGATTTTTCCCGTCCAGGTGTTGTTGTCTTGACTAATGACGACATAGTACAACCCCGCGGCGAAATGTGACATGTCAACTGACGTTGCGTTGGGTGCACTGAACATTTCCTGACCTACGATTGAATAAACTGTTACTAAGATGTCAGCGGCGGCGTCATCTGTTGAGATGTTCAGAAGACCGCTGGTCGGATTTGGATATGCGCGGGCCATCTTACGGGCGTGTTCCGCGACACCTGCAGTCTGCGTCCGGTAACGCAAATAGAGTCGAAAAACCCCGGACTGGTCTTTCTGGTGGTAATAGATTTTCTGTTGGTCGGTACTCGGGCTTGCCGCTTCGGGCAGGAAACCGGGATTGGCATGGATGACAGACGGCAGGCTAAACGGTTCGGTTGCGCTTGTCCTGACCGACACACAGATTTCGGTGTTGACCGAATTTTTCAAAAGCCTCGTGTAGTACAATTCCAGCCCGTCAGGCGTAATTTGCGGCGCGTAAACCAAATAGTTTTCCGGGTCGTTCACATTGGCGAAAATCGCGTCGGAATCGGGAAGTTTATTGAACGTGTTGTCGTTTACCAGCGCCGCGACACCCAATTTTGCCTCACAGGGAATGCCTACGCAGGTCGTATTGGAAAAGTCGAATTTCGCATTGGTGTAATACAGTAGATCGCCTTGGTAGTTGATGGCGGCATCCATAATCAGCCAGCCGAACGGGAAGTTGAAGTCATCGATATTGAAATCGCCGAAAACCGGGCTGATGCCGGACACATTGCCGTCGGAAAACGTGCCGCGCCGAAGGTTGGCGATTTGGTCGGGATAATCCCTTAGCGATGTCCAGAAGAAATTGTTCGATGCGTCTACGGAAGCCACTGCGTCAAGATGATTTGGCGCGGGATCAAATGTGCCGCTTACCAATCCTGCATACGTGAATGTGGTGTCGTTCACTTTGGCGGCGTAATACAAGTTGGTGTTGCCGCCGGAATTCAGGGAATTAAAAAACAGGATATTGTCGTCGGGAGAAATGAACGGTTCCATGGCGTCAAAGGTCAAACCAGTTACGGTGACTTTCTTCTCGGGGCCAAACGTCGGGTAAAGTTGTGAAAAAGCATCTGTGCAAAACAGCGGCAACAATATGGTAAAGAAAAGTATGGGCTTCACGGTTTCTGGCTTCGTTCTGGCCGTTCAGCGGTTGTGGATTTGGCGCTGCCCGGCGGCTTTGCATCGGTGAAGATAAGGATTATTCGCAAAATGGAAACGCCGTGAAAGGGTAATAATGTTGTCTCAATCGCCTGGAATACTATGACAAGCCGTCGAGGATCATTTTTTCAAGCACGTCCGGATTTATGGCTTCCAAGGACTTGAACTTTACGCAATATCCGGTGACACTCGCTTTCCCGATTTGTGCGCCGTACACGCGTTTGAGATACGTCTTGTCTTCAAGACCGAGAATGTAAACGGAAATCCCTGTGGTGTTTGCGCTCAACCCGATTTGGTAAAATTCACGTGTTTTCCCGTCGGCGTATATCGTTTCCCGCTGTCCGTAGCCGATGTTTGGATTGGAGATGACTTTTCCGGTGCTGTCTTTACCGTCCAGAAACCAAAGTTTTGCACCGGGCGACAGGCGCTGGATCATGGCGTGCAATTGTTCCATGTCGGCGCGTTTAATTGGCGGCTGGCTGTAGATGTACTGCTGTATTTCTTTTTCAACTATGGTCATGCAGCCGGGAATTGTTAGCGGTAGTTTGCCCTACCAACCAATTCAAATGTTTCTTTATTAGTTTTATACTTAATCAAACCATCTGTTCTATCCCAAAAGAAAGCCTCCATTTCATCATTTCGACTATAATTTTTAAAAGTGAACACCGAATCGTACTTTTTTCCAGATGACAATGTCACTGAAGTAGTATTTGAGCCGTTCAGCTTTAAAATTCCTGGTTGCCGAAATACGCTTATCTCAACCCGAGTATTTCTTCGGTTTTTTTCTATCAAAATCTTCACGCCACAATCATGATTTCTGCAGATATTTGCGTTTAAAGTAGTTCTGATATATTCATTTTGAGTCGATGAATATGACCAGTTGCAGTCTTGATTTGTAAAATCGTTTTCAATACTTGAAACCTTTAGCGAATCGAGATTTCCTAGTTCACTTTTAAATATCAACAAGTCATTAAGCTTATATGGTGACATTTCCTTTTCCGCACTTTTTAAATGTAATTGACTGCAATCGCACGATGCAAAGAGCGACGGTAACAAGGAAAGTGTAAAAAATCTGGCTATAAAATTCACGGTTGTTTTGAAGAATATTGATTCAAATTCTCGCAACGGTTGCAGACAGGCGCGGTTGCTGGTTTCACCCTGCCGAGTTCTATCGGTGAATGTACAAAAAGTTCGTGAGAAAGAAGTTGCGGTTTGTCAAATTTAGGCGATTGTCGCCTGTTTGCTTTTGTATGTGGTGTAAACTATTAGCACTTTTTTTTCAAGTCCATCATTTCGTGTAGTATTCTAACGATTTCAATTTCTCCTTCTCTTAATTCAATGAAGAAGATAATATGTCGATTTGACCTGTAACCGAAAACGCCTTGTATCCCAATTTCGTATTTCTTCCCGAATTCGGGATTGTTCGCTAAATCTTGGCAAGAAGCGAGAATCAATTCATAATATTTGTCGGCCTGTTGTTCAGACCATTCATCAAAAGTGTAATTCCAGATTTCGGACAGATCTTCAAGTGCGCGATTGGATAGTTTATACTTTCCCATTCGCCTTTTTCTTTGATTTTAATTCTTCCAAGAACTTTTTTGGGTTAAAGTCTTCGACGATGCCGCTATCCAGGCCTTCTTGAACCGCATTTCTTAATGCAATGACTTTTTCTTCCTCTTCTTCAAGTAATCTTAGTCCGGCGCGAACGACTTCGCTGGCATTTGTGAATCGACCTTTTGAAATACTATTTTCGATAAAAGATTCGAAATGATCTCCCAATGATATTGAAGTATTCTTTCCCATTGCTCAAGAGTTTGTTCAAAGTTACCAAAATTTGGTAATAATCATAATTCTTTGATAGAAAAAACTCGAAAAAAGCACACATAACGTTTTGCGGGCTTGCGAAGTCTGCGAAGTCAGCAAACTGCGTTGTATCGGTGAAGATAAAAATTATTCGTGAGAATAGGCTAAAGGCAAGACTAATAAAGGCAATTTCTAATGCAAACTGTTAGCGGTTGCCGGCTATGGCATTATGATTTTGCCTAAACAGTGCAGCCACAGATACATTCCCGAAAATCCGCCAACTATTCCTGAAGCGATGAAAGTAGGCCGTTGTGATTTTGGGACAAATCTAAAAACGACAACCCAAACAACAATCGCTGCGCACGCGGCCGAAATGATAAGGAGCGTTTCACCAGGCAATCCTAAGAAGCTACTTAATCTTGACTCATCATTTTTTTGTGGAAATTCCCCTTTTTTGAGAAATCTAATCATTCCAAAAGCGAAGTTTGAAAGTTGTCGAAGCCAAAATAACGCCATGAATATTATTGCCCAATTACCCAACGTTAATCTCTGTTTGACAGAGAAGGATTTATGATATCTTAGAATCCAAAATAGGCCGATCGATCCAGTTAACATTGTTTGCATTGGTCCACCCAACGTTATCCAAAATTTATGTAACGGCGGGACTTTATCGTAATCTTGTATATGAGTTGAACCAAAACTAATCGACGCATTGTATCCAAAGCTTTCGGCCACTAAATAATGACCAAATTCGTGGCTCAATGTGCCTATAACTACAAAAATTGCAAATGCTGATGAAAGATAAATAAATAGCCTTGTGTCAAATCTCATTGTGTACGATAAGGTTGATTCGGAAACCGCTAACGTTTTGCTTGCATGGGAAATGACCGATGCCAGCGGACTGCGTTCTATCGGCAAGATAGATTTTTTCTTGAAAAGTAAACTCTAGGCTACTGAAAGTAAGGACATTTCTTATGCTTGCGGTTATAAGCAGGCCACCGCTCCACTTTTTAATTGGATATGCACAAGCGATTTGTAATCTGATTTTGCGGATATGAAAACGTTACAAATCTTGAAGATGCTATTCCATAGTTATTTTGGTCACGTAATTATTGCCATCTTCGCCGGTGACACGAACAATATAAAGCCCCGTTTGCAACGCTGAAAGATCTATCGATAACTCTTCATTATTAAATGTCACCTCTCGTTCCAGAACGGTGATTATTGAGTTTACAATATTTGAATTTTTTTGGTCATAACGGATGTTTCGGTTTCGATTTTAAGGAAATATATTCCTGTTGCAAAATCGCTAACATTAATTGTTGATTCAGGAGTTTCAATAATTTTAATTTGTTTTCCAGATTGGTCAATGAGACTAACTCTCAAAACTTGTGATGATGTTTCCAAATAAATGGTTCCGTGGTTTACAGGATTTGGATAGACCCGAAGAGAATCGACGCTTTGACTTTCTACGTTTAGGTTTGAAGGATCTAGGAAATTTAGAATGCCATCACTATCATCATCATCATTCATTAAGTTAAGATCACCGTCTGAATCTTCATTCAGATTTAAGATACCATCATTGTCTTGATCTCCATTAAATGGGACGGCTATTAATTGAATATATCCTCCAGGAAACGGAGGGTAATTGCAAGGTGGGACTGGGTCAAAAGTTGGACCTGTGCCGCTGTAATCATATTGAATCCAACATATCTCATTGACAAAAATATTGGGGTATATAAGCGGTGAAATTATATTGTTTTGATTGTAAAACACAAAATCGTATCCCGAGGAACTTACACCATGAATTTCTTCCATCAGAGGTCGTTCAATGTTATCAATATAATATGATATGTCGAAGATGGTAAATCCATCATTATCTAAGTCAATACTATACACTAGATTCATTCCTAACGGAGGCGGAATAGGTCCGCATTGAGCGATAGAAGTGCACAGTTTAAATGACATTATTACAAGTAAAACGTTTTTCATGTTTGGAGTTTTGCGGGTTATTATAATGATTGACAATTTGAAGCAAATGTATGTTTTTTAGAGCGTCGCGATAGTTGTTGAAAATATTTTGGGCCAACCTATTTTTGGACGAGGCACCGTTTTGGCTTGCTTATAACGTGTGTTATATGGCGTTTACTGCTGAAATTGTTTCCAAATTGAATCAAACAAATCGAAATACCCAACATTATCCTTATTTCTAAGGTTTGAAGACAAGCTTAGACTGTACTTACCACCGTACATGCTTATTGAATANCTAATCCCGTCTGCGACATTAAAGTCGATATTTATTTTTTCCACATCAACCTGGTTTAGCTTTTTAACCATATCATAAAAAACATTTAGGTCGACCTTTTCCTTTTCTTTTTTAAGTCGGTCCTTAGGTTCGCGCGNCTCCATGGCATAAAATCGTCGTAGATAACATATTGTATCGTTTGTCTCAAAATCCTTTTCCAAACTAAATTCTAATTCGTCAATGATATTGNGATAAGATTTCCGATATTCATTTCCAATGCTTTTTCGCAAGGTGATTTGCGTAATCTCTACGACTTTNTCAAAATGATACTGGTTTTTATTTGTTTGAGAATTTGTGATCGCACAAATCAATGTTATAAATATCACCAACGATTGTTTCATGTTNATCGAAGAATCNCGATTAAATGCCATATAACGNTTTGCTTGCATGAGAAGTTGCCGATTCAAGCGAACTGCGTTGTATCGGTGAATATAAAAATTATTCGTGAGAATAGAGTAAAGGCTGGACAGATAAGGTAATTTCTTATGCAAGCTGTTATCAGAGGTTTTGATTAACTCCAACTCATATTTATTAATACTTTGCTTTTTGTTATTATCACTTTTCCACCAAATGAGTCATTTTCACCAGGATAAATCTCGTATATTTTTTGTTGTGCTCTGATTTTTGGCGAGTTGTCTTTTAACCTTTTACTATTTTTTATCCAATTTCCAATTTGTTTTTCNTCAGAATCAAACTGGATTATAAACTGTCGTGTAAAAGCACTTCCTCTTCGTTCGATTTCAAGATTTTGGACATTTTGAGGCAGTTTTGCTAATCCGCCCCAATTCAGAGTTGCTTGAATTGCCTCATTTTGTTGCCAAGGAAAAACGAAGCTTGAAAAGTAATTTAAGTAAACGGCAGGGCAAGCCAAAATTGCAGTCAACACAAAAGCGTTTACAAATTTTTTCATTTTATCTGTTTATAGATCAAAGTTGATTAAATCTCTGGTAACGGTTTGCAGCCAGGTGAGGTTTGCGGCCAAGCGAGCTGCGAACTATCGGTGAATGTAATGTTTTTTCGTGAAAGAAATGCAACGGTAACTCAACGGCTAGCAAATCTTGCCTGACTGCGGTTAGTGGCTGTTTTGGATTTGATTTTTTGTTTCGTTCAAAAGATTTAGATAAGCCAAACCAAAAGCGGCCGAACAAATTAAGGGTGAAATAGCTTTTTTATCAATTATTTTTTTTGGTTTACCCTTATGGGCTAAAGAATTCCTTAAGCTACGCAGAGTATTTAGATTTCCGCGTATGAAATCTGGCATCTTTGGAAATCCAATACTGTTCGCAATCATTGGCAATAAGATGTTTAATTGATAGCTATATGTAGCTCCATTATTTAAAAAGTCGTCAACTCTATCACTTGCCGCAAATTTTTGGAAATAGTCCGACATCAGATCATGAAGTGTGGCTTCGACAGCAACATTGGCAGGTATCACACATGAGTTGTAATCTGAAATTGTAAATGCTTCTACGGCGCTCACAATGTTTTCCCAAGTTTCATTGTTATCCGATTTTGGAGTCCAACAAATTGACACAGCAACAGGTGTCTCCTCTGTTGGTTCGCCAAATGGCCTTCCAAACAAGTGTAATTTATGAGGAATAAAATGTCGTGGCGGAACATTTCCATGCAATTCAACAGGAAATAATCCTTTTCCATTTGGAGTGTAACCAGTTTGTAAAATCTTTGATTGTTTTGGTATTCCTACTTCTTCCAAATCTAACTCATAGATTTCGTTAGGTTTCATCGTAATCATAAAAGACGTCGTAAAACCACCGACAATTGCATAAGTATAAGAAGGCCAATTCCAATCAAAATGGCGAAGTAACAATGACCACCAATCCAATTTAGCCGAACATTTTGGACAAACCATTTCTTTTCCATTGAAATAATTTGACATTCTATCAAGCGTGATTGGGAAAGAAAACGCCTTACATTCTGGGCAAGGAGTTTCATAAATTTCAGTATTGAGAAACTTAAATTTCATAGACGGATGATCGATAAAATAGCCACTAACGGTCTCTGGCTAGGCGGCGTTGCGGTGCCGCGAACTGAGAGCTATCGGTGAAGATAGGGTTTTTTCGGGAGAAAAAACGCGAGGCTATTTAAACAGCCAGCAATGCTCGCTTAGCCAGTGTTGGCAGTAGTGTTGTGGTTTTTATTCTTCTTGATATTCATAACAAGTCAAACAAACACCTTCTTCGTCTATAACATTTCCTAAACATTCTTCATGGACGCAATCTTTTCTTTCAACAGTATTTTCATGTTGACAATTAACACAGTAAACGTTTGTCGAATCTGGACTATTAGGTTTAAGAAATGCCCATTTACTTTGTAAATTTCCATACTTATCATCGATTTCGTTTTTGCAAGAAGGACAAAAATAACTTCTTGCTGTGACATCATAACTGATATAGTTTTTAAATTTTTTAATGCCGATGGTTGATTTTAGAAAGTCCAGATATTTATAAGACATTAAATTTTCGAATTCCCAATCAAAGTATCCGAATAAAGGATTTTCATAATTGTAGTTTTTCAAATCGTCAAACCATTTATCAATACCGAAAAAGTAAGTATATGCTTGTAAGATGTCGTGAATTAAAGCCTTTGCAGAGCTTGAAATTTTACTTGCACCGTGAATCGCTTTGTTTCGTTTTTGTCGTACTTTTTCGATAAAGGTCACTAGCTCAGTAGTCGGTGTAATATCTGTGCATACGGCACAAAACGTATTTAGTAAGTTTTCTCCCGCGATAGTAAATAAAGTATCGTAATCTTTATCAATACTGTCGGGCAGAGTTGGCCAGTCTGAGCGTTTCTGTTCTAATAATAGAAAAGGTGATGTTTTTGCAACAATACCTTTCATATACGTTTCGATGCCTTGATGCAAAAGAATTGTTGAAGTTCGCAACGTTCCACTATTGTATTCCCAAACATCGTCCATTGGTACTTCACCTCGAACAATGTCATCGTCGTACTCTTCATAATTGTCATAGACTTTAAAAAGCAAATTGAAAGCTTGTATTAAACATTCTTTAGAAACTTTTTCAAAATCATCATAAGTAGGTAAGTTTATTATCATGGATTGCTGTTTATTAACATTACTGCCAACGTTTTGCTTGCATGGGAAGTTGCCGATACCAGCGAACCGCGTTGTATCGGTGAAGATAAAAATTATTCGTGAGAAGAAAGTAACGGCTTGAAAAATTAAGGCAATTTCTTATGCAAGCTGTTACCAGAAGTGGACTCATTTATTTTTTTAAGTTTGTTTTCGATTAGCATATAAATCAAAATCGCACCAGAAAAGAAAGTAAACAAAATCCAAATATGTCCTTCATAATTTTGATTCGCGAATATATAAGATAATATCAGAGTTATCCCATAAAGTATTATCATATAATTCGCCGCATATTTATTTGCAACTCTCCAATGTTCGATGCTTTTTTTTGCGCTTCCTAATTGATAACCGTAAAGATTGTTTGGTTTTTTCGGCGGAAACAATTTCCAAACGATTGAAAAGGCTAGCAAGAAAATAAGAGTAAAATGCATATCTATATATTTAGGTAAAAAGTGGAAATCTTTGTTTTATGAACTTGAAAGATAGTTGATTGCTCAATTCCATTTCTGGTAACGGCGGCAGACAGGCGAGGTTCGCGAATCCAGCGAACTGCGTTCTATCGGTGAAGATACAAAATGTTCGTAATAAGAAACTTCCGGCGCGAAAAAACTAGCGAATCTTGCCTGTTTGCTGTTAGCGCAGTCGTGAAAATCAAACATGTCTTCTCAATTATTCAGCGCAATCTGCGCCACAAAGTTTCCGCAAAGAATTTCACGTCCAGTTTTCACGCAATAGAAGCTAAACTATAAACTATCGGCGAGCAGCGAGCGCCGATACGATACGCGCTAACGGTCAGTGCTAGCAGCATGTTGCGGCCTAGCGAACTGCGTTCTATCGGTGAAGATAAAACATTTTCGTGAAGAAAATGTTGCGTCTGGACAAAATGCCAGCAATTGCTTCTAGCACA
>NZ_CBCRZJ010000007.1:0-179041 GCF_965137575.1 Flavobacterium longum | reverse complement strand
GGCGACGGCATACTGTATTTCGCCTCGGCGCGCAACGGGGCCAAGCGGACCTACGGCTGGAACGAGGAGCCATACCTTGACCTATACCAATCGGTGCGGAACACCGACGGGACCTATGCCCAGCCGACCCCGGTATCGGGGGTGAACTCCCGTTGGCACGACGGCCCTGCGGCCCTCTCGGCCGACGGCAATACGATGTATTTCTCCTCGGAGAGCTTCCTGGAGAAGCAGTACGAGAAGGAGAAGGTGGGCGGCGACCGCCAGAAGCGCAGCCAGGTGTACCTCTTCAGGGCCACCCGTAACGGTTCATCGTGGGAGAAGGTCACCCCGCTGCCCTTCAACGGCAAGGACTTCTCCACGGGCAACGCCTCGCTCTCCAAGGACGGCAAGACGCTTTATTTCGCCTCGAACCGCCCGGGTTCGGTTGGCGGCACCGACATCTGGAAGGTGTCCATAGGGGATGACGGTGGCTACGGCGAGCCGCAGAACCTTGGCAGGGGCATCAACACCGAGGGCGAGGAGAACTTCCCCTACATCNCCGATGGGGGCAGGCTCTACTTCGCCTCCCAGGGCCGCAAGGGCTTCGGTGGCTACGACGTGTTCGTCTCCGAGAACGGGGGCACGGGCGAGGCCAGGAACCTGGGCGCGCCGGTGAACACCAACAAGGACGATTTCGCNTTCACCTTCAGCGAGGGCAATAAGATAGGCTTCTTCTCCTCGAACCGCGACGGGAACGACAACATCTACCTGGCCACCCCAGTGTGTTCGGTTGAGCTGATCGCCACGGTCAGGGACGCCAAGACGGGTGCCCCGCTGTCGGGTGCGAAGGTGTCCATCCTGGACGACCGCCGCAACGTGATAGAGACAAGGCAGAGCGACGCCAACGGGCAGGTCACCTACAACGTGGACTGCAACAAGGCCTTCACGATCCAGGCCTCCAGGGACGGTTATGAGAGCGGCACCTTCCCGGTGGCGGCCTCATCCGGGGGCACCGTGCCGGTGGCGGCGGACCTCCAGCCCATCGAGACCATCGTAGGGCCGCAGGCGGTGACCCTCAACGAGATCTACTTCGAGTACGACAGGAGCAACGTCACCCGCGAGGGCGCCTTCGAGCTGGACAAGCTCGTGCAGGCGATGGGCAAGTATCCNGAGATGGTGATCATGGTCAAGTCCCACACCGACTCGCGCGGCACCGACGCCTACAACATGTCCCTCTCCGAGAGNAGGGCCAAGTCCACGGTGCAGTACATCCTCTCCAAGGGCATCAAGGCCGACCGCATCTCGGGCAAGGGCTACGGCGAATCCGAGCCTAAGGCACCGTGCACCGAGTGCACCGAGGGGCAGCACGCGCAGAACCGCCGCTCGGAGTTCATCATCGTAAAGGGCGCACCGCAACCTTAAAAAAAGAGAACAAACCAAAACCTATACAGAAAAGGTCCCGGATTAATTCCGGGACTTTTTTTATGAAGGCATCTAAGACAATACGATAACTTATTCGAAAGGGTATGAGAATCAACTTTATTGAAACAATCCTGTATGTAGATAAGCAGCAGGAAAGTAGGACGTTCTATGAGAAATTACTGCGGATGCAGCCAAGTTTAGACGTGCCGGGCATGACGGAATTTCAACTCGCCGGGAATTTTAAGTTGGGACTGATGCCTAATGTAGGAATTGCTAAGATACTGGGAGCAAAAACGCCTCATCCAGATCGGGGAAAGGGGATTCCCCGATGCGAGCTATACTTATATGTTGACGACGTCGAAACCGAGTTTGAAAACGCCATTGAAATAGGAGCATCGGAGATAAGCCCGGTCCAAGAAAGAGATTGGGGCGATAAAGTCTGCTATTTTTCAGACCCTGATGGACATATCGTCGCACTCGCTGAAAAAATGATATAGAGACTCGGCCACGGCGTTTGGGCGACAGGAAAGCAATAAAAAAGGCCGCTGTTGAGCGGCCTTTAATTTATTTATGAATTGGGATTAGTTCTCGATAATCCTTACGTTATCAACTTCCCAAGTGGCCGCAGTCGAACTTGTAGAAGTGTATTTGAACGCGACGTAAATCGTTGTGCCGGCGTAATCAGAAATATCCACTGCGCCTGATCCGGTCCATACAAAATTGGAGTCGGTAGGGGCCAATGTACCGGTGGCCGGCGTCCAAGTTGCCGATAACGGTGACCCGCTTCCGGAATAGTTTGTTGAGACGAATACTTGTAACGCATTTCCGGTAAAATCTGTTGCGGTGTCATACGTCAAAACGACATTAGATAACGCGGACAAATCATAGGCTGGCGAAATCAACCAATCTTCGTTAACTTGGGCGCCGCCCGAGAACCCGGACATCCTTGCACAGTTACCCGGATTACCTTGGTTATTTGTATTTAGTGACCATACCTGAGCGCCAGCCACACTAAATTTTACCCATTGCGTCCAATTCGACGTGAACGTTTCCTCATAAATTGGCGTCACAGGTGCCAATCTAGGTTCGGTTAGCATGATGTCGGTGCCTCTGCGTGGCAGGAACTGGAAGTCTGAACTGAACTTGGTCATCACACCGCGAACTTTTCCGCTGGTGGACGGGATTAAATCGCCAGAGAAGTTGGCGAAACTGCTGACGCGGAAAATCATTTGGCTTCCGAACAAATCGGTAATGGTACGGTTGGTAGCGCCGCCCAAATCCAAAGATTCGGTATAGTACGGCTCGCCAATTTCAGCTTCGGCGAATTGAACATCGCTGATTTCAATCAAACGATTGAGCGCACTGTTGCTGTTGGCTTCACCGATAGACATTTCGGTGACCAAATCGTCTTCGCTCACTTCGTCGCAAGAAGGAATGATGTTGTTCTTATAGGTGAATTGCGAAATACGGCCTACTTGGGTTCCGAAAAGGCCACCAATTTTAAGCGATCCGTCTACGATAGCATAATACAAACCATTCAGTTTGATGAACACCTTACGGCCCGGATACAAATCCTTGGTGTAAAGGTTGGTGTCGTCAATGGCGACGCTGAATCCTATCGGCTCTGAACCATCGGTCGGCATGGTTTGGAATGACACGCTCTTAAAGAATTGGCCGCGTTCATCGGTTGATGTTACATAGGCTTCCAGGATGTCGTCGGTAGTGTAGAGCGTTGGGGTACTGTTGGCCGCTGCCACGAGCGACGCAACGGTTTTATTGGCGGTAAGCCCTGGATCTACACATTCAGATTCCTCGGCCGGATAATGGTCATCATTGGCGCATCCGATCGCAAAACCGGACATCAGCGCCAACACCGCAAATGATTTGATAAACTGTAGTTTCATATCTTAAAAATAAGCAATTTATTGTTTTTCGTAAATCCTGAAACGGTCCACTTGGTAAGCACCGTCGAGCGCGCTATTGGTGCCTGATCCGGTGACACGGATGGCTACATACACATCGCCATTGAATGCTGACAAGCTCATTTCACCTGAATCAACATATTCGTAAAAATCATTGGTAGGCGTTGGCAAAGCGGCCGGTGTCAACTCGGTCCAAGTGGCGGTGTTGACGTTGGTTCCGTCGAAATCATCCGAAGCAAATACTTCAAGTTTGTTGTTGTCTGGGTCGGATAAGAACGCGTGGGAAGCCAAAAAGCGTACATACGCATTGTTGTTTTCGGCCAACGTCACTTTTTTCGAAATCAACCACGCGATGTTTGACGCTTCTCCCGAACCGAATGGGTTGAATTCTGCATATCCGTCGCCGTTGAATACTTGGTGTTTCCAAATGGCCGTTCCCGCCGAAGCGTAGTTGGTCCAGCCTTCCACCACCAATGGAATATTGTCTGCGCCTTCGTCGAAATCTTCGCCCAACAAGATAGGCGCATACGGCGGAAGGTCAGTGTCGTCGTCGCAAGCCACAAACGTCATGGCGAGCAAACCTGCGAATAAGATATATCTAAGATTTTTCATAGTCATTTATATTAGAATTGAATGTACAGGTTCACGAAATAAGTGCGGCCGTAACCATAGAAGTATTTTGGCCCGAAAGCAGGAACGCCGCCAGGGTTGTTCACGTCTTGGTTCAGTTCGCGGTAGTTGGCATTCCTTGATTGCTCAAAGCCGCCGGTCTTGTAGAGTTCGTCCAGTACGTTGTTGACCGATGCAAATACGCCCAAAGTTGTTTTACCGAACCTCCATGATTTACCGCCTGTAACGTTCATCAGGAAGAAATCGTCAAGTTTTTCTTGCTTCAGCAAGCCTTCTGCGGTCGCTTGGTCAATGTCTGCAAATGGCAATCCGAGCGGGTCGTTCGGATCCTGGAAGAAGTTTTCTGTCCTGAGCAAAGCAGAGACGTCAAGGTAATTGTCTGCAAGGAAGTTTCCGTTTACGCCAATCCACCAGAAATGCGGGTCGCGGTATTCCAAGCCCAATGAATAAGCTTGTTGCGGCGTTCCCGGCACGCGGTAGTTTTTCAGGTATGCTTGTCCGAAATCAATTTGCGTGTTGGCGGCTTGATCGTCAACGGCCAATGCATCGTTGTTGATGGATACATTCGGGTTGTTGGCATATACGTAACGGCCGTAGTTTCCGGCCGCGGTCACTTTCAAAGTAGAAGTAATCTGGTATTCCATGCCGAGTTCTACGCCGTAATTCCTTCTGCTTACGCCGGTTACCGTTTCTGCTACGAACGCGTCTGAGTCATCGCCTTCGAAAATACCCTCTCCAAAGAAAAACGATGTTTCCATCGCATTTTCCACCATGGAATAAAAACCGGTCAAACGGGCCTTGAATTTTGGCGCGCGGATGATGTAGCTCGCGTCGATGCTGGAGATGTTCTCGCTTTCGAGGTTGTTGGCCACGAAGTCGTTCACGCGGGCATTCGGGAATGTGTTGCGCAAAGATGGTGCTTTGGTCATGTGCAACGCATTGAAGCTAAGCAAATGCTGGCCAGTCATCTTCCAAGTCAAACCGCCTTTGAAACCGAAGTTTTCGAAAGTGTATTTCTCACTTTTTCCGAAAGAGCTGTTCGGGTAAATACCATTGCGGTACAAACCTTCACGTTGGTATTCTGAGCGCGAGAACGATTCCGCCAAGTAGAAATCAATCGTACGGTAAGAGAATTTGAATTGCGTAAATGCGTCGATAACGTCGGCCAACAAATTATAGTTGTAGCCGAATTCGTCACCTTCAACCACGAGCCTGCCCGGATTGTTCAAATCTGATTGTGCGCTGCTTCCGCTGTAGAAGCTGTCGGTATCTTCAAAGTATTGTCCGCCCAAAAGATCGAGCAGGTTCTGGAAGTTGTGTGATTTCAGTTTCCGGTAAGTGGCACCGGCGTTCATCACGATGTTGTCGGCAATCTGGCTGTTGAACACAGAGTTGGCCGTGATGGTTTTGTCGTCTGTACGGTCTTCATACAATACGTAGACGCTTCGTCCGTCGGGAATATCGAAGTTCGCATCTTTCATGAACTGCCAATCGATTTGACGCGTTGTTGGGTCGTTGAAAGACACGGCCGCAGCGTTCGCAATGTTTTCTGGCGTATCGCCCACGTAAGTTGTGCCATCATACAAAGAAGTATAATAGCTAGGTAATTTCCTATAATAGGTTGGGTCCGGGTTGTCGGCATCTGGGAAATCCAGCCTGCTGTTCCCGATATGCCCCGATTGGTAAGACAAAGTTGTATTCAAGTTGGTCTTGTCGCTCATTTTCCAGTAGTGCGTGAGCATCACGATAGGCTCTTCTACGTCTTTGTCACGCGAGTTGCGCTTCTGACCGTTGTCCCAACCCCAGTAAGAGTTGTAGGTTTCGCCCGCCAGACGGGTTACTTCGTCTGTGTTCGGGGAGTTTTTACCGCGGCTGTTTTGTGCGTAAATAGCAACCAAGCCCAAAGAGTGCTTCTCATTGAAGCGCTTTTCAACGCTTCCGAACAAGGAGTTGGCGCTGTAATCCGTGCCTTCAAAGTAACCTTCTGTAGCCCAACGACGTCCGCCGGAAACTACGAATGACCAGCCGCTTTGCGAAATGCCCGAAGCGTGTGTGGCCATGGTTCTCCAACTGTAGTTGGTGTTGGTCCCGGAGAATGAAATCCTGGTGCCCGGACGGTAAATGGACGCACGGGTATTGATTTCCTGCGTACCCAAAATGCCGCCGAATGTATAATCAGACGGTGCAGAACCCATGGTGAATTCTTGGTTACGGGTAGCGTCGTTCAAGCCGCCCCAGTTGCTCCACTGCGGCCTGCCGTCGTATATTTTGTTCATGATGATGCCGTTGATCATCGTCGTGCCGTATTCATTGTCAAGGCCACGGATCCTGAAACGCGCCTGGCCCCAGTTGAAGGCTGCAGACTGCTGGAAGGCGTCACGCGAGGCTTGCAAAAGGCCAGAAGTGCTTTCGGAACCTGAGTTGTCGTCGCCCAAATCGTTTTCGGTGATGGTAATCAAGCTGAGTTCTTGTTCGGCAGTGATGTCTTCTTCAAGAACAACCGTGCCCAGGTCTGTCACGCTGCCTTCGGTAATCGAGACAGGCAACAATTGGTCTTTGTAACCGGCGCTTTTAATTTGGACAAGCCTCGAGCCTGCGTCCAAACCGGTGAATGTAAAGCTACCGAGTACGTCGGTAAGCTGGGTGAAATTGGTGTTCTGGATAGAAACCACCACGTTTTGTAACGGCTTTTGCGTCTTGGAATCGACCACTTTTCCGGTGAGTCCTGTCTGCGCCACAGCTACCACAGCTTGGATTACAAATAAGACACTGAAAACTAGTTTTTTCATAAAAAGGAATTGAGTTAAATGTTCTAAGCGTTAATAAAAACTTAACAGCCCGCAAATGTACATGATTTCATATTATTATTTACTTTTGACGCCGAAGATTTTCAAATCTTGACCTAAAAATAACATCACATTTATGAAAATTAAAAAGTCAATCGCCCTTTTAATTGTGTTATCCTCAATTTTAGGAGCAAAAGCACAGGAAAAGACCTATGCGGTGCACACGGTGGCGTTTTGGAACTTAGAGAACCTTTTCGATACCATCAACCAGCCGAACAACGACGAAGAATGGTTGCCGAAAGGTGCACAGAACTGGACGGGCGAGCGATACAAACAGAAACTCAAAAACCTGGGTAAAGTGATTTCCGGCATCGGGAAAGTGGAACAAGGCAAACAAGGCAGCCACAGCGCACCGACGCTTTTGGGTTGTTCGGAAATCGAGAACCGCGGCGTGTTGGAAGATTTGGTGCGCGACTCCCAATTGACGGCATTTGATTATGGTGTCGTCCATTTCGATTCGCCCGACAAGCGCGGGATCGACGTTGGCTTGCTCTATCAGAAGAAACATTTCAAGCCTACGAGTTACAAGAACATTCCGTTGTATATCTACAGCAAGGATTTAACGGCGCGCGACAAAGAGAAAGCGGGCAAGGAAAAGAAAGAACAAGAAGAAGCCACCGATGACAAAACCGACGACGCGCAAGGCTCGCGCATCTACACCCGAGACCAACTGCTGGTAACAGGGCTACTCGACGGTGAAGAAATCAGCATCATCGTTTGCCACTGGCCATCGCGTTCTGGCGGCGAGAAGAAAAGTGCGCCATATCGCGAAGCTGCCGCAAGGTTGACCCGCAAAATCACGGATTCACTTCAAACCATCAATCCGGATGCGAAGGTCATCATCCTCGGCGATTTGAACGACGGCAGTTTCAACAAATCGGTTAAAGTTGAAATCGGGGCGAAGGGCAAGAAAGAAAAAGTAGAAGCCAAAGGCATTTACAACCCGTTTGAGGAAATGGCCAACAAAGGCCACGGCACGATCGCGTACCGCGATGCTTGGGATATTTTCGACATCATCATGTTCACCCAGCCGTTCATCAAGGAAAACGATTATTCTTCCTGGCGTTATTGGAAAGCCGGGATTTACAACAAGCCTTTCATGATCACGACCGTGGGCCAATACAAAGGTTATCCGTTGCGCCACTCGCTTACCGAAGTTGGGTATAGTGACCACTTTCCGGTGTATATCTATTTGATTAAGGAGAAGAGATAAGCAGAGTCAAACGTCGAACGAGAGCAAGAACCGACACGGAGCGTTTCTCAAGAAATAAAATCAAGACCTGTTCATCGGGTCTTTTTTTATGGCCATTGACCATGGTGTAGATTGTATTTCGTTTGTCGAAAATATACGCGTATTAAAGGCATTTCCTTAACTTAGCCACTAACAGTATTTGTCCATTGCCTATTGTCCTTCGACATCTGACATTCGACATCTGACATTCGACATACTTCTATGAAACCCTTCAACTTCCAAAAATGGCTCGACGAAAACCGTCACCTGCTCAAGCCGCCCGTAGGCAATAAAAATATTTTTCCTGAATCTGAGGATTATATCGTCATGGTCGTGGCCGGCCCAAACGCCCGGAAAGACTACCATTACAATGAAACCGAAGAATGGTTCTACCAACTCGAAGGCTCGATAACAGTCTTGGTCCAGGAAAACGGCACGCGAAAGGAAATGACACTTAACGCCGGCGACATGTATTTGCATCCGGGCAAAGTGCCACATTCTCCGGTGCGGTCTGAAGGTTCCATCGGGCTGGTCGTGGAGCGCAAGCGCGCGGGAAAAGGCTTTACCGACGGCTTACTTTGGTTCTGCGAAAATTGCAACCACAAACTCCACGAAGTGTATTTCGAATTGAACGACATCGAAAAGGATTTCCTGCCACATTACAAACATTTCTACAACTCCAAGGATTTGAGGACATGTGACGAGTGCGGCACCGTCATGCCAGCCGATGCACGATTTATGGCCGATGACTGATGGTCTTCGATTTTGTAGCTGCCGTTAAATTTGTATACAATCTTTTAGCCTACTAGAAATTTGTTCGTCGTATATTTGGCGGCATAACCTACAGCTTACCCAATGTCCAGATTACTGAAGTGGGCGGCGTTCTTATGGCCGCTTTTTGTTTTTTCGATGTCGTATGCACAGGATAGCCGCATCGATTCCTTGCTTACCGCGCTCAAGAACCCGAAACTTCACGACACAACGCGGTTGCGTACGATTGCCCTTTTTCGCGACCAGTATTATACCGGTGCAGACAAGAATTACTACTATCTATCTAAGGTCTTGGGCGATCTGGCGTACAAAAAATACCAACAGAAAAGCACCAACGCGCCCAAGTTGCAGAAGAAATATACGATGTGGCTCGGAAGCTATTATTCGCTGCTGGGTTCGGAATACTTCAAAAAACCGGACCATGAGAAAGGCTTGTTCTATTTCGATAAATCCATTGCGTTTCACAAAGAAGCCAAAGAGTTTAAGCACATGCATTTCGCGATGATTTCCAAAGCGGCGTTGTTGACGAAATTAAAGCGGTACGATGAAGCCATACCGAATGTGTTCCAAGCGCTCAAGTATTTTGAAAGCCACAAAGACGAAGTCTACGCCGAGGATTTTGCCTACGCCTATTATTCTTTGGCTTATGTCTATCTCAAACAAGGAAAATTCGAAAAGGCCATCGAGTACTACGAAAAGACGCTCAAGTGTTACCAGGAATATGACAAGAACAACTACGTGGACTACCACATGGGCAAAACCCGCAGCCGTATGGCCGAGGCGTATTTCGGCATGAAAGACTATGAGCAGGCGATGCGTTTTTCCCAGCAGTCGCAGCAACTGATCAAAGGCATGAACGATGCAACGCTCGAGATCGAAAACCTTTGCAGGATTGGCATGGTGCATTTGGAACGGTCCGAAATGGATCAGGCCGAGAACATCTTCCGCCAAGCCTTGGCGCTCCAGCCGAGCGAAACCACGATTTTGGCCGAAGAAGCGTTCTTCCACGGAAATTTGGCCATGGGCCGTTTGTACGCCGAAAAGCAAGATTTATCCAAAGCCGCTTTTTATACCGAGAAAGCCTTGTCCATCGCGCAAACCATCAACGAAGGATTCCAGCTCACCGACGCCAGCAAGCAACTTTACGACATCAGTCTGCGCCGGAAAGACTACAAACGCGCGCTGGAAATGTTCCAGTTGCAACAGAAATTGGGCGATGCCAGCAAAATAGAAGCGTCCAAGAATGCGATGGCGCAACAGCAATTGCGGTACGATTTCGAGAAGAAAGAACTGAAACTGAAACTCGATGCCGAGAAGAAAGAAGCCGCGCAACGCAACTGGCTCATCGCGCTTTCGGGTGTTTTGCTGCTGATTTTGCTCGGCGCGTATTTCTATTACCGCAACAGCAAACAGAAACAGGCCATCGCAACGTTGGAGAAAAACCAGATCAAGCAGAAATTGCTCATCACCCAGATGAATCCGCATTTCATCTTCAATTCGGTGCAGAACATCCGCAACCTCATTGACCGGCAAAAAAACGACGATGCCGTGAAATACCTCGATGAATTTTCGGTCCTGACGCGACAAATCCTAGAGAATTCAAACGAGAATTACATTTCGCTCGACGAAGAAGTGGCGATGGTCAAAAACTATTTGAGCATCCAGCAATTGCTCTACAACCACAAATTCAATTATGCCGTGCGAGTGGCCGACGATCTGGAAACCGACTCGATTTTCCTGCCGCCCATGCTGACCCAGCCGTTTATCGAGAATGCCATCAAACACGGCCTTAGCCATACTGGCGTAAACGGTATGATCGACATTCGGTTTTTCCTCGACGCCGGGAAATTGTGCTTTGAAGTCACCGACAACGGCAAAGGTTTCGATGCCAACAAAGCGGCGTCAAACCACAAGTCCATGGCGATGAACATCACACGCGAACGCCTTGTCGGCTATACGAAAAATCAGGATTTCGCGGTGCATACGAGCAATCTCCAAGACCAGGACGGAAACGTTGTTGGCGCGAAAGTAAGTTTTGAAATCCCTTATATTTACGAAAACTAATATGTTGCGCGCTGTAATCATAGACGATATCGAAGCCATCCGGAAAGACAACGTGGCCATCATCAAGGCGAATTGCCCGAGTGTTTCCATTATTGGGCAGGCCGATTCTGTTGCCAGTGGCCTCGCGCTGATCAAGCAAGTCGCGCCCGATCTGGTATTCCTCGATGTGGAAATGCCCGACGGTACAGGTTTCGATCTGCTGCAAAAACTCAAACCATTTTCCTTCAAGGTCATTTTCATTACCGGTTACGAAGATTTCGCGATCCGGGCGTTTCGGTTTTCGGCCATCGATTACCTGCTCAAACCTTTGCGCGCCGCAGACTTGGTTGAAGCGGTCACGAAGGCTGAAGAATCGCTCGGGAACGATGTTTTGGAGGCAAAACTCAACAACCTTTTCGCCAACCTCGAACGCCCGAAAGACCTGCAGAAACTGGTACTGAAAACCTTCGACAAGATTTATTCGGTCAATGTCCAGGACATCGTCAATTGCGAATCCGACAAGAACTACACGACATTTCATTTCATCAATGCGCCGAGCCTGATTGTGTCCACGAACCTCAAGGAATACGATACGTTGCTCACGCCGCACCATTTCTTCCGGACACACAAATCGCATTTGATCAACATGGCCTACTTTGACCATTTCGTCAAGTCTGAAGGCGGCAACACCATCGTGATGAAAAACAAAACGGTCATTCCGCTATCGGTCCGGAAAAAGGACGAATTCCTGATCCTGCTCGACCGTCTGTAAGGCCAAAAACGGTTTTCCGGAAAATCTTTACGTTAATATCCGAAAGACCAACGCTGGTACATTGACCGAAATTGCCCTTCCTAATTGGTTTATCATTGCATCGTAATTGTACGCAAATGGAAACCGCAACCCACATGTTAACCCGATTCGCCGCCATGCCTGCCAAGATCTGGCAACGGTTGCAATGGCGCAACCGTTTCATCGTACAACGCAACGCGCAACATTGTTACGCGGTGTTCATGTCAAGGGAATTGTCGCACGGGAGAAATACAAAGCCACAACGATGACTTTATCCTGCATTTATTTGTGCGGCGGCGCCTGTTAAAAATGGAACGGTGTAAAGATTTAACAAACAAGCGAACTGCGGAATGGCTATGTTTGCACCCAAAAAAATTGAAAGAAAACACTTATTTTTTTGTTTATCCGTTGACTGTCAGGCCATACCGTTTTTAGCCAGATTAAAACCAACCATCATTTTGTCCACTAATCACTTTTTATGAAAAAACTTTATCTTTTACTTTTAACGATTTTTACCGTTTCGGCCGTAGCCCAAAACTACAGCTATACGGTGTACAACACTTCCAATTCGGGCATCGCCGCGAACAATATTTACGACCTTGAGGTTGATGGCAGCGGCAACGTTTGGCTCGCTACAGATTTTGCCCTGAGCCGCTTTAACGGCACGACGTTCACCAACTACAATTTTGAAAACACGGGCATTGAAATCGGTGCGCTTCGCAAAATCGCCATCGACGGGCTCAACCGCAAATGGGTTTCCACCGTGCAGAACGGCCTGATCATGTACAACGGCACAACCTGGACGCATTACCGTACGGACAATTCCGGCATCCCGACCAACGTCATCAACGATGTAACCGTAGACGCATCCAACAATGTTTGGTTGGCTACGGGCGTTGGCCTGGTCAAGTTCGACGGCACGATCTGGACCACTTACAATACGTCAAACTCGGGCATTACAGGCAACTTCCTGAGTTCAGTGGGCGCCAGCGGCAGTACGGTATACTACACCAATGAAGGCATTTTGGGGAAATTGAGCGGCACCACGTTTTCGATCATCGGCGATCAGGCCGACCGCATCCGCCGCATCGTTGGCAACGATATGTATGTCCAGACTTTCGGCGCGGGCTATTTGAAATACACCAATGAAGACGTTTCCGGCAGCGCAGAATACCAGAACTCGTGCATGCTCGATTGTCAGTTCGGCGGTATGGATACAGACCAGAACAACAAACTCTGGATTGCCTATTCCCGCGAATGTGAAAGCGGCGGCTTGCAGAATTTCACCGATTGTGCAGCTTATTTTCCGGCTGTACCAAACGCCAGCTTTGAATACACCAGTTGTCTTGAAGTGGTCAGCTCGAACCTGATTTGGGTAGGCACGTTCGAGGGCGGCTTGGTGAAAATGGCCATCGCTTCCGGAACTTGTAATATGCCATCTAATTTGACGGTCGGCACGATTACATCAACATCGGCTTCTTTCAGCTGGACGGCTCCATCGCCTGCGCCAGCCGGCTATACCGTGATGATCAACAATTCACCTGATTTGGGCGGCACGCCTTACTACACGACTACGAACTCCATCACCATAAACGATCTTAACCCGAATTCCGACTATTATTGGTGGCTCGCCGCCAACTGTGGCAACAGCCAAAGCCAATGGGTTGAAGGTGGTTTCTTCAACACACCAGTTCCGCCGCCATGCTTCGCGAAAATGTCTAATGGCGACAACCACACGCTTGCCATCAAAGCCGATGGCTCGCTTTGGGCCTGGGGATTGAACGATACATATCAATTGGGGCTTGGTGTTACAGGAAATAAAAATACGCCGCAACGCATCGGTACGGCCAACAATTGGGTAGCGGTCGCGGCATCTTCATTCCACAGCTTGGCATTGAAAGCCGATGGCACCCTTTGGGCCTGGGGAGAAAATGGCAACGGGCAACTCGGGATCAACTCGACGACGGATGCGATGGTTCCCACGCAAGTGGGCACAGCTACCAATTGGTCTAAAATCGCTGTGGGTCAACAAATGTCGATTGCCATCAAAACCGACGGGACATTATGGGTGTGGGGTAGCGGCGTCCTCGGTTTCGGAGATTTCCATACATTCTTGGTCCCAACGCAAATAGGCACCGCCACATACAAAGAAGTCTCTACCAGCGGCGCTACGACGCTTGCCATCAGGACGAACAATACTTTGTGGGCTTGGGGCTGGAACAACAACGGCTCGGTAGGCATCGGAAACACATCCACGACTGTTGTCTATACGCCGACGCAAATCGGAACGGCTTCATGGAAGTACGTCGAGGCCAACCAAGGCGCGAGCTACGGCATCAAGACCGACGGCACGCTTTGGGCTTGGGGATTCAACACAGACGGCCGCCTCGGTTTCGGTACCACGAGCAACGTGCTGTCGCCTACGCAAATCGGCAGCGTATCCATATGGGCTAAAGTGCAGTTCGGTATGGGCTTCGGCACGGCCATCCGCACAGACGGCTCACTTTGGGGTTGGGGATCAAACACCCAAGGGCAATTGGGCACCGGAGACAACAATTTCCGTCCTACGCCGGTTCGCATCGGTTTCGCAAATGATTGGACCGAAGCGGGCGGCGGAGACCGATACGGCATTTATCTGAAAACCAACGGCAATGCCTTCACCGCTGGCTGGAGTCCGCAGGGGCAAATGGGCATCGGGCCAAATGCGTTGAACCCGAACATGGTCCAGATTGCGTGCCCGACAAATGCTTTGGAGACCGACGAATTGGAAGTCTCAGAAACCATGAAAGTCTATCCAAACCCAGTCAAAGACCAGCTTCAAATCGCGTTCACATCGAAGATTTCAACGGCAAGCATCTACAATTTGCTGGGCCAGGAAGTCATCGCCATAAAGATTGACGCCAACGAAGGTTCCATAGACGTGTCGCAACTCGCGCCTGGAACGTACATCGTAAAAGTAATGGCCGGCGATGCCATCAAAACCTTGAAGATAGTAAAGCAATAATTTTTTTGGTAGGTAGCTGAAAAATCCCGGGTTCTTAGGAACTTGGGATTTTTTTATGGAAGCCGGGAACCTGCTGTGCGCTGTATCTTTTGCTTTTTAAAGAAAAAAGCAAAAGGATGCCGCTGCCATCAGGGCTAGGCCGCAGTGCTCGCCTGTAATTCTACGTCATACATTGTCAATTATCAATTAATCAAACTATCTTTGCGCCAGAAATTTAAAATACAACATATGCAAACCCTTACAGATAACTTCGGCATTGCAGAAGCGCTCCAACAACTTGGCATCAAAGACATTAACGACGGCACATCAACCGGGCAGGTCAATTTCGCCTCGGGCGACATTCTTGAATCATATTCGCCGGTCGACGGCCAACTCATCGGCAAAGTCCGGATGTCCACCGCAGCCGATTATGAAAAAGCAATGAAAGCGGCCGAGGAAGCCTTCAAGACGTTCCGTTTGATGCCGGCGCCAAAACGCGGTGAAATCGTGCGTCAGTTCGGAGAGAAATTGCGTGTCCACAAGGAAGCGTTGGGCAAGCTCGTTTCGTATGAAATGGGCAAATCGCTCCAGGAAGGTTATGGTGAAGTCCAGGAAATGATTGACATCTGCGATTTCGCGGTAGGCTTGTCGCGCCAATTGCACGGTTTGACCATGCACTCTGAAAGGCCAGGACACCGCATGTACGAGCAATACCATCCGCTGGGCATCGTCGGGATTATCTCGGCGTTCAACTTCCCGGTAGCCGTTTGGTCTTGGAACACCGCTTTGGCTTGGATCTGCGGCGACGTCTGCATTTGGAAGCCATCCGAGAAAACACCTTTGTGCGGCATCGCGTGCCAGAACATCATCGCTGAGGTCTTGAAGGAAAACAACTTGCCGGAAGGCATTTCGTGTCTGGTCAACGGCGATTATAAAATCGGCCAATTGATGACCGCCGACACGCGCGTACCATTGGTTTCGGCTACCGGTTCAACCCGCATGGGCAAACTCGTGGCGCAGGACGTGGCCAAACGTTTGGGCAAATCATTGCTCGAATTGGGTGGCAACAACGCCATCATCGTTACCCCGGACGCCGACATTAAAATGACCGTTATCGGCGCGGTTTTCGGCGCGGTAGGAACGGCCGGCCAGCGTTGTACGTCAACCCGCAGGCTCATCATCCACGAAAGCATTTACGATAAAGTGAAAGACGCCATCGTTGGCGCATACGGGCAGTTGCGCATCGGCAACCCGCTCGACCAAAACAACCACGTCGGGCCGCTGATTGATACCCATGCCGTCGAACAATACAACAAAGCGTTGGAAGAAGTCGTGACGCAGGGCGGAAAAATCATCGTGCAAGGCGGCGTACTTTCGGGCGAAGGCTACGAAAGCGGTTGCTATGTGAAACCCGCCATCGCCGAAGCGAGCAATGACATGGCCATCGTGCAACACGAAACATTCGCACCGGTATTGTATCTTTTGAAATATTCAGGCGATGTAGAAAACGCCATCGACATACAGAACGGCGTGGCGCAAGGATTGTCTTCGGCCATCATGACCAACAATTTACGCGAAGCCGAAAAATTCCTTTCGGTGGCTGGCTCAGATTGCGGCATCGCCAACGTAAACATCGGAACTTCGGGAGCCGAAATCGGCGGTGCTTTCGGCGGTGAGAAAGAAACCGGCGGCGGACGCGAATCGGGTTCAGATGCCTGGAAAATCTACATGCGCAGGCAGACCAATACCATCAATTACACGACAAACCTACCGCTCGCACAAGGCATCAAGTTTGATTTGTAAGACTAAAAAAACCGCTTCACACGAGGCGGTTTTTTTATTTTCTATATCTTTGGATAAACCCAAAAGCCATGAAATACCTTGCCTTATTTTCCTTGTTTTTACTTTTGTCCTGCGGCGATGACGTTGACGATCAAGCGCCCTGCGACGGCCCGGAAGTGGCTGGCCTTAAAGTCATCGTCACCGACGCCATTACCAGCAACGTGCTCACAGACGGCGTGAGCGTGCAAGTTCAGGAAGGCGCATTTACGGGAAATCTCACGGCGGTTGACGGTTACTTCCTTGGGCTTTATGACCAACAAGGCAGCTACACCCTTACCGTGAGCAAGGCAGGCTATCAGACCTATACCGAAGATAACGTGGCGGTGTTCAAACCGGGCTGTCATTCGCTCACCACCAATCGGGCGGTAGCGTTGCAACCGGAGTAACTCAGAACCTGTATCCTACGCCAAAACCGACGTTGAATTCTACAGGATTGTCAAAGGTTTCGCGGACTTCTTCGCTGAAATTACGGCCAATCATCCCGTACGGCCCAAACGTGAATTTGTCGCTCATGTTCCATTTGTAACCCATGCCGATGCCCAAAATAAAACTATCCATGTCAACCTCTACGCTGCTGTCGGTTTCCTGATAGGTGCCAAATCGGAATTTCGCGATCGGCGTAATAACCAAACCTGAAGCGTCGTCAGATTTTCCGGTGTAGAAGTTATAGGACAGCTGGATGCTGTTGGTCTTGAAATCTTTTGCCTGTCTATTCCATGACATGTTGAAGCTGTCGTTCAATAGCAATTCCACGCCTACCGATTGCGACTTGTCCAGGAAATATTCGTAACCCACTTCCACCGATGCCAGTGTAATGGTGTTCAAAACATTCCACTTGATTTCGTGTTTGTTGGTCTGTGCGTGAAGCATACCGCAGCACGCCAGCAATACAAAAATTGTCTTTTTCATCTTATTTGTTTCGCCCGGTTTCGCCCGGATAAAGCGCCGGCAAAGGATCGCTCTGCCAGATGTTTTTGGTGTTTACGTCCATCATTGAAAGCCTTCCGGCAAATCCGGCTCCGGTATCGATGTTCCAGATGTTGGCACGCTGCAACGGAACGCTTTCGTTTATTTTGGTCACCGGCGTATGACCGATGAATATTTCATGGTATTGCTGGAACCGTTTCGGGTAATTGACATCGTTTGGCGTGAGGCTTTGGTCGAGCGCGACGGCGGTTTCCCATAAGGTTCGGTCCCAGTACAGCAGCTTCGGATAATATTCGTGCGCCACGCCGTGTTGGTTGGTGAAACCCGCATGTACGAACAATCGGTTTTGGTCGTCGAGATAATAATCTTGCAGATTTTCGAGAAAGTTGATGTGGCGTGACTTGACATCGTTCCCGATATCGGTATAGGACAGCATCGTGGCCAGTCCGCCGTGTTGGTGCCACATTAAATTGTCCTGGCCGAGTAGCCACTGCAACAGCAGCGCATCATGGTTCCCACGGATGAAAATGCAATCGTGTGTTTGGGAAAGCGCAATAAGGAAGTCGAGTGTTTGCGGGGATTCGCTCCAACTGTCCACATAATCGCCCAAGAAAATCAGTTTGTCGGAAACCGTCACCTGCGCCCGATCGAAAAGCTGTGTCAGTGCGCGAAGGCCGCCGTGGATGTCACCAATAACCAAAGTCCTGTTCATACGCTAAAACTACAAAATGATGGCAAGGCTGCAAAAAAATGCCTGACACTTATGGGCGGCAAAATTAACAATTATTACGGAAAATCCGTAACGACGACTTAAAGCGCTAAGGTAGTTTTAGTTACCAAAACAATAGAAAACATGTTAACCGCACAATCATCCAAAAGAAACCGTGGGCGGATTCCTGAATTTGCCCGAGAGAGACGTGTCCGCATCCTGATGATCGATGACCATCCGTCGCAAATAGAAGGCTACAAAGCCATTTTGTCGTATAATGATTCCAGTCTCGAAATAGAAGCCACTTCGTGTTTCTGCTTTGAAGATGCCTATCGCATCCTGAAGCGCGACGTGCAATTTTTCGACATGATTTTCCTGGATGAAAATATGCCGCCGCTTCCGGACAGGGGCATTTTTACGGGCGCTGATTTGGCCAAGATGATCCGCAAAAGCATGCCCGCGGCCAAGGTTGTCATCCTGACCTCACATTGCGAAGCGTTCAAATTGTACCATATCGCTAAAACCATTGAACCGGCCGGGCTGCTCGTAAAGAGCGATTTTAACGGCGACGAACTGCTGGTTGCTTTCGAGACGGTGCGCAACAACGGGACTTATTATAGTGAAACGGTCAACCGAAGCATCAAGGAATTGTTGTCCAAGGAAATGTATCTGGACAGTTTCAACCGCCAAATCATCGCGTTGTTGGCCAAAGGCATCCGGACGAAGAACATGCCCGCCTATTTGCACTTGTCACTTAGTGCCATCGAAAAGCGCAAGGCGCAAGTCAAGGATTATTTCTGTCTGGAGAAAGCCACCGATGAAGATATCGTGCGCGAGGCCCGCAACCGCGGATTTATTTAACAACAGATGCGGGAAAACCGCAGGCCCGGCAAGGTGGCCCGGTTTAATTTTACCACATTGAATCACCGGAGATTTAAAAGTAAAGTTTAACCAATTATTTTAGAAATCATGAAAAAGTTGATAGGAGGCCTGATGGTCTTATTATTCGCCACGACACTGTCATTCGGACAAACCCTGTCCGAAACTGCAAAAAAGAATTTACTTGGAGCGCAGATGGTATCGGTTGTAAACGTATCGAAAGCGTTTTACACTAAAGGACAGACGTACAACGATTTTGTAAGGGCATTGGCGATTCCGTCGCCAACCGTTCCATCTCAAGACGAGTTTCTGCGAAAAGTCTATGGTTATGTTAGTGCCGGAACGGCAGACTGTGACATTTTGAAAGGAGACAATTCGTCGTTGTCGCGGTTTGCCGTAGATCTTGCTAAAAGTCCAAAGAATCAAGGGACGCCAAACACTGTTTACTCGGACAAGAAAAAATGGTGGCAAATTCTCATCAACACGGTTATTAATGTCGCCGCGGATATATTTATTCCGGATAACGACATCAACGTGGATCTTTGGCCTGACGAATAAGCATCAATAAACTTAAAACAACATTAATGAAGAAACTGATTTTTCTCATTCCGATTTTCTTGATGTCCTGCGCTGAGTACAAAGCCAGGATGGCAGAAGAGACGCAGAATTTTATCAACCGGAAAGTTTATTTTTCCGATGACAACCGAGAGTTTGTTTCGGTCTCGATTAACGGCATATCTCATGAGTTGTTTTTCGACACTGGAGCGGGTATTACCTTGCTGTATCGTCCAAAATTCACGGTTGACCAGAAGAAGAAGATTCGGGAAAAATCAGTTTACGGTTTTGACAAGAAAACAAAGATTGAAAGTTTCAATTATTCAGCCGACAGTATGCAAACAAGCATGTTCAAAGTGACCCACAAGTATTTGTACGTTTCACCTTACCGGCGGAACCTGTGCGATGGGAGCGTTAAGACTGATGGAATTTTGGGGAGCTTTTATGAATCCGATGCAATGCTTGAATTGAACTATTCTGAGGGCTATTTGCAGTTCACCGAACGTTTGCCCGAAGGAGATTGGATGCCGCTTGAAGCGAAATTCAGCGACTACACCGGAAAGGTGTACATTCGTCTAAACGTTAACGGCACCGAAGATTTTTTTCTTTTCGATACGGGAAATAAAACCATGACGATGTTGAATAGGAAAGTTTTTTCCGGTTTTGAAAAAGGCGAGTACACGATTAGCTCACTGACTAACACTATTGGGAATACTCCAGTCAAAATCGAGATGCAAATCAACAATGCACGGTTCAACTTGCCCGGCTTGTCATTTGATTTTCCCATCGGCGTTGATCAGACTTCAGAGCGAAGCATTCTCAACAAAGCCCTGATATCTAAGTTTGACTGGGTGTTTGACCGGCGTAACGGTAAAGTATATTGCCGTGCGAGAGATGCGCAGGCCTTGACCGGGAAATCGTTTTCGATCGCCATGAAGCCACGTCTGTTAGCGGATGTTCACAATGACGGATTGATTATTTCTTACCGGAATTTTGATACCGAGTATCAAGTAGGCGATGAAATAGTATCGGTAAATGGCAAGGCGATAAGCCAGAAGAATATTTGTGAAATGAAAGCGTTGCTAAATGATTCATCGGATTGGTCCGGATTGCACGTCATAACCGCGCCACGACGTTAGTTTTAAGTTTTTGAAAAACAAAAAATGAAGACGGCCTTAATGTGCTGCCTGCTCTCCCTATCTGTGTACTCCCAAAAGAACCTGGATAAGATCATCAAGGGCGGGGAATTACTGGTAACTGGATTGACCATATTAAAAGACAAGCCCAACGCGCCGACCAATGGCATGATTGAGAAAATATGCGTCCGTAACAAACTTACAGACAAAATTACACTCAACCTTTCCACCACTGGCGCCGACGGAACGGCAGTATTAAAAACAATGGTCATTCCTACTGACGGAAAAGAATGCCTGCTGGATTTACCGGTCGGCGTTTACACCTACGAAATCGTTTTGCCGAGCAAGGAAATTTACAAGCGCGGCGAATACCGGTTCGATGCGGCCACGACCATTACCGTGAAGCCAAACTAGCTTAACGCTATTCTCTACGCCACGACAACTCAATGGGGAAATGGAATTTGGGGCCATTTTTCCAAGGGCGTTAAGCCGGAAACGGCGGCCACTGGCCGCCGTTTTTTATTGTGTATCGTATTTCATCTTCCTCAAAATCCGCATCGCTTCCTTAAAGGCCAGATACGCCGGCGTACCCGAAGATTTCAACAGCGGTTTGGCGTCAATCAGTTTTTGTTTCGCGTCCTCAAAGCCGTTGAGGTGGCACAGCATGAGCGTTGAAGGTAGGTTTTCAAGGTCGGCCAATTCTCGCTCAGTCAGCGACAGTCCTTTCTGCAATTTCGTGAGCACAGACAACATGCTGTTATAGATGTGATGCAAGACTTTCTTGTTGAACTGCGGCGGTTCGAACAACATCTCCCGGTCTATCTTATAATAACCGTTGTCGTGGAAATTGATGGTCAGCTTTTCCAGCGGATAGTAGCTGGTTTTGTCGTTCAAGCCCAATGGCACGTATTCCACAATCGTAAAACTGTTCTGGTTGTACTTGATTTCGACCACGTCCAGCGCCGAATAGAAAAGTTTCACCTGCTCATTGATCAATTCAATATCAACGCGCGACAAAAAAGTATGTTCCCGTATTTTCTTCGGGACGCCAGCCCAGCAAATCACGAACAATTCCTTGAAGACCTTATACCGTGGCCCGATGTCTTTGTGGCGTACATTCATGAAGTCCATCACGCCGTCCAAGGTGTGCGCAATGCTGTTGCGCGAGTTGTTCTCGATAGAAATAACGGTTTCGGTATTGTTGTTCAGGTTCGATTTGAGCGCGTTCAAATCGGCCATGCTGTCTACGGGAAGCGAATTACTGCCGCGTCTGAAAAACACCGCACTGTACGGAATGTTGTGTATACTTTTCTTAAAGGAAGAAATCTTGCCATTGGGCTTTACCGTCACCAAACCCACGACTTTCCCTTTCGGCAGGTTTGGGAACGGCACGTTTTCATACTGGATTTTCGGCGGATTGTCCAAAAACGCGTTCACCAAGTTCTGGATGCGGCTGTCGTCAAAGAAATCGTCGCCCACAATCGCATTGTCATGGTCTTCCACGCCCACAACAATGTAGGAATTGTTCGTCTGGTTGGAGTTAGAAAGCGCGCAAATGTGCTTCAGGAATTTGCCTTTGCCTTCCTTGGTATGCATATTCAACTGCCGCTTTTTGTCATAAAAACTGTTCTCGTCGTTGTGCGCGAGCAGGTTTTTAATCAAAAGGCGTTTGTTGATCATAGGTTTTGGGCGTTCCGGCGTCGTTGGGCCGGGATATTATCGAACATGTTGACAAGGGCCGCCGTCGGGCTGTACGCTACAATCTTTAGACCTCAAAGGTTTCGAAAACCTTTGAGGTCTCAAAGGATTTCCGCTGCCATCCCTAACGCGGTCACCGCCAGCTTACGTTCTTTTTACAATCGTCGCACTCGCCTGCGCAGTCGGTAACACCATTACATCGGCGAGGTTCACATGCGCCGGGCGTGTCACCATGAAAGTGATCACCTCGGCAATATCTTCGGGCGTCAGCGGTTGTAAACCTTTATAAACATTGGCCGCACGCGCATCGTCGCCTTTGAAGCGTACCTGCGAGAATTCCGTTTCCACCATGCCTGGATTGATTTGGCCCACCCGAATCCCGTATTGGTTCAAGTCTATCCGCATGCCTTGGCTCAACGCATCCACGGCGAACTTGCTGGCGCAATACACGTTGCCATTCGCGTATACCTCTTTACCGGCAATCGACCCAATGTTAATGATGTGCCCAGATCTTCGCTCGGCCATTCCCGGAATAATCGCCTTCGATACATACAACAAACCTTTCACGTTACTGTCTATCATCGCATCCCAATCGTCTAAGTCACCAGATTCAATAGGTGAAAGGCCATGCGCGTTGCCGGCATTGTTCACCAAAACGTCAATCTGGCGAAAGTCGTCGGGCAAACCGGCAATGGCGCCAAAAACGGCATCTTTGTCACGCACATCAAAAGTCAAGGTGTGAACTTGCGTTTGCTCGGCCAATTCCGCACGTAAGGTTTCCAGTCGGTCTTCGCGCCGCCCACAAATGACGAGTTTGAAATTTTTTTCAGCCAGGGCAAATGCTGTCGACCTTCCTATACCGCTGGTTGCACCAGTTATTAATGCAGTCTTCAAAAATTTATAATTTAAAATTCACAATTCACAATTCACAATTCACAATTGCCAGCTACGGTACTTTACTGCCGCGGCTTTCTACCCATAACGCAAACCAATCTTCGGTTTCCAACTCAAGCGTGGTCGCTTTCATCATTTCTTTGATGCGCTCCGGCCTTGTCGTGCCGCACACGGGCAATATTTTCGCCGGATGTTTCAATATCCACGCAAACAAGATGACTTCGCCCGGCACGCCATATTTGGCTTCCAGCTGCCCGAGCAGATTCCGGATACGCTGTGTCTGTTCAATGTCTTCCCTATATACTGTACCCAGCGGGTTCCACGCCATCGGCCTTACATTGCGCAATTGCATGTCGTCCAGCGTGCCATCGGTCATGGCGCTGTGGTGCGTGAGCGAAAATTGGATTTGGTTGTAGGAGACCAGCGTGTGTTGCTGGATCAGTTCGGTCTGTATCGGGGTAAAGTTCGACAACCCGAAATCAAGGATTTTGCCGTCGCGTTTGAGTTCGGTTACCGCTTCGGCAATCTCGGCGCTTTTCATCAGCGGGCTCGGCCGGTGCAGCAACAGCAAGTCGAGATAATCAGTCCTGAGGTTTTTGAGCGACTCGTTGACCGACCAGATGATGTAATCTTTTGAATATTGGTAATGTTTTATCGGAAGCGGCCTTTTTTCCGACGGATATTGGATGCCGCACTTCGAGATCAGTTTCACCTGGCTGCGGCTGATGCCGCTATCCGCAAATGCATCTCCGAAAGCCGCTTCGGTCGTGTAACCGCCGTAAATGTCTGCATGGTCAAACGTGTCGATGCCATTTTCCAGGCAGCTTTCCATCAGTTTAATCATTTCTGGTCCGTCGAGGTTTCTGCCCCACGCGCCCCATGTCATCACACCCGCAATAATGGGCGAAAAAGTAGTTTTCAAAATAGGTCGTTTAGATTTTCTAAAAATATGAAAACTCTATCATAAATCATCCTTAAATAAAAGGACTTCCAAAGTTTTTTAACGGTCTGTTAACATCCGCAGACTGAATTAATTTTCAATTTGCACCGTCTTAAAAACCCGAGAACAAAAACCTTAAAATTATGGAAGAAACCGCCACTGGATTAGACATCCGGGCCATCAATGAAAAGATAGAAAGGGAAAGTGCGTTCATAGACCTTTTGATGATGGAAATGAACAAAGTCATCGTGGGTCAAAAACACATGACAGAGCGTTTGCTCATCGGGCTTCTGGGCCAAGGGCACATTCTGCTGGAAGGCGTTCCGGGACTGGCCAAGACACTTGCCATCAACACGCTGTCGCAGGCCGTTCACGGGTCGTTCAGCCGCATCCAATTTACTCCAGATTTGCTCCCGGCAGACGTTGTCGGTACGATGATCTATAACATCAAAGCAAACGAATTCTCTATCAAGAAAGGCCCGATCTTCGCCAATTTCGTCCTCGCCGACGAGATCAACCGCGCCCCGGCGAAAGTGCAATCCGCATTGCTCGAAGCCATGCAGGAAAAGCAAGTCACCATCGGCGACACGTCCTTTAAACTAGACAAACCGTTTCTCGTCCTGGCTACGCAGAATCCGATAGAGCAGGAAGGAACGTATCCGTTGCCGGAAGCCCAAGTAGATCGTTTCATGCTCAAGACGGTAATCGACTATCCAAAAATGGATGAGGAAAGATTGGTCATCCGCCAGAACTTAAAAGGCGGCGGCGAAAAAGTGAATCCGGTCGTGTCCATAGAACAAATCCTCAAGGCGCAGGAAGTTGTCCGCGAGGTTTACATGGACGAGAAAATCGAAAAATATATCCTGGACATCATTTTCGCGACGCGTTTCCCGGAGAAATACAAACTCGCCAACCTCAAGCCACTCATCAGTTTCGGTGCCTCGCCGCGTGGTTCCATCAACTTGGCTAATGCCGCCAAATGTTACGCATTCATCAAGCGCCGCGGCTACGTCATTCCTGAAGATGTGCGCGCCGTTGTTCATGATGTGCTGCGTCACCGGATCGGCGTGACTTACGAAGCCGAAGCCGAGAACGTCACCTCGGTAGACATCATCAACAAAATCGTCAACGAAGTCGAAGTTCCATAAGAAGTTTAAAGTTCAACGTTCAACGTTTTAAAGTTGTGGCCCAACTAACCTTGAACCTTGAGCCTTTAACCTTGAACCCAAAGCAATGGATACCAAAGAACTTCTCAAGAAAGTCCGCAAAATAGAGATCAAGACCCGAAGATTGAGCGATCACATCTTTTCGGGCGAATACCACACGTCTTTTAAAGGACGCGGCATGACCTTTAGCGAAGTCCGGCAGTATCAGTTCGGGGACGATGTCCGGGCGATAGACTGGAACGTCACGGCGCGCTACAACGAGCCTTATGTCAAGGTTTTTGAGGAAGAACGCGAACTCACCATGATTTTAATGGTCGATGTCAGCGGTTCGGAAAGCTTTGGGAGCCGAAGCCAGATGAAAAGCGAAATCGCTACGGAAATTGCAGCCACCATGGCTTTTTCGGCGACGCAGAACAACGACAAAATCGGGCTCATTTTGTTTTCCGATGAAATCGAATTGTACATTCCGCCTAAGAAAGGAAAGTCGCACGTGTTGCGCATCATCCGCGAGTTGATAGAATTCGAGCCCAAGAGTAGGAAAACCAATATTTCCCAGGCATTGAAGTTTCTGTCATCGGTCATGAAAAAGAAAGCAATTGTCTTCACTATTTCTGACTTTATCACAGATGATAATTACGAAACTACACTAAAAATTGCATCTAAAAAACATGACATTACCGGCATACGTGTGTATGATTTCCGCGAGGAAAGCATCCCGAATCTGGGCATGGTGCACATGCGCGACGCCGAAACCGGCCAAATCATGATGGTAAATACCGGCGCCAAGTCGGTGCGTATGAATTACGAAAAACAGTATCAGGACAAACTCAAATATTTCAAGGAAACCTTCAGCAAATGCGGCGCGGGCACGGTCAACACGCGTGTCGATGAAAGCTACGTCACCAAATTGCTGGGTTATTTCAAATCACGCGCATGACCAGGAAAATATGCATATTGTTCTTGTTGTTCTCCTTGGGCGTCATGGCGCAACGTCCGGTCACGACCCAAATTGATACCACCAGGAATAAAATCGGGGCGCAATTCAATCTCACCATCAAAGCAATTGCCGATACCAATACGGTCGTCGTCTTCCCGAAGGGCCAGAACTTCGGAAGGCTGGAAGTGATCCGCGATTACGACATCGATACGGTCAAGGCCAACAACCGTTATGAGCTGATCAAGAAATATGGATTGACGCAGTTTGATTCGGGCCGTTATGTCATTCCGAGCTTGAAAGTCGTCATAGGTAAAAAGCAATTCGACACGGACAGCATCAAAGTGGAAGTGTCCGACGTCAAGGTCGATACACTCAAGCAGAAACTCTACGATATCAAGGATGTGATTGCGGAAGGCGACACAAATTGGTCGGCCAAATGGCTGTATTGGCTCATCGGTTGGGTGGCGCTGGTTTTTATCGGGCTGGGCATCTGGAAACTCATCACGCGGAAGAAAAAAAACAAGCAGGCCGAGGAAGTATTCAAAACGCCAATTGAAAAAGCGAATACATTATTGGAGCAGCTCGAACAAAAACACCTGCTCGAACAAGGCGAAATCAAAGCCTACTATTCTGAGTTGACGGACATTGCCCGTACCTACATTGAAGAAGCCGTGCACATTCCAGCCATGGAAAGCACCACGGCCGAACTCATTGCGGCGCTTCGCCTGGCGGCATGCAAAAAGAATATGAAGCTCTCGCCGGAAACGGTCGAAAATCTAGAAGCGGTATTGCGCCAAGCCGATTTGGTGAAATTCGCGAAATCCAAGCCGCTCGATTTTGAGATTGCCGAAGACCGAAAAAAGATTGGAACGGCCATCGTCAAGATCGACAGTGCCATTCCGGAAGAAACCGACGAAGAAGACCTGGAGGCCATCAACGAACAAGCGCGACTGGAAAAGCTGCGCAAACAGAAAAGACAGAAAATCCTCAACGTCACTGCATTTGTCGTGATGATTGTCTTTGCGTTTTTCATTGGACTGATCGTGACGAAAGGGTTCGATTACGTCCGCAATCTGGTTAAAGGCGACCCAACCAAGGAATTGCTCGAAGGCGAATGGGTTGCGTCCGAATACGGCGATCCGTCGGTCATCGTCAAAACACCGGCAGTATTGACGCGCCAGTCGCACGATGCCGACAAAGCCATTTTTACCGACGAGCAAAAGTTCACGTATGGCAAATACACCGATGCCTTTTCGGTGATGCTCACCACGAGCCGCATAGCAGATTCGGCCAAAACCGACAAGCTGCTCGACGAAACCGTCGAAGCCATCGCCTCAAGGTTCGAAAAGGATTTCAAAGCCAAGAATATATCCTTGAAGAGCGATGAGTACGAGTTGCCGGCGGGCCAAAAAGGCATGAAAACGTTCGGCTCCATGAAGCTCACCAACCCGGAAACCAAGGAAAGTTATTTCATGAATTACGATCTGCTCACCTTTACCCAAGGCACGGGCGTCGTACAATTGCTCATGATCTACCAGGCCGACGACCAGAATGCCATTAAAATGGTCGAGAAGGTTTTTGACTCGGTCGAAATCAAGACATCGCCATGACGGAATTCTATAAAAATATTACGTTCCTGCACCCGCAACTCTTGTGGCTGTTGTTGCTCATTCCGGTGGCCATCGCTTGGCATGTCTGGAAACGGAACCAGCAAAACGCTACTTTAAAGATGAGTTCGCTGTCTGGGTTTCAAACCACATTTTGGGCGAAGATATATGCATCGCTTTTCATCTTGCGGATGCTGGCCTTGGCGCTGCTCATTGTTGCGATGGCACGTCCGCGAACGGTGAACGTCAGCAGCAAAACCAAATCCACAAAAGGCATCGACATCGTCATGGCCATAGACGTATCGAGCAGTATGCTGGCCCGCGACCTCAAGCCGAATCGTATGTCCGCGCTCAAGAAAGTAGCAAAAGCATTTGTGGAAGGCCGCCCGAACGACCGCATCGGGATTGTAGTGTATGCCGGCGAAGCCTATACGAAAACGCCGGTCACCAGTGACAAAGCCATCGTCGAAAAGGCGATTTCAGAAATCAAATATGACGGCAGCGCGCTGCGGGACGGAACGGCCATCGGGATGGGATTGGCCACCGCCGTGAACCGTTTGAAAGACAGCAAAGCCAAGAGTAAGATCATCATCCTGCTGACCGATGGCGTTAATAACTCCGGAACGATTGAACCGGAAACGGCTTCGGAAATTGCAAAAGAATATGGTATTAAAGTATATACGATAGGCATCGGAACCAATGGCAACGCAGAGTTTCCATACGCAATTGCGCCCAATGGTGATTTCATTTTCCGTTTGATGCCGGTAGAAATCGACCAGGATTTGATGAAAAGTATCGCCAAGAATACCGACGGAAAATATTTTCGCGCGACGAGCAACACCAAATTGGCCGCGATTTATGAAGAGATCAACAAGCTCGAAACTACCGAAATAGAGGAGTTGCGGTTTTACGACTACGACGAGAAGTTCAGGATTTTTGCCGTGGCCGCCGGTGTGTTGTTGCTGATTGAAGTAGGATTGAGAAACACCATTTTCCGCAGTTTTATTTGACATGTACGAAATAGACGAAATAAAATACTTGTGGCTGCTTGGCATCGTACCGGTGCTCGTGTTGGTATTCCTTTTCAATTTGTATTGGAAACGCAAGAAACAACGCGAATTCGGCGACATTGCTTTGGTGAGAAAACTCAGCCCGGAGCAATCGCTGTTCAAGCACATCCTCAAGTTCACCGTCGTAGTATTGGCGCTGGCAAGCCTGATCATCGCACTGGCCAATCCGCGCATCGGCACCAAGATGGAAACCGTTAAGCGGGAAGGCATTGACATCGTATTTGCCATCGACGTATCCAAGAGTATGTTGTGCGAAGACGTCTCGCCGAACCGTTTGGAAAAAAGCAAGCAAATGGTCTCGCAAATCATCAATTCGCTGGCCGGCGACCGCGTCGGGATTGTGGTTTATGCCGGAAGCGCCTTCAAGATTTTGCCGATCACCTCAGACTACGGCGCGGCGAAAATGTATTTGCAAAGCATCAGTACTGGTATGGTTTCCTCGCAAGGCACGGCCTTGGACGATGCCATCAAGATGTCGACCGAATTCTTCGACAAAGACAGCAAAACCAGCAAGCTCATCGTGATGCTTTCTGACGGTGAAGACCATTCCGAAGGTGCAGAAGATGCGGCCGAGGAAGCCAAAAAGGCCGGCGTGAAAATCATCACCATAGGTTTGGGTACAGCCAAAGGCGGCCCGATTCCGCTCAGGAAGAACGGTACGGTGCAAGGTTTTCAACGCGACCGTTCGGACGAAGTCGTGGTCACGAAACTCAACAAGGAATCGCTCAAAACCATTGGCGAAAGCGCGGGCGGCGGTTACGTGTACGGCGGAAGTTCCAAGGAAGTGACGGAATACCTTCGCAAATCGTTGGAGAAAATCGAGAAGACCGAATTCGAAAGCACGCAGATGGCCAATTTCGAGTCGCAATTCCAGTGGTTTTTAGGGATTGCAATGGCGCTGTTGCTGCTCGATGTGTTTTTCCTCGAACGCAAAACGGCGTGGTTGCAAAAGTTGAACCTGTTTAACGAAAAGACATCATGAAAAAGTGGCTCACATACGGTTTGCTGGCGGTTTCATGCATGGTCTGGGCGCAGGAGCAAAAAGAACCGAAGAAAGACAAAGACCTGCCGAAAGGCAACCGTGAATACGCTGAAAAGAAATACGCCGAAGCCGAAGCAGACTATCGCGTGTCGTCGTCCAAAAACCCTGAAAAAGCCGCGTCACTGTTCAATCTCGGCAACGCGATTTACCGGCAGAAGCAAATCGAGGAAGCCAAGAGACAATACAAGAAAACAATCGAAACGGCCAAGTCTTATTTCGAAAAACACCGGGCATTCCACAACCTCGGCAACATTTACATGGCCGAAAAGAAATACCAGGAAGCGGTTGACGCCTACAAGAGCGCGTTGCGCAACAATCCAGACGACGAGGAAACACGCTACAATTACGCCTTGGCCAAGAAGTTCCTGAAAGACAATCCGCCGCCGAAGGACAAAAAAGACAAAGACAAGGACAAAAAGGATCAGCAGCAACAGCAAAAACAACAGCAACAGCAACAAAAGCAAGATCAAAACAAAGATCAGGGCCAGAATCAACCGCAGCCAAAAGGCGGACAGGATCAAAAGCCGCAACCGCCCAAACCGGCGCCCGGCGGAATTCCGAAACAGCGCTTGGAAAGTTTGCTCAAGGCCGTGGACAATGAAGAAAAGAAAGTGCAGGACCGCGTAAATGCCAAGCGTGAGCAGGCGCCGCCGGTGCAGACCGACAAGGATTGGTAAGAAATTGATTTAATTTGACAACGGAAACAAGATTTCCCCACGAATGAAAAAATTCACATTCATATTATTCTTAGCGTTTCAGGCGGTTGTCGCCCAAACCCAGTTCGAGGCCAAGGTGAACAAGACGTCGCTCGCCCTGAATGAAAAGCTCAGGATCGACTTTTCCATGAATGGCGATGGCGACAATTTCGTGCCGCCGTCATTTGAAGGATTCAAGGTGTCGGCCGGGCCGTTCCAATCGGTGAAAATCGATTATGTGAACGGGCGCGGTTCATTCAACAAAACGTATTCGTACTTTTTGACGCCCGCCCGAAAAGGGAAAATTACCATCAAGTCGGCGAGCATCGATATCAACGGGAAAATCTACAAGACAGATCCGATTACCGTAAACATCACCGAAGCCGTAGAACATCCGCGCGATGCCAACGATGCCAGCCAGCCGGTGAAGCAACGGATGGAGGAAGCCTTAACACTAGTGGCGGAAGTGTCCAAAACCAACCCGTATGTGAATGAACCGATTACCGTCGTGTACAAATTGTATTTTGATTACGGCGTCATGATCCGGGAATACCGCGAATTGGAGAAACCGAAATACAACGACTTCTGGAGCCAGAACATCGAAATCAAGAAACCGAGCGCAGAAGAAACCACGTTTAACGGAAAACGCTGCTTGGTTGCGGTGTTGAAGAAAACGGTCTTGTATCCGCAGAAATCGGGCAAGTTGGAAATTGAACCGCTCACGATCGATCTGGACATGGAAATCCCGACACAACGGCGATTCTTTGGGCAGCCGATCATGGCCCGAGACAACCGACGTGTATCGGCTGGCGCCAGAACCATCGCGGTGAAAGCGCTTCCGGAGGCCGGAAAACCTGATGATTTCTCGGGTGCCGTCGGCCGGTTTGACTTTAAGGTTACGCCGTCGAAAACCAATGTCAAGAGTGGCGAATCCGTGGAATTGGTCGTCAGCGTAGCCGGAACAGGAAACTTGAAGCTCTTCAATTTGCCGAAACCTACCGTGCCTTCGTCGCTGGAAATGTACGATCCGGTGCACAAGGAAAATGTGACCACGCCGCTTTCCGGCATGACGGGGAAAATTTCTGACACATACACCATTGTTCCGCAATACAAAGGCAAATACCCGATTCAGGCCATGAGTTTCAGTTATTTTGACTTGTCGTCGGGCCGGTACAAAACCATCACGTCGCCCGAAATCATGCTCAACGTCTTGGACGGCCCGGCAGCATCGGATGAAGACGACCGTGCGGTGGCCGCACAGCCGAAAGCCAAAATCAACGGAACCGAACAGTTCAAGTTCATCAAGCTCAAGACCGCGCTTGCCTCGACAAATCGGGACGATTTCTTTGGTTCGGGCGGATTCGTGGCCATGATGCTGTTGCCCTTTTTGTGCATTCCGCTGGTCATTGCGGCGCGTCGGAAAAAAGAAGCGATAGACCGCGATGTCGTGGGCAACAAACGCAAAATGTCAAACAAACTGGCCCGAAAGTACCTGTCGGAAGCGCGCAAACACATTGGGAACAAAGAACAATTTTATATCGCGCTGGAAAAGGCCATGCACAACTTCCTGAAAGCCAAGTTGCATATCGAAACCACCGAGATGAGCAAAGACCGCATCCGGGAAATCCTGTTGCAGAAAGCGGGCGCAGACACCGTAAATGCGTTCATTGGCCTGATGGAAAGCTGCGAGTTTGCCCGTTACGCGCCATCGAGCGACACCGCCATGCAGGACGATATTGGCCGCGCGGAACAAGTCATCAACGAACTCGAAAAACAATTGTGATGCGCGTCGAAAGAACCAACTCAAACAACAACGATTTTCAGGCGTTGGTACAACTGCTGGACGCTGGGCTAAAAATCATCGATGGCGATGAAGCGCCGTTCTTTGCGCAATACAACAAAATCGACAGCATCAAGCATGTCGTTGTTTTGTATGACGGCGAGCAGGCGGTAAGTTGCGGCGCGTTCAAGGAATATGAACCGGGCGTGGCCGAAATCAAGCGCATGTTTACCCGCGAAGCCAACCGTGGAAAAGGTTTCGCTGCAATGGTGCTCGAAGAATTGGAGCAATGGGCTGCAGAAAGCGGCTATACGGAAGCGATTCTAGAAACCGGCAACAAAATGACCGCTGCCATTGCGCTTTATGGCAAATCGGGCTATGAAAGGACGCCAAATTACGGACAATATATCGGCGTCGAAAGCAGCGTCTGCATGAAAAAAATGTTGAAGCCATGAGAAAGAATCTGTTGTATTTCCTGTTGTTGTTCGCCTCGTTGCTGTCGGCCCAAAACGGGTTCGAGAAAGGCAACGCGCTGTATCGGAAAGAGCAATATGCCGAGGCCGTGACCGCTTATGAAAACGTGTTGAAGACGAAGAAACATTCCGCGGAATTGTATTTCAACTTGGGCAATGCCTACTATAAATTGAACAAAGTTGCGCCTGCGATCTACAACTACGAAAAAGCTTTGTTGCTCGCCCCAACCGATCCAGACATCAAAACCAACCTGAGGTTTGCGCACAAAATGATGATTGATGAGGTCAAGGAAGTGCCCAAAGTCGGGTTCCGGAAAATCGTTTCGGATTTCACGTCCGCATTCAGTTATAACGGCTGGGCTTGGTTGGCTGTTTCTTGTGCCATCGGGTTTCTGCTGTTTTTCTGCGGCTATTATTTTTCGGGCCAAACATTGGTGAAAAGGCTGTTTTTTTTCGGGATGATTGCCTTAGCATTGGTGATCCTGCTGAGTGTTTTTGCCGCGATATTCGAGAAAGACCGATACGAATCTGAACGGCCGGCCATCGTTTTCGCTGCCGCGGCACCGGTGAAGGGCGAACCCAAATCATCGGCGGCGGATGAAGTCGTGTTGCACGAAGGAACGAAGGTCTATGTCTTAGAATCGCTCGAGAACTGGCGAAAGGTGGAATTGCCCGACGGCGCGACGGGTTGGATGGAAAGTAGCGCGATTAAAGAGGTAAAATAGTTTTCGACATTTCTTATATTTGGTAAAAAAAAGGTGAAGAAACTATCTTTAATGCTATTGACAATTGTCGGAGTGCTTTCGGGCTGCAATTCCGACGAGGAAAATTTACCTATCGATTTAAAGGTGAAGGAAATTACCATTGTAGATGACGAATTGGCCGCTCTTGATGTTCCCGTTTTTACCTACGAAAATGGGCTGTTGACAAGTTATCACCTGCAAAATGGCGTTTCCGCGAATTTCGTTTACGACGGTCAAAACTTGGTTCACTGGGAAAACAATTCTGATATGGGCTATTCGCATGACATCAGTTATGAAAATGGATGGCCGGCATTAATCACTTCTACGAATGGCTTCGGCGATGTAACAACCAGCGAGATTACCTATAACGCCGGTGAACTTGCTACAGCCGGACAAACAGAATTTTATTGGGCGAACGGCAACTTAACTAAAAAAGTATTTTCGAGCGGGCGAACGTTTGAGTTTACCTATGGCCCGCAGTTTAACCCATTTCGAAGCATGCCAATCACCTGGAAAAACCATGGCTGTTCGGAATTTTGGGGCTTAATGACCCAAAGTGAAAATGTGTGCCTATCCAAAAAAGTTTACAATACCGCTAGCCAAGAACTGTTGCCGCAATACAGTTACACCTTTGAAATGGTTTACAACGATGACAATTACCCGACGCAGATTAAGGCGCGGCGCATGTCCGATAACGTGATCGCCATCACCTACACAATCGAATACCAATAATGTCACGCGATATACAACTCAAAGAACGCTGGGAGCGCGTCGTCTCCAAATTGTCTGACCAATTCTCGCAAGGCGAAGACCTGGATCTGGAGCGCATCATTTATCTGGTGGGCGTGCAGGAACTCGGGCAATTGAAACAGAAATTCAAGAAGGACGAGAAAGTCAACCTGATGCACATCGCCATTTGCAGACTGCTTGAGCCTTATGGGTACTACGAATTCGATCATTTCGACAAAGACGGCTGGCCGCATTACAACGTCAAGGAACAATTGCCAGCGCTTAAGGCCGGAGAGCAATCCGTACTCATGAAGGAAGCCATCGTACACTATTTCCTCGAGCGGAATTACATCGATTAAATCACAGGTTTTTTGCCGACTTTCGGGCTAAAAAACCTAAATTTGCAGCTTCAATTACTCACGATGACCGACAAGATCAGGCAATACATCGCCGAAGCCGAAGCGTTCCATACCACAAAGAAGGAAGAACTCGAAGCCTTCCGTATCAAATTCCTGGGCAGCAAAGGTTTGCTCAAGGATTTTTTTGCTGAATTCAAGAATGTCCCGAACGAACTCAAGAAAGAGTTTGGGCAAGTCATCAATGAACTCAAGACCAAGGCCGAAGACAAAGTAAAATCGATTCAAGACGCTATCGAAAACAGCCAGCAATCGTCATCGGTTTATGGTGATTTGACGCGTCCGGCCGAACCGCTCGAAATTGGTTCGCGCCACCCGATTTCAATTGTCAAGAACCAGATTGTAGATATTTTCTCGAACATCGGTTTCAACGTGTCGGAAGGCCCGGAAATCGAGGACGACTGGCACAACTTTACCGCGCTGAATTTACCGGAATACCATCCGGCGCGCGACATGCAGGACACGTTTTTCATCCAGACCAATCCAGATGTCTTGTTGCGTACGCATACTTCATCGGTGCAAGTGCGTTACATGGAAGCCAGCAAGCCACCGATCCGAACGATTTCTCCGGGACGCGTGTTCCGAAACGAAGCCGTGTCGTCGCGTTCGCACTGTATTTTCCACCAGGTCGAAGGTTTGTACATAGACAAAGACGTTTCCTTTGCAGACCTCAAACAGACACTTCTGTATTTCACCAAGGAAATGTTCGGCAAGAGCAAGATTCGTTTGCGGCCGTCGTATTTCCCATTCACCGAACCGAGTGCAGAGGTCGATATTTATTGGGGTTTGAAGACCGAAACCGATTACCGCATCACCAAAGGCACGGGCTGGCTCGAGATTATGGGCTGTGGCATGGTCGATCCGAACGTATTGAAAAACTGCAACATCAACCCCGACGAATACACCGGTTTCGCGTTTGGAATGGGCATCGAAAGGATTGCGATGTTGTTGTATCAGATTGGCGACATACGCATGTTCTATGAAAACGACGTGCGTTTCCTCGAGCAATTCAAAGCCAGCATTTAAACAATTCGAAAGTCGAAAGTCAAAAGTAAAAAGAGGCGACTATCTCTGGATGCGATATTATGCAAAAAGACATTTCAATCCCGGAAGTAAAGAACGTCTTCATGGCCGCCATCCAGGAATGGAATGACGATTTCCTGGCGAACGTCTGGAACGTTTATCTGGTGAATGATTCAGACGACGAGTTGCACGACATCATGGTGGTTTCAAAAGCCTTCGGCACACTCAACGGCGAAATGCGCAAAACCTCCCTATTGCGTCACGCGCTGGTCGAAATGCCGCCGGTATCGGCCGTAAAAATCGAAATGATTGAAGACAGCGTACTCGCGCTGAACAATGAATTCATGCTGACGTTCTTCATCGGCAATACGTTGTACGACCGCAAATACACGTTCGTCGCCAATTCCATAAAAGAAGAAAATACCGAAGAAGTACCACACCTCTGGAAACCCGGTGTCATCGTCCGTTAATGCACGATATGGCGTTTGAGTACGCCGCCCGCCGCTTCCTTGATGGAATGCGTGAAGACAAAGGCTTTCGGGTCAATCTGCATCACGATGTTTTTCAAGCGGCGCACTTCGAGCCGTGTAATGACCGTAAAGACAATATCGCACTCGTGGCTTTCGGTGAAACGATCTTTCATAAACCCGCGCTCGCCTTTATAGATTGTGATGCCGCGGCCCAAGCCCAACACCAATTTTTCCTTGATTTCCTCGCTTTGGCCAGAGATGATCGTCACGCCGGTGTATTCTTCCAAGCCTTCCACGACGTAATCGATGGTTTTCGTTACGGTGTAATAGGTGAGGCACGCGTATAGTGAGGTTTCGAACCCGAGGAAAAACGCGGCGCACATGAAAATGATGACGTTCAACCCGAGGATAATTTCACTCATCGTAAAACCCGTGCGGCGCAAGGTGTAAAGCGCCAGGACTTCCAGCCCGTCGAGTGCGCAGCCGCCGCGCATGCCCAGCCCGATGCCGGCACCGAGAAAAAATCCGCCAAAGGTGGAAATCAGGAGCTTGTCGTAATGGAATTCAGGGTACGGCACGAACCGCAGGCACAAAGCCAGAATCACGACACCCGCAATAGACTTGATCGCAAATCCGGCGCTCATTTGCTTGGCCCCGAGCAAGATGAACGGCACGTTGGCCACGATAATCAAAACAGCGATGTTCCAATGGTAAATCTCGTGCAAGAGCAACGAAATCCCGGTGACACCGCCGTCCAGGAAATGGCCGGGAACGAGGAAACTCTTCAGGGCAAATCCGCTCAAAAGCGCACCGGTAATGATGTATGTATAGTCTTGGATCGCGTAACTCAGGTTGTATTTGGTCATGTTTGGTTTGCTTTCAATTCGGCCAAGTAATGGTCTTTTTTAGGTTTGCGGGTGTTGATGGCCGTTTGTGTAAAAAAATGATGTTGTTCCAGGAATTTGATCTGCAACTCGTTCCATTGCGCTTCGGTATGGATGATGCCATACACCATCAGTTCATGGAACAACCGGTTGCCGATTTCGAAAAAATCGTCGCGCCCGAGATAATCCAGATCGGCATCGCAGAGGATTTCCTCCAGATGATTCTTCGGTTTTTGCGGCACGCGCGTGGCCATGATCATTCCGCATATTTTCTTGATTTGCTCGGGCGTAAACCCAAAACCCGGAAGGTTTTCCTTGGCGATGTCGCAGGAAATCTTCTCGTGGTCTTTGCTCTGGACAATGAACCCGCAATCGTGGTACATCGCCGCGATAAGCAGCAGTTTCAAATCTTCGCCTTTGATGCCTTCGGATTTTGCGATGCGCCGAGACGATTCATAAACATCCTTGATGTGCGCCATGCTGTGGTAAGACAAGTGTTTGGGCAACTCCTTGCGCATCCGCCGGCTGATGTAGGTTTTGGCTTTCAGGAAATCCATAAAAACGGTTTTAATTTGGGCAATCGTTTAATCGGCCAATACATTGTTGGCCACAGACGTCTTGGCGTATTCCACAAAATACATATCCACTTCGCCTTTGTGTTTGGCGTTCACTTTTCCGCGCGCGGTGCAAACGAAATCTTCTTTCACCAGTTCATAAGTGCCTTGGCTGATATTTACTTTTCCGGCCTCGCCGCTGCTTTCCATGCGCGCCGCCGTATTCACCGCATCTCCCCAGATGTCGTAAGCGAATTTCTTCACGCCCACGATACCGGCCACGACTTGTCCGGAATTGATCCCGATGCGCACTTCAAAGGCGCCATTGTGTTGCTGCCTTTCGTAAATGAAATCACGTATTTCCAACGCGGCACGAACCGCGCGCTGCGCATGCTCGCCGCTGGATTCTGGCAGTCCGCAAACCGCCATGTAGGCATCACCGATGGTCTTGATTTTTTCCAGTCCGTTGCGCTCGATGATCGTATCGAAAGCCGAGAAACACGCGTGTAATTCATTCACCAGTTCTTGCGGTGTCAGCTTTTCAGAGGTTTGGGTAAAGTTGACAAAGTCCGTAAACAATACCGAGACTTCATTATACAATCGGGCTTCGCTCTTGCCGCTGCTTTTGAGTTCGTCGGCGACTTCCTGTGGGAGGATGTTCAGCAACAGCGCTTCTGAACGCTGCTTTTCAGACAGAATCGTACGGTTGGCTTCTTCGATGATCCGGAAAGCCTTGCGTTGGTTGCGGAAGTTTCGATACACCAGGAACGCCACGACCAGAATGAGCGCCACGACGCCAAAAGCCACATTCTTGATGTTTTTCTGCTTTTGGATTTCTGCCGATGCGAGCGCTTCTTTCTTCTCCAATTCAGATTGTGCCAGCTTTTGCTGTAGCGATGCGGCTTCCAAAAGGCTTCGGTAGTCGTTCTCGATCTGTTCGCGTTTCATGCGTTCTTCTTCGCGGAGTTTTTGGCGTTCTTCCTCGGTTTTGGCCATCGATTGTTTGCGTTCGTACTCGAAAGCCAATTGCTGGAGTTCCATTTCCTTGCGCAGGTTGAGTTCTTTGTTGCGGCTTTCTGCTCGGATGGAGTCCTGTTTGCGCGCATATTCTGAGCTAATGTCGGCCTGCGCCGGATTTATCCTAGGGCTAGTTTCTGATGATGCAACCGCATCGGACGTACTTCGTTTGGCCGCCGGAACATAGACTTTCCCGCTCGCCATGCCTTGCGCCGTTGCTAAGGATTGGGAATATTGTTGCCTGACGTCGCCATCGACCTGCTCAATGGCAGTGCTCAGCTTGTCGATAGCCTGTTGCAACGCTTGTTGTTTTTCGGACTCGGAGCCGGCTTGTTGCGCGATTTTCAAATAGGCGATGCCGGTGTTGCCGAGGTTTCGCGCCGCACTTTCGCGGTTGCCGGATTGTTCATACGCTTTCTGTGATTTTCCGTAAAACTCAATCGCTTTGTTGTAGTCTTCCTGCCCGAAATATATCGAACCTAGGTTGTTGGCATTCAGCGCCGCACCTTTAGCATTGCCGAGGCTTTCGTTGATTTTGAGTGCTTTCTGGAAATACTCCGTGGCTTTTTGGTTGTTGCCCTGGCTTCGGTAAACCGTTCCGATATTGCCGGCCAATGTCGCCACATTTTGTTGGTTGCCGAGTGATTCGTTCAGCGCCATCGATTTGTCGTAAAATTCTACCGCCTTGGCTTGGTTGCCCATTTCGTTATACACCGTCGCGATGTTGGAATAGACGACCAATTGGCTCTTGGCGTTGTTCAATTCTTCGTAGATGGAGGCCGCGCGGTTGTAGTTGGCCAGTGCGTTGTTGTAGTCACGTTTTCCGTAATAACACACGCCCATATTGGAAGCAAGTGTCGCGATATTCTTTTTATTCCCGGCGGCCTCGTTGATTTTCATCGCCTGCGAATAATACTCGATGGCCGGGTCGTAGCTTTTCTTTTTTTGGTACGCTGAACCCAATTCATACAAGATGGAAACTTTTTGCTTGTCTGATTTGGCTTTCGGAAGTTCCAGCAACAGCGAATCTATCGATGCTTGCTTTTGCGCGTTGCCCGTGGCGAAACTAGCCAGCAACACCAATGAAATAACAAGTTTGTAAAATTGCCCCATACGTTAAAATTAATCGTTATTTGCTAACAGACAAGCGTTTAACGAATTATTTTTAACGATTGTAAACCAACAATGCGCGGCCGTTCTATTATTGGTCTTTCTTAGCGGCGGCTTTTTGGGTTTCTTTCCAATTGAAATACCCCACGAAAAATACCCCGACGGCGACAAAAATTACCAGCCGCAAGAGCAAACTCCAGGTGAAGAACAAACTCCAGTTTTCGTTTTCCCAAGCGTTGAACGCCGTCATGGCCAGCGCCATGAAAATGCCCCATAACAAACCCCATTTGATTTGGTATTTCCAGCGTGCCGTCATGATCAATCCAGTTTTTCGGTGAGTTTCTTAAATACGGGACGCGCTTCTTTGCCTTCGTATAAAATGGCATGGACGGCGTCGATGATAGGTGTTTTTGCTTTGTGTTTCCGGTTGAGTTCGAACGCACTTTTGGCGGCGTAATAGCCTTCGGCCACCATACTCATTTCCATCATGGCAGACTTTACGGTGTAGCCTTTCCCGATCATATTGCCGAACATGCGGTTGCGCGAAAACACCGAATATCCGGTCACGAGCAAGTCACCCAAATAGGCAGAATCGTTGATGTTGCGTTTCATCTTGTGGACTTTCTTGATGAACCGTTTCATCTCGCGGATGCCATTGCTCATCAAGACAGATTGAAAGTTGTCTCCGTAACCCAACCCGTGCGCAATGCCGGCGGCGATGGCATAAATATTTTTGAGCATGGCGGCGTACTCTGTCCCGATGATGTCGTCGGTGATTTTCGCCTTGATGTAATTGCCCGACAGCGCATCGGCCATGACTTTGGCTTTTTCTTCGTCGCCACATGCGATAGTCAGATACGACAGGCGTTCGAGCGCCACTTCTTCGGCATGGCACGGTCCGGTGATCACGCCAATGTTGCCGTACGGAATATCGTAGACTTCGTGGAAATGTTCCCCAACGATTAGGCTGGTTTCGGGCACGATGCCCTTGATGGCCGAGAAGATGACTTTTCCTGAAAGGCTTTCGGTGAGTTTTTTCAATTCGCCGCCCAAAAAAGCCGACGGAATCGCGAAGATGATGTAATCAGCAAAGGCAACGGCTTCATTGATGTCTGACGTCAGCCGGAGTTTTTTGGTGTTGAATTCCACAGAACTCAGATAATTCGGGTTGTGATGGTGCGTCTTGATGTGGGCAATCGCGTCCTCATTGCGCATATACCACGCAATTTCATCTTCATTCACGCAAAGCATTTTTGCGATGGCCGTGGCCCAGCTTCCGCCGCCGACAACCGCAAATTTCGGGTGGTTTTTCATTCCGGGAGATTTACTTCGTTCGCTTTTCTTGGTTGCCAAAAATACTATTTTTTTACCGAAGTTCGTTTGCGCCGGAACCGCCCGTAAACACTGGGAAACCTGTTAAAATAAAGTTTAACATTAAATTATGACGCGCCGTGCAATTCAAAAAGTTTTCCGCCGTTATTTTGCTATAACCAGCTACATTTTCCTACCGGAAGTGTGAAAGTTAGTAAATTTTGTTTTGGTGTTATGAGAAAGGCGCTTTTGGAAATCCAGAAGCGCCTTTTGATTTTAGTTGCTAGTAGTTTAGTTGCTAGTGGTTAGAAGAACAAATTTAAAAATAGCCCTGCTTAAGTTAGGATAAATATTTAGCAATGTCTAGCCGCTATCAACGAACGGCTATCAATAACTCAACGCCACAATTTCCATCACTTTTTCCGGCGTGATGTTCTGCCGTTCGCCCATCATTTTCCAGCCGCGCTTCTCGAATCGGTCTTTGATGAAACCAGCGGTTTTGGCGTAGTCATCGGTATATTCCGATAATTTCGTTTGCATACCCATTTGGTGGAAGAATTCAACGGTCTTTTCGATGGCGGCTTTTGCCATTTCGTCTTCGCTTCCAGACAACCCAAAAATGCGTTGGCCGTACTGGGCAAGTTTTTCTTTCTTGGTGTCGAACATGACGCGGTACAAATTCGGTCCGATGATGGCCAGCGTCCTGGCGTGGTCAATGTTATAGAGCGCGGTGAGTTCGTGGCCAATCATGTGCGTGGCCCAATCTGTCGGGACACCTTTATTGAGCAATCCGTTGAGCGCCATGGTGCAACACCACATGTAATTCGACGCGAGCGCATAATCGGTAGGATTTTCTGCGACTTTCGGGCCGACTTCGAGGAGCGTCGACAGAATGGCTTCGGCAATCCGGTCCTGTAAAAAAGCCTCGTGTTTGTAAGTCAGGTATTGTTCCAGGACATGCGTGTAGGCATCCACGACGCCGTTCTGGATTTGCCGCTTCGGTAGCGATTGGATCACCGTTGGGTCGCAAATCGAGAATTTCGGGAACATCGCCGCGCCGCCAAAGGTGAGCTTTTCCTGCGTGGCTTCAATCGTAATGACCGCACCGGAATTCATTTCGCTTCCTGTGGCCGGCAAGGTCAACACGGTGCCAAAAGGAATGACCGCGTCTACATCTTTTATCAGGATTCTTTTGTGCAGGATGTCGGCCGGATCGCCATCGAATTTTACCGCCGCTGAAATGAACTTCACGGCATCGATCACCGAACCGCCGCCAACGGCCAGCAAAAAGCCGATGTTCTCCTGCTTTATTAATGCCACGGCTTTCATGCAGGTTTCAAAGTGCGGATTGGCTTCAATACCGCCGAATTCCAACACTTCAACACCCGAAAGCGCTTTTTTCACGCTGTCGTAAACGCCGTTGCCGAAAATGCTTCCGCCGCCATAGCACAATAAAATCTTGGTGTTTTTCGGAACCAGAGCGGTGAGTTTTTCCATCTGGCCTTTCCCGAAGATGAGGTTTGTCGGGTTATAGAATTCGAAGTTGTTCATGATTTTTTTGGTTTTGAATCACAAAATTACGCAAGCAAACACAGCGTTACGCCAAGATAACGTTAATTACTTTTTGTAGAGGTTGTTGTGGTCTACATACTGCCATACGGCCTCGGGCAACATCGGTCGTACGTTTTTGCCGGCTTTGATGCTGTCGCGGATAAAAGTCGAGGAGATTTCCACGACAGGCGCGTCGATGCGGTGCACATGCCGGTGGATTTCCAGTTCGGCCGGAACCATTTCCCCGGAAATCCGCGGGTAGACATAAATGTTGTGGTGTTCCAGAATCACTTCGTAGTTTTTCCATTTGTGCAAAGACTTGAGGTTGTCTTCGCCCATGATCAGTGAGAATTGGTGCGACGGATATTTCTCCTGCAGATGCGCCAGCGTATTTACCGTGTAATTGGGTTGCGGCAACTTGAATTCAATGTCTGAAGGTTTGAGTTTCGGATAGTGTTCGGTGGCTTGAAAGACCATTTCCAAACGTTTGTAATCGTCGAGCAGCGTGCTTTTGGTTTTGTGCGGATTGTGTGGCGTGACCACGAGCCAGATCTGATCGAGCCCTGAATGCTCCGCCATGTGGTTGGCGATGATCAGGTGCCCGATGTGGATCGGGTTAAACGTTCCGAAATACAGTCCGATTTTCATAGTCCGAAATAGCGCGATTTACTAAGATTTATGCGGAATGTGGCCAGTCTTGATGAAATCGGAAACCAGTGTGTACGACAATTGCTTGGCGAGTTCCAGGTCTGAATTCTCGACAATGACGTCAAACAGCGGCGCAGTGGCCAGTTCTGCCGAGGCTTTAGCAATGCGCATCGCGATTTTTTCCTCTGATTCCGTGGATCGATTCTTAAGGCGTTTCTTGAGTTCGTCGATGCTCGGCGGCTTGACAAAAATAGCGATGGTGTCTTCCGGAAATTTGCGTTTGATGCGCAATCCGCCCGACACGTCGATGTCGAAAATCACGTGTTTGCCGGTTTCGCGGATGGCGTCCACTTCAGATTTAAGCGTGCCGTAAAACATATCCGGATACACTTCTTCCCATTCAATAAAATCGTCGTTGCGGATGTGCTGCTTGAATTCCTGTACCGACATGAAATGGTAGTCATCGCCGTGGCTTTCAACACCGCGCGGCGGACGCGAAGTGGCCGAAATGGAGAATTCCAGGTTGAGTTCGGGCAAGCCCAGCAAATGCCTGACGATGGTTGTTTTGCCCGATCCGGAAGGTGCCGAAAAGACGATGAGTTTTCCTTTTTTCATTTTAGTGGCTAGTGGTTGGTTGCTAGCGGCTAGATGTTGGTCATAGCCATTAGTCTTTCGACTTGTCTTATAGTACGTTGAGCACTTGCTCTTTTATTTTCTCGAGTTCGTCTTTCATCTGCACGACGAGTTTCTGCATTTGCGCGTGGTTTGATTTTGAGCCCATCGTATTGATTTCGCGTCCCATTTCCTGGATGATGAAACCCAGTTTGCGTCCGTTGGCTTCGTTGCCCGCGAGGGTTTCAATGAAATAATTCATGTGGTTTTCCAGCCGGACTTTCTCTTCCGTGATGTCGTATTTTTCGAGGTAGAAAATCAGTTCCTGCTCGAAACGGTTTTCGTCCAAGGTTACTTTCAACTCGTCAATGGCCGCCTTCAAACGCTCTTTCACGGTTTTGATGCGTTCGCCGTCCAGCGCCACGGTTTCGTTCATCATGGTCATGATGTTGGCGATGCGGTGCAGGAATTCCTTTTCAAGCGCCACGCCTTCACTTTTGCGGAAATCCTTAATGTTTTTCAAGGCTTCGTCAATGACTCTCTGGATGTCTTCCCAATCGCCGTCTTCAATGTCTTCGCGGTCGGTCTTGAGCGCATCGGGCATCCGGATGGCCATTTTCATGAGTTCGGTTTCGTCGGCGTCGGGCTGGATTTCCTTGAGTTGGTTGATATAGGCGCGCAAAATCGGGACGTTCACTTTCGTTGACCCGACTTCGGTCGTGTTTTCGATGAAAATAGAGAAATCAATCTTGCCGCGTTCGAGCATTTGGGCAATCTGGTTGCGCAGGCCCAATTCCATTTCGCGGTAGGCTTGTGGCATCCTGACATTCAAATCGAGGCCTTTACTGTTGAGTGATTTTACTTCGACGGTGACTTTTTTGTTCGGCAGTTGCAGTGTTGCCTTGCCAAATCCGGTCATGGATTGTATCATGCAAAAAACTTTAGAAGCCACAAATATAGTTAAAAATGCAGCCACGGCTTCATAGGCGCAGCGTACAACCGCGAATTCACGAATCTGAAAACGGGTAAACCTTAAATCTTCGGTAGTCAGGCAATTTTGGCGTTCCGCGGTTTTTGCGTGACGAGATAGACACCTACAAAAATCAGTAACGCGGCGACGCCTTTTTCCCAGGACAGTTTGTCTTTCTGTAACCCGATGGCGAAAATTGTCGCGAATACCGGCTGCAGGTAAATGAACACGGCCACGATGGAAGGCGACAGGGTTTTCATCGACAACAAATTCAGCAAATACGTCAGGAACGTCGAGAACACGACCACGAACCCGATTTTCCACCAAATTCCTGGTGGCATTGCGGCCCAATCTGCGGCGATACATTCGGCCCAGCCAAAGGGCAATACCATCAGGAAACCAAAAAGGTAAATCCATTTGACGAACGTGAACGCGTTGTATTTTTCCATCAGTTTCTTGACTAGAATCAGATAGAAACCGTACGAGACCGCGTTGATGAACACCAGCAGGTTGCCGAGTGAGGCATTTTCGCCGCTGCCGATGGATTTGCCGTACAGGATCAAAAATGCCGTCCCGAACAGACCGAGCAAAATGCCGATGACTTTTCGGGTTTGCATCCGCTCGCGGATAATGATGGCCGACAATACCAACACGATGATGGGCGTCGTGACCATAATGACCGATGCCGAAATGGGCGAAGTCAAACTCAGGCCTTTGAAGAATGTCAACATGTTGAGTGCAATCCCGAAGAATGCCGATGCGACGATGCGCGGCCAATCTGCGGAAGCGATTTTCTCCTTGGGCAAGAACAGCCACACCAGCCAGAACAACAGCGCGCTGCCGCCCACGCGCAACACGATGAAGCCATACGCCTGCAAATGGTGCGGCATGACATCTTTGGCGATGGTAAACGTAACGCCGTAAATGATGGAAACGGCTGTGGCGGCCAACAAGGCCAGTGCGCGGGAAGACATCAGCTTAACGCGGCGATGACATTTTCGACATTCGATTTGCTGTTGCCGACGAAGATTTTTCCGCCGATGACAAATACCGGACGGCTCAGGAACGTATAATGGTCGAGCAGGTATTTTTTATAATCGGCTTCGGTGAGTTTCTGGTCTTTCAACCCATAGGCTTTATAGCGTTCGGCCCGACGCGAAAAAAGCGCCTCGTAACTTCCGGCCAGTTTCGCGAGTGCGTCCACTTCTTTTTCGGTGAGTGGATTGGCCTTGATGTCGTGCAATGCAAGGTTGTTTTTGGGTAGCGACGCCAGAATTTTTCGGCAAGTATCGCAGGTGGAAAGATAGTAAACTGTGTCCATTCAGGTGTTTTTTTCGGCCAAAAAGGCGCGACACAAAAGTAAACCAAATGCCGGAGAATTGCTTATTTTTGGAAAAAATTTCAGACATGCAGAACACCTTCGACGTTACCCTGAAAAGCCGCGAAATCCTGCTGCAGTTCCTCGAGAATTATACGCCCGAACAACTCAACAAAATTCCTGTTGGGTTCAACAACAACCTCGTTTGGAACATCGCGCACATTGTCGTCGTCCAGCAAATGCTGGTGTACAACCTGTCTGGATTGCCTATGATGGTTTCCGCCGAAATGGTCGACAAATACAAGCGCGGCACCAAGCCTGAAGCGGATGTTTCCCGCGCAGAAATCGACGTTTTGAAAACGTTGTTGAAGGAGACGATTTCTAGAACCCAACGCGATTATGGCGATGGTGTTTTCGACACTTATCAAGCCTTTACGACCATGACCGGATTCCAGATCCATTCCGTGGAAGACGCCATCAATTTCAACAATTACCACGAAGGCGTGCACACCGGTGCCATGATGGCCATCCGCAAATTCATCTGACTTAAAAAGACTCAAATACACGTTATGAAATTCAACACGAAAGCCATTCACGGCGGGCAACACCACGAAAAAGTAACCGGAGCGGTCATGCCGCCGGTGTTTCAAACCTCGACTTTTGCACAATCATCACCGGGCAAACCCATCGGCGAATACGAATACAGCCGTGCTGCCAACCCAACACGTACGGCATTGGAAGACGCGCTGGCCAGTATCGAAAACGGCACCCGTGGCTTGGCCTTTTCCTCAGGATTGGCCGCCACGGATTGCGTCCTGCGTTCGTTCAAGGCCGGTGACGAAATCATCGCAATGGACGACTTGTACGGCGGCACGTACCGCATGTTCACCAGGATCTACAAGGATTCGGGCATCAAGTTCCATTTCGTGGACATGAACGACTCGGCAAAATTCCAGTCGCTCATCAACGAAAACACAAAACTCGTTTGGGTGGAAACACCTACGAATCCTTTGATGAAGTTGGCCGATATCGCTGCGATTGCAAAAATTACCAAGGAGAAGAACATCTTGTTTGCCGTGGACAATACCTTTGCGACGCCCTACCTGCAACGGCCGCTTGACTTGGGCGCCGACATCGTGATGCACTCGGCCACGAAATACTTGGGCGGACATTCCGACGTCATTGCGGGCGCGCTCGTTGTAAAAGACTCGGCGCTGGGCGAGCAATTGCATTTTCAGCAGTTCGCTACCGGCGGCACGCTTGGCCCGATGGATTCATACTTAGTATTGCGCGGCATAAAGACCTTGCATTTGCGGATGCAGCGTCACTGCGAAAACGGCGAGAAAGTGGTTGATTTCCTCAAGAACCATCCGAAGATCGGAAAGGTGTTTTTCCCCGGATTGCCCGAACATCCGTTCCACGAGATTGCGAAAAAGCAAATGAGCGGTTTCGGTGGTATGGTGTCGTTTAACTTCAAATCTGGTGCGAAAGCCGATGCCATTTCATTCCTCGAGAAACTTAAAGTGTTTACGTTGGCCGAATCATTGGGCGGCGTGGAGTCATTGGCGAATCACCCGGCGTTGATGACACATGCCTCAATCCCGGAAGACAAACGCATCGAAATCGGGATTACGGACGATTTGGTCAGGCTGAGCGTGGGTATTGAAGACGCCGAGGACTTGATGGCAGACCTCAGGCAAGCGCTCGCATAATCAGATAAACCGCGAATTCACGAATGATTGAAATATTATATTAGTGAATTCGCGGCGCAACAAAAAAGCCGCTAATCAGCGGCTTTATATTTTTAATCGATGTAGTAAATGTAACCGAAGTTCAGCCAGACATTCCAGTCATTGGCTTTATTTTCTTTGTGCAAATCCGGGTCAGGGCGCAAGCCGTCAACCCAATCCGAAAAATAATACTGCCAGCGCAGGTCAATCATCAAGTCGGACAAAGTCGTCAATTTGTAACGCGTACCAACGCTACCCACGACAGACCATACCGTGCCGCTTTCATTTTGCGTGGCACCGATGTATTTTACCGGCGTCGTGATTGGCGTATCCAGCGGCCCGTAGTCTGAATAGGCTTTCGGGTCGTAAAAACTAAAGTGCGCACCCAAACTCATAAACGGACCCCAAGCACCTAAAGTGGCAGAGAAGTCGCGGATGCTGAGCGGGAAATATTCGAGCTGCATACCGATATCGGTGATCGACGTTTCGCCATGCATACCTCTAAGTCTCGTAGCCAAATTGCCATTGCCTTCTGTCCATTTTCCGAAGAAATCTAGTTTGGTCTTCGAATAGGACAACTCACTGCGGAGTTTGAAGTGATCATTAAAATACGTCTCAGGCGTGTAACAGTCGCAATCTGCCTTGTAGGAAAAATTGAGGTAGTGGATAAGCCCGATACCGAAACCGGTATTGCCCAAATTGGTCTTCACATCATGCCTTTCACCATAATCTGACTGGAAAGCCGTCGGGCCAATGATGACACCCACTTCGTGAGAAAATCCAAACTGCGCGAGCGACTTTGACGTAAAACCAAAAACCAGCAGGCAGGTTATGATAATGTACTTGGGCATTGTTTTTAAAGTATTTACAATTCCCGACAAATATATAAAAACATCATTCACTTGTGAAATAAATTAAAAAAATTACCCGTGGGAACAGATTATTTAACGCATCGGCTTAACATTTATTTTGTACGTAAAAAACACACATCCAGGTTTCAGCGAACAAAATATAAAAGGTAAAAATGTCTCGTGTTTTTATAAAAATGTATATTTGCGCCACGAAAACGAAAACGTTTGAAATAAACGTTCCTAATCTAATAACCATGTCGAAAAGTATCGATTCTTTTGTTGAGGCAGTCGCCAAGAACAACCCGAATGAGCCTGAATTTTTGCAGGCCGTCAGAGAAGTTGCCGAAACGGTAATTCCGTTCATCGAGCAAAACGAAAAGTACCAGAACAAAATGCTGTTGGAAAGAATGGTCGAAGCCGAGCGCGTGATCACTTTCCGTGTCGTATGGCAAGACGATAAAGGCCAAACCCAAGTAAACCGCGGCTACCGCATCCAGATGAATTCGGCTATCGGACCATACAAAGGCGGCATCCGATTCCATCCATCTGTGAACTTGTCTATCCTGAAATTCCTCGCTTTCGAGCAAACGTTCAAGAACTCGCTCACGACGCTTCCAATGGGCGGCGGAAAAGGCGGCGCGAACTTCGACCCGAAAGGCAAATCAGATAACGAAATCATGCGTTTCTGTCAGGCATTCATGACCGAACTGGCCAAGCACATCGGCGCGGATACCGACGTTCCTGCCGGTGACATCGGCGTGGGCGGACGCGAAGTGGGCTACATGTTCGGGCAATACAAAAGGCTGCGCAATGAGTTTACCGGCGTTTTGACCGGTAAAGGCATCACGTTCGGTGGTTCATTGATCCGTCCGGAAGCGACGGGTTACGGCGACGTGTATTTCGCACAAGCCATGCTCGAAACCAAAGGCGACAGCTTCAAAGACAAAACCGTTGTGGTTTCAGGCTCAGGAAACGTCGCGCAATATGCTTGTGAGAAAGCCACGCAACTCGGCGGCAAAGTCGTGACGATGTCTGACTCATCGGGTTACATTTATGACGCAGACGGTATCGATGCCGAGAAATTGGCGCACGTGATGAAAATCAAGAACGTGGATTACGCCCGTATTTCAGAATACACCAAAAAATATCCGAACGCGAAATTCGTGGAAGGCAAACGTCCTTGGGAAGTGAAGTGCGATGTGGCTTTGCCATGCGCGACGCAGAACGAATTGAACGAGGCCGAAGCGAAAATGCTCGTGGCCAATGGCTGTATTTGTGTGGCCGAAGGCGCGAACATGCCATCGACACCGGAAGCCGTAATGGTGTTCCAGAACGCGAAAATCCTTTTTGCGCCAGGAAAGGCGTCCAACGCTGGCGGTGTGGCTACTTCAGGCTTGGAGATGTCACAAAACTCGTTGCGTTTGAGCTGGACTTCAGAAGAAGTTGACCAAAGGCTGCACAACATCATGCTTAACATCCATTCGGCTTGCGTGAAATACGGCGCCGACGGAAACGGATATGTAGATTACGTGAAAGGCGCCAACATCGCAGGCTTCGTAAAAGTGGCCGACGCCATGCTGGCACAAGGCGTAGTGTAACGACATAATTTCGACCTTAAAGACAAAAGCCTTTCGTAACAGAAAGGCTTTTTTATTGGGATATATGAAAACAAGGATAAATGCGTTTACTATATTTGCGACTCAACGACTTCCTATGAAAAGATATTTTTACGTTTGGTTTTTGGCGGTTTTCCCATGCCTGCTCATAGGACAGTCCAACCAATTATGGAAAGGCTATTTTTCGTACAACGAAATCAAGGATTTGTCGCAAACGCCATCGGCCATTTACGCGGCAGCAGAAAATGCGCTGTTTTCCAAAAACCTCAATACCAATACGCTCAAGACGACCACAACCATCGACGGCCTGTCGGGGCAAACCATTACGGCATTGTACCACAGCCAGGCGCTCAACCGTACCATGGTAGGCTATGACAACGGCCTGATCATCGTCATCAACGAGGCCGACGGTAGCATGATCAACGTCGTAGACATCATCAACAAACAACTGCCGTCCAACATCAAGCGGGTGAACCATTTCATGGAATACAACGGCATCGTTTACGTGTCCTGCGATTTTGGCATCGTTCAATACAATTTGCAATTGCTGCAATTCGGCGATACTTATTTTATAGGAGACAACGGCGCCGAAATCATCGTCTCGCAAACGGCGGTGTACAACGGAAACATTTATGCCGCGACGTCGGTTGGCTTGCGCCGGGCCGCGGTCAATAATCCGAACTTGATCGATTACAGCCAGTGGACGAACATCGCCGCCGGCATCTGGGTGGCCACGGAAACCTTCGGCAACGAGTTGGTATCGGTCAACAATGGCGCAACTGTTTTTCGATACAATGGCGTGGGTTTTTCGACGTTGGTGCAGTTGCCGCTGCCCGCAGTTGATATGCGCGCAGGCGTAGATTATCTGGTGATTTCTACGGCGGACCGCGTGTATGTTTACAATGCGTCGTTTATCCTCGCGGCACAAGTTTTAAGCGATTTGATTCCGGACATGAACGCCGTTTTCACCTGCGCAACAACCATTGGCGATACGGTATTTATCGGAACGTTCGAAAATGGTGTCGTGACCGCGCCCATTGCCAGCCCGACGGCGTTTGATTTCATCAGTCCAAGCGGGCCAACGCGGAACAATCTTTTTTCGATCAATAAACAATCAGACAATCTTTGGGCGGTTTACGGCGATTATACCTTGGACTATGATCCAACACCAGTTAGGTCATACGGCATCAGCCGGTATAATGCAAGCGGATGGTTGAACATTCCATACGACGAACTGCATCCGGCGGGTGCCAACACGTTCGATTTGGTTCGTGTGACGGTGAATCCGTCGAATCAAAACGAGATTTATATTAGTTCGTTTTACAACGGCTTGCTTAAATTGGTCAATGACAGCGCCGGCGTCACGTTTGATGCGTTGTACAACGAGACCAACAGCGGGCTTGAGAGTATTTTTGCGACCGACCCGCCAACAGAAAACATCCGTATCGAACAAAGTGCCTTTGACCGAAATGGCAATCTTTGGGTCAGCAACGGCATTGTCAAGAACGCCATCAAAGTCCTGAACACAAGCGGAACGTGGCAATCCTACAACGTGGAAGGCATCGTCGCCAATTATTTCAATACGCGTTACGGCCGGATGCTCGTCGATAAAAACTCCACCAAATGGCTTTGCACCACCAAAGATGGCGTGATTGCCTTCAACGAAAGTAGTTCGCCGCAGTTCAAGAAAATCACCACCGGCACCGACACCGGAAACCTGCCAACCTTTGATGTGCGTTCCATCGCGATAGACAACCGCAACCAACTCTGGATCGGGACCACCTTCGGGTTGCGCGTGCTCTCGAGCGTAGACCGGTTCAACGCTGAAGGGCAAATGACCGCCAACATGATTGTTATTTCCGAAAATGGCGTGGGCGCAGAACTCTTGGCCGAGCAATTCATCACCGATATTGTGGTTGACGGCGCGAACAACAAATGGATCGGCACCGCAGATTCGGGCGTGTTCCTGCTGTCGCCCGACGGTCAGGAAACCATCTACCAATTCAACATCAACAATTCCCCGCTGCCGAGCAACGGCATCAACGACATTGACATCGACGGCGTTTCGGGCGAGGTTTTCATTGCGACGGCCAAGGGCATGGTGTCTTTCAAAGGTACGTCGACCGAGCCGAAAGACGATTTGAGCAACGTGTTCGTGTATCCGAATCCGGTGCGGCCTGAATTCAACGGTACGGTAAAAATCAGCGGGTTGACCGACAAAGCGCACGTGAAAATCGCCGACATCACCGGCAGTCTGGTCTATGAAACCATCACCGAAGGCGGCACGATCGAATGGGATACGACCGCGTTCGGAAAATACAAAGTCGCTTCGGGCGTGTACATGATTTTCATCTCGACCGAAAACGGTGATGAAACGAAAGTGAAGAAGGTGATGATTGTGAGATAATGCTCGTAAAAACCAAAGCCATCGTCATTTCATCGCTCCGTTATCAGGAAAAAAGCCTGATCGTCAAATGTTTTACGCGCGAAGCCGGATTGAAATCTTACTTTGTCCGCAATGCTTTTGCCGGAAAATCGGCCCAGAAAATAGCGTATTTCCAGCCACTGACCTTGCTCGAGATCGAAGCCGTCCACAAGAACAAAGGCACGCTCGAGAATTTCCGCGAAATTAAACTGGCCACGGCTTACCAAACCATCAACACCGACGTCGTCAAAAGTACGATCATCCTTTTCGTGTCCGAAGTGTTGCACCATTCCATCAAGGAAGAAGAGCGCAACGAAGACTTGTTTGCCTTTCTGGAAACCGCGTTGCATTGGCTCGATGCGCACGATGAAGTGGCCAATTTCCATTTGATTTTGTTGCTTGAAACCTCGAAATTCCTAGGATTTTACCCAGACGTTTCCCAAGAAAATCGCTTCTTTGAGATGATCGAAGGGATTTTCACCGAAGACCACGGCATCAGTTGTTTGTCTGAAACCGAAACGCACTTGCTCAAGCGGTTGCTCAGGCATAAATTCGGGAGTGACCAGAAAGTATTTTCGGCCAATGAGAGACAAATCCTGCTCAAGATTTTACTCGACTATTACAGCGTGCACCTCGACGGTTTCCGCAAGCCAAAATCCTTGGAGGTGTTGCGGGAGGTTTTTGCCTAGCGCGTTTTCTCCAACCATAAGTTTGCGCCAAAATTGTCCCGTGTCAGTGGCATTTTGTCAAAGGCGGCCGCATGATGGCGGTGAAGATATTCGGTGAAAAGTCTGATCTTGAAGGCATCATTGTACATTAGAAATGCGCGGAGCAAGTAATCTTCGTTCCAATTGAATCCCTCAAAGACCCAACTTTCAGGATATTCGAAAGGATAAAATACATCATGGAAGTGAATCAAAACGCCAGGCTTGAGCGCTGGGAGAATGTCGAATAGGATGTAATTGACATCACTACCGGTCTTGCTTACGTGTGTGCTGTCAACGAACAGGAAATCTCCTGCTTCAAGCGATTCGAATGTCGCCACAGGAATGGCTTGGATGTCTTTTTCGATGATTGTTACCCGATTCTTATCGGCATCGGTAAGTAATGAATACAATCGTTTGGGGTAGGGTTCAATAAATGTCAACGCAACATCCAAGTCAAAATTTTCTGCGGTGTCGAGCATGACTGCTGAGGAATAGCCAGAACCTATTTCCATGATGCGTTTCGGCTTGAAATGACGCATCATAGCGTACAGTACAAAACCGTCACTGTAGGAGTAAAAATCGTTGTCAAAGTAAAAGCGTAAGTTGGCCTGTTTGGTTGACTTGAAAGGCATTTCGTCATAAAAGGCAGCCAAATTCCCCAGTAAGTCAAGTTGTGATTGTGTATGGAGATCGATGCCCGCTACGCCATCTTGGGCGCGACCTTTCCAGATTTCGTGTTCCCTTTTTCTGGTGTCGTCTACCTTCACGATGGGCGAATAGTAGTGTCCGGGTGGAAAACAGGCGTTTTTCTGGTATGACATCTTAAAAGCGTACAAGCCACGAACGTGAGGTAATGAGTTTAGGAAGTTCTTTATTTTATTCTTAAATGCCATACTTTTCGGTTTGAGTTTCTAAGTGCCTGACAAAACCAAAAATAAACAAATAACTTTAACACGCTGAATTTTAGTTTCAAGCGCTCATGCAGACGCATATTTAAAAAATCCGTACTTTCGCATCCGCGAAAAACAAAACTCCCATGAGCACGAAGTTTACAGAGTATAAAGGACTTGATTTGCCGCAGTCTGCAACCGATGTCCTTGACTTCTGGAAAAAGGAAAATATATTCGAGAAAAGTGTCACCTCACGCGAAGGCAACCCGCCATACGTGTTTTTTGAAGGACCGCCGTCGGCCAACGGTTTGCCGGGCATCCATCACGTGATGGCACGCGCCATCAAGGACATTTTCTGTCGTTATAAAACCCAGAAAGGTTATCAGGTAAAACGCAAGGCCGGCTGGGATACGCACGGTTTGCCGGTTGAGTTGGGCACCGAAAAAGAACTCGGCATCACCAAGGAAGACATCGGCAAGACCATTTCCATCGAAGATTACAATGAAGCCTGCAAACGTACCGTGATGCGTTATACCGACGTGTGGAATGACCTGACCGAAAAAATGGGCTATTGGGTTGACATGGACAATCCGTATGTGACCTACAAGTCGAAATACATGGAGTCGGTCTGGTGGCTTTTGAAGCAGATTTACGACAAAGGATTGATGTACAAAGGCTATACGATCCAACCGTATTCCCCAAAGTCTGGAACAGGTTTGAGTTCGCATGAAGTCAACCAGCCGGGGGCGTACCGTGACGTGACCGACACGACCATTGTGGCGCAATTCAAGACCAAAACAGAAAGTTTGCCGCCGTTCCTGCAGGGTTTCGGCGAAGTGCACTTTTTGGCTTGGACGACGACGCCTTGGACATTGCCGTCAAACACTGCGCTCACCGTCGGGCCGAAAATCGATTATGTTTTGGTGAAGACCTTCAACCAATATACGTTTGAACCCATCAATGTCGTATTGGCGAAAAACCTTATCGGAAAACAGTTCGGCAAAGGTTATTTTGCCAGTGAAACCGACGACGATTTCAGCAATTTTAAATCTGGCGACAAGAACATTCCATTCAAAATCGTTACGGAATTCAAAGGCAAGGACGCGGTCGGGATTAAGTACGAGCAACTGCTTCCGTACGCGCTGCCACACCAGAATCCTGAAAACGCCTTCCGCGTGATTTCGGGTGATTTTGTCACGACAGAAGACGGCACCGGAATCGTGCATACCGCGCCGACATTCGGTGCAGACGACGCCAAAGTCGCCAAGGAAGCTACGCCAGAAGTGCCACCGATGCTGGTCTTGGACGAAAACGGCGTGCCCGTTCCGCTTGTTGATTTGCAAGGTAAATTCACCAAACAAATGGGCGAATTCGCGGGGAAATACGTCAAGAATGAGTATTACGATGCCGGCACCGCGCCAGAGAAATCGGTTGATGTGGAAATCGCCATCAAATTAAAGGAAGAAAACAAGGCATTCAAGGTCGAGAAATACGTCCACAGCTATCCGCATTCGTGGCGCACCGACGAACCGCTTCTGTATTATCCGCTCGATTCGTGGTTCATTAAAATCACCGACGTGCGCGACCGCATGTTCGATCTAAACGATGAGATCAATTGGAAACCGAAAGCCACCGGTGAAGGCCGTTTCGGCAACTGGCTCAAGAACGCCAACGACTGGAACTTGTCTCGCTCGCGCTATTGGGGCATTCCGCTCCCGATTTGGCGCAGCGAAGACAAATCCGAGGAAATCATCATCGGGTCTGTCGAACAACTTTACAATGAAATCGAAAAATCCGTCGCGGCCGGATTCCAGAAGGAAAATCCGTTCAAGGGCTTCGTCATCGGCGACATGTCCGAAAGCAATTACGATTTGGTGGATTTGCACAAGAACGTGGTAGACAACATCACGCTGGTGTCAGGTTCAGGAAAACCGATGACACGAGAAACAGATTTGATCGACGTATGGTTTGATTCGGGCGCGATGCCGTATGCACAATGGCATTATCCGTTCGAAAATCAAGACAAGATAGACCAGAATAAAGATTTCCCGGCCGACTTTATTGCCGAAGGCGTAGACCAGACGCGCGGTTGGTTTTATACCTTGCATGCCATCGGGACGTTGGTGTTCGACAAGATTGCGTACAAAAACGTCGTTTCAAACGGTTTGGTGCTCGACAAGAACGGGCAAAAGATGTCCAAACGATTGGGCAATGCCGTGGATCCGTTCACGACTTTGGCCGAATATGGCCCGGACGCGACACGTTGGTACATGATCTCCAACGCCAATCCTTGGGACAACCTGAAGTTTGACATAGAAGGCGTGGCTGAGGTGCGCCGAAAGTTTTTCGGTACATTATACAATACCTATTCGTTTTTTGCGCTATATGCGAACATCGATGGGTTTTCATACGCCGAAGCCGAAGTTCCGGTAAACCAGCGCCCGGAAATCGACCGCTGGATTTTGTCGGAACTCAACACGCTCATCAAGGATGTTGACGGCTATTACGCGGATTACGAACCTACGAAGGCCGCGCGCGCCATTTCGGATTTCGTTCAGGAAAACCTCTCGAACTGGTACGTGCGTTTGTGCCGCCGCCGCTTCTGGAAAGGCGAGTATGGCCAAGACAAGATTGCCGCGTACCAAACACTTTATACATGTCTGGTTTCGGTGGCGAAAATCAGCGCCCCGATCGCGCCGTTTTTTATGGACCAATTGTATCGGGATTTAGTGAATGCCACGAAAACCGAGCATTTCAGCAGTGTTCATTTGGCCGAATTCCCGGTTTGCGTTGAAAACTTTGTTGATAAATCACTCGAGAGCAAAATGCAGAAAGCCCAGACCATTTCATCACTGGTGCTGTCGCTGCGTAAGAAGGAAATGATCAAGGTGCGCCAACCGCTGCAAAAGGTAATGATTCCAGTGCTTGACGAAAATCAGAAAGCCGAAATCGAGGCGGTATCGAACCTGATCAAAGCCGAAGTGAACGTCAAGGAAATTGAACTTCTGGACGACGCGTCGGGTGTTTTGGTCAAGCAAATCAAGCCGAATTTCAAGACACTCGGGCCGCGCTTCGGGAAAGATATGGGGTTGATTTCCAAAGAAATACAAGGTTTTTCGCAGGAGCAAATCAACCTGCTCGACCGCGAAGGCTCCATGAACATTGATATTTCGGGAAAAAGTATAATTTTATCACTCGATGATGTCGAGATTACCTCACAGGACATTCCGGGTTGGCTCGTCGCTAACGCCGATGGCATTACGGTAGCGCTGGACATTACGATCTCTGACACGCTGAAACGGGAAGGCATTGCCCGAGAATTGGTGAACCGCATCCAAAATATCCGCAAGGATTCGGGATTTGAGGTGACCGACAAGATTAAGGTTTTGTTGCAGCACGATGCAGAACTGGAAGCTTCGGTCAATGAAAACCGCGGCTACATCATGTCGGAAACGCTCACAGAGCAATTGGATTTTTCCAATGAACTCAACGGCAGCGCAACGGCGATTGAATTTGACGACATTAAAACGAAAATACTAATTACAAAATAGAACGATCATGGTAGAAGAGAAAATTAGGTACTCTGATGCAGACCTGGCCGAGTTCAAGGAACTCATCCTCAAGAAAATTGAAAAAGCACAAAACGATCTTGACCTCATAAAAAGCGCGTACATGAACGATTTGAACAACGGCACCGACGATACGTCGCCCACGTTCAAGGCTTTCGAAGAAGGCAGCGAAACCATGTCCAAGGAAGCGAATTCGCAACTGGCCATCCGTCAGGAGAAATTCATCCGCGACTTGAAGAATGCGCTTTTCCGTGTAGAGAACAAGACGTATGGCATCTGCAAAGTGACCGGAAAACTCATCAGCAAGGAAAGGCTGAAAATCGTACCGCACGCCACCATGAGCATCGAGGCTAAAAACCTGCAGCGATAAATGACAATTACCGAATAAAATTCCAAATTCCAATTAATGGGGTTTGGGATTTTTTTTTGGAAGTTATTCAAACATAACCGTTATTTTTGCCCGACTAAAAAGCAACAGATGTCATTACGTAACGCCTATTTTCTCATTTTCATCATCTTGCTGGTAGACCAGGTGTCCAAGATCTACATCAAGACGAATTTCATTCTGCGTGAAGACGTTGAGGTGTTTTCCTGGTTCAAGATCAGTTTCATCGAAAACGAAGGCATGGCTTGGGGAACGGTTATTCCGGAATGGCTTGGCGGCAAATTGACGCTCACCATTTTCAGGATTTTTGCCGTTGGTGGCATTGCCTGGTGGTTGTGGGATGCCGCGCGCAAACACAGCTCGGTCTATTTGGTCGTGGCCATTGCGCTCATTTTCGCCGGTGCGGCCGGAAACATTATCGATTCTATTTTCTACGGCGTGGTATTCAACAGCAGCGAAGGCCAATTGGCAACGTTGTTTTCTGACCATCCGTACGGTTCGCTCTTCCACGGAAAAGTAGTGGACATGCTTTATTTCCCGATTATTGAAGACGCAATCATGCCGAGTTGGGTGCCCATTTGGGGTGGGCAACGCTTCACTTTTTTTAATGCGATTTTCAACGTCGCCGACGTCGCGATTTCAACAGGCGTGGGCATTTTGATCGTCTTCAACAAAAAAGCGTTCCCGAAACACCATGACGATTCGGTTCAGGTTGACGCTTAAAACCGATAAAGACGGTCTGGCGTGACGCAATAGTCCAGCTTCACATCGCTGTCGAAAACGTCATCCCAAGACGCAACGGCTTCAAAGAAAGACAATCCAATTTTTACCGCATCCGGACGACATTTCGCGAGGAATTTATCGTAAAAACCTTTGCCATAACCAATCCGGTTTCCAGCGTCATCGAACGCCAAAAGCGGCACGACCACGACATCCAGTTTCTTTGCATCAATCTCGATCCCGTCAACCGGTTCAGGAATGCCGTACCCGTTTTTCTTGATTTTTGTGCCATCGGTCAACAGGAAATGGGTCATGTTTCTCGTCGCAAAATCGCTTTTCGACACGACGATGTGTTTGTCTTTTCCTGACAAGATGTGCAGGATGAATTCCGTATCGACTTCGTTCATCTCGGCAATCGGGAGAAACACATGAAAAAATTCTTTCTCCCATATCGGTAAAGCCAAAAGCCGGTTGGCGATGGCAAGGCTTTTTTCCGCCACATCGTCCGGCGACAGGCTTTTACGCAGGTTTTTATAGCGGATGCGAAGCTCGTTTTTGGTCATTCTCCAAAAGTAGTTAAATTCAGTCGAGGTTGTTGCGTCCGCTGTTTTTGCTCCGGACAAATCACTAAATTTGCCCTATGCAGCCCACGCCGTTAGCCTTACAAATACAAACGCTTCCCGACAATCCGGGGATTTACCAGTATTTCGATAAGGACGGAAAAATCCTCTACGTGGGCAAGGCGAAGAACATCAAGAAACGCGTATCGTCGTACTTCAATAAGACGCATGATATTGGACGTACGAACGTCTTGGTCCGGAAAATCGTGACGATCAAACACATCGTCGTACCTACCGAAAACGACGCGTTGCTACTTGAAAACAATCTCATCAAGAAACTACAACCGCGTTACAACGTCCTGCTCAAGGACGACAAGAGTTATCCTTGGATCTGCATCAAGAACGAGCCGTTTTCGCGCGTGTTCCATACCCGGAAAATGATCAAGGACGGTTCAGAATATTTTGGGCCATATACCAGTTTCAAGACGGTCTGGACGGTTATGGACATGATCAAGCACCTGTATCCGCTCCGGACGTGCAATTATGACTTGACCGAAAAGAACATCGCTGCGGGCAAATTCAAGTTGTGTCTGGAATACCACATCGGCAACTGTAAAGGCCCGTGCGAAGGCCATGAGACACTGGAGAATTACCAGCAACATGTGGAGCAAATCCGGCAAATCCTCAAGGGCAATTTCAAGGAAAGCCTGCGAGTGTTCAAGAAGCAGATGACCGCCGCCGCTGCCGAGATGCGTTTCGAGGACGCACAACGCATCAAGGAAAAAATCGAGGTGCTTGAAAATTACCAGTCGCGTTCCACGGTGGCCAACCCGAATTTGAACAACGTCGAAGTGTATTCCATCGTGTCCGACGAAAGCGCGGCCTTCGTGAATTTCCTGCAGATCATGCACGGCTCGATCATCCGGACGCATACGTTGGAACTCAAGAAAAAACTTGACGAAACAGACAAGGAATTGCTGGAATTGGCCATTGTCGAAATCCGGGAGCGATTCAACCTGATCTCGAAGGAAATCATTGTGCCGATGGACGTCGAAGTCGGCGAAAACGTCAAAGTCATCGTCCCGAAACTGGGCGACAAGAAGGACGTGCTCGACCTTTCCACGCGCAACGCCAAGTTCTTCCGGATGGAACAGCTCAAGCAGATTCAAATTGTCGACCCCGATCGTCATACCAACCGCATCATGGCGCAAATGCAGAAAGATTTGCGACTGCCCAAAGAACCGCGTCATATCGAGTGTTTTGACAACTCCAACATCCAGGGTACGAATCCGGTGTCGGCGTGCGTGGTGTTCAAGGACGGCAAACCCAGCAAGAAAGATTACCGGCATTTCAACATCAAGACCGTGGACGGCCCGAACGATTTTGCCTCGATGGAAGAAGCGGTTTTCCGTCGTTACAAACGATTGCTCGAAGAAGCCCAGCCGTTGCCGCAACTTATTGTCATCGACGGTGGGAAAGGCCAGTTGTCATCGGCCCTGAAAAGCTTGGAAATGCTAGATCTGCGCGGGAAAATTTCCATCATCGGCATCGCGAAAAGGCTCGAGGAATTGTTTTACCCCGACGATCCGGTGCCGTTGTATCTGGACAAGAAGTCTGAAACGCTCAAAGTCATCCAACAATTGCGCAACGAAGCGCACCGTTTCGGGATTACGCACCACCGCGACAAACGCAGCAAGTCCGCTTTACAGACTTCGGTGGAAACCATTCCGGGCATCGGCGAAAAAACGATGCTCACGCTTATCAAGCATTTCAAGTCGGTCAAAAGGATGATGCAGGCTTCCGAAGAGGAAATATCAAAAGTCGTCGGGCTTTCAAAAGCCAAAAAAATTATCGACTTTTACAAAACCATTAATAAATAACATGAAGAAACTGGCGCTGCTGGCTTTTCTGTTGTCGATGCCTTTGGTCTCGATGGCGCAGGAACCGCAAAAACCGATTAAGGTAGGCTTGGTGCTCAGCGGCGGCGGCGCGAAAGGCTTTGCCCATATCGGCGTACTCAAAGTGCTCGAGGAAGCCGGCGTCAAGGTTGATTACATTGGCGGCACGAGCATGGGCGCGATTGTCGGCGGACTTTACGCTTCGGGTTACAACGCGCGCCAAATCGATTCCATTTTCCAGCAGACCGATTTCGATGCGTTGCTGCAAGATTTCATCCCGCGTTCTTCAAAGAGTTTTTACGGCAAGCGGAACGACGAATTGTACGCGGTGTCGTTGCCGTTCAACAAATTCCGCATCGGCATCCCGACGGCGCTTTCCAAAGGCTTGTACAACTACAATTTGCTGGCGAAGCTCACCCACAAAGTCCGGCATGTACGCGATTTCAACCAGTTGCCGATTCCGTTCCTGTGCGTCGCAACCAACATCGAGACCGGCGAGCAAGTCATACTCAACAAAGGATATTTGCCGCAAGCTATGGCCGCCAGCGCGGCGTTCCCGTCGTTGTTTGCGCCCATTGAAATCGACGGGAAAATGCTCATCGACGGCGGCGTGGTCAACAATTATCCTATCGAGGAAATCAAGGCTTTGGGTGCCGATGTCATCATCGGAGTCGATGTCCAGGACGACATGAAAGACCGTTCGTCGCTCAACGATGCCACGCGTATTTTGGTCCAGATTTCCAATTTGGGCATGATCCAACGGATGAAGGAAGACGCGAAGAAAACCGATATTTACCTCAAGCCGGACATCAGCAGTTTTGGCGTCATTTCGTTTGAACGCGGCCAGGAAATCGTCAAGAAAGGCGAAGACGCGGCGTTTGGTGCATACGAAAAAATAAAGGAATTGGCCCAGAAACAACAGGCGTCGCGCCGTCCTGATCTGTCTGTTTGCACAGACAGCCTTACGGTCAATCGCATCACGGTCAACAAGCTCGACGATTTTACCCGCGCGTATGTGCTGGGCAAATTGCGCTTCAAGCCCGGCAAGAAAATCAGTTACAACGACCTCAAGCTCGGCATGGACAATTTGTCGGCGACGCAGAATTTCTCGGCCATCAGCTATTCGCTCGAACCCGGCCCGAACGACACAGACGAGATCAAACTGAATTTGACCGAAAATACAACGCGCGCTTACCTCAAGTTCGGTGTGCATTATGACAATCTGTATAAGACGGGCGTCTTGGCGAACCTGACGTATAAAAAGTTGTTTTTGAAGAACGACGTGGCTTCGTTCGACATGATTTTGGGTGACAATATCCGGTACAACTTCGATTATTACATCGACAACGGGTTTTATTTCAGCTTCGGGTTTAAATCGCGCTTTACGGGTTTCAACCGAAACGTGGAAACCGACTTTGCCGATGGCGCGCTGCTCGAACAGTTGGGCTTGAAGTCACTCAACATCGACTTTGCCGATTGGACGAATCAGGCGTATATCCAAACCATTTTCGTCCAGAAATACCTCATTGGCGCCGGCGTGGAATTCAAACACCTGAAAATTGAATCGGAAACGCTGCAACAGAACGATCCGGTCTTTGAGAACAGCAATTACCTGAGTTTGTTCGGGTATTTGAAGTTCGATTCGTTCGACAACAAATATTTCCCGAAACGCGGCTGGTATTTTACCGGCGATTTCCAATGGTATCTGAATTCGACTGACTACACCAATCAGTTTCAGCGTTTTTCGGTCGCAAAGGCAGACATTGGGCTGGCGCAAACCTTCTACAAGAGATTTACACTAAAATTGCAGGCTGAGGCAGGCGTTTCCATCGGCGAAGACAGCGTTCCTTTTTTCGATTTTGTCCTCGGCGGTTACGGCTATAGCCCGGTGATCAATGTGCGGCCTTTCTATGGCTATGATTTCCTGAGCATTTCCGGCGACAGTTACATCAAGGCGACCGCAACCGCAGATTGGGAATTCTTCAAGAAAAACCATTTGAACTTTTCGGCCAACGGCGGCAGTATCTCCGACAACTTGTTCGAGGATTCGCAGGCATTGTCCAAAAACCGCGTCTTCGGGTACGCCGTGGGTTACGGTCTGGAAAGCGTCATCGGGCCGATTGAGGTCAAATATTCCTGGTCGCCGGAAGTAGGCCGCGGATTTACTTGGTTCAGCGTCGGGTTTTGGTTTTAACCGCCAAATGCTCGGGGTTTTTCAAAAAACAATATATTTGCTTCGCCTGCTCGCTTTGCTCGAGCGGCGTGCTGGACTTCGGTCTGGCCATCACTAATCCAACCAAATAAAACTACATTATGTCTATCTGGAAAAGAAAACCGCTCAACCAATTGCTTGACGAAGCCTCAGAGTCTGAAAAAGGACTCAAGAAAACCCTATCGGCCACGGGCTTGACCGCGCTGGGCATTGGTGCCATCATCGGCGCCGGATTGTTTTCAATCACGGGCTTGGCCGCGGCAACCAACGCAGGGCCGGCCATTACGATTTCGTTTTTGGTGGCGGCCGTTGGCTGTATTTTCGCCGGATTGTGCTATGCAGAGTTTTCCTCTATGATTCCTGTTGCGGGCAGCGCTTATACGTATTCTTTTGCTACGATGGGCGAATTTATCGCCTGGATCATCGGCTGGGATTTGGTCCTGGAATATGCCGTGGGCGCGGCGACGGTTTCCATCAGTTGGTCGCGGTATCTGGGAAAATTCCTCGGCGGTTACGGCATACACATTCCCGATGAGTTCATGTTGTCGCCGTTTGAAGGCGGCATCATCAACATTCCGGCGGTATTCATTGTGATGCTCATGTCGCTGATTCTGATGCGTGGCACCAAGGAATCGGCATTTGTCAACGGGATTATCGTGTTGTTGAAAGTAAGCGTCGTATTGATTTTCATCGCCGTGGGCTGGCAGTACATCCGTCCGGAGAATTACGATCCATACATTCCGGAAAATACCGGCGAGTTTGGTGCGTTCGGATTCTCAGGAATCATCCGCGCGGCCGCAATCGTATTTTTCGCCTACATCGGTTTTGACGCCGTGTCAACCGCTGCGCAGGAAGCCAAGAACCCGAAGCGCGACATGCCTATCGGTATTTTATTGTCATTGGGTGTCTGTACGTTATTATACATCTTGTTCGCACACGTCATGACCGGCGTGGTGAATTATACTGCATTTGCAGGAAAAGACGGTATTGCACCGGTGGCGGTTGCCGTGGAAAACATGGGACATGCCAATGCGGCAGGCGTTATTGTACCGGCTTATCCGTGGCTGAACAATGCCATCCTACTCGCGATTTTGGCGGGCTATGCATCTGTTATCCTGGTGATGCTCATGGGCCAAAGCCGCGTATTCTTCTCCATGAGTAAAGACGGTTTGATGCCTAAGATTTTCTCGGAAGTGCATCCTAAATTCCGCACGCCGGCCAAGAACAACATGCTGTTCATGGTGTTGGTGAGTATTTTCGCGGCCTTTATCCCGGCTAGGGTTGTGGGCGAGATGACCAGTATCGGGACATTGTTCGCCTTTATCCTGGTTTGTATCGGCGTGTTGATCATGCGCAGCAAAATGCCTGAAGCGCCGCGTGCGTTCCGTACGCCGTTGGTGCCGTTGGTGCCGATTCTCGGCGTGGGTGTTTGCTTGTTCATGATGGTGTTCCTGCCGCTCGATACCTGGATCCGACTCATTGTCTGGATGATGATTGGTTTTGACCTGTATCTGTTCTACGGCATGAAGAATAGCCATTTGAACCCGAACGGATACAAGGCCGGGAATTATAAAATGGTGGCCGGTTCGGGCATCGGGATGGCTTTGGCGCTCATTGCAGTCGCTTTCGTACACCACGAAGGTGCCGATGACATTTATTTGTTTTATTTCTCGTTGATTTTCGCGGCCATCCATTTGATTGGCTACGCAAGCAGTTATATGAAGAAACGGGCATCCATTTAAAAAGACAAAACCCCGCGCCGCAAGCCGGGGTTTTTCATTTAAATATTTTAGCCGGCGATGCCGCCGTAAAAGCAAAAATTCCGATATTTGTGTATCATGAAAAAAGCCTGGCAAGGTTTAGCGGCTCACCTCAAATTCCTCATCAAAAGGAATCCTGAATGACTTTCGGCATTCCGATCATTGTCAATTGTTTCTTTCAATTATCAATTATTTGCTATGCCATTATATCATAAATTAGGTCAATTTCCGCAGAAACGCCATGTCGTTTTTGAAAAGCCAAACGGCGGCTTCTATTACGAGCAGCTGTTCGGCACCGAAGGCTTCCATGGCCATTCGTCTTTGCTGTATGAAATCCATCGGCCAACACAGGTCAAGGAAATCATCCGCTCTTATTCGGTGGAACCAAAAATAGCCATCGGGAAAAATATTAAATCATTATTGTTAAAAGGCTTCGAGTTAAAACCGGAAGCCGATTTCCTCGACAGCCGCAAACCAATGCTCGTCAACGGTGACTGCATCATCGGGCTTGCAGCGCCACAAGAATCCCTACGCAGTTATTTCTACAAGAATGCCGATGCCGACGAAATGCTGTTCATCCATAAGGGCAAAGGGAAACTGCGCACCATGATGGGCAACATCCCGTTTGAATATGGCGATTATCTCATCATTCCGCGCGGCATGATTTATCAGATCGATTTCGAGACCACCGACAACCGTTTGTTCTATGTGGAATCGTTCGCGCCTTTTTACACGCCGAAACGCTACAAGAACGCATCGGGCCAACACCTGGAACATTCGCCATTTTGCGAGCGCGATTTCAAGTTGCCTGAAGAATTGGAAACCTACGACGAGAAAGGCGAGTTCCTGATCAAAATCAAGAAGGAAGGCATGATGCACGAAGTCGTTTACGCGACGCATCCGTTTGACGTTGTAGGCTGGGACGGCTACAATTTCCCGTACGGGTTCAGCATCCACAACTTTGAGCCGATTACTGGCCGCGTCCACCAACCGCCACCGGTGCACCAGACTTTCGAGACGTCAACCTTCGTGGTGTGCTCGTTCTGCCCGCGCTTGTACGATTACCATCCAAAGGCGATTCCGGCACCGTACAACCACAGCAACATAGACAGCGATGAGGTCTTGTATTATGTGGATGGCGATTTCATGAGCCGCAACAACATCGAGCAAGGCCACATCACATTGCACCCGAAAGGCATTCCGCACGGGCCGGCACCTGGCGCGATGGAACGCAGCATCGGGCAGACCGAGACGTTGGAACTCGCCGTTATGGTCGATACGTTCCGCCCATTGATGGTGACCGAAGACGCGATGAGGCTTGACGACGGGCAATATTACAAATCGTGGGTTGAATAATGTTTCAAAGCAAGTTGCCTGGCGACCCTGTCGTTCTGGTCATGGGATTTATCAGCGTCGGGATGATTTTACTGCTGTCTGACGCGACATACTTTTTGTTCGTCGCCTTGTTTTTCAGCATCGCTGGCCTTTCAAAAGGCGCAGACAACTTGAAATTGTACGAGGAGCAACCGGAACTGTATTATCCCAGCAGCAAGAAAAATGTTGCCGATGGCCGTCACATTTGTGGTTTTTCGATGCTCGCCAGTTTTGTGATGCTCATAATCAAGGGAATTATGTATTTAATACACTAGTTAAAATCAAGAAATTATGTCAAAAGAAATAACCTCCGTAGAATACGGACTCGAAAAAATATTTGAAGGCGCACAGGATTTCCTGCCGCTTTTGGGAACTGATTACGTAGAATTTTACGTGGGCAATGCCAAGCAGGCCGCCCATTTCTACAAAACTGCTTTTGGATTTCAGTCTTTGGCCTATGCCGGATTGGAAACCGGTGTGCGTGACCGCGCGTCATACGTGCTCAAACAAGACAAAATCAGGTTGGTGTTGACCACGCCGCTCAATGGCGATTCACCGATCAACGACCATTTGCGCAAGCACGGAGATGGCGTAAAAGTAGTGGCATTGTGGGTAGAAGATGCGCGTCAGGCTTTCGCCGAAACCACCAAACGCGGTGCGAAGCCGTTCATGGAGCCAACCGTCGAGCAGGACGAATTCGGCGAAACGGTCCGTGCCGGAATTTATACCTACGGCGAAACCGTCCATATTTTCGTGGAGCGCAAGAATTACAACGGTGTCTTCCTGCCGGGTTACAAAGAATGGAAATCTGATTACAATCCGTCGCCGGTCGGGCTGAAATACATAGACCACATGGTAGGAAACGTGGGCTGGGGCGAAATGAACCAATGGGTGAAATGGTACGAAGAGGTCATGGGATTTGTGAACTTCCTTTCGTTCGACGACAAGCAAATCACGACCGACTATTCGGCTTTGATGTCGAAAGTGATGTCCAACGGAAATGGCCGCATCAAATTCCCGATCAATGAACCCGCCGAAGGCAAGAAGAAATCGCAAATCGAAGAATACCTTGACTTTTATGGTGGCCCGGGTGTACAGCATATTGCCGTAGCTACCGACGACATCCTGAAAACCGTCTCAGAGATGCGCGCGCGGGGTATCGAATTCCTTTCTACACCGCCACAAGCCTACTACGATGCCATCCCCGAGCGATTGAAAGACCACATGTCGAAATTCAAGGAAGACATTCGCGAGTTGCAGAAACTCGGGATTTTGATCGATGCCGACGAAGAAGGTTACCTGTTACAGATTTTCACCAAACCGGTGGAAGACCGCCCGACTTTGTTTTTCGAGATCATTCAGCGTATGGGTGCCCGCGGATTTGGCGCTGGAAACTTTAAGGCGTTGTTCGAATCGATTGAAAGAGAACAGGAATTGCGCGGAACATTATAAAAACACCAATTTTGTTGCGAATAATGCAATATTGACATTTCTAACCATCAAAAATTTGCGCATTAAGTGTTAAAGTCGATTTTTCTTTTGCAATCTTTCAAAAGCAAATTACCTTTGCACTGCAAATCAAGGGAGTGGTTTCCCGCGTTTGTTATAAATTTTCATAATTTATAGTTTTTTGGTTGGTTAATAGCATAAAAACCCGGTCATCCTTGACTGGGTTTTTTTGTTTTGGTACCTTTGGAACAGTAATTGACAAGCCGCGGCGGAATTTTCAAAAAACACTTATGAAAAAGATACTCATACTGCTCATTTTCGTCGCTACAACCGGTTTCAGCACACAAAAAGAACGCGCCTTTGACGTTGGCGAGTACTTCAAATTCCGCATCCACTACGGAATTATCAACGCCGGATATGCCACGCTCGAAGTGAAAGAAGCCGTCAAAAACAACAAGAAAGTTTACCACGCCGTGGGCAAAGGCTGGACAACCGGCATGTCACGTTTTTTCTTCAAGGTCGAAGACAATTATGAAAGTTATTTTGACAAAGAGACAGGAAAACCCTATCAATATGTCAGGAAGATAGATGAAGGCGGCTACACCAAAAATCAAGAAGGTTTTTTTGACCAGGCCAAGAACACGGTTTTGGTCAAGGATTACAAGAATAAAAAACAGACCAGCATCAACGTCACCGAAGAGGTACAAGACATGGTGTCAGCCTTTTATTTCTTGCGCAATCACCCGAGTATCGACAAATTGAAACCGGGCGAATCTATCACCATCGATATGTTTTTCGATGATGAAATCTTCAAATTCAAGTTGAAATATTTGGGCAACCAAGATGTCAGCACTAAATACGGAACCATTGCCACGATGATGTTCAGGCCGTATGTACAGTCAGGGCGCGTTTTCAAGGAAGAGGAAAGTTTAACCGTCTGGATTTCGGACGACGACAATAAAATTCCGGTAAGGATAAAAGCCAGCCTGGCCGTAGGCTCGCTCAAGGCAGACTTGGACGGTTTCAGGGGCTTGAAATATCCGTTTACCGTCAAAGCCAAGAAAAAATAATGACAGACCAAACCAATCAATTGTTGCAGGAACTCGACCGGAAATTTGCCGACATGGGGCAAAAGACCGACACGCATCTCGAAGGCCTGTTGTGGGGAAAGCCCATTACATACTGGGATTACATCCAAACCGACGCGCTGTTGAATCTTCAAACGCAGCGCACGGTGTTGCCCGATGAAATGGTGTTCATCATGTACCATCAAATCAACGAATTGTTGTTCAAGATGGTGCTTTGGGAGATCGATCAGATTACCACCATTGAGAAGCCTGAAACCACCTTTTTCGCCGAACGCCTTATGCGCATCAGCCGGTATTTCGATATGCTTACCACATCGTTTACCATTATGGGCGACGGAATGGAACTTGAACAATACATGAAATTCCGCAACACACTTACGCCGGCCAGCGGTTTCCAAAGTGCGCAATACAGGATTATTGAATTTGCCTCGACCGATTTGATCAATTTGATTGACCATCGTTTCCGCGCGACCATAGACCGCAACACGCCGTACGAACACGCGCTCGAGCATTTGTATTGGCAGGCAGCGGGCAAAGATTACCATACTGGCGAGAAGTCGTATCTTTTGAAGGCTTTCGAGGCGAAATACAAAGCTGAATTCCTCCGGAAAATGGAAGCCTACAACACGACTAACCTTTGGCAAAAATTCAAGAGCCTGCCGGACGAAGATCGAAACAATCCGGACCTAATCAAAGCCATGCGACATTATGATTATACGGTGAACGTGACTTGGGTCATGGGGCATTTGAATGCGGCCAGGAAATACATCGACAGCGGCATTGGTTCGGGCGAAGCCACCGGCGGCAGCGACTGGAAAAAGTATATGCATCCGAAACACCAAAAGCGGATTTTCTTTCCCGAATTGTGGAGTGAAGAAGAACGCAACAACTGGGGACAAGAAGTGTAATCTCTTGAGACAAATAGCCCTTTTCATACTGATGGTATTCGCGTTTGTGTCGTGTAGCGACAAGCCCGACGAGGCTTTCGTTGCCGATGCCAAACCGCGCATGTCGAAATTTGATTTCGGTTTCAAGCTGAACGATTTCAATGTCGTGAACGATACCGTGAAATCAGGCGACACTTTCGGCGGAATCCTCGGCAGGCAAAACCTTGACACGCTTAAAGTATATGACATCATCGAGAAAATACGCGATTCGTTCGACGTCCGTCAGATCCGCAGGGGTCGGCCATACACATTGCTGCGCGGGCTGGGTAAGACCAACAAACTTCAGGCATTTATTTACCAGCCGGACCAGATGAATTACTACGTCATCGATTTGCGCGATTCGATTATCGTCATCAAAAAGACCAAGCCGCTCACCATTAAACGCCGCACGATTGCCGGCGCGCTTGACGGTTCGTTGGCCGAAGCACTGTCCAAGGAAAAGGTAGATCCGGAACTGGCTGCCAGAATCGCCAAGGTATATGCCTGGACAATCGACTTCTTCAAACTCAAGAAAGGAGACAAATTCGGGATTACATTCACCGAGCGCTACATCAACGATACCGTGTATGACGGCGTCGACAGCCTGCAGGCGGCATTTTTCGAGTACAAAGGAAAAAACATCTACGCCTTTCCATTCGCGACCAATCCAACCTCGGGCAAGCTGGAATACTACGACGAAGATGGAAAACCGCTCAAGAATTTCTTCCTGAAGGCACCGCTCAAATTTAGCAAGATCACTTCGCGGTTCTCTGCGCGAAGATTGCATCCCGTACAGGGCATTTGGAAAGCCCACAAAGGCACCGATTATGCGGCACCAACCGGAACGCCAATTCTTTCGACGGCTGCCGGTGTTGTGGAAGCAGCGGGTTACACCACCGGCAACGGAAATTTCGTCAAGGTTAAACACAACAAAGTTTATTCGACGCAATATTTACACATGTCCAAAATCTTGGTGCGTCGCGGGCAACGCGTCACGCAAGGCCAAGTCATCGGGAAAGTAGGGAGCACCGGATTGGCCACTGGCCCGCACGTGTGTTACCGATTCTGGAAAAACGGTGTCCAGGTGGATGCGTTGCGGCTGAAATTGCCCAATGCCGAACCGATGGACAAGAAATACAAAGCACAATTCATGACTATGATGCAGCCGCTGAAACGGGAACTGGACAGCGTCGCCGCATTGCACAAATAGAAAACTATGGCATTACAAACTACCAATCCCTCGGGCACGAAAGCTTGGATGGATTTACGCGAACACTTCGCCGAGATGCAATTCGTTTCCATGAAAGACTTATTTGCGGCCGATGCGTCGCGCGCCGGGAAATTTCACCTCAAATGGAACGATTTCCTGATTGATTATTCCAAGAACGTCATCACAGGCGACACGATGAAATTGCTTCGTGAATTGGCCAGCGAAATGCAACTCAAGGATGCCATCGACAAGTATTTTTCGGGCGATGTCATCAACCAGACCGAGAACCGGGCGGTATTGCATACGGCGTTGCGTGCGAAAAGCGATGTAGAGGTCAAAGTCGATGGCCAAAACGTGATGCCTGAAATCGTTGCGGTCAAGGAAAAGATGAAATCGTTCTCTGAGCGAATCATTTCGGGCGTACAAAAAGGTTTTACAAACAAGGCATTCACCGATGTCGTGAATATCGGCATTGGCGGTTCAGATTTGGGCCCGGCCATGGCAGTAGAAGCGTTGGCGTACTACCAAAACCATTTAAAAGTTCATTTTGTTTCCAATGTCGATGGCGATCACGTCATGGAAACGCTTAAGAAACTCAATCCGGAAACCACTTTGTTCGTTGTGGTTTCCAAAACCTTTACCACGCAGGAAACCTTGTCAAACGCGGAAACCATCCGCAATTGGTTTTTGCGGTCGGGCAAGCAAAGCGACGTGGCCAAACATTTTGTGGCCGTATCCACAAACATCGAGAAAGTCACTGAATTCGGCATCGCGGCCGAGAATATTTTCCCGATGTGGGATTGGGTTGGCGGCCGTTTCTCTTTGTGGAGCGCGGTCGGGTTATCAATCGCGTTGGCCGTCGGGTTCGAGAATTTCGACAAATTGCTTACCGGCGCCAATGGTATGGACGAACACTTCAGGACGGCTACTTTTGACCAGAACATTCCGGTGACGTTAGCATTGCTTACCGTCTGGTACAACAATTTCTTCGGTGCGGAAACCGAAGCGCTCATTCCGTACACACAATACTTGCAGAAGCTCGCACCGTACCTTCAGCAAGGCATTATGGAGAGCAACGGGAAAAGCATCGGGCGCGACGGCAATCCGGTGAATTATCAGACTGGAACCATCATCTGGGGCGAACCGGGCACGAATTCTCAGCATGCATTTTTCCAGCTTATCCATCAAGGCACGAAGTTGATTCCGACGGATTTCATCGGATTCGCTAAACCGTTGCACGGCAACCAAGACCATCACGACAAATTGATGTCGAACTTTTTTGCCCAAACCGAAGCGCTGCTCAACGGCAAGACCGAAGATCAAGTCCGGATGGAATTCACAAAAACCCAATATTCAACCGGGCAGGCCGAATTCCTGCTACCGTTCAAAGTTTTCCAAGGCGACAAACCCACCAATACTATCCTGATCGACAAACTCACGCCGGAAGCATTGGGCGCGTTGATTGCGATGTACGAGCATAAAATCTTCGTACAAGGCGTCGTCTGGAACATTTTCAGTTATGACCAATGGGGCGTGGAACTGGGCAAGCAACTGGCCAATAAAATCCTGGACGAAATCCACTCCGGCCAAGTCAAAAAGCATGACGCCTCTACAACATTCCTGTTGCAGCACTTTTTGGAAAGAAAATAAATAGCCTAGAACAAGCCAAAGCCCTGCAAAAAAGTGGGGCTTTTTTATTGGTTTGTTTATATTTGTAAGTAAACCTAGACAACCTATGTACGAATTTATCCTCAAAGCCCACTCCGGCTGGGCATACGTCGCCCTGATTTTCTTAGTAATCGCTGTCGTAAACGCGTTTATCGGGATTTCTGCCAAGAATCCGTTTACGCCTAAAGACCGACGCATTTCCATGTTCGCACTCATTGCGGCGCATGTGCAGTTTGTTTTTGGGATGTTGTTGTATTTCACTTCGCCCAACGGCTTGGATAAGATCAAAGCAGTAGGAATGTCCGGCATGAGCGCCATGGACCGACTGCTTGCTCTGGAGCATCCGCTGGTTAACTTGATTGCCATCGTCTTGATTACCGTGGGCTGGTCGAAGCACAAACGGGTCGCCGAAACACTCAAGTTCAAGAAGATTGCGATTTTCTACGTGCTCGGGCTTGTCTTGCTCCTAAGCCGCATTCCGTGGCAGCTTTGGTTGGGATAGTCCAATCGGCCGGTTACGGCAACTAAATCAAACTTATGAGGCAACGCACAACACTTATCCTGTTGGCAGGAATTTTCGCCCTTTTTCTAAACGGATTTTCGCTCCACGCGCAGACCGTTGAGAAAGGCAAACCTGTCGTGAAAACAGCGTTAAGCCCGGTGGTGCAAGATTCCATTAACCCGTTGCAGGTTTCCGTGGACAGCTTGCAAACACTCGGGGATTTGACGTTTCGCCTTTATAAGAGGAAAGCACATGCCTCGTATTACCACAACAAATTCAACGGGAAACGTACGGCGAGTGGAAAGCGTTTCGACAACAACAAATACACGGCGGCACACCGAAAATTTCCCTTCGGGACAAAACTCCGCATAACCAATGAGACCAATGGAAAAAGTGTGATTGTTGAGGTGAACGACCGCGGCCCATTTACGAAAGGCCGTGAAATCGATTTGTCGCGGCGCGCTTTCATGGACATCGCCCACAATAAAAATAGCGGATATGTAGATGTCACCATTGAAGTGATTGAACGCTAAATTACCAGGATTTGTAAGGGTTTTTCGCCAGATAGGCGTTGTAATAACGCACATCGGCGGTAACTTCCGTGCCCAGCCAAGACGGCTTGACGAAATCTTCATCTTCGGTGGAAAGTTCGATTTCGGCCATAATCAGCCCTTGGTTTTCCCCAAAGAATTCATCGACCTCGAAGAGATGCTTGCCCACCGGAATTTCGTACCTGATTTTGTCGATGATGCCTTCTTCACAAATGGCCAACAAAGGCCGTGCTTCGGTGAGCGATAGTTCCGTTTCCCACTCCAACCGCGTCGTGCCGCTGTCGTTTGATTTTCCCTTGACGGTCATAAAACCCGCTTCGCCCTTGATCCTGACGCGCACCGTACGTTCCGGGTGCGAATTCAGATAACCCTGCGCGATGTGTTGTTTGCGGACCGCATCGGCCTTGAAAGCGTCTGAGGCGACCAAAAATTTCCGTTCGATTTCTACCATGGCAAGCGCAATTGTCGTGGGTTAAAGTTATTAAATTTGTGCATGTCCGAAGAAAAGCCGCAGCGGAAAATCATCCACGTAGACATGGACGCCTTCTACGCGTCGGTGGAACAACTCGACAACCCTGAGTTGCGCGGGAAACCCGTGGCCGTCGGTGGATCTGAAACGCGCGGCGTGGTGTCGGCGGCCAGCTACGAAGCACGTAAATTCGGTGTCCGGAGCGCTCTGAGCGGCGTACTGGCCAAGAAATATTGCCCTGATTTGATTTTCGTTCGTCCGCGTTTTGACCGATACAAGGAAGTTTCGAATAAAATCAGGCAGATATTTCACGAGTTTACGGATCTGGTCGAACCACTGTCTTTAGACGAAGCCTATCTTGACGTTACCCAGAACAAGAAAGGAAATCCGAGCGCGTCATTGATTGCAAAAGAAATTCGGGAACGCATCCTGGCCGAAACAGGGCTGACGGCTTCGGCGGGAATTTCGGTCAATAAGTTCGTCGCCAAGATTGCTTCTGATGTCAACAAGCCCAACGGGCAGAAAACCATTGGACCGGACGAGGTGGAAAGCTTCCTGGAGCAATTGCCCATCAAGAAATTCTACGGTGTCGGAAAAGTTACCACCGAACGCATGTACCAACTCGGCATTTTCACCGGTGCAGACCTGAAAGCGCAATCGCTCGAATTCCTCGAGAAGCATTTTGGAAAATCCGGAACATATTATTATTACGCGGTGCGCGGCATCCACAACAGTGAAGTCAAGCCGGAACGGACTACCAAATCGGTCGCTGCGGAACATACGTTCAATGAGAATCTGTCATCGGAAATCTACATGCAGGAACAGTTGCAGGCCATCGCCGAACAATTGGCCAAACGCTTGAAACGTTACGAACTGGCCGGAAAAACGGTTACGCTGAAGATAAAATATTCTGATTTTACGCTGCAGACGCGAAGCAAGACGTTGCCGTATTTTATTTCGGACAAAGGGTTGATCCTGGAAACCGCTACTGAATTGCTTTATCAAGAACGAATGAAAGACTCCGTACGTTTACTGGGCATATCGCTCAGCAACCTCAATAACGAAGAGCGAAAGACCGTGGTCGTGCAATTGAGGTTTGAATTTTAGCAAAAAAAACCGGCACTCGGCCGGTTCTCTTATTAGTTTCTTCTGCTCATCAGAATCCGGAGAATGTACCAGAATAACAGCATGACGGATGCAAAAAGCTTCAACGCCGCGCCCACGTATTGTCCGGTATGGTAATCATTGCGGAGTTGGTGCGTCTGATATAGGATGCTTGTTACCGCTAGAATAACCATGGCAGTGGAAAACCACAGGCCTAGGTTCCAGCCGAAAATCGCGCCCATGACAATGACGCCCAGCGCCACAAATCCGCCAATCACCAATACGGTACGCAGGAACGAAAAGTCTGCCTTTGTGATGAAAACCACAGCTGTCAATCCGACGAACATGAACATCGTAATGCCGGCAGCTTGCAGGATCATGTCGCCGCCGCCACTGTAAATCCACGCGATGGTGATCATCGGCAGAAAAATAATGGCTTCGAGCAGGACATACAACCCAAGCCCTAAATATTGTTGTTCACGCGAAGGATGAAACGTCAATCGATCGGCTAGGATCGACCCGAGCCAGAATAGCCCGATCAGGAATAACCATAGAAATTTACCGCTGATCATCCAAAGGATGGCCTCAGTGGGCACAACGTTCATTAGGATCGTTTCCACCACGATAAACGCCAGGATAGCAAGCGCTACATGAAGGTATGTTTTCTTGTAGAACGACGCTTTTTCGAGGTCGGACGCGTAGGCAATCAAAGTGCTTTGTTCTTCCATGAGATTGAATTTTTATGTGGCCTAAAGTAATTGTTTTTTGCCAAATGGCAACTATTCAATTTCCGAAACGCGCAACGTGTTCACCATGCCTTTGTCTGCCACCGGCATGGCGGCCAGGTTGATCAGGAATTCGCCTTTGGACACAAACCCACTGTCGCGCGCCATTTGGTTGATGTCGGTCACGGTGTCGTCCGTGCTGACGAACTTGTCGTAGTAAAACGATTTTACGCCCCAGAGCAAGTTCAATTGCGTCAGGATGCGTCGGTTCGACGTAAACACCAGGATGTGCGCAGAAGGACGCCAGGCAGAAATCTGGAACGCTGTGTAACCGCTGTTGGTGAGCGTGCAAATCGCTTTGGCCCGGATGACGTTGGCCATCATGGCGGCGTGGTGGCAAATGGCCTTGGTGATGAAACGCTTGGTCCGGATTTGCGGCGTATTCTGCGGCACCTGTATCAGCGGTGAATCTTCAACAGCTTCAATGATTTCAGTCATTTTGCGGATGACTTGCACCGGGTAGTTGCCTACGGAAGTTTCGCCCGAGAGCATTACCGCATCGGCGCCGTCCATGACCGAATTGGCCACGTCATTCACTTCGGCACGTGTGGGCGTAAGGCTGGTAATCATCGTTTCCATCATTTGTGTTGCGATAATCACCGGAATACGCGCGGTCTTGGCGCGGTTCACCAGTTTCTTCTGGATGAGCGGTACTTCGTGCGCGGGAATTTCGACACCCAAATCGCCGCGGGCGACCATCAGGCCGTCACAAAATGCAACAATCTTGTCGATGTTTTCAATGGCTTCTGGTTTCTCAATCTTTGCAACAATTGGGATTTTGTGTTCCGAATGTTTTGCAATCAAGTCCTGCAATTCTTCCAGGTCTTTCGGCGTGCGCACGAAAGATAACGCAATCCAGTCCACTTGTTGTTCGATCGCGAAAAGCGCGTCTTTGATGTCTTTTTGCGTCAAGGCCGGCAGCGATACTTTCGTATTCGGCAGGTTGACGCCTTTTTTGGATTTCAACGGGCCGCCTTGGACCACGCGGCACAGCACTTCATCTTTCCCGTTGGTTTCCACGGCTTCGAAGATGAGTTTGCCGTCGTCCAGCAAGATGCGCTCGCCCGGGTTAACGTCTTTCGGGAATTCCTTGTAGTTCATGTACACGCGCTCGGCGGTTCCGGGCACGTCTTCGGCGGTTTGGAAAGTAATCAGGTCGCCGTTGTGGACTACGATGTCTTCTTTCATCACGCCCACGCGGAGTTTCGGGCCTTGCAAATCGGCCAGGATTCCGGTGGTATAGTTAAATTCTTCATTGAGGCTTCGGATGATGTCGATGCGTTGTTTGACGTCGTCATAATCAGCGTGCGAAAAGTTAACCCTGAACACGTTCACGCCAGCGTCAATCATGTCCTTGAGCACTTCACGCGTGCTGCAGGCCGGGCCGAGTGTAGCAACAATTTTAGTTTTTTTGGTCGTAGGCATGTATTCTAGAAAATTAGGTTGTTCTTGGATTTTAATTGGCCGACGTCTATCGTGTAAACGGTCGAGACGCGGTCAATGGTATGTAGTTTCCCGATAATTTCTTCGGAATTTTCAGCAGCATTTTCGATTTTCAGGAAGTAGTCGACCTTTTTGAATTCTGGTAAAAGATACAGTCTTGCCGTCACTTCCGCCACAGACAATGTTCCCGATCCATCGCTGAACAAATCGCCGGAAGACGCTTTTTTGCGTGGCACTTTGATCTCGGTTTTGTTCTGGATAAGATTCCACGCGACTTCCTGTTCGGGTTGCTCGAAGGTAAATCTTGAAAACCAGGTGTCGCCTTCCTTGTGGCGTGCCGGGATTTCGTCTGGATTCTTGCTGAGCAATACCGGCAACTTTTGATTGATGAAATACGCCAGCCGGTAATCCTCTAAAGACGTGTGGATTGCGATAAGCTCGTAATTGATTTCGTCGAATTCGTCGATGCTTAACCGGTGGATGGCCATTTTCTCGGAAATAAGCCGTAAATATAGCATTTATAGGGCAGAAAATCTGGCGGAGAAGGCTTGTTAACGTTTATTTATTAACGAAAACGATATAGCTTTTGAAAGTATTCTATTATTTTCTGTTAATTTTTTCCTGAAATGCAAAATACGCCCGTTGTGACGCTTTCTCCTCCGCTTTTTTCTTGGACGTGGCGCGCGCCTTCGCAATTACTTTTCCGTTGATGCTGAGCTTCACGCCATAGAGCCGTTGGCCGTCGAGCGCATTGTCCTCGAACACGTCGTAGTGGAAATGTTTCTTTTCCTTCTGGCACCATTCAATCAACAAACTCTTGTAGCTGATGACTTTGCCTTCCAGTTTCGCGATGTCGACATAAGGGATGATGACGCGCGTATGGATGAATTTCTCGCAAAACAGGTAGCCGCGATCCAGGTAAATTGCCCCGATGAGCGCTTCAAATACGTTTCCGTGGATGTTCTCGCCGAAATGGGCCAGGGGAATTTTACTTTCTATGAACTTGGCCAAATTCAGGTCGCGGCCGAGTTCGTTGAGGTGTTCGCGGCTGACGATTTTCGAGCGCATCTTCGTGAGGTAGCCTTCGTCGCCGCCCGGCGCTTTGCTGAACAAGTGGGCCGCAATCACCGACCCGAGCATGGCATCGCCCAAGAATTCAAGGCGTTCATAATTGATGGGATTGCCTTTTTCATCCAACTTGTTGGACGATCGGTGCGTAAATGCTTTTTTGTAATAATCGGTATTGATTGGGTCAAAGCCCAGAATTTTCTTGAGGTCGCTAAAAAAAATCCCGTCTTCATGGGAACGGGATTTTGAAAATAATATTTTATTGATGAACCCCATTATGCCTCTAATTTCTTAAACAGCACACAGGCATTGTGTCCGCCGAAACCAAAGGTGTTGCTCATGGCCACTTTGATGTCTCGCTTTTGCGGCTTGTTGAGTGTCAGGTTCAGCGAAGGGTCAATATTCTCATCGACCACTTCATGGTTAATCGTCGGCGGAATGATGCCGTGGTGAATGGCCAGGATGGATGCAATGGCTTCAATGGCACCGGCCGCTCCGAGCAAGTGCCCGGTCATCGATTTGGTCGAGTTGATGTTGATGTTTTTGGCATGGTCGCCGAACACCGCGCTGATGGCTTTGAGTTCGGCCACGTCACCCAGCGGAGTGGACGTGCCGTGCGTGTTGATGTGCTCTACATCTTCTGGCTTCATGCCAGCATCGCGCAAGCAGTTGTTCATAACAGCGATGACACCGATGCCGTCGGGATGCGGTGCAGTCAAGTGATATGCATCCGAAGACAGGCCGCCGCCGCCGATTTCGCAGTAAATTTTCGCGCCGCGTTTTTTGGCGTGTTCGTATTCTTCGAGCACCAACGCGCCGGCACCTTCGCCAAGTACAAATCCGTCACGGGTGGCGTCAAACGGGCGTGAAGCCGTCTGCGGACTTTCGTTTCGGGTTGACAAGGCGTGCATGGAATTGAATCCGCCCATGCCGGCAATGGTAATGGCTGCTTCCGATCCGCCGGAAATGATGACATCGCACATACCCAAACGGATGTAATTGAAAGCATCAATAAGCGCATTCGCCGACGACGCACAGGCAGAAACAGTAGTATAATTCGGACCCATATAGCCGTTGCGCATCGAGATGTGCGCCGGGGCGATATCGGCAATCATTTTCGGGATGAAGAAAGGGTTGAATTTAGGTGTTCCGTCGCCTTTGGCATACGAAATCACTTCCTCTTGGAACGTTTCCAGACCGCCAATCCCGGCGCCCCAGATTACCCCGACTTTGTATTTGTCTACATTGTCTGGCGTCAATCCGGCGTCCTTGATGGCTTCGTCGCTCGAGGCGATGGCGTAATGCGAGAATTTATCCAGCCTGCGGGATTCCTTTCGGTCCATGTAGTCTTCAATATTGAAGCCTTTGACTTCGCAGGCAAATTTGGTTTTGTGCTTTTCGGTATCGTAATACGTAATTGGCGCTGCGCCGCTTCGTCCATTGATCAATCCATCCCAGTATTCCTGGATATTGTTCCCGATGGGCGTCAGGGCACCTAAACCCGTCACTACAACTCGCCTTAATTCCATACTTTTAATTTTAGTTGTCTTTTTAAGAAGCAAAACCCATGTTAGCTTTATGGTTACAAAGAAAACATGGGCATTGCATCAATATCTTGTGGTTGGATCAATCTGGATTCCAATAAAAAACAAAACACCCATAAACAGGAAGTTTACGGGTGTAAGTGTATTATTTTTTAGCTTCTTCGATGTAAGAAATCGCTTGGCCAACAGTTGCAATGTTCTCAGCTTGATCGTCTGGGATTTGGATGTCGAATTCTTTCTCGAACTCCATGATCAGCTCAACAGTGTCTAATGAATCGGCACCAAGATCGTTGGTGAAGCTTGCCTCGTTTACCACTTCGTTTTCGTCAACGCCCAATTTGTCTACAATAATCGCCTTAACGCGTGATGCAATGTCTGACATAATTTCTATTTTTTAATTTTAAATTGATGGCAAAAATAAAAAACTTTATTTTAAAACCACGAGTTAGTAAATAAATGTGCACTAAGGTAAAAAAATAATTTCAGAAAAGCGCATTAAATTTAGTGCTCGGGCAGATTATGCCATACTTTTGCAGACCAGATGAAACGCCTAGTCATATTTGCTTCCGGCGCGGGTTCTAACGCCGAAAACATCATTCGTCATTTTGCCGAAAACACTTCGGTTGAAGTGGCCGCCGTGCTATCCAACAAAGCGGATGCAGGCGTTCTGGATAAGGCCGAACGCTACGGCGTGGCGCGTATCGTTTTCACTAAAACAGAATTGAACGATGGGAGTGTACTATCGGCCGTTAACCGCATTAAACCCGATCTAATCGTGCTGGCCGGTTTCCTGCTCCAGTTCCCGGAAACCATCATCGCCCAGTATCCGAACCAAATCATCAACATCCATCCGGCGTTGCTTCCCAAATATGGAGGGAAAGGCATGTATGGCATGCATGTGCACCGCGCGGTTCGCGACAACAACGAGTCCGAAACGGGCATTACCATCCATTACGTAGATGCGCATTACGACGAAGGCGACATCATTTTCCAACAATCGGTAGCGCTTAACGGCACCGAGACTTGTGAGGAAATATCAGCAAAAGTGCAACAACTCGAGCACGATCATTTTCCAAGGGTAATCGAACATCTTCTCGTCGAACCATCGAATCGAACCATCGCCTAATCAATGATCCACGACGTGCACATCTATACCGACGGCGCAGCCAAGGGAAATCCCGGACCAGGCGGATACGGCGTCGTCATGGAAAAGGTCGGGAGCGATTATCGGAAAGAATTTTATGAAGGTTTCCGGCTGACCACCAACAACCGCATGGAGCTTCTGGCCGTGATCGTCGGGTTGGAGAAACTCATCAAACCTGGCACGCGGGTACTCGTCACTTCAGATTCCAAATATGTGGTCGATGCCGTACAGAAAGGTTGGGTTTTTGGATGGGAAAAGAAAGGTTTTGCCGGCAAAAAGAACCCAGATTTGTGGCAGCGTTTCCTTAAAATCTACCGCCAGCACCAAGTTGAATTCAAATGGATCAAAGGCCACAACAACCACCCGCAGAATGAACGCTGTGATGCATTGGCCGTGATGGCGTCAAACCTGCCGCAGCTTTCCATCGATGCGGTTTATGAATCCAGCGAAGACAAGCTCCTTTAATACAATATTTTCACCGTTTCCCGTTTCTGTAATAACAATCAAAATCTTACGATGCAGAAACTGATTCTTTTATTGGCCATGCTTGTTGTCATTGCCGGTACCGGACAGGAAAAACCTAAACTGAAAACCTTTACCCAAAAAGATTTCAACGCGCACCAAATCGGCGTCAATACATATGATTTATGGGATCATCTGACTTTCGGGAGTCGAGATACGATACCCTTTTTCGTGGACACTAAAGATTATAAAGGGATCATCAATTACGGGTTGGAATTTTCGGCGGAAGACAAAAGGACCGTTACTTACATTGAAGATTATTCGATTTATTTCCATGAACTTACCATTGAGCGATGCACTTTTAATCCGAAAGACAGCATCGCCGAAATCACGGGCAGTTTTTCCGGCGGCTGGAATATCGTTGAAATGGATGGCGCCAGCGAAAAAACCGAAATTTTTATCGGGGAAATAAAAGATTCGTTATTCAAGGTGACTTTCAGGCCGGGTAGTTTCATCACGACTTATAAAAACCACGTCAGGAAAGATGCCATTGTACTCGACTCATTGCCGGCCTTTTACTTTAAGAAATTGATTTACAGGCAAGGTTTCGGCGGAAACAGGAAAAACTTTTCCATCAGATGCAAGGTCAATGAAAAATCAGTCTTTGCGTTAGCCCGGTTTAGCTGTTATGCCGAAATATATGATTTGGGCAAACTGTTTTTCGGTCCGGCAGTATCGGGTAAATCACGGCCAAAACGAGCCAAGGATGCACCGCGTTTTGTCAGGATTATTGAAAAGAATGTGCAAGTCAACAATCCGAAACCCGAAAAGCCCGCGCCCGAATATTACCAATTTACTGAGAAGGCCGAAGGTTACATTTTGATGCGGCAATATGCAAAAGCGAAAGAAACGTACGCCGCATTGGCGCAAAAATACCCGACGTTGTTTGCGCGCGACATCCACAACGCCATTCGGGTTTTCATTTTATCCCGAGACATGAAGTCCGCTTTTACCTGGAGTGAAAAACTTGCAACGAAAGGTGTGGGACTGTCTTATTTCAAAGCGAAGCTATTTGACGGCATGCGCAAAAATCCGCAATGGAAAACGTTTTGCGTAAAATATGATTCCCTTTCCAAATTGGCCATCAGCAAACAAGATGAACATTTAAAAGTGGAAGTTGACGCATTGGTTCGCGAAGACCAAAACGATTACGGACTTGAAAACCGCAAAGAACCGCAAATCCTTTACGAAACCACGGCGCGCGTGACCGGCAAATTGGCCGAATTGCTCAAACGGGAAGGCTTTCCGACAGAAGAAAGAATCGGCGTTTTCATGAAGAATGACACGACTTTGGTCACATCGCCCGATTACAATGTCATCATCAGGCATGCCGTACAACAAAAGCCGGAGGGTTTAAAAGAATTGATCGGATTGCTTGAAAAAAAATACGAGGCGCAGGAATATGACATGAAACGGAGCCCGAACCACAGGAATTTTCCAAGCGCGTGTTTCCACATCTACAAAGGCAACTTGTATCTCGATAAGTCCTGCGGCAACAATGAACAAATGGTTTTAAGGATGACCTTCATGTTCAACAATCCGAATGGATTTATTATGGACAATGGCAATTTTATTGTGTCGGAATACAACAAAGAAAGCCCTGAAGAGTGGGACAAATATTACAATGAAAAGTTCAACCTGATCACAAAGCTCACCGACGAATGGGAATTTTACGAAAAATGACTTTGCTTTTCCACCCGTTTTGAGGGTTGCAACTGTCAAACAGTTGACGTATCTTTGCGCCTTTAAAAATTCCCTCTGAATGAACAAATTACTCATTGTTGGTACTGTTGCTTTCGACGCCATCGAAACGCCATTTGGCAAAACCGACAAGATATTGGGCGGCGCGGGCACATACATCGGGCTTTCCGCTTCGTTTTTCCATTTGAAACCGGCCATCGTTTCGGTCGTGGGCGATGATTTTCCACAGGAATATCTCGACATGATGGAAAAAAAGGGCATAGACATTTCGGCCATTGAAGTCGTCAAAGGCGGCAAGACGTTCTTTTGGAGCGGCAAATACCACAATGATTTGAACTCGCGCGATACATTGGTTACCGAATTGAACACACTCGCCGATTTCCAGCCGAAAGTGCCCGAGAATTTCAAGGACGCCGAAGTGGTCATGTTGGGCAACCTGCATCCGCTCGTACAGGCCAGTGTGCTCGATCAAATGACGGTCAAGCCGAAACTCGTCGTGTTGGACACGATGAATTTCTGGATGGACTGCGCACTCGAAGAATTGCACGCCGTCATGAAGCGCATCGACGTGATTACGATTAACGATGAGGAAGCGCGCCAATTGTCGGGCGAATATTCATTGGTGAAAGCTGCGGCGAAAATCCACACGATGGGGCCGAAATATGTCGTCATCAAGAAAGGCGAACATGGCGCACTGTTGTTCCATGATAAAGACGTGTTTTTCGCGCCGGCGCTTCCGCTGGAAGAAGTTTTTGACCCAACCGGTGCAGGCGATACGTTTGCGGGCGGTTTTGCGGGCTATTTGGCGCAAAGCGAAAACATCTCGTTCAAGAACACGAAGAACGCCATCATTTACGGATCGAACCTCGCTTCGTTCTGCGTCGAGAAATTCGGCACCGAACGGATGGAAAACCTCACCCGCGAGGAAGCCGTAGAAAGGCTCAAGAAATTCCGCGCGCTCACGCAGTTTGAAATCGAATTGGAATAAAAGTATGCCTCGGAAATCCGGGGCTTTTTTTATATTAAAAAGTCAAATGTCGAACGTCGAATATCAAATGACCTTAGGCAGTTAAATAAAAAGCAATTTCGACGCAAGTGCGACGAGCGATGATTAATTTTGCGACTATAATCGTTCGACATTCGACAACAACACAACAACACGACAATGAGCGACAAACTCAACCACGAATGCGGCATCGCCTTTTTAAGGCTCAAAAAACCGCTGGAATTTTACAAGGAAAAATACGGCTCCGCTTTCTATGGCATACAGAAAATGTACTTGCTCATGGAAAAGCAGCACAACCGCGGCCAGGACGGCGCCGGATTCGCGAGCATCAAATTCGATATGGAACCGGGCGAGCGTTACATCAGCCGCATCCGTTCCAATGACGCACAACCCATTCAGGACATTTTCGCGCAAATCAACGGGCGCATCAATGAGGAAATGGAGTCGCATCCTGAATATGCAGACAACGTCGCGCTCCAAAAGAAAAACCTGCCCTACATCGGCGAGCTGTTTCTCGGGCATGTTCGTTACGGAACGTTCGGGAAGAACAGCATTGAAAGCGTTCATCCGTTTTTGCGCCAGAACAACTGGATGCACCGAAACTTGATTGTAGCAGGCAATTTCAACATGACCAATGTAGCCGAACTGTTTGCCAGTTTGGTGGAGCTGGGCCAGCATCCGAAAGAAATGGCCGATACCGTGACCGTGATGGAAAAAATAGGCCATTTTCTGGATGATGCGGTGACCGATTTATACCAGGAATGCAAGCAAAATGGCCTGTCCAAGCGCGAAGCCTCGCCCGTCATTGCCGAAAAACTTGACATCGTCCGGATTTTAAAAAAAGCTTCCAAGGGCTGGGACGGCGGCTATGCCATGGCTGGATTGTTCGGTCACGGCGACGCGTTCGTGTTCCGCGATCCGGCGGGAATCCGTCCGGCCTATTATTATGAAGACGACGAAATCGTGACGGTGGCATCGGAACGCCCGGTCATTCAGACGGTGTTCAATGTAGACTACCAACGTGTCAAGGAACTGCAGCCCGGCCATGCGCTGGTCATCAAGAAAAGCGGCAACACGTCCGAAGAAGAAATCATTCCGGCCACCGACAAAAAAGCGTGTTCGTTCGAGCGGATATATTTTTCCCGTGGCAGCGATGCTGAAATCTACCAAGAGCGCAAGGAATTGGGGAAACTTGTCTTGCCGCAGGTTTTGGAAGCCATTGACAATGACACAGACAACACCGTTTTCTCCTACATCCCGAACACGGCCGAAGTGTCGTTCTTCGGTATGGTAGAAGCCGCCAATGATTTTCTGAACCATCGGAAGAATGATGACATCCTGAAGAATCGCAAGACATTAACCAAGGAATCGTTAGAGGAATTGTTGTCGGTAAAAATCCGGACGGAGAAAATTGCCATCAAGGACGCCAAACTCCGGACATTCATCACGGAAGATTCCAGCCGTGATGATTTAGTGGCGCACGTATATGACGTGACTTACGGCGTCATAAAACCTGAAGACAACCTAGTCATCATCGACGACAGCATCGTGCGCGGCACGACCTTAAAGATGTCCATCATTAAAATGCTCGACCGGTTAAAGCCCAAGCGCATCGTCATTGTATCGTCGGCACCACAAATCCGGTATCCGGACTGTTACGGGATTGACATGGCCAAGTTAGAAGGATTGGTCGCTTTTAATGCGGCGCTCGAACTGCTGCGCGAGCGCAAGATGTATCATCTGGTCGATGAAGTCTATGTCAAATGCAAAGCGCAGGAGAAATTCAAGGATGCTGATGTTGTGAATTACGTCAACGAAATCTACGCGCCGTTCACCGATCAGGAAATTTCAGATAAAATCGCACAAATGCTGAGTTCCGCAGATATCAACGCTGAAGTGAAAATCATCTTCCAAACCGTCGAGAACCTGCACAAAGCCTGTCCTAAAAATCTAGGCGATTGGTATTTCACCGGAAACTACCCGACACCGGGCGGTAACCGCGTGGTAAACAGGGCATTTATGAACTTTTACGAGGGCAAAAATGCCCGTGCGTACTAAGAAAATCGGTCAAAAGCGCATTTAATCGGATTTTGGTGCATTTCGCCGAATAATTTTGTTAACAAATACCTGTCCATATACATTTGAATCACCATAGCATTAGTAGGTTAAGTTTATGGTAGATTTGGGGCAAAAAGGGTGAAGTTTACTTCACCTTTTTTATTTGATACACAGCGCAAAACATATAAAAAATCCGGGCAGATTTCCTGCCCGGATTTTTCATTTTAAAACTGCTAAAAAGAGCGGTTTTCGACCTAATTTTAACACAAATAGGTTTGTTAACGTTTTTTCAGGTAGTTCATCTAAAAAATTTTGTGGCAGCGAAGCCTCGCTATACATTTGAACCACCATAGCATTAGTAGGTTAAGTTTATGGTAGATTTGGGGCAAAAAGGGTGGAAGAAATTCCACCTTTTTTATTTTGTCGAAAGACCACTTCGTTGAAAGAAGAAAGACCACTTCGTTGAAAGAGGAAAGACCGCTGCGCTGAAAGAAGAAAGACCACTTCGTTGAAAGAAGACAGACCGCTGCGCTGAAAGAGTACAGAAACTAAAAAAGCGAATCAATTATGTTGATTCGCTTTTTTAGTTCGGATTACGCCAAGTCTTTCTTCTTTCAGCGCAGCGGTCTTTTACGCTTTTTATTTCTCCGTCGCGTACCTTCTGGTCACTTCCTCCCAATTGATCACGTTAAAAAACGCAGTAATATAATCCGGACGGCGGTTCTGGTAGTTCAAATAATACGCGTGTTCCCAAACATCCAAGCCCAAGATCGGCGTTCCTTCACAGCCAATACCAGGCATTAACGGGTTGTCTTGGTTGGGCGTAGCACAGATTTCCAATTTTCCACCTTGGTGTACACACAGCCAAGCCCAGCCAGAGCCAAATTGTGTCGTAGCTGCTTTCGCGAACTTCGCCTTGAACTCCTCAAACGAACCAAAATCGCGCTCAATGGCCGCCATCAAATCGCCTTTCGGTTCGCCGCCGCCGTTTGGCGACATCACTTTCCAAAACAAATTGTGGTTGTAAAAGCCGCCGCCGTTGTTGCGTACCGCGGCGTTTGACTTGTCCAGGTTGATCAATAAATTTTCGATGGTCTTGCCCTCAAGATCGGTTCCGGCAATGGCCGCGTTGAGGTTGGTCGTGTAGGCATTATGGTGTTTGGTATGGTGTATTTCCATGGTGCGCGCATCAATATGCGGTTCCAGCGCATCATAGGCGTAAGGTAATTTCGGTAATTCAAAAGCCATGATAGTTCGTTTATTGGTTTATAAATATTTTATTCAAATTTAAACATTTAACTTTGGAATGATTTCCTTGTTGGGAAATTTTTTAAGAAGCTTGTTCCGGCTGTTTGCTCATAGCTTTTTCACAAACACCGCATTTTCCAACCTTCGTTTTCGGCTTCCGTTGGTCGCCGTTCCAAAGGTGCAAAATGGCGCGGTTTTGTTCAAAAGGCTATCCGCGTCCATCCGGGCTAGGGCTTCCGAGTTAACTTTCACAAACCAATGATCCAAGACGAACGACCGGGCCGACGCCCCGCATTTTCCATTTACGACGCATCGGCCGGATCGGGGAAAACGTACGCCTTGGTGAAGGAATACCTCAAGATTATCCTGACTTCGGCGCAGGAAGATACTTACCGGAACATTCTCGCCATAACATTCACCAACAAGGCCGTCCACGAAATGAAAAGCCGTATCGTGGGCAGTTTGTCGGAATTCGCAAAAGAGCAACCGTCCGAAAAGGCCCAGAACCTCATGCGCGACATCGCTGCAGAAGCCAAACTGCCGCTACAGGAAATCCAGTCCAAATCGCGCAGCATCATCCGGCACATCATCCACAATTATGCGGCGTTTGACATTTCCACCATCGATAAATTCACGCACCGTGTCATCCGGACATTCGCCCATGATTTAAACCTGCCCACAACGTTCGACGTGTCGCTCGACACCGAAAACCTCGTGGCCGAAGCCGTCGATGCGCTCATCGCCCAGGCCGGAGAAAACCCGACGCTTACCGATTTGCTCGTGGATTTCACCATGGAAAAAACAGACGACGACAAAAGCTGGGACATCTCTCGCGAGATTGCAGAAACCGGAAAGCTCATCCTCAACGACAACAACCGCAACGAACTCCAACATTTTAAAGGCCGAGAAATCCCGGAGTTTATGAAGATTAAGGCGCAACTTTCAGGCGAAGTCGAGAAATTGGAACTCGCCAGCGCCAGCCTCGCCGTCGAAATTTGGGAATCCATCGAGCGAAACGGCATCAATCCGGCGTCTTTTTCCCGCGGCACTTTTCCCAACCACATCCGCAGCGTCATCGCCCGTGAGATCAACGATAAACGCTATTCGGCGCCTGATGAGATCGCGATCAACAAAACCGCTGCAGACCGCAGCTTGATCGAAAACCTTATTCCGTCGTGGCTCGACATTTTGGGCCAGATCTACCGCAACTACGAAAAGCTGGGTTTTTACCGGGCATTCCTCAAGAATATTACGCCGCTGTCTTTGCTTAATACGGTCAACGCCGAGCTCACGCGCATCCAGCAGGAACAACAGATTTTGTCTATCGCCGAATTCAACAAACTCATTTACGAGCACATCCAGAACCAGCCCGCGCCTTTCATTTACGAGCGCATGGGCGAAAAATACCGGCATTTCTTTATCGACGAGTTTCAAGATACTTCCGAATTGCAATGGCAAAACTTGATTCCGCTCATCGATAATGCGCTGTCGTCAGAAGATTTGGACGGCCGGCGCGGTTCGCTCATGATCGTCGGCGACCCGAAACAATCCATTTACCGTTGGCGCGGCGGCAAGGCCGAACAGTTCATCGCGCTTTCCAAGACGCACAATCCGTTCAATAATCCTGAAAAGGAATTGTTCACCCTTGGGCGCAACCACCGCAGCTATTCACAGGTCGTAGATTTCAACAATGATTTTTTCAGGTTCCTGTCGGGCGAGTTCGAGCACGAAGACTATCGTGATTTGTATGAAAATCGTTCCCGCCAACAAGTCAACGACAAAACCGGCGGTTACGTAGAACTGCAGTTTATCCCGAAAGACGTGGACGAAGAAGAACCAATCGACAAGGAAGATTTGTATGTCAACGCTGTTTTCGAAACGATTTCGCGTTGCCGTGACCAAGGGTTTTCGTACGGCGAGATTGCTGTTTTAACGCGAAAACGCGACCATGGCGTTGCTGTTGCGAATTTCCTAACGGCCCACGGTATTCCCATAATTTCATCAGAGACTTTAATCATCGCGAATGCCACCGAAGTAAGGTTCATCGTGAACCTGCTGCGCTATCTCAGGAACGGCAACGATATAGAATCAAAGGCGCTTTTCCTGCAGTACATCGGCAGGCATTTGCAAGACACCATGCCGCTGCACGATTTCCTTGCGGCGGGCGTCGCCAAAGTGAATGAAAAGGAATTCGAGGATTGGCTGTCTGCATTCGGTGAAACAAATGCGCCGCTTTCATTCCAAGACATTCGCAAGAAATCATTGTATGAAGCCGTAGAATTTGTCGTGTCGCGATTCGTGGTTTCGCCCGGGAATGCATATGTGCAATATTTCCTGGACATTGTTCTGGAGCGCGACATGAAAGCGCAAGGCGGCATTTCTGAATTTTTGGAGTATTGGGATCGGAACGCAGAAAAATTCAGTATTCCGTCGCCCGAACACGCAGACGCAGTACGGATTATGACGATTCATAAATCAAAAGGCCTTGAGTTTCCGGTGGTGATTTTCCCATTCGCCGAAGAGAATTTCGCCCTGAAACCCAAAGACAAACTGTGGCTGGATTCAGACGAATCGGTTTTGGGATTGCCCAAGGTGTTGGTTGACAATACGTCGGCCGTTGAAGCTTTTGGCTCCGAGGCATCGGCCGTGTTCAAACAGAAAAAACAGGAAGAATTGCTGGACAACATCAACGTGTTGTATGTAGCCCTGACGCGTGCCGAAGAACAATTATTCGTGATTTCGGCGATGAATCTGACTGGCAAAGAACGTATGCCGGCCAAAAATAACCTGTCTTCGTTTTTCATCCGCTATCTGATGGAGAAAAACCTGTTCAACGAAACGGAATTGCGATATGTTTTCGGAAAATCCACGAGACTTTCCGTGAAAACAACTGCGGAAAAAAGCACATTACCGCTTCCGGTGCTGACAGCGTTTTTACCACCAAACGCAATCCGCATCGCGCAACGCGAATCGTTGATGTGGGGCACAAAACAGCAGGAAGCAATCGAATACGGAAATGTTGTCCATGAAATCTTGTCGTCCATCGCGACCGCCGCAGATGTTGCCGCTGCCGTAACACGCGCCGTGGAATCCGGACTGATTACCGCCGCACAACGACAGGACATAGACGAAACCATCGGCCGGATCATTAGCCATGAATCGCTTAGGGAATTTTACGCCGGGCAATACAAAGTCCTTTCCGAGAAAACCATCATCCGCAAAGATCAATCGCCCGTAAAACCTGACCGGATTGTGCTTGTCGCAGAACGGGAAGTGTACTTGCTTGATTACAAAACCGGCGCGCACCATCCAAAATACATTGCACAGTTGGAAAGTTACCAGCATGCGCTGGAATCTATGGGTTACCGCGTCAGCAAAAAGGTGTTGGTGTATATTGGGGCGACAGTAAATGTTGTAGATTTGTGACCTTCAAAATTCGATAAAAACAACACCATGTACGGAAAAATAAAAGACCATCTCGCCCAAGAACTCGCGGGAATCGAAGAAAACGGATTGTTCAAGAAAGAACGCATCATCACCTCTCCGCAAGGTGCCGAAATCACGATTTCCACCGGTGAAAAAGTGCTGAATTTCTGCGCGAACAATTATCTCGGATTGTCGTCTCACCCAGAAGTGGTTCAAGCAGCCAAAGATGCGATGGATACGCACGGATTCGGAATGTCGTCGGTTCGCTTTATTTGCGGCACGCAGGATATCCACAAATCATTGGAAAAAAAGATCGCTGATTTTTACGGAACCGAAGACACGATTCTTTACGCTGCGGCGTTCGATGCCAATGGCGGCGTTTTCGAACCGTTGTTCAACGAAGAAGATGCGATTATCTCAGATTCGCTGAATCACGCGTCCATCATTGATGGCGTGCGGTTGTGTAAGGCGATGCGTTACCGATACGAGAACAACAACATGGCGGATTTGGAAACGCAACTCATCAAAGCCGATGAAGCGGGCGCGCGTTTTAAAATCATTGTGACCGACGGTGTCTTCTCGATGGATGGTCTGGTGGCACCATTGGATAAAATCTGTGACCTGGCCGATAAATACGACGCGATGGTCATGGTAGATGAATGCCACGCCGCCGGATTCATCGGCGCAAAAGGCAAGGGAACGCTGGAAGCAAAGGGTGTCATGGGCCGCGTAGACATCATCACGGGAACATTAGGAAAAGCCTTGGGTGGCGCAATGGGCGGCTACACTACGGGCAAGAAGGAAATTATAGAAATGCTACGCCAGCGCTCGCGGCCGTACTTGTTTTCGAATTCACTGGCGCCGGCCATCGTCGGTGCTTCCATTAAGGTTTTTGAGTTGCTTGAGAAAGACACGACTTTGCGGGACAAACTCGAATGGAATACCAACTATTTCAAGGCAGGAATGAAGAAGGCCGGATTTGATATTATCGATGGCGACTCTGCCATTGTGCCGGTCATGCTTTACGATGCCAAACTGGCCCAGAAAATGTCGGAAGAATTGCTTAGAGAAGGCATCTATGTCATCGGGTTTTTCTTTCCGGTCGTGCCGAAAGGAAAAGCGCGTATCCGCGTACAGTTATCGGCTGGACATACGCAACAACACCTCGACAAATGCATTGATGCGTTTACCAAAGTGGGGCTGTCTTTAGGCGTTGTAAAAATGAAGGAAAATTTTTAAAGTTATGTTATTTTTAACGAAATCGCTTTGCCGTTAGATTTTAACACATTACTTTTGTTTCCAATAACTTTGTAACTAAATAATAAAATCAAGTATGAAACATCTGAACAAAATTGCTGTTGCGGCATTGATGTTATTGGGCTTGAGCACACAGGCTCAGGACGACAACAACAAATGGGCAATATCATTCGGGGTAAATGCAGTGGATACCAGAGTAAGCGCTGCATCTAGGTTGGAAGACCAGCTCTCGCAGTACTTTAACGCGAGAAAGAACTGGAACATCCTTCCGTCTATTTCTTATGTAAACGTATCTAGGTACGTAGGCTCAGGTTTCACATTCGGCGTGTCCGGATCTGTAAACCGTATCACTAGGTTCGTAAACGAACGTCCATATCTTGACGCTGGCGACTACACAGTAAGCAATCCTGGCGACTTGAGCTATTACGCAGTGGACGGACAATTGAAATATAGCTTGATGAACCTTATCGGTTCTAAGTGGTTTGACCCATCGGCGCACATTGGCGGTGGTTACACTTGGTTTGACGACGTGAAAAGCGGCGGGACCGTGAATGGTGGTTTGGGTATCACTTTCTGGTTCGTTGAAAATGTAGGTTTGTCATTCCAGTCAACGTACAAGCATTCGTTTGAAGACGACAGAAACGTTTTCCCATCACATATGCAACATTTTGCCGGTCTTACGTTCAAGTTTGGTGGTAAAGACACAGACGGCGACGGCATTTACGACAAAGACGATGCTTGTCCTGAAGTCGCTGGTCCGAAAGAATTTAACGGCTGTCCTGATACAGACGGCGACAAAATCATCGACAAAGATGATGCTTGTCCTGAAGAAGCAGGTTTGGCTGAATTTAATGGCTGTCCGGACCGCGATGCCGACGGTATTGCAGATAAAGACGATGCTTGTCCAGACGAAGCTGGCTTGAAATCACTCAACGGATGTCCTGACACAGATGGTGACGGCGTTACCGACAAGTCAGACAAATGTCCTACAGTGAAAGGTCCAGCTGAAAACGGAGGTTGCCCATGGCCAGATACAGACGGCGACGGTGTTCTTGACAAAGACGACAAATGCCCTGAAGTTAAAGGAACTGTAGCCAACAACGGCTGTCCTGAAATGTCAGAAGAGCAAGTGAAGAAATTGAACGACTACGCTAAAACGATCTTGTTCAACAGTGGTAAAGCGACATTCAAGAAAGAAACTTTCCCTGTATTGCAAGCCATCGCGGCCATCTTGAAAGAGTTCCCTCACTCTCGCTTCATGATTGAAGGTCACACGGACAGTGACGGTAAAGACGCTATGAACCAGACATTGTCTGAAAACAGAGCGGCAGCCGTTAAAAACTACATGATCGAGAATGGTATCGACGCTAGCCGTTTGAACTCCGCTGGTTACGGCGAGTCTAGGCCAATCGACACCAACAAAACTGCTAAAGGCAAAGCCAACAACAGAAGGGTTGAAGTGAAACTCATCAAGGAGTAATCTTCCCGAAATATAAAGAAGAACGCCTCGGTTATCCGGGGCGTTTTTTTATTTTTATGCCATGGCAGACACTTTCCTGAAAGAACTCGCAGCAAGACTATTCGCAGACTACGGTTCCGGCATCGCAGACTTGATCGTCGTCTTGCCTAGCAGGCGCGCTAAGGTCTTTTTCGTTGAAGCCATCAAGCATGAGATCGAAGGCAATGTTTTTGCGCCCGATATCATCAGCATCGAGGATTTTGTTCAAGAGATTGCAGGTATAAGCGCTATAGACAACATTGCATTGTTGTTTGAATTTTATCAGGTTTATGAGTGCGTTACAGACCAATCCAACAGACAATCCTTTGAAGTATTCGCAAACTGGGCGAAAACCCTGTTACAGGATTTCAATGAAATCGATCGTTACCTGATTTCCCCGCCGGAGAAAGTCCTGAAGTACCTGGAAGACATCAAGGAGTTGGAGCATTGGTCCGTCGGCGATGAAAAAACGGAACTCATTGCCAGTTATCTGGAGTTCTGGAAGTTGTTGCCGACGTACTATCATGCGTTGTATCAACATCTACTGGAGAAGCGGCTCGGCTATCAAGGGATGATTTACCGCGAGGCCGTTAAAGGATTACACCGCTACCTCGGTAAAGAAAATCGAATTCACGTTTTCGCAGGTTTTAACGCGCTGAATGCCGCCGAAGAAAACATTTTCCAGCAGTTGCTAAGCTTTGCGAAAGCAACAATATATTGGGATGCCGATAGTTGCTTCCTCGACGATCCGCACCATGCCGCAGGATTGTTTCTCAGACGATACAAAAAGAACTGGGCGTATTACAAAAAGCATCCGTTTGACTGGACGTCTGGGCATTTCACCAAGGGAAAGTCGATCGAAATCATTGGCACGCCCAAGTCCATCGGGCAAGCTAAAATAGCAGGAAGCATCGTCGCTAATATTCTCAAACGAACGACAGATCTAAGCCGCACGGCCATTGTGCTTTCGGAAGAAAGCCTTTTGTTGCCGTTGCTGCATGCGCTTCCCGCCGATACGCCAGCGCTCAATATTACCATGGGTTATTCCGGCAAAAACAATCCGGCGCAAATCCTGATTGCGAAACTCTTCAAACTCCACCTGAATTCGCTGAAACGCAATGCCAACAGTTACGTCATGTACTACAAAGATGTGCTCGACGTGCTCACGCATCCGCTCGTGGAACCGATGCTTCGTGCGGGGAATCTTGTGCAAACCATCAACAGGAACAATTACACCTTTATCGTCAGCCAGCGCCTGTTTGAATTGTATGGTTTGGAAGACGGCTATTTCGATTTACTGTTCAAACGTTGGGACATGGACGCCGGCGGCGTATTGGAGCGGCTTTCTGCAATTTTATTGCACATTAAGCATCAATTGGGCAACGACAACCAGCAAGACAAAATCGCCAAGGCGTTCCTCTATGCGGTCTTTAAGACCATCAACCAATTGCGCAGTTATTTTGCCCAACAGACCGTGCAAAATCTAGACGTGTTGCATACGATTTATAAACAGATCATCGATTTCGCCGACGTATCGTTCGAAGGCGAACCGCTGGAAGGATTGCAAATCATGGGCGTGCTGGAAAGCCGCGTGCTGGACTTCGAGAATGTCATCGTCTTGTCGGTCAACGAGGGAAAATTTCCTGCGGGAAAGACGCAAAACTCGTTCATCCCGTATGATGTGAAGCGCGAACTGGGCTTGCCGACATTCAAGGAAAAAGATGCCATTTATACCTATCACTTCTATCATTTGCTGCAACGCTCTCAAAATGTCTATTTGTTGTATAACACGGAAAGCGAAGGGCTCGACGGTGGTGAGAAAAGCCGGTTCATTACGCAGTTGGAAATAGAACAACAACCCTCGCACGCATTATCGCACCGAATCTATCAGGCCGAAGTGCCGAGTCAAGCCTACCAGCCGGCGGTCGTCGAAAAGTCCGAAACCGTTGTCAATCGGTTAAAGGAATTGGCCCAGACCGGATTTTCGCCTTCGTCGCTGACGGCGTACATCCGTGACCCGATGACATTTTATTTCCAGCGGATATTGCGTATTTCCCAAACCGATGAGGTCGAAGAAAACATTGCGGTGAACACGCTCGGCACCATCATCCACGGCGCGTTGGAAGCGCTTTATTTGCCTTTTGTGGGTCGGTTCCTCACCAAGCAGGATTTGCGCGATGCCATGGAGAAACTTGATCAAGAAGTCTTGTTGCAGTTCAAGAAAATTTACCGTGAAGGCGAAATCAAAAAAGGGAAAAACCTTCTGGCGTTTGAAGTAGCAAAGCGTCACGTCCAGAATTTTATCAAGATGGAAATCGCCGAATTTGACCAAGATCCAGAGCTTGCCGTCAAAATCATCGCGCTCGAAAAACGTTTTGAGCGGCAATTGTCGCACGAAATCCTGCCTTATCCGGTACTGATCGGCGGTTCGGTTGACCGGATCGAAGAGCGCAACGGAAGAATCCGCATCGTCGATTACAAAACGGGCAAGGTTGAGAAAAGGAACATCAAGCTCAACACTTGGAACGGTTTGACCGACGACATCAAAAACGACAAAATCATCCAAGTGCTGGCCTATGCATTCATGTTTGCACCGCATGCCGCCGGGCGCGACATCGAAGTCGGCATCATTTCGTTCAAGAACATGCGCGCGGGTTTCCTGCCATTTGGTTTTGTGGAAGAAAAATCGGAAACCGCCATCGTAACCGATCAAATTTCATCAGCTTACATAAACGAACTGGCGCTATTGCTGCGTGAAATATTGGATGCCGATATTCCGTTTATCGAAAAAACCTAACAACGTTTCAGGAAGTTGTGCAGTACGGTTTGGAGATCGCGCCGGTTTTCAATTGGGCTCATGTGGCCATCCGGAAACACTTCCAACGAGACGTTCGGGTGTTTTTTCAATTCTTGCGTCTCCTCGAAATTCAAAACCGGATCTTTTTTTCCTAAAACCAACAATACCGGGAATTTCCCTTCATGCAGCAGCAGTTCGCGGTCTTTCCTGATTTTCATTCCTTCCAGGGATGCGACGATTCCTTGCAACGGCGTTTTCAAGGCTTCGAATTTTACGGCTTCGATCTCCTTGGCGAAACGCTCCCGGTTGTCTTCGCTGAAGAGATTCGCGACAGACATCCGCACAAAACTGGCGTAATTCTGTTTGACAGCAACAATGGCGCGGTCCCGATTGAGTTTTCTCTCTGCGCTGTCAGGCTTGGCCGTAGAATTCACCAGCGCAACGCCTTTCACGATATTCGGGAACAAATCGGCAAAGGCCAGCGCCACATAGCCGCCCATGGAATGACCAACAAAAATGGCTTTTCGGATGCGCAGTTCATTCAGCACAGACAAAACCATGTCGGCGTTGTCTTCCATCGTCTGGACGTAATTCAGCGGCTGGGTCTTTCCGTGCCCAAGCAAATCGATGGTGATGACGCGGTATTTTTGGGACAATTCGGGAATGAAAGCGTCCCACATTGTAGCATTTTCGAGAAAGCCGTGCAAAAGGACGACTGCGGTGCCTTTCCCGGAGTCGGTATAGTTGACGGAGATGTTTTTGAAATGAAGCGTTTCCATGTTACAAAGATAATTTTCGCAATACAGACAAGCGAAACATTTAATACAGATTTCTGAAAAAACAACCGCGAATCCTAGAATCAAAAAATTCGAGAATTCGCGGCCGAAGATTTTTATAAGTTTAAACGTTCATCAACGATTCAATCTCCTCGATCTCAATCGGGATGTTCCGCATCAAGTTGAAAGGGTCGCCGCTTTCCTGAACCACGACATTGTCTTCGAGACGGATGCCGAATTTTTCCTCCGGAATATAGATACCCGGCTCAACGGTAAATACCATATTGGCTTTCATCGGCTCGTGCAACAATCCGTAATCGTGCGTATCCAAGCCCAAATGGTGCGAGGTGCCGTGCATGAAATATTTCTTGTAAGCGGGCCAATCCGGGTTTTCGTTTTGCACGTCGGCCTTGTCAATCAAGCCCAATCCAAGCAATTCCGAAGTCATGATTTTACCGACTTCAACGTGGTATTGTTTCCACAATGTGCCGGGACGAAGCATTTTCGTGGCCTCATTTTTCACGCGAAGCACCGCATTGTAAACCGCTTTTTGCCGGTCGGTGTAACGGCCAGACACCGGAATCGTACGTGTCAAATCGCTAGAGTAATTGGCATACTCGGCCGCCACGTCAAGCAAGATCAAATCGCCGGCATTGCAGACTTGGTTGTTTTCGATGTAGTGCAATACATTGGCGTTGTTGCCCGAGGCAATGATTGGCGTATAGGCAAATCCTTTGGAACGGTTCCGGACAAATTCGTGGATGAGTTCGGCTTCGATTTCATATTCCGCCACGCCGGGTTTTACGAACGGCAACAAACGGCGGAAGCCTTTTTCCGTAATGTCGCAGGCGTGCTGGATCAAGGCGATTTCTTCCGATTCTTTCACCGAACGCAAGCGCTGCAAAATCGGGTTGCTCTTCGCCACATTGTGCGCCGGATATTTGGCTTTCCACCATTTCACGAAACGGTCTTCGCGGGTTTCTGTCTCCACGGATGCGCGATAGTGCTCGTTGGTGTTGATGTACATGGTTTCGGTGTAAGTCATGATTTCATACAACACCTTTTCGAAATCCTTCAGCCAGTGCACGGTTTTAATGCCGGAAACTTCAAGCGCGCGTTCCTTGGTGAGCTTTTCGCCTTCCCAGATTGCGATGTGTTCATTTGTTTCGCGAAGGAACAACATCTCGCGTTGGTGTTCATACGGCGCATCAGGGCAAAGCAGCAAAATGCTCTCTTCCTGATCTACGCCGCTCAGGTAAAAAATATCGCGGTGCTGCGCAAACGGCAACGTACTGTCTGCGCTCACGGGATAGATATCGTTGGAATTAAAAATGGCGACGCTCTTTGGTTTCATCTCGGCCGTAAACTTCTTGCGGTTCTTGATGAACAGGTTGCGGTCAATCGGTAAATATTTCATGGTAAAATGATTAAATAGACAAGCCAAATTTACGCTTTTCCTCCGGTGGCGAAGCGGCCAAATGGCGCTATTTTACGTTGCTGCGGATGCGGCTCATGTGACGGTCCGAAATGCCCAGGAAAGACGCCAAATATCGCAACGGCACTTGTTGCAACAAATTGGGTTCGTTGGCCAGCAGTTTGGCGTATCGTTCTTCGGGCGTCATAGTCAGCAGGTCGATTCTATAGTCATCAATCAAACAAATTTGCCGCTCCAGCAATTGGTAGTAGAACTTTCGGAACAAGTTATTCTCTTGCAACAGTTTTTGGAACGTCGGTAAATCAATCGTCCAGATTACGCAATCCACGATGGCTTTTACATCTTTGCGCGACAGGCGTTGATGCAAAAAGCTGAACAGCGAGGTCGTTACTGTATTCCGGAGCGCGAGATAGGTTGTTTTTTCAGCGCCGTCTACCATAATGGCATGTTGCAGGATGCCGCTTTCGATGTAACAGAAATGGTTGCAAACCGTGCCTTCGCGTACTAGAAATCCGTTTTTTCGGAACGATATCCGGTTAAACGACTTTAATATCGCGGACAATTCGACGGCGTCTTCGGTGCCCGCAATCTCGGTAATGTAATTGGCGAAAGACAGTTTAGTTTGCATGACGCAAAAGTACTTTTTTATAAAGTATTGTTACAAACTTGTTAACGGTTCGTCTAACCGCCCGATACTAAACGGTTAGAAACGCCGTTACAAACCAAAGCCCTGACCATGAAGAAAATCCTGTTCCTCTTGCCTGTCATTATAGCGTTTGCTATCGGATCGGTGTCGTGTAACAGCGATGACACCGACGAGCCAATGCTGATCGTCAAATTTAGATTCGACCCCAACCAAGCCCGACTGAACAATTTGGGCGCGCCAGTGCCGATTGCTTCCGGAAACGCCGCCCAAACACCTGCATTCAATACCATTTCGTCACATTATCTTGAATTTGCACAAACCGCTTATACGCAGTTGGGCGAAGGCACCGTTTTATATCATGCGCCAGAAACTACGCAAGGCGGCGCAAATGCCATTGACTTTAGCCAGTCCAAAATCGTGTCTGAAGGCGAAGTTTTCTTGAAGATTCCTCTTCGAAGTGTAACGGCTGGAACTTACCGGTATGTGCGCTGCTCACTCGGTTACCAGAATTTCGGCATATCCGTTCGGAGTAACGGTGCAGACTATGACGGAACGCTGGCCAGTTTTGTTGGTTTTAATACCTACATCGGGACCCACAGCATCGGAAATAACTTCTTTACCGTCGATGGCAATCGCGCGCAAGGTTATTGGGCTTTTGCGCTCGACGACGTTCCTTATCAAACCAGCGGCCAGGCGCCAGCCGGGGCGACGACGGTACCGAATCCGCTGGCGGCAACTTCCGCCATCCCGCCTGGGTCGTGCGTGGTGACTGGTCAATTCTTGAATGATCTGCAAATCACCGGCAATGAAACCGATGATGTCGTGGTGACACTGAGCCTGTCCGTCAACCATAGTTTTGAGTGGCATGAAATCAACGCTGACGGCAAGTTTGAACCGGCCATCGGCGAAAACGTTGTAGATATGGGATTGCGTGGGCTGATTCCTTCCTTCGAGCAATAGATTTTGACTATTTTTTATATTCATTATAAATAACTGAAAGTATTGTAGCAAAGGCCAAATAGGTGTAAATTTGTGTGATTTTTCTAAATAAATTCCACAAAACCCTATGGCAAAATCTGCTTTATTAAAATCATCCCTCGCGAAGAAATACTGGATGGCCTTGACGGGCTTGTTTTTATGCCTGTTCCTTTTGGGGCATTTGGCCGGAAACCTGCAACTTATCTTTAGTGATGCAGACCATTTTAACCAGTATGCGCTTTTCATGACCAGCAACCCGGCAGTGAAGGCGCTTTCTTATTTGACTTATTTTTCGATTCTTTTTCACGCTGTAGACGGCATCATGCTCGCCTACCAGAATGCCAAAGCCAGGCCGGTTCGGTACGCGAAGGAAAAGCCAGAAACCAATACCAAATGGGCATCGCGCAACATGGCGGTTTTGGGCACATTGATCCTGATTTTTATCGTGACACACATGGTCAACTTCTGGGCACGTATGCATTTTGACAAAAATATGCCGTTGCAGAAACTGGCCATTGAGCGAGAAATGATGCCGGGCATGCCTAAAATCACTCAGGAATTTTATATTACAACTGGCGTTGGTCAAGACCGTTACCTGCCCGTGCAGACCGTCGATGGAAAAAACGTGGTTTTGGAAGGCACCACTTTCTACACGCTTACACCAAAGAAAATCAAGATTGCCGAAGGATACAAAGACCTTTACAAAATCACCATCGATTTCTTCAAGGACGCCAAATATGGCTTGCTTTTCACGATTTTATACGTCGTTTCCATGATTGTGCTGGCATTCCACCTCAATCACGGTTTTGCGTCGGCTTTCCAGTCAATGGGTTGGAATCACCCAAAATACAATGGCATGATCAAGTCTTTTGGGACTTTCTTTTCGATTGTCGTGCCGCTGCTGTTTGCCGCCATTCCGTTATACATTCACTTCCTTCTAAAAGCTTAATTCCATGGCATTAGATTCAAAAATTCCAAACGGTCCAATCGATCAGAAATGGACAAATTATAAAAACCATATCAACCTTGTTAACCCGGCCAATAAAAGGAATATTGACGTAATCGTCGTAGGAACGGGTTTGGCGGGCGGTTCGGCGGCTGCAACATTGGCCGAATTGGGTTATAACGTAAAGGCATTTTGCTTTCAGGATTCGCCAAGGCGTGCGCATTCCATAGCGGCACAAGGCGGCATCAACGCGGCGAAAAACTATCAAGGCGACGGCGATTCTACGTTTAGGTTGTTTTATGACACCGTAAAAGGCGGCGATTACCGCGCCCGTGAAGCAAACGTTCACCGTTTGGCGGAAGTTTCGGCGAACATCATTGACCAATGCGTGGCGCAAGGCGTTCCTTTGGCGCGTGAATACGGCGGATTGCTCGACAATCGCTCGTTCGGCGGAACGTTGGTTTCCCGGACTTTTTATGCGAAAGGCCAGACGGGGCAACAATTGTTGCTCGGCGCTTATTCGGCGATGAACCGTCAAATCGGACGTGGAAAAATCAAAATGTACAACCGCCATGAAATGCTTGATGTTGTTATCGTAAACGGCAAGGCGCGCGGCATCATCGCCAGAAATCTCATTACCGGCGAGCTTGAAAGGCATTCTGCGCATGCCGTGGTCATCGCTTCCGGCGGATACGGCAACGTGTTTTTCCTTTCCACGAACGCGATGGGCAGTAATGCCACTGCGGCTTGGAAAATCCACAAGAAAGGCGCGTTTTTCGCGAATCCTTGTTATACACAAATCCACCCCACCTGTATTCCGGTATCGGGCGACCACCAATCTAAGCTAACGTTGATGTCTGAGTCGCTTCGTAACGACGGCCGCATCTGGGTTCCAAAGAAATTAGAAGACGCGCAAGCCATCCGGGAAGGCCGTTTGAAGCCAACGCAGATTGCCGAAGAAGATCGCGACTATTATCTCGAAAGGCGTTACCCGTCGTTCGGTAACCTTGTACCGCGCGACATTGCGTCTCGTGCCGCAAAAGAGCGTTGCGATGCAGGTTTCGGGGTGAACAAGACTGGCGAAGCGGTGTATCTTGATTTCGCTTCAGCCATCGAGCGTTATGGCAAAGATCAGGCGCGCATCAGGCATTTGAACGAAAACGACATGTCGCTCGTTCGTGCGCTGGGCAAGGAAGTCATCGAAGAAAAATACGGCAACCTGTTCCAGATGTATGAAAAAATCGTCGATGAGAACCCTTATGAAACCCCGATGATGATTTACCCGGCGGTGCACTATACCATGGGCGGCGTTTGGGTTGATTACAACTTGATGACGACCATTCCAGGTTGTTATGCCATAGGCGAGGCGAATTTCTCCGACCACGGCGCAAACCGATTAGGCGCGTCTGCACTGATGCAAGGTTTGGCCGACGGATATTTTGTATTGCCTTACACGATTGGCGATTATTTGGCTGCGGATATCCGTACCGGTAAAATCCCGACCGATACACCTGAATTTGACCAGGCCGAGAAAAACGTCCGTGACCAACTGGAAAAATTCCTCAACAACAACGGAAAACATTCCGTTGATTATTTCCACAAGAAGCTCGGAAAAATTATGTGGAATAAAGTCGGGATGGCCAGAAATGCTAAAGGACTAACGGAGGCCATTGATGAAATCGCCGCTTTGCGTGAAGAGTTCTATCGCGACGTAAAAGTAACCGGCTCGATGAATTCGTTCAATCAAGAGCTTGAGAAAGCCATGCGCGTGGCCGATTTCCTGGAATTGGGTGAGTTGTTCGCGAAAGATGCATTACACCGTAACGAATCGTGCGGCGGGCATTTCCGCGAGGAATACCAAACCGAAGACGGCGAGGCCAAACGCGACGACGAAAATTTCGCCTACGTGGCCGCTTGGGAATACAAAGGCAAGCCGAGCGATGCAGTGCTGCATAAAGAGCCACTGGTGTTCGACAATGTGAAACTGGTTCAAAGAAGCTACAAATAAATCAGTCGAAAGTCGAAAGTCGAAAGTCGAAAGACCGATGACCTGAACTTTAGGCATTCAAACTGAAAAGTATGAAACTCAAATTGAAAATATGGCGTCAGCAGAACGCCGCCGATAAAGGGAAAATGGTCGATTACAACATCGACGACGTTTCGCCGGATATGTCTTTCCTGGAAATGCTCGACGTCTTGAACGAGCAACTCATCAACAAGGGCGATAATCCGGTAGCATTTGACCATGATTGTCGTGAAGGCATTTGTGGCATGTGTTCTTTGTTCATCAATGGCGAGGCGCACGGCCCAGACCGCGGCGTGACAACCTGCCAATTGCATATGCGTAAATTCAAGGACGGCGATACCATTTTCATTGAGCCGTTCCGCGCGAAAGCGTTTCCGGTTATCAAGGATTTGGTCGTAGATCGTAGTGCTTTTGATCGCATCCAACACGCCGGAGGTTTCATTTCGGTGAACACTTCGGGCAACACCATTGATGCAAACGCGATTCCTATTCCAAAAGACGATGCCGACAAAGCATTCGACGCGGCAACTTGTATTGGCTGTGGCGCATGCGTGGCGAGTTGTAAAAATGCTTCTGCCATGCTGTTCGTTTCGGCTAAGGTGTCGCAGTTTGCGCTCTTGCCACAAGGAAAAGTGGAAGCTGCCGACCGCGTTTTGAATATGGTACGCCAAATGGACGCTGAAGGCTTCGGTAACTGTACCAATACCGGTGCTTGTGAAGTGGAATGTCCGAAAGGCATTTCGCTGGACAATATTGCCCGCATGAACCGGGAATATTTGACTGCCAGTATCAAATAAGCTTTTTAGCTGAATATAAAAGCAAGCGCGTTCATTTTTTTGGACGCGCTTTTTTATTGACTTTTATCGTGATGGGCGTTGGTTTAAAGAGCAACACATCATCGCCAGAAACAGGTGCCACGCGGATGTTTTGTATTTTAACCTCGGCATTGTGGCGCACTTTCTTCAGCATGTCCAGCGCTTTCGCGTCGAGCTTGTTTCCTTCCACATCCAGGCTTTTACCGTTGGGGAACAACACCCGAAATCCGGTGACGATAAAGCGCAAATCGTAGTCGAAATCAATCATGTGCAGCGAAATCTCAGCATTTGCCAGTTCCTCTGGGGTCAAACTTCCTTGCGTGGCGCCCGGAATCCATTTCATTTGGCTTAGATGAACCGTTGGTGCCGGAACGTTCTTGACGTTGAAGATCTTGGTGTCTTTGTAGGTTGAGCCGTCCTGCATCGTAGCAGTAATCCTGATTTCGCTGGTTGCGCCCGCGCCTGGAGCGATTCTGTAATGTCCGAAATCATCTACTTTCATCACGCCGTTGCCTTCCACTTTGGTTGAAACTGCATTCGGGACGAAGATGGTCAACGGGTTTCTTAGCCCGCGATAAATGGTCTTTTTTGCGCGATCGACAGACAGCAACGTAAAAGCCGAGTCCTTTTTTACCACCGTTACGGAAGCGACATTCTCAACAACGCTACTTGTTGGCGTAACGTCGGGCGTAGCGGTTTTTGGAGATTTGCAACCCATGAGCGACACGCCCGCAAGCAAAATTGAACCGAGGATCGTATTTATTTTCATCTGGCCAATGAATTAAATTTTAAACTTTAAATTTATACTTTTTTACGGCATGAAAAAGTTAGCCATCGCATTTTGTCTGGTTCCGCTGTTGCAATTCGGGCAATCACTTCATCAATTCGTCAACCCAATGATTGGAACAGGCGGCCACGGGCATACGTTTCCAGGCGCAACTGCTCCGTTCGGTATGGTGCAACTCTCACCCGATACGCGGGTTGACGGCAGTTGGGACGGTTGTTCCGGATACCATCATTCGGACCCTGTTATTTACGGATTTTCACACACGCATCTTAACGGAACGGGATGTTCTGATTTTGGAGACATCATGCTCATGCCAACCATGGGAAATCCAAGCCTCAACCCGAAGGAATACGCGTCGTCTTTTTCCCATGCCAATGAACATGCGGCTGCGGGTTACTATGCCGTCAAACTTGACAAAGACGAAATCGGCGTCAGGTTGACCACTTCAACAAGAGTCGGTTTCCACGAATATTCGTTTCCGAAGGCGGGACAAGCCAACATCGTTCTAGACTTAAACCACCGCGACAAATTGTTGCAGGGTGAAGTCCGGATTATCGACAGTAAAACCATTGAAGTATTGCGGCGTAGTGAAGCATGGGCACGAGACCAATACGTTTTTGCACGCATTGAGTTCAGCAAACCGATGACTGTTTCTGGGGTCAACAATAATGGCGTCGCACCGCCCAAAGTTTCCGAAAAGTTTTTCTCGGGAACTGTTCTGGCCATTAGTTTTTCTGCCGACGTAGCCGATGGGGAAAGCATTAAGGTCAAAGTGGCTTTGTCTCCGACGGGTTACGATGGCGCCAAAAGAAACATGCAGGAAATCAAAGATTGGGATTTCGATGCGGTCAAAAACAAGGTGCAACAAGACTGGGATAGGGTGCTTTCGAAGATTACGATAACCACTTCAAATAAAGACGAATTAGCGGTTTTTTATACCGCTATGTACCACACAATGGTGCAGCCGAATATCGCACAGGATGTCGATGGAAAATACCGTGGGCGCGACAACAAAATCCATACGGCAAAAGGGTTTGACTACTATTCGGTGTTTTCACTTTGGGATACCTTTCGCGCGGCGCATCCGCTGTACACTTTAATTGACAAGAAGCGTACGGCAGATTTCATCAATACATTCCTGGCGCAATATGAGCAGGGCGGCCGGCTGCCGGTGTGGGAATTGGCATCCAATGAGACCGATTGCATGATTGGTTACCATTCCGTTTCAGTCATCGCAGACGCTATGGCAAAAGGAATCACCGGGTTCGACTATAAGAAAGCGTACCAAGCCGCAAAACACAGCGCCATGCTCGATCATTTGGGCCTTGACGCCTATAAGAAACGCGGTTTTATTGCAATCGACGACGAACATGAGAGCGTTTCGAAGACCTTGGAATACGCCTACGACGATTGGTGCATCGCGCAAATGGCGCTCATGCTCAACCAAGAGAAAGATTATCAGTATTTCATGAGGCGGTCGCAAAGTTGGAAAAATGTGTTCGACCCTACGGCGCGCTTCATGCGTCCGAAGCGGAATGGCGGCTGGGACAAGCCTTTTGATCCGCGTGAAGTGAACAACAATTTCACGGAAGGCAACAGTTGGCAGTATTCGTTTTTCGTGCCGCAGGATATTCCGGGGATGATCAACGCGTACGGCGGGCAAGCGCTTTTTCAAGCCAAGTTGGATGAAATGTTCACGGCGCCATCCCAGACCACAGGCCGCGAGCAGGCGGACATCACCGGTTTGATCGGTCAGTATGCGCACGGCAACGAGCCGAGCCATCACATGGCCTACCTTTATTCCTACGTCGGGAATGTACCCGAAACAAGTCGCAGGGTCAATTATATCTTGAAGGAATTTTACAAGAATACGCCGGATGGCCTGATTGGCAACGAAGACTGCGGGCAGATGAGCGCTTGGTACGTCTTGAGCGCCATTGGGTTGTACGATGTCACGCCGGGCAATGATTCGTGGTTGTCTATTCCGCCATATTTTGATGCGAAGATCAATTTCGAGGACGGCACGAGCGTTACGATAACAAAGGACAAGCCCGGCGACGAACGCATAGGTTCAAAGCCTGTTAAAACGACGGCGAAGTTCGTGAGCCGGCCCATTGTGGTTGTTCCGGTAATCAAAGCAGGCCGGAAAACCTTTAAAGGCGGCATGTCGGTCGTTATTGAGCAAGGTTTGCGCGATCCTAATTCAAGTGCTTCGGAACTGTTTTACCGATTGGGAGACTCCGGTGGTTTTTCGCGATACGAGGCACCATTGCACATCACCGATTCTGGCCGGATCCATGCGTTTGCGATGGTCAGCGGCGTGTCTAGCGACACCATTTCAGCAAGTTTTTTCCGACGGCCGAACGACTTCACCATCGAATTGAAATCAACCTATAACAAACAATACCACGCGGGCGGACCGGACGGTTTGCTCGATGGTATCCACGGCACGGAAAATTGGCGCAAAGGCGATTGGCAAGGCTACCAAAGCCAGGATTTTGAAGCGGTTATCGACATGCAACAGCCGCATGATGTAACACAACTTTCCGCGACGTTCCTGCAAGACAGCCGCTCTTGGATTTTAATGCCAAGTAAGGTGGAATACTACCTCTCGGACGATAACCAAAACTTCAGGCTTGTGGGTAGCACAACCAATTCGTTGGATCCAAAAAGCACGGAGAACGAAATTCGCGCTTTCGGGGTTATGGTCGATAAAACGCGTGCACGCTACGTGAAGATCAAGGCTTACAATTTCGGGAAACTGGCCGAGTGGCATCAAGGTTTCGGGGGCGATGCTTTCATTTTTGTCGATGAAATTCAGATAAAATAAAAGTGTAATAAAATATATTTTTATGCGAATTTCCCTTTTACAATCAACTTTGGTTTGGGAAGATATTCCGGCCAACCTAGCGGCATTCGAGCAGCGAATTTCCGCGTTGCCGGATACCGATTTAATTGTCCTGCCGGAGATGTTCTCGACAGGTTTTACGATGCGGCCCAATCGCGTCGCCGAGCCGATGGACGGGCAAACGGTCAATTGGATGAAAGCCATGGCCGCCAAAACCGGCGCAGCTTTATGCGGATCTGCGGTCATCGAAGTAGACGGAAAGTATTTCAACCGTTGCCTTTTTGTTCATCCGACCGGAGAAGTCGTCCATTATGACAAAAGGCATTTATTCACTTTGGCGGGCGAAGACGAAGCGTTTACGGCCGGACGCGAAAAGCTCATCGTCACGTATAAGGATTTTCGGATCTGCCCGCTGGTATGTTATGATTTGAGATTTCCCGTGTTTTCGCGCAACGTTGAAGCATATGACTTGCTTATTTATGTGGCCAATTGGCCCGAGCCGCGCGTATCCGCTTGGGATGCATTATTAAAAGCGCGTGCGATCGAGAACATGAGTTTCGCGGTCGGGGTGAATCGCGTCGGGAAAGACGGCAACGGGCAATGCTATGTTGGGCATTCACAGGTTTTTGATATGCTGGGCAACCCGATGGGCAATTCGTCTGAAGACGAAGCCATAATCAATGTATCACTTGACAAAGGTGCGCTGCTGGAAGCCAGACAAAAATTTGGTTTCCTGAATGATCGCGATACGTTTACGGTAGTTTAAACGTTTGGTCCACGTCCCAATTGGCCCGTACGTCAAGCTCTCCGGGGAAATAAATCACTTCTTCACTTTGCCGCTTTTCCAGGTAGTTTCCGGTATCCCATTCGCGGTTTCCGTTTTCGTCGTAAATGATTCTCAACGTATATTTCTGCGGTTCGAGCGCATCGAACAAAATCACTTGGCTTTCGGTCACATACTCAGAGGCCAACACTTGGTTTTTGGCATCCGTAAGTTCAATGATGATCGGGTATTTCCGCACGTTTTGCAGTGTCAATCTCAGGTTTCCGTAGTCTGAGGTGTTTTTCGTTGTCAATTCAAATTTTAGTGTGTCATTGGTCTTTTCGTAGAAATCGGTGAGCGCGCCTGGCATCAGGACGATTTTGTATTTTTCCAACGGTTCTTTCTCGAACTTGAACTTCAATTGCTGGTCAAATACCTCGTAAGACGTGGTGAAGGCCACCGTCGAGGAATCTTTCTTGGTCACTTGAATTAAAGTCGGGTCAATTTTCACGATAGGACGCGAAGCGTTGACGATAAAATCCTCGCGCAACGGCAACGTGCCATTTTGTTTCGGCGAAAAACTAAGGGTATCATTCTTGGCCGCCTTGAACTTTAGCTGGAACGTTTCTGCGTACGCGCCTTTGGCCACCGACATTTTTAGCGAGTCAGCCTTCACCGGGGCATACCATATGTTCACAGAATCTTTGTCGGGTACGTTGGTTACAATGGTCTGAATCACATCATCGCCATTTTTCAAGACGACGTTCACGTCTTTCGCGTTCCCTTGATAACCCATGTAGAGGCGATTGCCGGATGCGATGGTGGGTTTTATCGCTTTGAAAGTCTGGGCTTCCTTGAACAATTCTATTTCGTAAAGGGTGTCGTTCGGAATGGTGATAAAGTCTTTCTGAAACCCAATCTTATCGGTATTCGGGTCGAAACGGAAGTTGGCATTGACATCTTTCATCGCGACGAGCCTATATTTTCCGGCCTTTAGATTCTCAAGCGAGAAAGAGGTCAGACTGTCCAGCGTATTGGTAACGTAACGCGGGTTTTGTTTGTAAATGACCGAGTCGTTGAATTTCTCATCGACTTCGTACAGCATCACCGATACGAAATTGTCGGGCTGTTTTTCATACGCATCTTTTACAACGCCGCGAAGTTTCAGCGAGTCAATGTAACTGCCGGTCGAAAAGACGTATTTGAATTGCGGATACGGATTACCTTCGTTATTATCCTGAATACTCTGCCCGAAATTGAAACTATAGGTCGTGTTCGGGAGAAGCGTATCCTTTAATTTTATGGTCAGGGTTTTACTGGCGGTCTGCGGCAACACTTCCGGCGCGTTGGTCATGGGCGGCGACACGATGAGTTGTTTTCGCACGTCTTTGAGTTTGACGTATTCATCAAACACCAGTTTGATTTCGTTTTTATCGAAACCGGTTGAATAGTTTTTTGGGAAACTGACTTTCAAGACCGGCGCAAGCGTGTCTTTCGTGCCGCCGGTAATGGAACCGCGCTTTGCACAACCGGCAAACACCACGAGGGCAAACACGACAAAAATCTTTACTAGTAGACGCATAGTGCAGAATGAGCCACAAAATAACAATTATATTTTTTTCGCCCGAAGGATTTTATGGAATTATTAATCGCTATGACTTAATCAAGTTTAAGTTATTCTAAATCAAATTTATAACTCAAGATTACTTCATTAAAAACACTATTCTGTCATGGCGATGCACGCAATGCTCAGTCTTGTTTGCGGTATTTTCAGCAGCGCCCGGCCACAAGCTTCGAGTGTAGCGCCTGTCGTCAGCACGTCATCCACGATAAGATAATGCTGGCCCGTTTCTTCCGGAATCCCGCTGATGTCGAACACCGATTGGCTGTTGTCTGCCCGGTCTGAACGGTTTTTCTTGGTTTGCGAATTGGCGTAAGTGTTTCGAACAAGTAGTCGGTCATTGTAGGCAATATTCAACGTTTCTGATAGGGCTTTCCCGAAGGTTTCGACTTGGTTGTAGCCGCGTTGTCTTTGCTTTTTGGGATGAAGTGGCACAGGAATGATCGCATCTACGGTTTGCCTCAAATTACTTAAATAGGGTGCATACCAATACCCAATGGCGTTGCCGATGTCCTGTTGGCCTTTATACTTCAGTTTGTGGATCATTTCCTGGACGATTCCTTTTTTGTGAAACCAGACCATGGCACCGGCGTATTCTACGGGCAGTTTTCCATAGAATTTTTGGAATGCTTCGTTTTTTCTGTTCAGATGATGGTTCGTCAGCGGGATTTCGTGGCGGCATCGGGTGCAGATTACATATTCGCTAGCCAACAAGAATCGGTCACAGCCAGCGCATACTTTCGGATAGAAAAGGTCGATGAAGTCTCGTATCATGTCAGTATTTAGATAAATCGTTGGAAATCTAGAGAAAGTTCATCGCTGGCGGTTACGGTAAAACCACATTTTTATATTTTTGCACCACTATGGCAAAACAGGAAGATTTATTTAAGAACGTGGTCTCGCACGCCAAGGAGTATGGTTTCATTTTTCCTTCGAGCGAAATTTACGACGGATTGAGCGCTGTTTATGATTACGCGCAGAATGGTGTTGAACTCAAGAAGAACATCCGCGAGTATTGGTGGAAGTCAATGGTGCAATTGCACGACAACATCGTTGGGCTTGACGCGGCGATATTGATGCACCCGACAACCTGGAAAGCTTCGGGTCACGTCGATGCATTCAATGATCCGCTCATCGACAACAAAGATTCTAAAAAGCGTTACCGGGCCGATGTCTTAATTGAAGACTACGCCGAGAAACTGCACCAAAAGGCCCAAAAGGAAATCGAGAAGGCGCGGGCGCGTTATGGAGATGCCTTCAACGAGGAGGAATTTGTCTCCACAAATGCGCGTGTGGCCGAATATAAAGCCCGTCAGCGGCAGATTTTGGAGCGCATGGCCGCATCTCTGGGCAACAACGATTTGGACGATGTGAAGACCTTAATCGAAGAGTTGGAAATCGCCGATCCGGATACGGGTTCACGCAATTGGACCGAAGTGCGTCAGTTCAACCTGATGTTCGGGACCAAACTGGGTGCCTCGGCAGAGAACGCCATGGATTTGTATTTGAGGCCTGAGACCGCGCAAGGCATTTTCGTGAATTTCCTGAATGTACAGAAATCGTCCAGGATGAAAATTCCATTCGGCATCGCCCAGACCGGAAAGGCATTCCGTAATGAAATCGTGGCTAGGCAATTTATCTTCCGGATGCGCGAATTTGAACAAATGGAAATGCAGTTTTTTGTGCGTCCGGGTGAGGAGATGAAGTGGTACGAATACTGGAAGCAAACGCGTTTGAACTGGCATTTGTCTTTGGGATTGGGCGCAGGCAATTACCGTTTCCACGACCACGAAAAATTGGCCCATTACGCCAACGCGGCCGCCGATATCGAATTTAATTTCCCGTTTGGCTTCAAGGAATTGGAGGGTATCCACTCCAGGACTGACTTTGATTTGAAAGCCCACGAAGAATATTCTGGCAAGAAGATGCAGTATTTCGATCCTGAGTTGAATGAGAATTACACGCCGTATGTGGTAGAAACCTCCGTCGGGCTAGACCGCATGTTCCTTGCTGTTTTTTCCAATTCCTTGAAAGAAGAAACGCTGGAAGACGGCTCGGTCCGGACGGTTTTGCGCTTGCCGTCGGTGTTGGCGCCAACCAAGGCCGCTGTATTGCCTCTCGTAAAGAAGGATGGATTGCCTGAAATCGCACAGCAAATCGTTTCCGACCTGAAATGGGATTTCAACGTCGCCTATGACGAAAAAGACGCCGTTGGCCGCCGCTACAGGAGGCAGGACGCGCTTGGAACGCCGTTTTGCATCACGGTCGACCATCAAACCTTGGAGGACAGCACCGTTACCTTAAGGCACCGGGATTCGATGGCACAAGACCGCGTTTCGATTGCATCGCTTAAGGAAATCATCAATAACGAAGTGTCGATGACGGCTTGGCTCAAGAAGACGATTTAATTATTTTTTTCGGTGCAGAGCTCTATGTATCGAATCGTTGAAGATATTGAAAGTGGCGTCGGCATTTTGGCCGACGTCTTTTTTTGCGGACGTACCGCCCATATTCCTAACCTGCGGGAATGTTCTCGACAACAATTGTTCAAAAACAGCCTCGTCGTTCCCGGATGCCGTCATCAAACCCGAAATGGTTTGCAGATGGGCACGCAATTCGGGATGTTCGATGTACTGTTCCGGCGTATTTTTCTTCCGGTACTGCATCCTGGGCTTGGTGCGTCCAATTTCGTGAAACAGGTCGTCTGAAACCCGCGAGAATACAATGTCGTTCAGGAAAGAAGCAAAAGCGGGGGCATCCGTGTTGAGATTTTTCCAGCCCCAGTTTTTGTAAAGGAAAACGATCCTGAAAAAACTGTCGGGGAAACTTTTTACCCAGACGCCGTACGTTTCGCCATTTGCGGCCATATGCCTTGCCAGTGCTTCTTTGTGATTTTGTTTGTACAATTCATAGCCAGTAGCATAATCGATGAGTTGTTCGATATCGGCGTCCGCTACTTCCTTCAAAATGGTTTCCGCGGCTTTTGCGAAACGGTGTTCGCTCATGTATAGGAAACCGTCGATGTTTGCTTGGACAATGGTTCTGCAGGCCTCAAGAAATAGATTCGGACTAATCCCCATTTTTTTGGTGTAGTTTTCCCCAGATTTTACTTGGAAAACAATGTCCTTGCCCAACGCTTCCAGGATGACGGGCTCTACGGGCGTCAACCGATTAATGTGCATCAGGAACTCGAAAAGCCAGTTTTCTGATTTTCCGTCATAGCCGAATACTTTGGGAATGCTGTTTTTCAAAAGCACGCGCTGGCCATTGTCTAGCAAATAACAGGAAAACGAGACGTTGCCGATTTTTAACTTTTGTGATTCCGAACCGAATAAGGCGGATGGTATTTTTGCGGATTCCATGTTATTGTTTGAGCATTTTTAGCCATTCAACCATGTTGAGTTTGTCGGCATTAGATATTTCGCCGATCGTTTCGGTTTCAACCATCTTTTTCTTTCTCGAGACCGGTGTTTTCTTCAAGTTGAAGTAATCGCGGATGCGTTGCATCATATACCAGGCGGATTTCTGGGTAATTTGGAGTTCTTTCGCCATGTCAACAGAGGTAATGGCGTGTTTCTCGATAGACATCATCCAGATGGCGGTGAACCATTTTTGCAGGCTGATCCTTGAGTGGTGAAACATCGTGCCTGTTTTCGCATTAAAATATTTCCCTGAATCGCGGCACTTGAATTTTCCGTCTTTACAGTAGTACACTTTGGAGTTCGGGGAAAACGGGCTAATCACGATGCCGTTCCAACGGACTTTTTCCAGATATCGCAGGCATTCGGTTTCACTTGGAAAGCTCGCAAGAAATTGACTAATAGATTTTTGCATATGTAAAATGTAGAAATTTACACTCTAATGTAGATAATGATGTAAAAATAGATATATTATACAGATAAAAAAAACTTTTTTTCCCATTCGCCGACTTTTTTTGCCGTTCGGTTGAAATCTATCAACATTTGCCGCATTGTATCAACAAAGCTTATAACTGCTTGGGATTTTGGCTAATTTAGCGATGAAGAATTCCCCCAATTCTGCCTTAAATTGATTTAGCCTGCTTTGCTTGGATAAAATCCGAAGCATTGGCCCAACTTCCGTACATCATCATTGACGACAACCAGGAGAGCATCCGGGAAACCCGCGCACTTGCGGAACGTTTTCCCACGTTGCTATTTTGTGGTTCCGCAACCAATTACGATGATGGATTGAATATGATTCTGGAATTTAAACCGGCTATTGTGTTCCTGGAAATCGACCCGGTAGATCCTGAAAGCGGGCTTTCGCTTTCGCTAATTAATGAACTATACCGCTATCTCAAGGCCGTTCCGAAAATTATTGTCACAACACAAGATAGGTCGTTGGCTTTCGATGCCTTGAAGCACGAAGTTGCTGATTATCTCGTTAAGCCGCTTGAAATCAATGAGTTTCGGAAATCGGTGCTGAGGCTGGAACGTGCCGATGTGGGTTTGGATCTTAAAGAAATTCACGTTCCTGTCAAAATCGATGCGCCCGAAATGCTTAATGGGTCGTTGCAAACACCCGAGAATGCGACTGAAGTCTCGGCGCCCGTAATGATTGACGAGATTGCTGTTGCGCCATCCGAAGACCAACAGGAAACACCACAAGCACTCCCAGAAGACATTGAGACAACTGCGCCTATTGCGCGTCCGGAAAAACCACTCACGATTTGCGTCAAGTCCTATGGAGATTACCGGTTTATTGCTGCGGATGACATTTGCTATCTGCAGGCGGACAACAATTCAACCGATATTCACTTAAATAATGGCGAAATGGTTACCGCATTTAAAACGCTGAAGCATTTTGAAACGGTACTGCCATCTCCGTTCGTTCGCATCCACAACAGCTACATTGTGAACATTGATTATGTATCACGAATCCATACCGGTAACGCGGTGTGCTACATAAAGAACACTACAACCAAGCTTCCGTTCTCCAAATCCTATAAGGAAAATGTCGATGCCATCCTTACAAGCATCACAAAAGGCAATTATTTGGAGATTTAAGGAAATCCATCCACTCAAATTTAATATTCATCCACTATCAAACGGGCGTCATCTACCATAAACGCCTGAAAACGCTAGTTGTACAGAGACATGCTATGTAGTTTTACGTCGTGTAAGCGTGTGTTCAAAAGCACCGCCGACCCAAACGAAACAAAAAACAAAACATAAAAACTTAATGTCTCAAATTATGAAAAAAGCAATTTTAACCTTCGGATTATTTTCCCTGATTATGGTTCTGACGTCATTTACGGCGCCGCAGGAGATTGGGGGAAATAGCACACCGCGCAACCCTTCAAATCCTACTCAATCGCCAGCTCCATTTGAAATAGGCGGCAATAGTACTCCGAGAAGTAAAGGTTTGTCTGACATTGGTGGCAACAGCACGCCAAGGGGAACCTCTACCGGTGTTGCTGAAATCGGCGGCAACAGTACACCTCGAAACGCTTCATCTCAGGCGAAACCAATTGGTGGTAACAGCACGCCAAGAAGCACTACCACTGCGGCATAATTGTCATTTTAAATTATAAGAATATAAGGGTCGCCTAAATTGGCGGCCTTTTTTTATATTTACACGCAAACGGAGTGTCAATATTGAAATCTATACCATTAAGTTTCTTAGTAATTTTTCTTTTCACTTGCTGTGAGAGGCAGGGTAACGGAAGTGCGGAGCAGACCAACGACAGCATTGCACATTATGGCAAGATGCTGAAGAAGGAATCGCTAGCAGAAAAGGATAGATTAAATCTTAACAAAAAATTTCTAGACTATTTGCTGGATCAGGATAACAGCAGAGCGGTTAGGAGAAGCGTAGCAGATGCGGCCGAGAACTTGTATAAGTTGAATGATAAGGACGGTTTCAAAAGAGCCAGCCAAATGTTACTTGAGCTCTCGAATGAAAAAAACGACACACTGCACAAGGCCAAGGCATACAAGAATCTTGGGACATACTATCTCGACTTCCAAAAAAATGACAGTTCTTATTTCCACTATTTGAAGGCGGAGGAACTTGCCCTCATGGCAAAGGACGAACCCTTGCTAGGGAATATTTATCTTGACATTGCTTTCATTAAGTTGTTTGAAAGTGATTTTACAGGTAGTGAGATTTCCGCATCAAAGGCGTTAACTCATTTTTCCAAGACAAATCAATATGGCGTATACGATGCCTACAATATAATTGGTGTTTGTTCAAATGAGTTGAAAAATTACGAGCGAGCATTAGAATACCACAAGAAAGCTTTAGGAGTTTTCAGGGAACACAACCTTGCCAGTCCTTTTCACCTGGGCGCCAGTTCACTAAACAACATTGGCTATGTCTATCAGAATATGGACAAGGACGCCGAGGCAATAGTATATTTTGAGGAAGCACTCTCAGATAAAACCCTTTTCCGGGACAATCCCGGGTTATACGCCATGTTGCTTGATAATTTGGCATATTCTAAATTCAAACTTCGCGATTTGAATGGTTTGCCTGGACTTTACGAGAGGTCTTTATCAATACGCGACAGCCTAAAGACGGATCCGTCAGGTATTATTTTAAATAAGATTCACCTCTCCCAGCTATATGACTATTTGAAACAAGATGACAAAGCACTTCAGATAGCAAAGGATAATTTGGCTTTTGCCAAGGCGAACGGGGTAGCATCAGACGTGCTCGGTTCCTTGAAGCAGACCTCGATAGTTGACAAGGGAAATGCAGGGAATTATTTTCAGGAGTATATAAAGCTAAATGACAGTGTTCAGCAAATTGAAAGAAAAGCGAAAGACAAGTTCGCACGTATTGCTTATGAAACCAACGAGATAATTGATGAAAAGGACAAGCTGGAACAACAGAACCGAAACCTCCTCTACATCTTCATCGGTACCCTAACCATTGTAATGCTCCTCTTTGTCATCCGTACGCAACGCGCCAAAAATAGGGAGTTGATGCTGAAGCAGGCCCAGCAGAAGGCCAATGAAGACATCTACAACCTCATGATCAACCAACAAAACTCCATTGAGGAAAGCCGCGCGCGTGAGAAAAAACGCATCGCACAGGAACTCCATGACGGTGTACTCGGGCGTCTTTTTGGGGCGCGGCTGAATTTGGACAGCCTGAATCGCCAAAACTCGGAGGATGCCGCTTCGAAGCGCAATGAATACCTCACCGAATTGAAGAACATAGAACAGGACATCCGGGAAATATCGCACGACCTGAACCGAGAGAAACATGCATTGATAAGCAATTTCCTAGCCATCCTCAACAATTTGTTGGAAGAACAAAGGAGTTCGTTTGAGCCCGAAGTCACCGTCAATATCGACGATTCGATCCAATGGGATGAGCTAGAGAATACCGCAAAAATTAATCTTTACCGGATCATACAGGAGTGTTTGCAAAACATCAACAAATACGCAAGCGCGAAAAATATCAATCTATCCATCAAAAAGCTTGGGAATGACCTGAGCCTGACCATTGCCGACGACGGTGTCGGATTTTCTACCAATACCAAGAAGAAAGGTATCGGCCTCCAGAATATGGTGTCGAGAACCCAGGAGCTTAACGGGACATTTGACGTCCGCTCCAAAAAGGGTAAAGGCACTACGATTGACGTGAAGTTTCCACTACATAAAAAAGGCGAGTAATGAGGGTTTTGGTAGTCGAAGACCATGATTTGTTTGTCCAGGGATATTTGAGGATGTTCGAAATGATGAACGCCCCGGTACAAACCGTCGATGTCGCGAAAAATTGTAAGGAAGGAAGGTTGCTCTTAACAACTAAGCCAACCAAACCTTACGACTTTATCTTCTTGGATTGGAGCATACCGCCAGATGAACACGCCAATCTCTACAATGGCGGCGATTTAATCACTCCTATCAAAGCACATTCACCGATGGGAAAATTACTGGTGCTGACGTCGCATGTGGAGGCTATTTTCCTATACAATTTATACAAGGATTTTTCACCCGATGCGCTGATTTGTAAGGTGGACTTCAAGGTTGAAGACTTCAAGGATGTTTATGATGCGATGTCTGGCAATGAAAACTATTTTAGTCAGACGGCAAGGGCGCAGATAAAAAAGATTAGCGCAAAAGAAAACTACCTAGACAATTACAATCGGCAAATCATACTGCTCTTGTCTAAAGGCATGATGACCAAGAATCTCCATGAAGTTTTGCCCTTATCCGTTAGTGCCATTGATAAACGAAAGGCCCAGATTAAGGACTACTTCCTGCTGAATAAAGGTTCCGACGAGGAAATCATCTTGGCCGCAAGGAAAGAAGGGTTGATATAATTACAGATTTTCTGTAATTGATCCACAATGGTTGTTCCTACTATTGTCTATTGACTTAATATGCTTATGGGAATCAAAGAAATAACTTTGCTTTTAGGGATTCTCTTTTTGTGCTTATCAGCGGGGGAATCTAACCCTGAGGCAAAGATGCAAAGATACATCACGTGTGCAGGGAATAAATCAGCCCAGAGAGAAACAAGGGCACTTTATGGGAAAAAGGCTTTAGAAATACTCAAAGGTGCCCCGAATACGCTTGATAATAGGAAGAAGTTGTTACAAGTCGCTCAGATTTTCTCTGAAATTAATTTCTTCCGTGAATCCATTGATGCTTCCCACAATCTAAAAAAGAAATCACTTGCCGCCCATGACGATTTTTATTTGGCTAAAGCATACCAGGCCTTAGGCAACGGCTATACGAACCTAAGTGAGAATGACCAAGCCATGTATTTTCTCATGGAATCAAAAAAGATTTATATAAAAACGGACGACTACAAGAACATTGCTCGGATTTATTCAGCGATAGCATTGGTTTACTATTTTAATTGCGATTATTTTGAGGCCATTTCGAATTACCTGGAGGCACTCAAATTGGCTCAAAAGAAGTTCCTTTATGATGAACAATTTAACGCTTTTTACTCTCTCGCCTTTGTTTTACGAGACATTGGAGAATATGCAACTTCTATTAAATACGGCCTGAAGGCAGTTTCAATTGCCGAAAAAAAGCTGAACAACAATAGCACGGATCTTCAAGTTTGTTATTGTTTATTGGGACAAAGTTCATTTGATAGCGGAAATACTAGACAAGCAATTGGATACTATAGGCAGGGACTAATTTTCTTACGGAAAAGAGATAATGATTATGCAGAAGGTAAAGCGGTCCTTTTAGACAACCTAGCAAACGCCTATCTTTCAATAAACAAAGTTGACTCAGTTCCTTTTTTATATGAACAGGCAAACAAAATGCGAGATAGCTTTAATATTGATCAAGGCAGAAATTACAACCGATTATACCTTTCCAATTATTATCGGAAAATAGGCCGAAAGGATGAGGCATTGCGTTACGCCGAGGAGGCGCTGCGATTGTCAAAGAGCTTCCGGGCGCCCAGGGATATTTTGCAGTGTCTCAAACAGTTGATAGAGTTGGATAAAGTCAAGTCTTTGGAATATACCCAGAGATACATCTCCCTCTCAGATTCCCTCCAACTCGCCGAACGCCGGAACCGGAATAAGTTTGCCCGAATTGCCTTCGAAGCCGACGAATTGACCGTTGAAAAGGATCGAGCCATCAAACAAAAATGGATTGTCATTGGGGTTGCCGGGGCCATTTTGCTATTGGGCGGACTGCTTTTCGTCATCAAGATGCAACGCGCGCGGCAGAAACGTTTGATGCTGGTTCATGAACAGCAAAAGGCCGATGAAGCGATTTACCAACTCATCAATGACCAGCAGCTCAAAATCGATGAAGGACGCCAAGCCGAAAAACAAAGAATCGCGCGCGAGTTACACGACGGCATCATGAACCGGTTGGCGAGTACCCGATTAAATCTATTCATCCTGAACAAAAGCCAAGATGATGAAACCATAAGGAAATGCATAGGTTTCATAGACAATATCCAGGAGATCGAATATGAAATCAGACAAGTGGCGCATGACTTGAATGACGATATTTTTTCCGAAAACAAAGGTTTCGCGGCGTTGCTGGACAATCTTTTCAATGAGTATCGCGGCACAACTTCAACCAATCTTTTTACGGAAATCGACCCTGCCTTCAATTGGGAAATGACAGAAAGTGTCCTTCGTATGAACATCTACCGCATCCTTCAAGAAGCGTTGCAAAACAGCTATAAATACGCCAGTGCCCAAAATATTTTTGTTACCCTGACCAAGGAAGATGATTGCGTGAGGATACTTGTCCATGATGACGGTGTCGGTTTTAAAGTCGACAAGGTAAAGAAAGGAATAGGCCTACAGAATATCGCCGATCGGGCAAAAACTTTGCATGGCGAATTTAAGATCATTTCGGGCGGTCCGGAAGGAACAATCCTCAACATCCTACTGCCATTGACCAAGCAAGATTTAATAATTAATAAGGGAAAACCGTAAGATGATATAGCAAGAAAGCGCAACCTTGGCGAAAACACACGCCATGAAACCATTATCCATCTTTGTACTTTCTGTTGTTGGATGCCTTACAAAAGCTACAACCAATCAATCAAATTGTAGCTCATTTCAGCTGTTCCAAAACCGAATTTTAGTTTCTGACCATTCTGAGGGAATGAACGCGTTGCGATTACTTGACCTAGATTGCAGAAAATCAGTTTTGTATCACAAAGAAAATGCAAGTATCGCAAACATTGATTTTTGCGCTGACACCGGAGCTGAGCAAGGCATTGTCGGCTTTGAGGAATTCCGTAGAAGGTTTCCACGCTGTCACGTCAATTTCGACAAACTGGAGATTTGTGCCGTTAAACGAGACGAGGTCGACAGTTACGCGGCAAACGGTTGCCAGAAAATCAGTTCAAACTTTCGGGCAGACGGCATTTACGTTACGATATTGTTGCGGCGCAAGAAGTACGAACTGAAATTGGATACCGGTTTCACGGGCGGCATCGCTATGTCCGCCATCGATGCCAAGCCATTTGAAAAAGATCGTTGCCACCGCTATGAAAATAAAACAGGCGAGTTCGCTGTATTTCCAAATAAATGGTTTACGATTGGCAACAATTACTACAATACAGCTATCGTGGTAGCGAATGAGGATGTTTCGCGATTGGGCGTCGGTATCATGAAAGGGTTCAATTGGATTTTCGACTTTGATAAACACGAGGTGTATATCCAAAAAAACACATTGGGGCTGGATGCCGAAAACACTTTTCCGTTATTCCAAGTGGACGTAACCCAATCCGGACTGGTCATTACATCGAAAATCAAAACTTCCCGCCAAATTTCATTGGGCGACATCGTTACTAAAGTAAATGGGGTGTCGGTTACGTCAGAAAATATTTGCGAAATGAAGCAAATGCTCAACGGGAAGGCCAATTGGGATAGGGTTGATATTCAAACCGAAACACAAATCAGCAAGTAGGCGGCGGACATTTATTGACGCAAAACAGGACAATTTTTTAGGCGCGGCGAGAATGGTATTACAATTATTGTAAATTTGAGACCCAACAACCAAAACCAACCAAACCAACCACAATGTCTAAAAAAATGAACATCATTATCGTCGATGACCACCCGTTTATCATCGAAGGTTACAAAAACGCCATCCACAGTTACGGCGGCTCGGGCTACGAATTCACCATTACCCAGGCCAACGATTGCAAATCCGCCTACGACATCATTACCAACCCTCAGACTGCGCCGTTCGACATCGCCTTTTTTGACATCAGCATGCCGGCATATGAGGAAAAAGGCATCCATTCCGGCGAAGACTTGGCCAAACTGATCAAAGAGGTGATGGCCGATTGCAAAGTGATTTTGCTGACCATGCACACCGAATTGCTGAAAATCAATTCCATCCTCAAATCCATCAGCCCGAACGGTTTGATCATCAAAAATGATTTGACATTTGATGAACTCTTGATTGCGTTCGACAAAATCCTCAAAAACGAGAACTATTACAGCCAAACTGTGGTCAAACTCATCAGCCAGTCGCAACACGAAAAGATGGAGATCGACCCGTTTGACAAACAAATCCTCTATCATTTGTCAAAAGGCATCAAGACCAAAGACATTCCGCAATACGTGCCGTTGTCTTTGAGTGCGGTCGAGAAGCGCAAGCTGAATCTCAAGGAAATGCTTGATGTGAAAGGCAGTAGCGATATCGAACTCATCACCGAGGCCAAGAATAAAGGCTTGATTTAGTAGTCATTACGGAAACCCGCATCAAAATTTACGGGAAACCGCACCAAAAAATGAGGGAAGCCACAACAACGGTTCGAGGCAGCCGATGTACTTTAGCAATGTGATACTGAATGGGCATTTCAGGACTACAAGTTGAAGTGGATTGGTTAAACCGGAGCTGCTACCCCCAAAGTAAATCCGGACTACTTTGACTCAAATAAAAAAGGCGGTGCGCTAAACACCGCCTTTTTTATTTTTCTTCACCCAGCGCATTCCAGCCGCGCGCCTTCAAAGGAATTTTCATATTTGCCCGCGTAATGAGGTGCAAACCTTCGCTTTCCTTGGTCATGTGTCCAATTACCGTAAGGTTTGGGTTTCCTTTAATTTTGTCGAAATCCGATAACGCAATCGCAAACAAGAGTTCGTAATCTTCGCCGCCGTTGATGGCTACGGTCGTCGCGTCGATATTGAATTCCTCACAAACATTGATGAGTTGCGGATCGAGCGGTAATTTTTCCTCGAAAACATTGCATCCGGTGCCAGACTGTTTACACAAATGCATAATCTCCGATGACAGCCCGTCGGAAATATCAATCATCGCCGTAGGTTTCACGCCCAGAGCGGCCAGCAAAGGCTTGATGTCTTTCCGCGCTTCGGGCTTGAGTTGCCTCTCGACGAGATAAGTGTATTGTTCCAAATCCGGCTGGGCGTTCGGATTCACTTGGAACACTTGCTTCTCGCGTTCCAACACCTGCAAACCCATGTAGGCCGCGCCAACATCGCCGGTTACCACCAGCAAGTCGTTGTCGTTTGCTCCGTTTCTGTACACAATGTCGTCATGGTCCGCTTCGCCCATGGCAGTGATGCTGATGATTAAACCCTTTTGAGAGGAAGTCGTGTCGCCGCCAATCACATCGACGTCATATTGCTTGGCCGCCAGGGCAATCCCTTGGTAGAATTCCTCGAGCGCTTCCAACGGGAATCGGTTCGAAACCGCAATCGAAACGGTGATGTGCGTGGGCACGGCGTTCATCGCACAAATGTCCGAGAGATTCACGATGACAGCCTTGTAACCCAAATGTTTGAGCGGCATATACGCGAGGTCGAAGTGAACGCCTTCGATTAATAAATCAGTGGATACGACGACTTTCTTGTCTTTGAAATCGAGCACGGCCGCGTCGTCGCCAATGCCTTTCAGGGTCGATGGCTGGCCAATCTGGAAATTTTTAGTCAAATGGTCAATGAGGCCAAATTCGCCAAGTTGCGCAATCGAAGTGCGCTGAGGGGTTTTGTCGTCAAACATATTCTAGATGGTAAGGTTGCAAAGGTACGGAAAGCGGCAGTTTGGGGAAGCAAAAAAAAATTACGGGTCAAAAACCTACTGACAAACTGTTGTCACTCGGCCGTCCTAGCTTTGAACCGTAAACCAATTTATTCCATAATTATGAATACTATCGCAACACATTCACAAGTCATCAGCCCGCGCAATCTACTCAAACATTGGCAAGGCCATCGTGCCTTGACGCGCCGTGTCATCGACAAATTTACTGAGAGAGATTTTTTTGAATTCTCGCTCGCCGGTATGCGCACGCCCGCGCAATTGACCACAGAGTTGCTGGCCATTGGCGGCCCTGCGCTCAAAGCGATTGTCGAACGTAACGATCAGCCTTACTCCGAAGCCGGATTGGACCTGAAAACCAAAGCCGATTTCCTGGCAAAATGGGACGAAGAGACGGAAAGCATCAACGAATTTTGGCAGGAATTGACGGTCGACGATTTTGACCAGACCTTTAATTTATTCGGGCAATATGAATTCCCGATTATTGAAAACATCTTTTATTTCATCGACAACGAAATCCACCATCGTGGGCAAATGTATGTTTACTTGCGGGCGCTGAACACCGAACCGCCGTTTTTCTGGGAACGATAAAAATGATGCGGAAGCATCGGATTTTATTCCCGTAATTTTTCCAACCCGGCTTGCAGTAATGCTGCGACCCGGGTTTTCAGGCTTTCCGGTTTGACGATTTTGGCGTAGTCCGGAAACATCATGAACCACCGTGCGAATCCATTTTCCACATCGCGCGTCCGGAAAGTCATTTCCGTTTTATCACCTAGCTTTTTCTCGGACACGAAACCATAATGTTTGCGGTCGTATTTAAGGTATTTTGCGACATAATTTTCTACGAGAATCACAATTTCAGTAAGGTTTTCGTTTGTGTTATTTGCGAGGTGTTTTTCCAGTTCGTCGTGCGATTGTTCAAAGTCCTGATTGGTCAATTTGATGTCGTGGATGCGGTCCGTGCGAAACTGTCGGTAGTCTTTGCGCAAGTGGCAAAACCCGAGAATGTACCAGTTTTGGTTTTCTTGGAACACACCGACAGGCTCAATTGTGCGAAGGCTCGGTTCGCTGGCTGCGATAGCTTCATACGATAAAATGATTTGCTTCCTTTCGCCGATGCTTCGGAACACCTGGGCCAACGCATTGGGTGCTTTTTCGTTGAACACATCGGCATTGTTGCGCACCAGCACTTTTGCGCCGATGTCCGACACCAAGTCCTTGTCGGTGCTTTTCAGCACGGCTTTGAGCTTGAACATCGCCGATTGGTAGTGTTCGCCCAGCTCTTTGTCGGGAAACTGCTGCATCAATTTTTCGGCGGCGATGAAACTCGAGGCTTCTTCACGCGTGAACATCACCGGCGGCAACCGATAGCCGTCCATGAGCGAGTATCCCACACCGGCCTCGCTGTAAATGGGTACGCCCGAAACCTCAAGCGTCCGGATATCGCGGTAAATCGTTCGCAGGCTTACCTCGAAACGATCGGCCAAATCCTGAGCGCGCACAATCTTTTTCGATTGCAACTGGATTAATATCGCTACGATGCGGTCAAAACGTTTGGGAGATTCGTCGTACATACTGGGGAATAAAAAACTCCGAACAATGCCGGAGTAATTTAAAATTTATCTTTCAAAAAGTAAAATCTAGTCGTTGAGTTTCAGTACTGCCATAAATGCTTCCTGCGGAATTTCCACGTTACCTACCTGGCGCATGCGTTTTTTTCCTTTTTTCTGTTTTTCCAGGAGTTTCCGTTTACGCGAGATATCGCCGCCGTAACATTTTGCGGTCACGTCCTTACGGAGTGCCTTCACGGTTTCACGGGCAATGATTTTCGCACCGATGGCCGCCTGGATCGGGATATCAAACTGCTGGCGAGGGATCAGCTCCTTTAGCTTCTCGGTCATTTTCTTACCGATGTTGTAGGCGTTGTCGGCATGGATCAGCGCCGATAAGGCGTCTACGGTGTTGGCGTTCAAGAGCACATCCACTTTCACCAAGTTCGACGTGCGCATCCCGATTGGGTGATAATCAAACGATGCGTAGCCTTTTGAAACGGTCTTCAAACGATCGTAAAAATCAAATACGATTTCGGCCAGCGGCATGTCGAAATTCAATTCTACACGCTCGGTCGTAAGGTATGTCTGGTTGGTGATTTGCCCGCGTTTTTCGATACACAAAGACATGACGTTGCCCACGAAATCCGACTTGGTGATGATCGTCGCCTTGATGAACGGTTCTTCCACACGGTCGAGTTTTGACGGCTCGGGCAAATCTGACGGGTTGTTCACCACAATCGGCACGTCCGGATCTTTCTTGGTGTAGGCCAGATATGATACGTTCGGGACGGTGGTAATAACGGTCATGTCGAACTCGCGCTCCAAACGTTCCTGGATGATTTCCATGTGCAGCATTCCGAGGAATCCGCAACGGAAACCAAAGCCCAACGCCGCAGAACTTTCGGCCTGGAACACCAGCGACGCATCGTTCAACTGGAGTTTTTCCATTGACGCCCGCAATTCCTCATAATCTTCGGTATCTACCGGATAGATTCCGGCAAAAACCATCGGTTTCACATCCTCGAAACCATGGATCATATTCGTCGTAGGGTTTTTCGCGTCGGTAATGGTGTCGCCCACTTTCACCTCTTTCGCTTCCTTGATGCCGGAAATCAAATAGCCCACGTCGCCGGTAGAAATCTTGTCTTTCGGGACTTGGTTGAGCTTCAACGTCCCGATTTCGTCCGCGAAATATTCATTGTCGGTAGCCATGAACTTGATTTTCTGGCCTTTCTTGATCTCGCCGTTCTTCACCCGGAAAATAACCTCAATCCCGCGGAATGGGTTATAGACCGAATCAAAAATCAAGGCTTGCAGCGGTTCCTCCGGGTTGCCTTTTGGCGCCGGAATCCTTTCAATGATTGCCGCGAGGATGTTCTCTACGCCAAAGCCTGTTTTTCCGGATGCGTGAATGATTTCTTCTATTTTGCAGCCAAGCAAGTCCACAATGTCATCGCTGACTTCTTCCGGATTCGCACTCGGTAAATCCACTTTATTGAGCACCGGAATGATTTCCAGGTCGTTTTCCAAGGCCAGATACAAATTCGAAATGGTCTGCGCCTGAATGCTTTGTGCAGCATCAACAATCAACAACGCGCCTTCGCAAGCCGCGATTGAGCGCGACACCTCATAGGAAAAGTCAACGTGCCCGGGCGTATCAATCAGATTCAGGATGTATTTTTCGCCCTTGTAGGTGTATTCCATCTGGATCGCGTGGCTTTTGATGGTAATGCCACGTTCACGTTCCAAATCCATATTATCGAGCAATTGCGCCTTCTCTTCACGCGCGCTGACCGTTTGTGTCGCACCTAAAAGGCGGTCTGCCAGCGTACTTTTGCCGTGGTCGATGTGTGCAATGATGCAAAAATTCCGGATGTGCTTCATGTTCTTTCGTCAAATTTTTGGGCGTTGCCTGCGGCCCGGGCTTTCGGCTGCACGCGGTGCTTGCCTCTATCCCTAACGCGGGCATCCAACTCCCAATTAATCTGCAAATATAACCGAAAGTTTACAATTATCAGGGCGGAGGAATACATTTGACGGCTTACGGCCTATCGAAAACAAAACGCGCTTCCGTGCGGCCAGATTCGCTGAACCGAATGATGCGGTTGTCTTGGTTTTGCAACTCGAAAATTCCATTGACCGTAAATTTGACTTCCGTTACGTTGTAGCCCGTATTGTAGATCACTTCTACAGCATACATACTGTCTTTAACGATAGGCTTCAAATCCAGGTCGGCGTCCCAAGATAGCGGATTGTCGCTTCCGCGAACACCAACTTTTTCGATGTTTTTAAGTCCATAAACATTTACCAAGTACTTGACTTTATTTAATTTGGTCTTTTGGACGCAGCCAGTCCACAGCACAGTGGACAGCAACAAAAATAAGGCAGCATTATATTTCATGATTTTAGTTTTTCGTGATTAAATAGTCAATCCCGAAGCGACCGGAACCTAACGCCATGTGGGTAAGCCCGACCCATAGGAAACCCATAGCCGGCAGCATATTCCACAAACCGGCTTGGAATTGTTGCGCAAATATGGCCACCAACATCGTGAGTACAATCAGGAATGAAAAAATCCGGGTTTGGAATCCGAGCAGCAGCGCAATTCCGCCGATAGCTTCGCTAAATGCACCCATCCAAGCAAAGAACGCCGGGAATAGGGCGAATAGGCCGCCGTAGGCCGACACATCGCTTGGGAACCAAAAGGCCACTTCAAAGAACCCCAGGTTTTTTTCTTCCGGCGACGAAGGCAGTCCGAATTTTGCAGCACCAAAATCGGCGGTCAACAGATAGCCGCAGACCAGCCTCGGGATTAAGAGAAGTATTTCTTGAAACCAGTTTTTTTGCAGGCAAGGACTTGTGAGTACTAAGAGAATCTTTTTCATGGTATTGGTTATAAGAGATTGCCATTTCCGGTCGCAACAGAATTTGTCGAGTATTTTGCCTTGCCCACATTGCGCACGTCGCCGTTGCCACTGGTCTTCGCGGTGATTTTTTCTGTGGACCGCACAGTGATGTCACCGTTGCCTGTTGCACTAACTTCGATGGTTTTCGCCGTAAGCGATGCCGCTTTGACATTGCCATTTCCTTCGCTGATTACATCGAGGACGTCTACGGTGCCCGAAGCTTGGATGTCGCCATTTTCCGCGTTGACCAATTTGAGGTATCGTCCTTTGACATTTTTCACAGACACCTGAGCGTTCGAATCGTTTTTGATTACCGACGCCTCAGGCATGGTGATCTTGATGCGCACGTTGGTGTTTTCGAGATACATGTTGTTGTTTCGGTTGCCCTTGAAAAAAACGGTCAACTGGTATTCCCCCGGATTCTCCTTAAAAGCCAGCAGCGGAAGCAGGTTGTTGTCTATAGTTACCGATATAGACCAAGTGTTGCCAATTTCGATGTCTACTTGGCCGGCCAAATCTTCAATGGCAATTTTGTCGAATCCGGCGTAGGGATAGGAACGTTCTATTAATTGCCCGGAACCGCGGGTTTGTGAATAAATGGTTGCCGAAATCAGCAACAACAGCAGGGTAAAATTGATTTTTTTCATGTTGATTGATTTTAGATTGGCCTTCAAGACACGAAGGCAATCGGTTGATGATTGAAACTCGTTCTAGGGGTTATAGGTCATGCCTAAGTTTAGGTCGCCTTTGACTTTCAAGGTCACGGAAGCGTATTGATCTCCTGTATTCTCGATCACCAACGCTGTGTTTTTAGGAGTTTTCACAAACACCTTTTCATGAGGTAGCACCAAAACAGAATGGTGTGAATTGCCATCTAATGACTGATAGACTTTGAGCGCAGTAGTGCCTTCGTTTTTGAGTTGTGTACGGAAAACACCATGCTGGTTTTTACCCAGGATGAAGGTTTCATGCGGCTTGATGGATGTATTCGAATTCAGTGAGCCGGTAATCCCGCAGGAAATAATGCTGAAACCTAAAGAGGCAAATAATACACTTTTCTTCATCGCTTAAATTTTGTGGTTGATGAAGCAAAAGTGCATCAGCTCAGGCAATGAAGCGTTTCAGATTATAATATGAGACCTTATTTTTAGGAATCCGTACCGTATTCCTTCGGGGAAACACCAGTGTTTTTCTTGAACGCGCGGTTAAATGTGGCCTTGGAGTTGAAGCCGCAGTCATACGCAATCCCTAAAAGCGTAGACTTTTTTTGAGCGCCTTGCGCCAGCATTCTTTTGACCGCTTCCACACGATAATGGTTGATTAAGTCGTTGAAGTTCATTTCAAAGCCCTGATTAATAGCCTTGGAAATAACCGAAGCGTTGGTTTGGAGCCGTTGCGCCAAATCTGAAAGTGTCAGGTCAGGGTTCTCATAGAGTTTTTCTTCGGCCAGTAGTTTTTCAATCTTCGCTTTCCAAGCGTCTGCTTCGAAGTTGTTCTTTTTCTCCGCTGCGATTTCGGTCTGGATTTCCGTGGGTGCATCGTCGGTATCCTCGCTCAGAACCAAGATGGAATGTTCGCCCGTTGCCGGTAACTTAAACGGAATTGCCGTTTGCACCGAATTCGAATAACCGGAGAGTGCGATGTAAAACGTGATCAGCGAAAAGCACAGGAAAAACCACCAACTGCCGGTGTAAGTTTTCACTTCCGGATAAACCAGCCCAATCACATCGAATACCACAGGCAACAACAACATCAACAGGAAAGCAATCAGGTAGTTTTTGATCCAACGGAACAGGATGCTTTCGGCGTAACTCGTATATTGGAAAATCAATTTTTTGTACGTGTTATAATACCGAAGGCTCAAAATCAGGTAGTATACCATTGACACCAATCCCAAATATTGGTACCAGGCATCAAAATCCTTGTCTGACTGGTCGGCGTAAAAGTAATAGCCGTTATAAATAAAATAATCATACACCCACAAATAGGCCATGTAGGCGAGGTAGAGCACGCCCGGTAGGAAATGAATCAACGTATTGCGCCCGATCCGGAACGCCGGATTTAGCAACCGCTGCGTGTAAAAATAAAGCAAAGGCCCCATAAACAGCAATTGTTGGAACGGCACGTAAAATAAAATGTCGCGATACGGCTGGTTGTCGTACCAGCCGGCAAACCCCAACATCCAAGGCGCAATGTACAACGAGCAGATGACCAGAAATGCCGACAGGAAAAAGTTCTCCTTGGCTGAGGACACCATTGCCTTCCGAAACAGCAAGACCGCGAACAGCATTCCGTGGAAGAACGGAATGAGCAGCAGAGACGAATAAAAACCGAATTCGAAAAGCATACGAGAATTTAGCGAAAGATAACAAATTTGCCGTCACACCAACACCTGCGGACGCTTCCGATAAAAACTGTATTTTTGCGAAAAAATCTGATGGTAAAAATCGGCAACATTGAACTTCCGGATTTTCCGCTTTTGCTCGCGCCTATGGAAGACGTGAGCGATCCGCCATTCCGCCGTCTGTGCAAACAGCACGGCGCCGATTTGATGTTTTCCGAATTTATTTCTTCCGAAGGCCTGATTCGCGATGCCATTAAAAGCCGTCAGAAACTGGATATTTTTGACTACGAACGCCCGGTCGGCATCCAGATTTTCGGTGGCGACGAAGAAGCGATGGCCATGTCAGCCCGGATTGTCGATGCGGTAAACCCGGATTTGATTGATATCAACTTCGGCTGTCCCGTAAAGAAAGTGGTCTGTAAAGGTGCGGGCGCAGCAGTATTGAAAGATGTCGATTTGATGGTTCGCCTGACCAAAGCCGTCATCAAAAGCACGAGCCTTCCGGTAACGGTGAAGACGCGTCTGGGCTGGGATCACGACATGATCAACATCGATGAGGTTGCCGAAAGACTGCAGGACATCGGGGTGCAAGCCTTGTCCATTCACGGTCGTACGCGGGCGCAGTTGTACAAAGGCGAAGCCGATTGGTCGCATATCGCCCGGGTTAAAAACAACCCGCGCATCACGATACCGATTTTCGGGAATGGCGATGTGGATTCACCCGAAAAAGCCCTGGAATACAAGGACAAGTACGGTGTCGACGGCATTATGATTGGGCGCGCCGCCATCGGTTATCCCTGGATTTTCGATGAAGTCAAACACTACATGAAAACGGGTGAACATCTGCCGAAGCCCTCGGTGTCAGACCGCGTCGAGGCCGCCAGAAACCACCTGAAATGGTCTATGGAATGGAAAGGCGAGCGGCTAGGTATCGTGGAAATGCGCCGTCACTACACGAATTATTTTAAGGGGATTGCGAACTTCAAGGAGTTCCGGACCAAGCTCGTGACACTGGATTTCCCGGAAGAACTATTTGGCGTACTCGATGAAATCATTGATTCCTATTCCGGATATCAGTTTGCCTGACGGTATCGGGATTATAATAAACCAATCCAGTTATGTTTACAGCTGAACAGATCAAAGCCGCACACGCCAAAGTCAAATCTGGCGCCGACTTTCCCGCGTATATCGCCGAACTCAAGCATTTAGGTGTGCAATCCTATGAAACTTTCGTGGCCGACGGGCATACTGATTTTTATGGTAAAGATGGATATAGAATTTCCGGAATGCCAAAGTATGAAAGCATGGAAGTAGCTGACGACACCAATAACGCAAATTTTTTGGTTGCGCTCAGACTGCATCAGCAAGGCCGAACAGATTATCGTACGTTTTGCGCCCAGTCGGCCGAAAATGGCGTGAAAAAGTGGTGTGTTGATATGGAGGCGATGACTTGCAGCTATTTTGACAAAGTAGGAAATTTGATGTTTTCGGAAGCCATTCCAGAAGCTTAATCCAAGAATTTTCGATTTACGCGCCACGCCGCAAACCACGAAGCCAACATGCCCACGGCTGCGATCGTCACAAGTACGGCAAGTACATTTCCGAAGGTAAACCGGACCGGATATGCCAGTGATTCAGTAATCATCACGAGTTGGAACCGCTGCTGTACAACCACCACCGCGATTCCAATCATGAGCCCAACTACACCGCCGAGAATGGTAAGTGAGCTGCCTTGCCACAGGAAAATTTTCCGCAACGAAGATACCGATGCGCCGAGATTCAAGAGCGTTTTGAGATTGTTCCGTTTTTCGAGAATGGTCATGATCAAAGCGCCGATCAAGGTGAAAAGCGCCATGATGATGAACAGCGTGAATACCATATAAACCGCGATGTTCTCGGTATTCAACATCCGGTATAGCGAATCATTTTGCTGGGCGCGCGTCCTGATTTCCGTGGCCGGAAGAATTTTTTGTAGAGAAGCGATGGCCGCGGTTTCGTCTGCGCCGGGTTTCAGCCGGATTTCCAAGGCCGAAACCTGATTGGGTTGGTAGCGCAACAATTCCTGAACGAGGCCCAAATCCGCAAAAACATATTTGTTGTCGAGGTCTTCGTTAATCGCATAAATCCCTACGGGAATCAAGTTGGTCTTGGAAAATGCTTCGGCCGGATTGTCGATTGCGCCCTTGCCCGGTTTCGGGACGTATGCTTCCAGAACGTTCGTAAAATCGAACAAACCCATAGACAAATCGTTCGCAATACCGTAGCCGATGACTGCCTGATATGTATCGGGCTTCACCCACGTGCCGTTGTATAGCGATTGCGCCACGTCGTTCACATGGCCGAACAAACTGTCGGTTCCTTTCAAGTAAGCCACTTTGTCCTTTCCGTCATAATGGAACAAAACGCGCTCCTCAATGACTTTGCTGTAGGCGGCTACGCCCGGTGTTTGCAAGATTTGTGCGTGCTGTTGTTCCGAAACGAAAAAAGATTTGCCTTTGACGGTCGTGATTTTCAAGTCCGGATCGAAATCGTTGCTGAATGAAAGCGAAAACTCGCGCAACCCACTGAATACCGATAACGCAATGAACATCGCGGCGGCCGTGACCACAATGCCGGCGGCGGCAATAAACGTAATGATATTGATGGCGTTGCTTTTACTAAAGCTGAACAGGTAGCGTCTGGCGATGTAAAACGGGAAGTTCAAGCTAGGACTTTTTGCGTCTTTCGAGCAGGTCAGGGTTCGCGATTGGGTTTTCTTCGCCCGAAAGTGCGCGGTCAATTTTTTCGATGTAATCCAAAGAATCGTCGATGCGGAAACTCAGGTTCGGGACTTTGCGGAGTTGCAATTTCACCCGTTGCGCCAAGTCGTGTTTGATGAGCGGCGTGTTGGTCTTGATGGCAGCCAACGTTTCTGCGGCCTTCTCTTGCGGGAAAATACTCAAATGTACCGTCGCCATAGACAAGTCTGACGTCACGTACACTTTTGACACCGAAATCACTAAATTCGCGATGGCATTCTTCCGGATTTCGCCCTGTAAAATATCCACAAGGTCTTTTTGGAGCAGCGCGCCAATTTTTTTCTGTCGGTTCGTTTCCATGCGGCAAAGATAGGCAAATTGGTTCAGCATGCAATCCGGCGTTGGTGCAACGTGTTGAGAAAAAGAGGATAAAATTTTGCCACTTTCACTTCGCGGACCTGTCGTCGCCGTAACTTTGAACTTTGAACTTTGAACTTTGAACTTTGAACTTTGAACTTTGAACTTTGAACTTTGAATCTTCCCCATGAATAAAATCGAACACATCGGCATCGCCGTAAACAACTTGGAAACGTCCAATGTCATTTTCGAAAAAATCTTCGGCGCGCCGCCCTACAAAACCGAAGTCGTCGAGTCCGAAGGCGTGAGCACGTCATTTTTTAGGAACGGCCCAAACAAGATCGAGTTGCTTGAAGCCACGAATCCCGACAGCCCGATCGCTAAATTTTTGGAAAAGAAAGGCGAAGGCATTCATCACATTGCGTTTGATGTAGATGATATCGTGTCGGAAATCGCTCGGTTAAAGGCCGAAGGATTTACGGTCCTCAACGAGACGCCGAAAAAAGGCGCCGACAAAAAGCTCGTCGCGTTCCTGCATCCCAAAACCACCAACGGCGTTTTGATAGAATTGTGTCAGGAAATCAGGTAAGTCTGCAGGTAACAATCTCCGAAAAACACTTGCAACGCCCGAAAAAATGTGGTAATATTGCAGCCCTAAACCGGTCCTATAGCTCAGTTGGTTAGAGCACCTGACTCATAATCAGGTGGTCCTTGGTTCGAGCCCAAGTGGGACCACAACCGCGACTTCCCGTCGCGGTTTTTTTATGCCTTCGGCTTACTTTTCTGCATGGCCATGATAGCACCCGCCAGCGCCAGGATGACGCCGCAGCCTACGATAATGAAGTCCGTGGATTTGGAAAGCAGTTGCCGTGTCGCCATAAATGCGCCCACGAACAGCAGCAACGCGCCAATGATTTTGTTTCGATCCATGTCAGTTTTTTTTCAGGCGTTGCCAAAATTCGCCAATATAATAGTATGCAATCACGATGATGCCCAGCGAAAACGGAATGACGGCATAATACCGCAGACTGTCGTCGTCAGAGAAAAATTCGGTAATCATCCAATAGGCATTGGCGGTAATCCAGAATACCACGGCCAAGTTGTGGAGCAGTTCACTTTTGATGTTCCGGGTTTGCCAGGTAATGAGCAACGCCGCGCCCATCGTTGGGACGATCATCGCAATGCCCAGCGGCCGCCACAGCATCACCCAGCAAAGGTCTTTCAAAAGCCAGAATACGATGTGCAGGTTTTCGATGCGCCGGAACCGCGCCGGGATTCGATACATTTCTTCGCTTGCCGCCATAATTGTCCGTTTTGGTCTGCGCAAACATACCAAAATAAATGAACCGTCGGCTCAAAGCGGCAGTGTCGCGACAATATTCCATTTCGTCCCATCGTGTTCCAGTAAATAAATCGCGTCGGCCAGAAAAGACGCCGAGAATGCCCGATGTTGGTATTCCGCCCACGCTTTTTCGAAATTTTCCCGTGTCAAATCGCGGTAGGCGACCGTCATGTGCGGGTGGAAATAGGTATCGGTTCGTCCAACGGATTTCGGCAACAGGTTCGACACTTTATCCAACAATACGGCCTGTAATTTTTCCAAAGCCGCGGAAGGTGTCGGCCGAACGAAAATGACCGGATTTTCCGGATTATCAAAAGCGCCGAAGCCATTCAACTCAATTTCAAATGTCGGAGACTTCAAATCCAGTTTCCCGAACCATTGCAGCAATCCGGCGCGTTTGCTTTCCGGCATTTTAAACGGCGCTTTCAGGGTAATGTGCGGCAAGACTTTCAAGGCACGGCTGCTCGAGAACCGGTCGGCGAAATCCTGTTTTATGGCAGTTATTTCGTCCGAAACGTTCTTGGGCGGAACAATCGCGATAAAAAATAATTTCTCCATGTCCTGTTTTTCGGTCAAGTATTTCCAGTAACGCTTGGGCACGTGCCTGATGTGCAATTTCATGTTCTTGCGCGCCGGAATGTTCGTGCTTTTAAAATAGTCGTTCCACAGTAAGCCGTAAAGATGCTCTTTGTCGTGCGTCAGGTCGTCGGCCAGAAATGTCTTGCCGTCTTTTAGTTCTGGCGTGTGGTCAAGCTGTATCGCCGTGACTTTTTCCAAGTCGTAATACAGCCCGTAATGGCGCTTCAAATCGTAAATAATCCACTTTTGGTCGGCATATCGATTTTTAAAAAACCCAGCAATCAAAGGCAAAACGTTGAAATCAGGTTCAATCGGCGCATAGAAAATGCCGTCCTTGGTTTCCTGAAATCTTATGAACGCTTTCATACGGTGCCGCTCGCGGTTCACGCTGCGGTCTGCCTGTGCAATCGCTATCACCGAGGCATGGCCGTAATTGTCTTCAACGCCTTTCGCATTGTCGAATACATAGCATGCAAAATCGAACAAATGCTGGAAAATCTCCGGGGTTTCGGCCAAAAAAGCCTTGTAGAAACGCTGCTGCCAATCGGGCGACAATTTCTTCTTCAAGCCATTCCAGACGCGATTCGCCTTGGTTTCATCGCTGGTGATATCGGTTTCATCGCCCAATATCGTCGGCTGGAAACGCGCAGCGTCTATCAATTGCACCTTGCCCGGCTTCTGCTCGTAAAAGTCAAAAATCGCGGTGAGCAAACCTTCAAAAGTGCCGTCGAATACAAAAGTTACCATAATTATTGGGGCGCGCCGGCGGATGAACATTCTCGTCCAAGTCGGCCTAATTGTCCGCCGTCGGGCTGTACGCTATTATCTTTTTGTTGCACAAAAAGGATAGCCGCTGCCATCCCTCGCGCAAACGCGCCAATCAAAACAAACTCAGTTGTTGCTGCGGCACTGTCAAATATTTGCTATTGGTTTCAGACAAAATCAATCCTTTCACCTTGATCGCGTCCGGCTCGTTCAGCACGAAAACACTGTCGGCACACCTGATGAAATGTTTCGCGCGGTTCCAGGCAATGCCCATTTTCCGCAATTGGTCGGACCGCAATCTCCCGAATTTCCGCGCCTGCCAGATTTTCTTTGCCGAACCTACGCCAACGCCCGGTATCCGCAAAAGCATATTATAGTCGGCGGTATTTACATCAACCGGGAAGTGTTGCATGTTGCGCAACGCCCAACTCAGCTTTGGGTCAATGTCGGTGTCCAAATGCGGGTTCCGCTCGTTCAGGATTTCCTTGACGTTGAACCCGTAAAAACGCATCAGCCAATCGGTCTGGTACAAACGGTTTTCGCGCAGCAGCGGCGGCTGGGTGCCAATGGCCGGCATCCTGGTGTCAAAACTGATCGGCACGTAACCCGAATAATATACGCGCTTGAGGTCAAACGACTTGTAATATTGGTCTGCACTGTACATGATTTCCATGTCGGTTTCGGGCGTGGCGCCAATGACCATTTGGGTACTTTGCCCCGCCGGAACGAACTTCGGCGTATGCTTTATGATTTTCTTTTCGTCTTTTAAAGCGACGATGCTGTCCTTGATAAAGCCCAGCGGTTTCTTGACTTCTTCATGCGACTTTTCAGGCGCGAGCAATTTCAATCCGGCTTCCGTGGGCATTTCCAGGTTGATGCTCATGCGGTCTGCGTACAAACCGGCTTCTGTGAGCAGTTCCGGGCTGGCACCGGGAATGGTTTTTAAATGGATGTAGCCGTTGAAATTGTTTTCCAGCCGCAATTTCTTCACGATGCGCACCAAGCGTTCCATCGTATAGTCGGCGTTCTTGAAAATGCCGGAACTCAGGAATAAACCTTCAATATAGTTGCGGCGGTAAAAATTCATGGTGAGTTCCACGACTTCTTCTACGGTGAATGCCGCGCGCTTTACATCGTTGCTTTTGCGCGACACACAAAACGCACAATCGTAAATGCAATGGTTGGTGAGCAGGATTTTCAACAGCGAAACGCAACGGCCATCTTCGGTATAGGTGTGGCAAATACCTGACGCGCTCGCGTCGCCCAAACCCTTTGTGGTGTTCTTGCGGTTGCTGCCGCTGGACGAACACGAAACATCATATTTGGCGGCGTCGGCCAGTATGGATAGCTTTTCTCGGATACGGTCTGACATGGGGGAAATTTTCACCGTAAAGATACGGTATCGAGCAGGCGGTTTGACCTCAACAAAAGTTAAAAACCGAAAGGATTTCAACGACCGAAAAAACTATTTACATGAAATTTACGTTAATAACCGGAAAAGACCGTATTTTTTTAAGATGAATTCGTACTTTTGCACCGCAGAAGCATCAAGCTGATTCAGAGGGCATTATTTCAGATTCGTCAATGAAATCAAGCTTTTTAAAAGGTTTTTTGTCGATTGTTCAAAAATCTATTTTAATTGCGAAAAAATTTTGTCCAAAAGAATTTTTATTTACTTTTACACCCTATGAAAATTGTCCCAATGAGGTTTTTGACGCTTCTGGCATTCATCATATTCCCAGTGGTAGCCTGCCTTGCAGCACCCAACGACCCGCCACCGCNAACCCCGCCGCCACCGCCGGGATTGCCAGTGGACGGTGGTATTGTAGCGCTGCTCATCGCATCATTAGGCTACGGAATCTACAAAGTATACAAATTCAACTACAATAAAAAAACCCAGCTCTAGAGCCGGGTTTTTTGTTTTACGCCTGATTTCGAAGGCCGTACAATCGGGACACGTATTTCCCGATGACGTCGAATTCCAGGTTGACTTTTGTCCCAACATTAAAAGTGTTGAAATTGGTGTGTGTGTACGTGTATGGGATGATCGCGACACTAAAGAAGTTTGCCCCGGAATCTACAACTGTCAAGCTCACGCCGTTTACGGTAATCGATCCTTTTTCGATGGTCACGTTTCCGGGATTTTTGTCGTATTCAAAAGTAAAATACCAACTGCCGTTGGCTTCCTCGATGCCGGTGCAAAGAGCGGTTTGGTCAACATGGCCCTGAACGATGTGCCCATCGAGTCGTGCGCCAAGTTGCATGCCGCGCTCCAAATTCACTACATCGCCGGCGCGCCAAGCGCCGATAGTGGTCTTCTCGATGGTTTCCCGAATTGCGGTAACAGTGTAATGACTGCCCTGGATGTCAACCACGGTAAGACAAATCCCATTGTGCGACACACTTTGATCCACTTTCAGTTCATGGGTAAACGAACACGCAACGGTAAGGTGCAAGTTGTCGTTTTCTTGTTGCACACGCGCGATGGTGCCCAGGGTTTCGATTATTCCGGTAAACATGGTTTTAATTTGCTACATTTGCGCCGTAAAAGTAGCTAATTCGGTACACATGGTCAAGAAAGCAGAGCACATCATTGTAGGGATTTCCATTGGCGATCTAAATGGGATCGGCGGCGAAATCATATTGAAGACTTTCGAGGATGCACGGATGCTTGAATTGTGTACACCAGTAATTTTTGCCAATACGAAAGTGTTGTCATTCGCCAAGAAAAGTTTTGAATCTACATCGAATCTGCATGGCATCGACCAAATCGACCAAATCATCCCCGGACGCATCAATGTCTTGAATGTTTGGCGCGACCAGATAGAATTGAAACCGGGCGAAAGCGACGAAAATGCCGGGAAGTACGCCATCAAATCTTTTGTTGCCGCCACACAGGCGTTGAAGAACAACGATATCGATGTGTTGGTTACGGCGCCCATCAACAAATACAATATTCAGTCTGACGAGTTCAAATTTCCGGGCCATACCGATTATCTCGCCCAGGAATTGGATGGCAACGCACTCATGCTGATGGTGCAGGACAATCTTCGTGTGGGCTTGTTAACCGACCATGTGCCGGTGAACGAAGTCGCGTCGCACCTGACCGAAGCGCTCGTTCGCCAGAAGATCGAAACCATCCGCCAGACGTTGATCCAGGATTTCAGCATCAACAAACCAAAAATCGCCGTGCTTGGGCTCAATCCGCATGCGGGCGACGGCGGCGTCATCGGCAGGGAAGATAAAGAAATCCTGCTGCCGGTCATCAAAAAAATGTTTGAAAGCGGCACGCTGGTTTTTGGACCATATCCGGCCGATGGGTTTTTCGGCAGCGGACAATATGAGAAATTCGATGCGGTCATTGCGGCGTATCACGATCAAGGATTGATTCCGTTCAAGACATTGGCTTTCGGGAAAGGCGTGAATTACACCGCCGGACTCAATAAGATCCGGACATCGCCCGATCACGGCACCGCCTATGATATCGCGGGGAAAGGCATCGCAGACCACAATTCATTCAAGGAAGCCGTTTACTTGGCTATAGATATTTTCCATTCTCGCGCCGAATACGCCGAAATCAGCCGGAAGCCTTTGAAAATCAAAGAAAAAACCGGCTACGAAAAATAATTCCCACATCGCTTTTGTGCGATGCATTTTATTTATATCTTTGCGCGCTCAAATTATGGAGATGAAGAAGCTAAATGAGTTTTTAATTCCGTTCATCGGGTTAAAATTAGGCAAGCACCAGTTTGAGTACCAGATTGACAAGACGTTCTTTGATCACTTTGAATACGACGAGTATGAAGCCGTTGACGTAAAAGTCAGCCTGGCGTTTGAAAAGAAATCCACGATGTTGGAATTGGCTTTCAAACATGCCGGTTCGGTCCGCGTTCCGTGTGACTTGACCGGAGAATCATTCGATCTTCGCATTAAGGGCAAGTTCAAACTCGTAGTACAGTTTGGTGAAGCGTTCAACAACGACAACGATGAATTGCTGATCTTGCCGCACGGCGAACACCAAATGGATGTATCGCAATACATCTATGAGATGATTGTGTTGTCGGTGCCGCAAAAGCGCATCCATCCGGGTGTGAAAGACGGCACGATGAAATCTGAAGCGCTGAAAAAGCTCGATGAAATATCGGTACAACAAGTGAATCTTGACGCCGAGCAAAAAAATGAAACAGACCCGCGTTGGGACAAACTAAAACAACTATTAACGGATAAATAATACATAAAAATGGCACATCCTAAGAGAAAAACCTCGAAAACGAGAAGGGACAAAAGAAGAACGCACTACAAGGCAGAAGCCGCCCAGATTGCAACTTGTCCGGTAACCGGCGAGGCTCACTTGTACCACAGGGCTTACTGGCATGAAGGTAAGATGTACTACCGCGGACAAGTAGTGATCGACAAACAAATTGCTGTTGCCTAATAGCGGCAAGCGCCTTTTTGATATAAACTCTCACGTTGTGGGAGTTTTTTTTATTGGGGCAAACTTTGCCTAAAATTACAGTAAGCAAAAGGTGCGATTATAGTTTTTTTTTGTAATTTCCACCCCTTATTGAATCAACGTATTCCATAAGAAAATAAGCTCGATTCTATGAATACAATAACAGCTGCTATCACGGCAGTAGGTGCCTATGTTCCCGATTTTGTACTCTCGAACAAAGTCCTGGAGACAATGGTTGACACCAACGATGAATGGATTACCACGCGCACCGGAATCAAAGAAAGGCGCATCCTCAAGGAAAAAGGCAAAGGCAGTTCCTATTTGGCCATCAAAGCCGCCGAAAACCTGATGCAGAAAAGTGGCCTTAATCCAGCGGAAATCGATATGGTCATCGTTGCTACGGCCACGCCGGATATGCCGGTAGCGTCAACAGCAGTTTTTGTCGCGACGCAAATCGGGGCAGTGAACGCCTTCGCATTTGATTTGCAGGCAGCGTGTTCGAGTTTCCTCTACGGCATGTCCACGGCAGCGGCTTACATCCAGTCTGGCCGATACAAAAAAGTCCTGCTGATCGGAGCCGATAAAATGTCTTCCATCATTGATTATACAGACCGCGCCACGTGCATCATCTTCGGAGATGGCGGAGGCGCGATTCTTTTTGAACCAAATACCGAAGGACTTGGGTTGCAGGACGAATTCCTGCGTTCGGATGGTATCGGTCGCGAATACTTGAAGATTGACGCGGGCGGATCGATTTTACCCGCCTCGAAAGAAACCGTCGAGAACGGGCAGCATTACGTGTTCCAAGATGGCAAAACCGTGTTTAAATACGCGGTCACCGGCATGGCCGATGTGAGCGAGAAAATCATGGAACGCAACGGCCTGACCAAGGATTCCGTGGATTGGCTGCTCGCACACCAGGCCAACAAGCGCATCATCGACGCCACGGCCGAGCGCATGGGCTTGGACGAATCAAAAGTATTGGTGAACATACACCGTTACGGCAACACGACATCGGCGACATTGCCGTTGCTCATGAGCGATTTTGAAGACAAATTCAAGAAAGGCGACAACCTGATTTTCGCGGCGTTCGGCGGCGGATTTACCTGGGGCGCGATTTACCTGAAATGGGCTTACGATAAAAAATAAAAAAGAAACAAACCAAAATTCGATATCATGGATATTAGAGAAATTCAAAACCTAATCAAGTTTGTGGCAAAATCGGGCGCTACCGAAGTGAAGCTGGAAATGGACGATTTCAAGATCACCATCAAAACCACAACAGGCGAGAGCGCACCGGAAATCACTTACGTGCAACAAGCACCGATGGCCATGCCGCAAGTTCAAGCAGCTCCGGCTGCCGCGCCAGCTGCTCCGGCCGCTGCGCCAGCTGCTGCTCCGGCCGCGGACGACAATTCGAAATACATCACCATCAAATCGCCAATCATCGGTACATTCTACCGCAAACCGTCTCCAGACAAGGCGCCGTTTGTTGAGGTTGGTGCATCAATCGGAAAAGGCGATGTACTTTGCGTGATCGAGGCGATGAAACTCTTCAACGAAATCGAGTCTGAATACTCGGGTAAAATCGTAAAAATCCTCGTTGACGATATGTCTCCGGTGGAATTTGATCAACCATTGTTCCTTGTTGACCCGTCATAATTTAGGGAAGTTTGAATCTATCACGCTGAATCTTCAGCCATTTTCAAATTTTCAAATTTTCAAATTCTCAAATTATGTTTAAGAAAATCCTCATAGCCAACCGCGGCGAAATTGCGCTCCGTGTCATCCGGACTTGCCGCGAAATGGGCATCAAGACGGTTGCGGTTTATTCTACTGCCGATGCGGAAAGCCTTCACGTGAAGTTTGCCGACGAAGCGGTTTGTATCGGTCCGCCGCCGAGCAACCTGTCTTACCTGAAAATGTCCAACATCATCGCTGCTGCCGAAATTACCAACGCAGATGCGATCCATCCGGGTTACGGCTTTTTGTCGGAAAATGCGAAGTTCTCTAAAATCTGCCAGGAGCATGGCATCAAATTCATTGGCGCTTCTCCCGAAATGATCGATAAAATGGGCGACAAGGCTACGGCCAAAGCCACGATGAAAGCTGCGGGCGTGCCATGCGTTCCAGGTTCTGACGGTATTCTGGAATCTTTTGAAGAAGCCAAGAAAATCGCGAAAGACATGGGCTATCCGGTCATGCTCAAGGCTACGGCCGGCGGCGGCGGAAAAGGCATGCGCGCGGTCTGGAAACCAGAAGATTTGCAAAAGGCTTGGGAAAGTGCGCGCCAAGAAGCCGGTGCTGCTTTCGGGAACGACGGCATGTACATGGAAAAACTTATCGAAGAACCGCGGCACATTGAAATCCAAGTCGTGGGCGATTCCTACGGGAAAGCCTGTCACTTGTCTGAGCGCGATTGCTCCGTGCAACGTCGTCACCAGAAATTGACCGAGGAAACGCCATCGCCATTCATGACCGACGAGCTTCGTGAAAAAATGGGCAAGGCTGCGGTTAAGGCGGCAGAGTTCATCAAGTACGAAGGCGCCGGAACCGTAGAATTTTTGGTGGACAAACACCGCAATTTCTATTTCATGGAAATGAACACGCGCATCCAGGTGGAACACCCGATTACCGAGCAGGTGATTGATTACGACTTGATCCGCGAACAGATTTTGGTGGCTGCAGGCGTGCCGATTTCGGGCAAGAACTACCTGCCGCAATTGCATTCCATCGAGTGTCGTATCAACGCTGAAGATCCGTACAATGATTTCCGTCCGTCACCGGGCAAGATTACGGTGTTGCATGCGCCGGGCGGCCACGGCGTCCGTTTGGATACGCACGTTTATGCTGGTTACACCATTCCACCGAATTATGATTCGATGATCGCCAAGCTCATCACGACGGCCCAAACCCGCGAGGAAGCCATCAACAAGATGAAGCGCGCGCTCGACGAATTTTACATCGAAGGGGTAAAGACAACCATTCCGTTCCACCGCCAGCTCATGGACGATCCGGCGTATGTGGAAGGAAACTATACCACGAAATTCATGGAAACGTTCGTCATGAACGACCCAAAAGAATAGAAAAAATCCCGCTTTAATGGCGGGATTTTTATTTTACTTCAACCGCTCAAGCTTTCCTTTCCGCTTCACGATGTTTTTGTAATCCCACTGGATGTCGCGGGCTTTTTCCAGCCATTGGCGCAACTCGGCGAGATTGATTTGGTCGGCTTCCGTGTACCGCGCTTCCGCCGCCTTGAACGAGCCTTCGGGTTTGAGATTGGGTTCGTCAAACGACTGGCCACTCCAAAACAACAGGCGCACGGAATCCTTAAGTTTGCTGTAACCGACCACAGGGTTTCCGTCTAAGAACCAGACCGGATGACGGTGCCAAATCTTATTTTCGGCTTCCGGAAGAACATGTGCAATCTCTTTGGCCAATGCTTCGCAAATCACGCGATCCCCGGGTATTTGAGTTGCATGGTAATCGATGATGTCTTGGTGGATGGTCATTCGTCGTCGTAAGATTGGTCAACGGATTCCAGATGGGCCTTTGTTTTCTCGATTTTTCTTTTGATCATGTAGGGAATGACCATGATGGCCAACAGGCTCAGTACGTTGAGCGGAACAACCACATAAAGGGTTTTCGGAACCCAGCGGTGTTCCCAGAAAATGGCGTACATCAAAGCCAGAATAACCACCCGGACAAACCACATCAACAGTTTTCGTTTCTGATAACCCGGCCTTAATACCGGATGACTTGATGCCGATGCAAGTTCGTCGTCAAATTGTTCGCGCAACGTAGGTTGGTTTTCCATTACAAAGTCTCCTTCAGCCATTTAAAGAATTCGCGCTGCCAAACCATGGCGTTCTGTGGTTTCAACACCCAATGATTTTCCTCTGGGAAATAGAGGAAACGGCTTTTGACACCACGCAATTGTGCCGCTTGGAATGCTTCCTGAGCCTGCCCGATCGGGACGCGAAAATCCTTGCCGCCCTGAATGATCAGAATGGGCATATCCCACTTATCGACCATATTCATAGGGTTGAATTCGTTGTAGGCCTTTTGGGCAACCGCATTATTTTTGTCCCAATACGGCCCGCCGTGGTCCCAGTTGTTGAAGAACACTTCTTCGGTGGTGCCGTACATACTTTGCATATTGAATACGCCGTCGTGCGAAATGAACGTCTTGAAACGCTTGTTGTGAATGCCAGCCAGATAGAATACCGAATAGCCGCCGAAACTTGCGCCCACGCAGCCCAATCGGGCGTTGTCCACGTACTTTTCTTTGGCGACGTCGTCAATGGCCGATAGGTAATCTTTCATCACTTGTCCGCCCCAATCCTTGCTGATGTCAGCATTCCATTTTACGCCGTGGCCTGGCATGCCGCGACGATTGGGCGCCACGACAATATACCCGTTGGCGGCCATCAACTGGAAGTTCCAACGGAAAGAATAATATTGCGTCAGCGGCGATTGTGGTCCGCCTTGGCAGTATAGCAACGTCGGGTACTTTTTGTTCGGGTCGAAATTCGGCGGATAAACCATCCAAACCAACATTTTTTTGCCGTCGGTCGTCGTCACATAACGCTTTTCGGTTTTGCCCATAGCGATGTTGTCGTAAATCGCTTTATTGGTATTGGTGAGTTGTTTCCAGTTTTTTTCTTGAAGTCGAAGGTGTACAATTCGGCGGCGTGGTTCATGTCATTGCGCGCCACGACGATATGCGTATCGGTCACGGCCACCAAGTCTGACACGTCGAAATTGCCATTGGTTAACTGCCGAACGGTTATGGCAATGCGTGTCAATCCGGGGAAATTCACTTCGAACAGTTGTTTGGTGCCGTCTACGGCTGCGATGAAATAGACTTTCTTGCCGTCTTTGCTCCACATAAAGCTATCAACGGTGCCGTCCCACGCAGAGGTCAGATTCATCTTCATGTTCTGGAACGCCACAATAATGTCGTTTTTGTCTGACTCGTAGCCGTCGTTTTCCATCTGTAGCCAAGTCAAATGGCCTTGTGGTGAAAATGCCGGATGCGTATCGTAGCCCAAATTGCCTTCGGTACGATTAATTGTTTTCCCGCTAGCGATATCGTATTCATAGATGTCGGTATTGGTGCTGATGGCGTATTCGGTGCCGGACTTTTTCTTGCAGACATAAAGAATGCTTTTCCCGTCGGGCGACCACAAGTAATCCTCTTCATCGCCGAATGGCTTGGTAGGCGAATCGAATAATTCATCTTTCATGATGTCGGTGCCACGCGACTTGTCTTTGTTTTCGCGGAAGAAGACGTGGTTGTATTTGCCTTCGTTCCACGTATCCCAATGCCGATAATCAAGGCTGTTGTACACTTGTACGTCAGATTTTTTGAGTTCCGGGTAGAAGTCTTTTCCGTGGACACTAGCCAGTTTTACCTCTTCGTGATAGACGATATGTTTGCCGTCGGGCGATACGTTTCGGTCTGTCATCAACGATTTGTAATCGGCTACTTCAACCGGATTGCCGCCGGTCAAGGCTACCGTGTAATATTTCGTGTTTGATTTGTTTTCCTCTACCGACGGTGTCACTACTTTGTAGACAACATTTTTTCCGTCTTTTGACAACCCGAGCCCAGTCACGCGACCGAGTTTCCAAAGGGTTTCAGGTGTCATGACATCTTGTGCGCTGATTGTGTTTGCAGCCATTATCGCAATCGTTAGGAATAATAATTTTTTCATCGGGTTTTAATTTATCCGGCGTAAAAATAGCAATAAAAAAAGGAAATGAAGTGCCATAAAAAAGCCGCCTCGAGGGCGGCTTTAATGGAAATACGTTAGCTTATTGTTTGATGAAGCGCTTCACGGCCGTTTTGCCTTCGGAAGTTACTTCAAGCAAGTAAGTGCCCGCGGTGATGTTCGATACAGGAACCGTACCGTCGGCAGTTTCGCCGCTGGCCAATACTTGTCCAACCATGTTCATGATCCTGAACGATGATTTCTCGGCGATTGAGATGTTCAACACATCGCCTTTTACCGGGTTCGGGTAAACCGTCAGGGCCAAGGCTTCCTCGGTTGTTGGCCTTGCCGTTGAACCAATCACAACAGTGTAGTCTTCAACTTGGCCGTAAGTGAACGATCCGCAAGAGGTTGGAACAGCGTTGTAACGCATCGAGACGCGCATCCTGGTCGTGCCCAATGCCGCGGTAGCCGGAATCGTAGCCGTACCACTTACCGGTGTAGCCGTAGTCGCCGTGCGTGACCAAACGGTTTCACCGCTGTCGGTAAAGTCTCCATCTTGGTTGTAATCGATGAAAACGGCGTAACCCTCAGCGTAAACGGTGCCGGTCCAGGTTGGCGTAACGGTAATAGTATACGCTGAACCGCGGTTTACGTTGGTGGAAACAGCCGTAAAGTTTTCGTAACCCGCCGTTCCTGTTGAAGGATTGTTGATGGTGCCGAATTGCACACGACCAATTCTTTCGTCGTTGGTGTTCGTGGCTTGTGATGTACAATACGTAACGGTATTGGTCAAGGTGGTCACGTTCACCGTGTTGCTTTGCGCCGATGCGTTTCCGGCTGCGTCCTTAGCAATCACATAGAAGCTGTAAGCCGTTGCAGCCGTTAATCCGGTAACATTGTAGGTTGTTGACGCGGTGCTTGCTTTGAACACACCGTTTTGGTATACGTCGTAACCGGTGACGCCAACGTTGTCAGTAGCAGCAGTCCAAGAAAGGTTTGTCGTGGTGGTGGTTGTTCCCGACGCTGCTAAGTTTGTCGGAGCCGATGGCGCTGTGGTATCAGGAACCGGAGCCAACGTTGTCACATTTACGGTGTTGCTTTGAGCCGATGCGTTTCCGGCGGCGTCACGCGCAATTACATAGAACGTGTAGGCCGTTGATGCGGTCAATCCTGTAACATTATAGGTTGTTGATGCTGTGTTGGCTTTGAACACACCATTTTGGTATACATCATAACCGGTCACGCCGACGTTGTCAGTAGCAGCAGTCCAAGACAGGCTGGTCGTGGTTTGCGTTGTGCCAGAAGCCGCGAGGTTTGTGGCTGCCGATGGCGCAACGGTATCGGTAGAACCAGCCGTGATAGTGAAGTTAGCGTTAGACACGTCGAAGAAGATGTGGTTGGTGCCTTTTACCATGATGCGGTTTTGCGTTCCGGCTACGTTCGGTATTGAAACGGCTTGCGTGCCGTCATTCGGTGTAGAAGCCAAAAGCATATTCCAAGTGTTGCCGGCGTCGTGTGAAATCATGATGTCCACATTGGCGCAGTTCACGCCGTTTGCTGTGGTGCCTGCCACAGCCCAAGTGACGGTTTGCGTTGATCCGCCTACGTATGAAACAGCAGTGTTCGGCGCGGTAACCGAGAATGGGCCGGCCGTTGCGTTCACGGTAACGACCATATCGTCGCTGTTGTTGGCCGAGCCGCCGGCGCGGTTGTCACGAACGGTGAAACGGAAGTTCATGGTACGTGCTACAGACGGTAAAGCCTCAACGACGAGTTCAGACCCTGAAGTCGTCGTTGCCCCAGTCAATACTGAAGCCATACGCGGGAAATAGCGTGTTGGTGAAGTTGTGGGCGTATAAGAACGGAACATCACACCGGTCGTTTTTGTGGCGCTTGGGTTGGTAGTCGCCGTTTGCGAATCCATTTGCTCCCAGCAATAGGTAAGCGCGTCGCCGTTGGCATCGGTAGCCGTACCGGTCAGCATGAACGGCGTGCTCTTCGGAATGGTAAAGTCAGCACCCGCGCCTGCGGTCGGAATGGCGTTTCCTGTCGATGTATTGGTCGAACAGGTTTTAGCCTTGATGTTATTGGTGACTTGCTGGATGCTCACGGCATGGAAATAGGCGTCAGAATGTGGCTGGACGTCTTTGGCGGTGATGCCTGCGTAACCCATAATAGTTGAACCTGACCCTGGCTCCATTTGCACGCCGGTGCCTTCATTGCTATGGGTAAAGGTATGGTTTGCGCCCATTTGGTGCCCGAGTTCGTGCGCGACGTAGTCAATGTCGAAATTGTCGCCCATAGGGATGCCGTCGGCAGGTGAAGTATATCCTTTTCCTTTTTGGTTGTTCGTACAAATACAGCCGATACAGCCCGCGTTTCCGCCGCCGCCGGTGGCACCAAATAAGTGGCCGATGTCATAATTTGCTTCGCCGATTACAGACGTAAGTGTGGTTTGCAGTTCATTGTTCCAAGCGCCGCTTGCACCGGTTGATGCCGCCGAATACGGATCGGTTGAAGCGCTGGTGTAGATCACGGCGTCCGTATTGGCAATCAATACCAATCGGGCCGAAAAGTCTTTTTCAAAAACACCGTTGCAACGGGTCATCGTATTGTTGATGGCCGCCAAAGCCAGGGCCTTCGTGCCGCCGAAATAAGCAGTGTATTCTCCGGTCACGGACATCGCCAAACGGAACGTACGCAACAGACCGTCATCCGCGTTTGGACGTGCGGCTGAAGCGTCTGCGCTGATGGCTGCGTTGGCCTGGTCAACCACCTGGCATTCGAATTTATTGAACGAAGCCGTGCGGTCTTCCTTACGGTAAACGGCATAAGTGCTGGCGTCGGTTGTATACGGTTCGATGAAAACCGCAGAACGGTCCGCATAAAGTGTCATGGTTTGCAATCCGAGCGGCGAAACGCTGAAATAAATCGTGGCCGACGGATCTTCTACGCCTTGCCCGATATACGATTGGATTTCAGGATAACGGGCCGCCAACTCAGGATCCATGTTGGAGTTGGTCTGTACGCGGAAGTGTGCGATTTTGCCGTCGGCGTCCGGAAACGCTACAACGACATTCGATTTCCCTGAAAAGCGTGCCGGTGAAGCAGCGAGGTCTTGTTTCAGGGCGTTCAGATCAAGTTCAAAAAGACGCGGCTGGGTTAGCGCCACTTTGTTGGCTACCACAACTGCGTCCCTTTTTTTGGCCGCAGGTTTCCAGGCGTCTTGCGCAAATGAAAAGCCGGTAACGGCCAACATTGCGAGCGACAGTAGAGATTTTTTCATAAATTAAAACTGGATTAAGTTCTATAGTTGCGCCAAATATATAAATTTCGATATGCAAACATCGAAACGAATAAAGATTTTAATTAACAAATCGACAAACTGCACGTCGAGATAATACACATACATTAAAAAATGTGTTATTTTTCTGAACATTATATAATAAACTTGCACCATTTAGTCATGGACACGTTACCGAAAAAAGTTAATTTTATCGCATGGAGTTAAGCTATTGGGAAATCAAGAATTGGTTCACGGCTGTTGACTATACGGTAGTAGGAAGCGGCATCGTAGGATTGCACACGGCGTTGCGGTTGCGGGAACGATTTCCTGCCGCGAAAATCCTAGTGTTGGAAAAAGGGATGTTGCCGCAGGGCGCGAGCACGAAGAACGCGGGTTTTGCCTGCTTCGGGAGTTTGTCCGAAATCATCGACGATTTGAACGCGCACACTGAGGAAGAAGTCTTGCAACTCATCGAAAAACGCTGGAAAGGGCTACAACTCTTGCGCAAACGTCTAGGCGACCAAACCATTGATTTCAAACCCTACGGCGGTTACGAGTTGTTTCTCACCGACGACACTACGCTGGATTATTGCCTGTCACGGATGACTTTCGTCAACGATTTGCTTCGCCCACTATTTAAAGCCGACGTGTTCTCGACTGAACATAACCGATTTGGCTTCGGCCACATCAACGAGCCGATGATTTTCAACCCATTCGAGGCGCAGATCGACACGGGAAACATGATGCAAGCCTTACTCAAACAAGCGGTTTGCGAAAATATTCTGATTTTGAACCAACAAACCGTCACGGCGTTCCACGATCGGGCCGATGGCGTGCAAGTGGCCTTGGGCGATTTCAGTTTCCATACCCAAAAACTCCTTTTCACGACCAATGGCTTTGCGACGCAGTTGCTTCCGGCAGAGGTAAAGCCGGCACGGGCACAGGTCTTCATCACCGAACCGATTCCGGATTTGCACATCAAAGGCACATTCCATATTGACAAAGGCTACTATTATTTCAGGAATGTGGAAGATCGGATTTTGTTCGGCGGCGGGCGAAACTTGGATTTTGAAGGCGAAACGACCACCGAGTTCGGCCAAACCGAAATCATCCAGAACAGGTTGGAAGAAATGCTAAAAACCGTAATTTTACCCGACCGTGAAGTGAAGATCGCACACCGCTGGAGCGGCATCATGGGTATGGGTGCGCAAAAAAGCCCGATTGTGCGGCAACACTCAGAAAATGTGTATTGTGGCGTTCGTTTGGGCGGCATGGGTGTGGCCATCGGCAGTCTTGTTGGGACAGAATTGGCCGATTTAATCGATTGATATGCTAAGGAAAATATTTGGGATTATAAAAAGATTGTGCGCTTGGTTTCTGGTGCTTTCGGTCTTACTGGTCATCATTTACAGATTCGTCCCGGTGCCGTTCACGCCATTGATGGCCGCGCGCGCCATCGAAAACATCGGGAACGACAAAGAATTGGAGTTCAGTCATGATTGGGTATGCATCGACGAGATTTCGCCCAATTTGCAAAAGGCCGTTATCGCCAGTGAAGATGCGAATTTCCTGAACCACTACGGATTCGACTTTTCGGCCATGAAAAAGGCCTATCAGAACAACGCCAGAGGCAAGCGAATCAAAGGTGGCAGCACGATTTCGCAGCAAACAGCAAAGAACGTGTTCCTGTGGCAAGGCAGGAGTTACATCCGCAAAGCCTTTGAAGCTTACTTTACGGTGTTGATCGAATTGTTCTGGCCGAAAGAGCGCATCATGGAGGTCTATCTCAACAGCATCGAAATGGGCAACAACGTCTATGGCGCACAGGCCGCCGCGCACCATTGGTACCAAAATACAGCCGCCGATTTGACCAAGCTACAAGCCGCCGGTATTGCAGCGATTTTGCCGAACCCGCGGAAATTCAAGGCAAAAAACTCTTCGGGATTTATCGAGCGCCGCAAAGGCCGCATCATGAAACGGATGAACTACGTCAAACTCGACTATCTGGAACAATAGTCATCTAGCCCCAACAACTAGCAACTAACAACTAGCAACTATAAACTATAACCAATGAGAGCACACGAAATAGACTACGAAATCTACGGCGAAGAAATGCAGTACGTAGAGATAGAATTGGATCCGCAGGAAATCGTCATCGCCGAGGCCGGCAGCTTCATGATGATGGACAACGGCATCCGGATGGAAACCATTTTCGGCGACGGATCGCAGCAGCAAACCGGCGTCTGGAACAAGCTCCTGTCGGCAGGCAAGCGCGTCCTTACCGGCGAAAGCCTGTTCATGACGGCCTATATCAACGAAAACACCAAGAAGGCCAAGGCGTGTTTTGCATCGCCGTATCCAGGGAAAATCATCGCCATTGACCTGGCCCAATTCGGCGAAAAATTCATCTGCCAGAAAGATGCGTTCCTGTGCGCGGCCAAAGGCGTTGCCGTAGGCATTGAATTTTCCAGGAAACTCGGTCGCGGCTTGTTCGGTGGCGAAGGATTCATCATGCAGAAACTTGAAGGCGACGGCATGGCATTCGTCCATTCGGGCGGGACGTTGGCCAAACGCGAACTCGCTTCGGGCGAAGTGTTGAAAGTTGATACGGGTTGTATCGTCGGGTTTACTAAGGATGTAGACTATGACATCGAGTTCATCGGCGGCATTAAAAACTCACTTTTTGGCGGAGAAGGACTTTTTTACGCAACTTTGCGAGGTCCGGGAACGGTGTACATCCAGTCGTTGCCATTTACCCGATTGGCCGACCGCATCATCGCATCTGCACCAAAGGCAGGCGGCAGCAGGCGGGAAGAAGGCAGCCTGCTCGGCGGATTGGGGAATTTATTGGATGGCGATAACCGTTTTTAATTGACAATTGAGAGTGGATAATTGACAATGGGTATTTTGTCATAACTTCAACATTATTTTCTGATCCATGAAAAATATAATCTTTGTTATTGTGTTTTTGCTGACTGCGAGTGCTTTCGGCCAAAAATTAAACGATTCTTTGATTGTCGGGACTTGGCGAAGTGAGAAAGTGCTCAAGAAACCGTCGAATCCAAACTATCGCGACATCATCGACAGCTTCAAGATGTCGGTCTTCAAGTTCAAGGCCGACCATACTTTTGAGATCAGCAGCGAACAGAATTCGCAGGAATTCGCCAACCTGCGCAAAATGACCAAGGGTAAAAGCTGGAAATTCGATGCCAACACCAACACCATCAAGATCGGCGACGCGAAAGACAATTTCTCGACCATGAAAATCAAGGTGAAAACCGTCGAAGGGAAAACCGTTTTCGTGCTGGAAGAAACCTACCACAGCATGGAATTGGAAGTGGCGAAGTTTGAAGCCAAAAACAATTGACCCGCAGATATGCTCAATTAAAAAAGCGCCTCCGTTTGGAAGGCGCTTCTTTATTTATGGACTTTGTTATTACTCCACAATTACCGGGAACGTTACCTGGACATCGGTTTCCCCACCCGCGTTGGTGATGTCGCCGCCAGCTACGCCGCTCGCTGATTTGTCCGGCTGGTGACGCAACACCACGGTCAAATTCCCCGAAGCCGGATTGGTGGTCGTAAAAGTGAAATTCACGCCAACCGGATTGCCGTCGGTATCAAATGGCGCTGCGTAGGCTGCCGTACCGATGCTGTTGGTGGCGCTATAAAAGAACTGGTGATCTTGCGCTTCTTCCTCGACTTCTTCGGTGATGTCTTCGGCAGGGCTAACCGTTTCGTTGAGCAAGGTTATCGATCCGTTGTAAACGGTGTTGTCGTTCAGGTTTCCAGATACTGTAATCACGGGCGCGTCCGGGCCGTCGCCATCGAGGTCGCGTGAGGTCATCACAATCGATGTTCCGCCTGCTTGCGGCGTAAGCGTAATGGTTGCCGTGGTGATTACTTCTTCTTCATTGACCGGACCGTTGTCATCATTGCTGCATGAGGTGAGTAAAGCCAAAAAGAAAACCGGTAAAAATTTCATTGATTTCATAATAGAATAATAGATTTTAATTAAAAATTGAGTTTAATCTGGAACGTAAAGTTCCTGCCGACGTCATCGGCATAATACCGCATCCTGTTGAGGTAATCGCGATATGACGTATTGAAAAGGTTTTCGATGCCCAAGGCAAGTGTAGTCTTGACTTTCGGGAATGTGTCAAGAGTCATTTGCGCTGAAAAATGCGTCAGGTTGTAAGCGCCGGGCGGACGGCTGATGTTCACCAATGTCGGCGTCGGTACGCCATCTACGAGCACGTCGGCGTAAAAATCGTTGTCCGGATACCGGTCTTGGAACAATACCCATTCGTTGCGCAGACCGAAATTCAGGTCGTGCCATTTTTGATACTTGAACCGGATTTCATTTCCCCATCGGGCCGGCGGCATGTCGATAAGCGGCTCGTCGGCATCAAGATTCTTCCCATAGACATACGCAAATGTGCCGTGATAGGTGAACGCCTCCGACACATTCCAGTTCGCGGTGACGTCCAAACCAAAAAGTTGGGCATCGGCCTGTCTGTATTCCCAAACAGGAAATGCGCCCCTGATGGTGTATTCCAGTCCTGTAGGTTGCAAATACATGAAATCGGCAACACGGTTAACGTAAGGATTCAGGTCTAGCGTCAGGTTCTTTCTCACATAGGACAATGTCGTGGACATCTTTATCGAGGTTTCCTGTTTGAGCCGCAAATCGCCCAACTCGATTTGCCCGTTTGAATGGTGCAAACCGTCGCTGAAAAGTTCCGACGGGTTCGGATTTCTCCGGCTCAGCGCCACATTGACGAACCAGTCCAAGTCGTCGGTTAACCTTAATTTTGATCCCAAGGCCGCCGCGACATTGTGGTACGAAAAAACGGGGTTGGTTTTCCATTGGGTGCCGAAGTCGCCCGTGATGATTTGGCTGAAATCGTCATTGTAGCCTTGCTCGTCCCAGCGTGATTTCAAGTAGTATTTCACCGCGTCGACATGGCTGAAGTCATACCTGACACCGGCTTCCAATTGCCACTTGCTTGACAAATCTTGGGTTGCGGTAACGTATCCGCCCACATCGATTTTGTTGTAGTCCGGGATCAATGGCCTCACGCCCGTGGAAAAACTGGCAGCATTGTTCTGATACGCGCCGCTCAGTCCGGTTTTCAGTCGGAATGCCTTGGTCTTGTCGGTGCTGAAGTCAACCAGTACGGCGTGTGTAGCCAAATCCAGGTCGAGCGCCGGGCGGTTGGCATTCTCGCCACGCCTGACATCATACTCCAACCGGTTGTTGAATTGGAAGGCATACTGCACATCCAATCGTCCCAAATGCCAGTCATGGTAATAGTTGACTTTGGCCAGATGATGTTGCACTGCTTGTTTGGGCGCACTGACGTTGTAGGTGAAGTCATTGATGATGGCAGGCTGCCCGCTGTTGATGGCATTTACCAAATCGGTTATGTTGCCAATGTGCGAGGCGCGAAGGATGCCGATTTCGGCGTTGTAGTAACTGTAGAAGAAGCCAAAACCCTCATGTTCGCCGCGCTTACCCAGGCCAAAAGAGCCATTTTTTTCGCGAATGCCCGTGTTCGACAAGACATAATCTGGTGCTTCCAAGTCGCCAAGGTATTTAAACGTGCCCTGTGCGGTCCAGTTCCAGCCGGACGTGTATCCTTTAAAAACAGACGCCGAGGCGCTACCGCCGCGCCCATTGGCTGCCGAATTCAAGATGGCGCGTCCGTACAAGGTGTCTTTCACGGGAATTTTCGCCGGATCAACCAAGATGACACCGCCAATGGCATCGCCGCCATATTGCAGGCCGGCCGCACCTTTGATTACCGTTACAGATCCAGCCGTATTGATATCCAGATTGGGCGCGTGCTCTAAACCCCATTGCTGGTCTTCGAGCCTGACGTTGTTATTGAGTACTACGACGCGGCTGCTGTGCAACCCGTTGATGACTGGTTTCACGACTGTACTGCCCGTTTTTAATGACGAAACGCCGCTGACTTCGCGGACCAAGTCGCCCAAAGAAGCACTGCTGTATTTTTCAATGTCGCGCGTCCTGAGTGTTTGCTTGGGTTGCACAGTGGTCTGCTTGCCAGTCGAAGAAATGACTACGTCGCCTAATGCCGAAATGTCCACGTCCATGAAAAAGTCAACCGTCAAATCGGCGAACACCTCGATGGTCTTTGTTACGGTTCGGTAACCCACAAATGATGCGGATATGACGTGTTTTCCTTTCGGCAACGTCAAGGAAAAATAGCCGTTTTCGTCTGTGTTCACGTAAGTCGTGCCTGCGTGGATGTGGCATCCGGCCAAACCAGACTCTTTATCGGTGCTGACGCGGCCCGACACGGTAAACTGTGCAAATGATACATGATTGCCTCCCCAAAATAATAGGAAAGCAAGCGCTAAATTGTAACGCATGGGTAAATGAAATTAATGAGAATATTCCCGAAAGCGATTGGGTCAGTTCATCATTAATGAAGGCGGGCCGCGATGGGCAAAAAGGCTGCCGCGGAATGCGGGATTTACGTCTTTCGTATAAGTCGCCGCATACGCCGAGTGGACAAACGGGATCTTATGCGAAAACGATAAAATTGGCGCAGACAGGAATTGGCTGAAAGTAAATTCACACGAGTAGCATTTCTCCACGCCGTGATGGCTGTGGTTCACTTCGGTCTTCCCGACGGCGTACTGGTGTTCGCAGTGTTTGACCGACATTTCCTTTTCCAAGTGATGCAAACCGTCCAATGACGGATACAGCACCGCAAACAGGAACGCGCCCGTCAGGAAAAATTGCCATATGGTCAGTTTATTTTTCAAACCGAAACAAAAGTAAAGGAATTACACCCCTTATTTGGATAAATTAAATAAAAATTTAGATTTGCAGCCTAAACAAAATCACCCTACATGAAAAAACTATTTCTTTTGGCGTTGCCATTTATCCTGTTCTCTTGTAGTTCAGACAGCGATTCATCAAGTTCATCCGGAGGATTGGTGTACATCTCCGGAAAACTTGACGGCACGTCGTTCAATTACAAATTCAACAACAACGAATCAGACGAATATTTCTACAGCTTTTTGACCGGTTTCGATGGCGAAGGCTTTGACCGCTGGTACTACTACGGCGGAACCATGTATACGGCATCATTGTCTCCGGCCATTTCCATCGCTTGGGACAATATGGTCTTTACCGACGATGAAAGCGTGGAAACAGCGACGTTTTACGATGCATTCGCCGACACCCCGACCAATTATCTCACACAGGCGCAACTGGATGCAAATCTGCGCGGCGTGGACGTGCAATACGAAGACAACGGCACGTTTTACAACACGTCCTATGGCAGCCAGGCAGGTAGTACATTTACGGTAAGCAGCGTCACCGAAGATACTGATCCGGACGGATTGCTTCAGGCCGTAACCGTAAAGGGAACGTTCAGTTGTAAAGTGTACAACTCGGAAGACCCGACAGATTTCAAGACCATTACCGACGGCAAGTTCAAACTGATTCTTCAGGAGTATAACTAAAAGAAAAGAGCGCGCGGCGCTCTTTTTTTATACGAGTTTGTTTGCGACGAGGTATTCGGCAATCTGTACGGCATTGGTGGCGGCGCCTTTGCGCAGATTGTCAGACACGATCCACATGTTGAGCGTGTTGGGCTGGCTTTCATCGCGGCGGATTCGGCCCACGAAAACATCGTCTTTTCCTTCGGCGTAAATCGGCATCGGGTAAGTGAACGTGTCTGGGTTGTCCTGGACCGTTACGCCCGGGGTTTCGTGCATCATTTTGCGGACGTCGGCCACGTCAAAATCTTTGGCAAATTCGATGTTCACCGATTCCGAATGCCCGCCAACGACCGGAATCCTGACGGTCGTAGAAGTAACCGCTATGGCGTTGTCGCCCAGAATTTTCTTGGTCTCGCGGATCATTTTCATCTCTTCCTTCGTGTAATGATTTTCTTCGAACACGTCGATTTGTGGAATGACATTGCGATGGATCGGATATTTATACGCCATTTCGCCTTGGATGCCAGCGTATTCGTTCTCGAGTTGCTTCACGGCTTTCACGCCCGTTCCCGTTACCGATTGGTAAGTAGACACCACAACACGCTTGACACCATATTTTTTATGCAACGGCGCGAGCACCAAGACCATTTGTATCGTAGAACAGTTCGGGTTCGCGATAATCTTATCAGAAGCCGTCAGCTCCGAAGCGTTGATTTCCGGCACGACGAGCTTCTTGGTGGCATCCATGCGCCAGGCAGATGAATTGTCGATGACCGTTGTGCCCGCCGCGGCGAATTTCGGCGCCCATTCCTTAGATGTGTCGCCGCCCGCAGAAAACAGCGCGATTTCAGGCTTCATGTCAACGGCAGTCTGCAGCCCGACGACTTTGTATTTGGTTCCTTTGAATTCGATTTCCTTTCCGACGGATTTCTCCGATGCTACGGGAATCAACTCCGTCACCGGGAAATTTCGCTCGGCCAAGACTTTCAACATGATTTCGCCGACCATTCCGGTAGCGCCAACGACAGCAACTTTCATAAAAGAGGTTTTAGACGAGCACAAAATTAGGCAGAAATTTAATTATAAATGGGCAAACAAGCCCAAAAAAGAAAACCGCCCAAGGGTTCGGGCGGTTTGGTTAGAATATGTAATGTAGCGGATTATCTGTTTTTTAGCGCATCGCGGATTTCCATCAGCAACTTTTCTTCGTTGCTCGGCGCTGGTGGTGCAGCTGGTGCAGCCTCCTGTTTCTTTCTCATGCTGTTGACGCCTTTCACCAACAGGAAGATAACGAATGCGATGACGATGAAGCCTATCACAGCGCCGAGGAACTTTCCGTAAAGGATGCCGCCGTCGGTCTTGAGCTGTTCGATATTTTCCAGTTGTGCGGCCTTCAGTGCCGGTGTAAGAAGCGCCGGTGTAATTACATCTTCCACCAACGAAGTGACGATTTTTCCAAAAGCAGCGCCGATGATGACACCGACGGCCAAATCCATGACATTGCCTTTGGCAACAAACTCTTTAAATTCTGACATCATGCCCATAGTAAAATGTTTTTAGGGTTAAAATTTTTGTGCTACAGTAAATCGAATGTAGTTAAAATTTTTAACATTTCACTATTCCCGATAAAAAACCCTTTTCACCCGCTGCGAAATCGACGTCAGGATTTCATACGGAATTGTGCGTAGTTTCTCTGCCATCTCAGTCACGCTCGGGCTTTCCCCGAAAATAATGACCGCATCGCCTTCGCGGCAGTCAATTCCGGTGCAGTCAGCCATGAGCATGTCCATACAAACGCTGCCTACGATTGGCGCCCTTTTTCCGGAAATCGTGACATAGCCGTTGAGGTTGCCCCAGTGGCGCGAAATCCCATCGGCATAACCGATAGGAATCGTGGCAATTTTCGTGTCGCCATCGGCCATGAACCGGCGTCCGTAACCCACGCTTTCGCCTTTTTGGATGGTCCGCAATTGCGAAATGACCGATTTGAGCGTGCCCACTATTTCCAAGTGTTTCTGTTCGGTGGCGTCGTTTGAGATTCCGTACAAGCCAATGCCGAGTCGCACCATGTCATATTGCGCCTGCGGATAATGTTCGATACCCGAAGTGTTTAGGATGTGCCGTATCGGACGGATGTTGAGCGCTTGCATCAGCTGTAGCGACAGCTTTTCGAACAAATCAATCTGTGCGCGGGCAAAATCATCATGCGCCAAATCATCGCTTGTGGCCATGTGCGAGAGGATGCTTTTCACGTTCACCGATTCCGTTTTCGATAGGATTGCGATTAATTCCGCCATGTGTTCGGCCTCAAAACCCAATCGGTGCATCCCGGTATCTATTTTAATATGGATCGGGAAATGCTCCAGCCTGCGTTCGTCTGCCAGGGCGATAAAAGCCTTTAAGCCTTTGATACTGTAGATTTCCGGTTCCAACCCGTATTGTATGATCTGCGGAAAACTCGTCGATTCGGGATTCAGCACCATAATAGGCAATTTGATGCCGGCATTTTTAAGCGAAATGCCTTCGTCGGCGAACGCCACGCCCAAGTAATCGGTTTTGTGGTGTTCGAGCAGTTTCGCGATTTCAAACCCGCCGTTGCCGTACCCGAAGGCTTTCACCATGACCATGAGTTTGGTTTCCGGACGCAGTTTCGAGCGGTAATAATTCAGGTTGTGGCCAATGGCGTTGAGGTTGATTTCCAGTACGGTTTCGTGCGTTTTCTCTTCCAGCAGCGCCACGATTTTCTCGAATTCAAACTGCCGCGCGCCTTTCACCAAAATGGTTTCGTTGCCAAAATCGAGCGTGTCGAATTGCGCTAAGAATTCCTGCGTCGATGCAAAAACAATAATATTTTCGAAGGTATTCTTAAACTGCGAAATGGTTTGCCCGATGCCGATCACGCGCCCGATCTTGTTGGATTCCACGAGTTGCGACACCTTTTTATAGAGCTGTTCGTTGGCTAGTCCGCTTTGGAAAATGTCCGACAGGATAACGGTTTTCTTCGCATGGTGTTTCTGGCTTTCCAAGAAATCGAGCGCAATCTTAAGCGACTGGAAATCCGAGCTGTAACTGTCGTCGATGACCGTCGTGTTGTGGATACCGTTCTTGACCACGAGCCGCATTTCTACCGGATAAAGTTGTTGCATCCGGCGGCCAATGGTATCGGCATCGTAGTTCATCCAGAGCAAAACCATCAGGCTGGAAATGGCGTTTTCGATGGAAGCCGAATCAGCCAGCGGAATTTCCACGGATAGGTTCTGGTTGCCGCGACTGACTTCTAGTCGGGTTTTGGCGGCCGAAACGGTTTTGGAAATGAGCACATCGGCCCGCGCATCGGTAAAACTCCAAGAAAAAGTCCTGGTGGAAACGTGCGCGTCAACCGCTGGATCCTTTTGGTAAATCAATACGTCTGCGTTTTCGAACAGCTTGAGTTTTTCGACAATTTTTTCTTCTTCAGACTTAAAACCTTCGTCGTGCGCCGTTCCAACATTGGTCAGAATCCCGATGGTTGGTGAAACGATTTGCGCCAGTTTCTCCATCTCGCCGGTTTGCGAAATCCCGCATTCGAAAATGCCGAGGTTGTGTTTCTCATTGATGCCCAACACAGACAACGGCACGCCAACCTGCGAATTGTAGCTTTTCGGGCTTCGGATGACGTTGTAGTCCGGCGACAGCAGGAAATTCAGCCATTCCTTGACGATGGTTTTTCCGTTGCTGCCCGTAATCCCGATGACCGGAAACGAGAATTGGCTTCGGTGCCAGGCCGCAAATTGTTGCAACGCCAACAGTGTGTTGCCCACCAAGATAAAGTTGGCGTCATTTTTTACCGATGTTGGAATGTCTGAAACGACGAAAAAACGGACGCCCTTGGAAATGAGGTCAGGAATGAAATGATGCGCGTTGTTGTTGGGGCCAGACAGCGCAAAAAACAGCGTGTGCGCATTGTTCTGCAAAGAACGACTGTCTATCGATATGTTGTCGATGGTGGCCTCGATGTCGTCGCCCAACCAAGTCGCGCCCAGGATTGGAATGATATTTTTTACCGGAAACGCCAACTCAGGATTTGGATTTTTTCGTGGCAACCGGTTCCTTCTCCACATCGATTTCCTTGGCCGAATTGGTCCACATCGCATTGAAGTAAGCCGCGCGGCTGAGCGGTTCGTATTCCTCGGTTTCGCCCAGCAAGACCAAGTTGTCGCTGGATGATTTCCTGAAACTATAGTTGGCCAGGTTTCCGGTCCGGGTGCAAACCGCATGGACTTTCGTCACGTATTCGGCTGTGGCCATAAGTGCAGGCATCGGTCCGAACGGGTTGCCCTTGAAATCCATGTCCAGTCCGGCCACGATGACGCGGATACCGGAATTCGCCAGGTCATTGCATACCGCCACGATTTCGTCGTCGAAAAATTGCGCCTCATCAATCCCAACGACTTGGCAACCTTGCGCCAGGATGCGGATATTGGCCGCGGCAGGCACGGGCGTCGAGCGGATTTCGTTGGCATCGTGCGACACGACCATTTCGTCATGGTAGCGCGTGTCAATGGCCGGCTTGAAGATTTCCACCTTCTGCCTGGCGAATTGTGCCCGCTTCAAACGACGGATCAATTCTTCGGTCTTGCCCGAAAACATGGAGCCGCAGATGACCTCGATCCAGCCGAATTGCTCTTTGTGGTTGACGGTATTTTCGAGAAACATTTTTCGGTTTTCAGTCCTTAAAAAAGGAATTGTTTTCTTTACTTTGTAACAGTATTTTTGATGCCGAAAATCATTATTTTTAGCACCGAACCAAAAATAGGAAAATTTACCACGCCTTAATCGCCCACAAGCCTAAAACCATGAAAAAAAAGCTCGAAGCCGAACTCATCTCGATTGCACACCGCATCCTGAAACTCAAGAATAAATCGGAATTGGATCAGCTTTACCTCGAAACCCAAAAATTGTATGAGAAACTGGCTGTCCTGAAGTTTGTCGAGGAAAATTTCAGCGACTTGCAGCCTACCATTGGCCGCACGGAAGCCGAAGACATCTTAGCTACTGCTTTCGAAGAAAAAGAGAGTGCTGAAACGGCCGAGGATAAGCCAAAGCCTGAAGAGGATAAAGACCAAGAAAAGGAAGAAGAAAAAATCCAGGAACCAACGACGCCAGAAGAAGAAAAATTGGCTTCGGATGCGACGCCAAATGAGCAGGAAGTCGACGAAGTGGTTGCCGAAGCCGAAGAAATTGCGGAAGCACCAACAGAAGAGCCGGAAGCCGCGCCAGCGATGGAAACCGATGACACGCCCGTAGTGGAAGTCGGCATCGATTTCCAGGAGCCGGAAACCAAGCAAGAAATCGCGGCCGCCATGCCCGAAGTCAAGCAGGAAGATTTGTTCAAGCCGAGTTTTGAATGGACGTTCGACAATAAAACTGAAGAAACTACCGAAAAGCGGGCCGAAAACGAGACACAAACCAGTGCGGTTGCCTTCGAAGACTTGTTAGGCGAAGGTTATAAAGATTCGGTATTTGTGAAGCCGGAAGACGAAACTGCCGAAACCGACACGCCGGCCGAAGACAACCGCGTAGAACCTGCGTTTTCGGAACCAAAGCCAAACGTTATCCCGATTACGAGCCGCGAGGACAAAGTGCCTGTTTTTAAAATGAATCCGGAAACGGCTTTGGGCGACCGGATGTCTAAAGGCATCACCGTGGGCTTGAACGACCGCATCGCATTCGTGAAAAACTTGTTCAACAACAGCAACGAAGACTACAACCGCGTGTTGTCACAACTCATCACGTTCAATTCATACGCCGAGGCGCAGGATTTCATTGCGCACATGGTAAAGCCCGATTACAACAATTGGGATGGCAAGGAAGAATTCGAGCAGCGGTTCATGGAAGTCATCGAGAAAAAATTCTCCTGATGAAAAAGGTCGTTTTTGTCGGGATACTCGGCCTGGTTTTTTCCTGCGAACGTGTCAAGGAAAAGGCAAGCGGCGCAATAGACTCTGGCGCGCAGGCGGTTGGCCGTACGGCTTCGGACGTCGTGAACAACATCGACAAGGGCATTTCGGAAAGTGCCGCGCTCAACATTGAATTGTCGGACGACCTGAAAAAAGACGGCTTGTCTTTCGGGAAGTATTATTTCAGCCACGACAAAGAAGGCCACGAAAACATCCTCAGCCTGTATTTGATTACCGATAAAGACTTCAGCAAAGACTTGTCGTTAAAGCTCTTCGACAAGAAAGGCGTGGAAATGGGCCGCACATCACTAAAGGTTTCCCAGAAAAAAGGACAGGCGGCATACCATGATTTTGTATTCGACCCGAAAATCAGGTTTGAATACCAAGGCAAACTCATCATCGAATAATGGGCAAATTATACCTCGTCCCGACGCCAATCGGCAATTTGGAAGACATGACCTTCCGCGCCATTCGCGTCTTGAAAGAGGTTGATTTGATTTTGGCCGAAGACACGCGCACCAGCGGCAAACTCCTCAAGCATTTCGAGATTGCCACGCATATGCAATCGCACCACATGCACAATGAACACAAAACCGTTGACCATGTGGTTTCCCGATTGAAAGCAGGCGACAACATCGCGTTGATTTCTGATGCCGGCACACCCGCGATTTCCGACCCCGGATTTTTGCTCACCCGTGCAGCACTTGAAAACGGCATCGAAGTGGAATGTTTGCCCGGTGCCACGGCATTTGTTCCGGCGCTGGTCAATTCCGGCCTGCCCAATGACCGCTTCGTCTTTGAAGGGTTTTTGCCCGAAAAAAAAGGCCGCCAAACCCGTTTTCTGCAACTGGCCGAGGAAACCCGTACCATGATTTTTTACGTGTCGCCGCACAAGTTGGTCAAGACGCTGTCAGAGTTCGTACAGTATTTCGGAGAAGACCGACCGGTTTGTGTGTCGCGCGAACTCTCGAAACTCCACGAGGAAAATGCCCGCGGCACGGCCAAGGAAGTGCTGGCGCATTTTGAGAAGAAAGGGGTAAAAGGCGAAATCGTTGTGGTAGTCGCCGGCAAATCGAAATAACAGTATTATGGAACACTTCTCCACCCGCGACATTATTGTCGAAACCGTAAACAAACTGTTTGTCTATACCGACAGGCAGGATTGGACCAAGCTACAAGACGAAGTTTTTGCCGCCGATGTGCTTTTCGACATGTCTTCGCTTGGCGGTGAAAAGCGAACCATGCCAGCCCGCGAAATTTGCGAAATGTGGCAGAAGGGTTTTGAAGGGATTGATCAGATCAACCATCTGGCGGGCAATTATCTTGTAACGATTACCGCCAACCAAGCCGACGTGTCTGCTTATGCGACTGCGACCCATTACAAAAAAGCGGCAGTAAATGGCGTGCGGGAATTCGTTGGGACGTATGACATTCATTTGGTGTTGCAGGAAAACGGCTGGCGCATCGATCAGTTTCGGTACAACCTGAAGTACATGAACGGCAATTTGGAGTTGACCTAAATTTCCAAATCCACAAACCTGAAATCTTTCCCGCTGAACAATCCTTTGTCGGACAACTTCAAATCCGGAATGACGAGCAATGCCATAAACGATAAGGTCATAAACGGCGCGTGCAACGTGCTGCCGAGCGACTTGGCCATGACGTCGATTTCCTGATACAACCGCCCGGTTTCCCAGCCGTCTTTCTCTGAAATGATGCCGGCCACGGGTAATCCCAATACTTTTTTGGTGTCGCCATCAACGGCGCAAACACCGCCTGAGTGCTCGATGATGAGGTTTACGGCGTTGCAGATTTCTTCGTCGGAAGTGCCCACGGCGACAATGTTGTGGCAATCGTGCGCCACCGAACTGGCAATCGCGCCTTTTTTCAGCCCGAAATTCTTGATGAATCCGATGGCCACCGGCGCGTCCTGATAGCGGTTCACGACCGCCATTTTCAGGATGTCGTTTTCGGTATCGGAAACCAAATGCCCGTGTTCTATTTTAGGTTTCGCATGGATTTCATTGGTGATGAGCTGGCCTTCGAGCGCTTCGATGACCCGGATCTTATTTCCGGAGCCGGCAATCGCAAAGTCTTCCATCCGCTTTTTGCCGATGTTAAAATTATTGGGTTTTTCGAATGTGACCGGCGCAATGAACGATTTCCCGTTTTCGGCGACCAATTCACCGTTGATGTAGGTTTGAACAACCTTGAAATGCGTCAAATCTTCCACGACAACGAAGTCGGCCGGATCGTTTTCGCGTAGCAAACCCACTTGCATATTGTAGTGGTTCACTGGATTGACACACGCCGCTTGCAACACCTTGAAAACGTCGACGCCTTTGGCAACGGCGCGGGCGCACAACGCGTTGATGTGGCTCACGATTAAATCGTCGGGATGTTTGTCGTCGGAACAGAACATCATGTTTTCAAAATGCTCCGGGAGCAGCCCGATGAGCGCGTCGAAATTCTTGGCGGCGCTGCCTTCGCGGATGAGCACTTTCATGCCCAGCGACAATTTTTCGGCGGCTTCGGCTTCGGCGAAACACTCGTGGTCTGTAGAAATGCCGGCGGCTACGTATTTCTGTAGCGGTTCGCCGCGCAATCCCGGGGCGTGTCCGTCGATGGGTTTTCCGGACGCTTTGGCGTATTCGAGTTTTTTCAGGACTTCGGCATCGTCGTAAATCACACCGGGGTAATTCATCATTTCGGCCAGGTAATAAATGTCGTCGGAAGCCATCAATTGCTTGATTCCTTCGGCGTCGATGACCGCACCGGCGGTTTCAAACGACGTGGCCGGAACGCATGACGGCGCACCGAAATGAAACTTCAGCGGAACTTTTTTGCCGTTGTCGATCATGTATTGTACGCCTGGAATGCCGAGTACGTTCGCGATTTCGTGCGGGTCGGATATCGTCGCGACCGTGCCGTGGATGACCGCGAGCCGCGCAAATTCGGACGGCGTGAGCATGGAGCTTTCAATGTGGATGTGTGCATCGACGAAACCGGGCAAAATGTACTGTTTTCCCGTAATTTCTTTTGGTTCGATGGACGTAATTTTGCCGTTGGCGACGGTGATTTCGCCCGAAAAGATGCGCCGATTCTGGATGTCGACGATTTGGCCGCTGATTTTCATGTGAGGAAGTTGAGAAGCAAAAATAGGCAAGCGCCGCGAATTCAGGATCAAGAATTGAATATTCGTGAATTCGTGGCGGAAATTGAATTAATTTTGAACCATGCGCTGGACGTTAAAACCACAACCCAATCCCAAGACCGTTTCTGAATTGATGCAATCGCTGAACGTAAGCGAAATCGTGGCCTCATTGCTGGCCCAACGCGGCATCGAGACGTACGAGCAGGCGCGGCTGTTTTTCAGCCCGACACTGGATGATTTGCACGACCCGTACCTGATGAAAGACATGGACAAAGCCGTGGCGCGTATCCAACGGGCGATGGAAAACGGCGAGAACATACTCGTGTTCGGCGATTATGACGTGGACGGCACAACGGCGGTGGCTTTGGTGTCTTCCTACCTAAAAACCATTTACGCGAATGTGGATACGTACATTCCGGACCGCTACAACGAAGGTTACGGCGTGTCTAGGCAAGGCATCGATTACGCCGATGACAATGACTGCAAATTGATCATCGCGTTGGATTGCGGCATCAAGTCTGTGGATTTGGTGGCGTACGCAAAATCCAAGGGCATCGATTTCATCATTTGCGACCACCACCGGCCGGGCGATGAACTGCCCAGTGCAGTGGCGGTGCTTGATCCGAAACGCGACGACTGCGATTACCCTTACGATGAACTGTGCGGCTGCGGCGTGGGTTTCAAGTTGGTTCAGGCGCTGGGCGGAACGTTCGGCCACACGATAGACGACCTGATGCCCTACCTGGATTTGGTGGCCACCGCGATTGCCGCCGACATTGTCCCGATGACGGGCGAGAACCGCATCCTGGCGAAATTTGGACTGGAAATCATCAATTCAAGCCCGCGTCCGGGGATTGCGGCGCTGATGCAGCAACAAAAGAAATCAGCCTTCAGCATTACCGATGTGGTCTTTATCCTGGCGCCGCGCATCAACGCGGCCGGACGCATCAAGCATGGCAACGAAGCCGTAAAATTGCTGACCGAATTCAACCTGGAACAAGCGGCGCAATTTGCGTCGGAAATCGAAAAATACAACGCTGAGCGGAAAGGACTCGACAAGCAAATTACCACTGAGGCATTGCGGCAAATAGCGGAAAACGGCGAGCAGGATCGGTTTACGACTGTAGTTTACGATGAAAGCTGGCACAAAGGTGTGATTGGAATCGTGGCCTCACGGTTAATCGAGACACATTACCGCCCAACGATTGTATTCACGAAAAGCAACGGGAAACTGGCGGCATCGGCTCGTTCTGTAAGGGATTTCGATATTTACAATGCGCTTGAAGCGTGTGCGGGCCATCTCGAACAATTCGGCGGGCATATGTATGCGGCAGGTATGACGATTTCTGAGGAGAATTTCTTAACATTCAAGGATGCGTTTGAAACCACGGTACGCGAGACGATTCCTGACGAATTGCGCATTCCGGAAACCGTCATCGATGCGGAAATAGACTTAACGAAAATAGATGACAAACTGTTGCGTATCCTGAAGCGGTTTGAACCGTTTGGGCCGGAGAACATGACACCGGTGTTTCTTACCAAAAAGGTGAACGATTTTGGCTACGGAAAAACCATAGGAGAAGACGGAAAACACTTGCGGCTCTTTGTTAAGCAAGGAAATTCGGAAGGTTTTGCGGCGATTGGTTTTGGGTTGGGAAGCAAGTTGGAACTGGCGACGTCAAAAAAGCCGATTGATATTGCGTACGCGCTGGAAGAAAATGAGTGGAATGGCGCGGTGAGTATCCAGTTGCGGTTGAAGGATTTGCGTGCGGCAGAGTAGTGGTTGCGTTAGGGATGGAAGCGATTGTTTGAGCTCTTGCTAAACCCAAAAGGTTTTTTCTAAACCTGTGGGGTTTGCAAAGCGAGTGCGGACAGCCCGGGCCGGAGGCAACGCCCTACTGCTTATATTCTTTCAATTCGAAATGTTCACCGTCGAAAACACCGTAGGTGAAGTAGCCAATCCAGTCGCCGAGGTTGATGTACGTAGCGTTTTCCTTAAGTTTGATGACCAGCGGCAAATGACGGTGCCCGAAGACGAAGTAGTCATAATGCTTGGTTTCGAGCTTGCGTTTGGCATAACTCACGAGCCATTCGTTGTCTTCGCCCAGGAATTTTACATCGGCTTCACCAGAAATCAGTTTGTTTTTTACCGAAAGATATTGCGCGAGTTTTACGCCCCAATCCGGATGCACCCAACGATAGAGCCATTTGGAAAACGGGTTCGTGAAGACTTTCTTCATGCGTTTGTAGCCCTTGTCGCCCGGGCCTTTTCCGTCGCCGTGGCCAATCAAAAAAGTCTTGCCGTTAAAGGTGTATTCCTGGTTGTCGTGATATACGGGAATGTTGAGTTCTTTCTCGAAATAGCCCGACATCCAAAGGTCATGGTTGCCGACAAAGAAGTAAATGGGAATGCCGCTGTCGCGGATTTCGGCCAACTTGCCGAGTACTCTTACAAATCCTTTTGGAACGACTGTTTTGTACTCGAACCAAAAATCGAAAAGGTCGCCCAAGAGGAAAATGGCTTCGGCGTCATGCCGGATTTCTTCAAGCCAGGCGACAAACCTTTTTTCGCGCGGGAAACTCGCTTCGGGCGTGGGCGCGCCAAGGTGCTGGTCTGAGGCGAAATAGATTTTTTTAGGGTTGGAAAACGACATCCGGTGCATTAAAAAGCCAAAGATAATCAAATTGTTTTTGGGTTTTGGATTGCCGGAAAATGTTAATCTCAACAAGAGTTAAACTTTTTTGAAATTCTTACAGATATTTTGTTAAATTTGGGTTCCCTATACTTTCCCTACAGCAATTAGCTTTATTACCAACAACCAAAAAAATTTCATTTATGATGAAAAAGACTACTCTATTGGTATTGTTTCTCCTACTTTCCTTAGTCGGCTTTGCACAGCCCGCGTTTCAGGAAGGTTTTGAGAGCGCAAACCCGCCAGGCTCAAGTTGGGATTTGGGCACGACGGGCTTGGGTTCAAATGGCCTTTGGGCCATTTTCGACAATGGCGTCGGTTTGAACCAAAGCTGGACAATCAATACCGCGGTCACTACGCCGCCAACCGTGTGCGCCGGCGTGCAATCGGCCTACATTAACCGCGAAAATATCGGGGCAGGCAACGTGGGCCAAGACTTTTTGGCCACACCGCTCATTACGCTTCCGGCGAATGCGCAACTTCGGTTCGTGACCCGGACGACGATTTCCGGCGATCAATTGACCAAGTACAAAATCATGTGGGCGCCCGCTTCGGCAGCCCAGAACAACCCAGCAGCTTATACGCTGGTGCAGGAATTCACAGAGGTGAATCTTACTGCGATATTCAACGTTTGTGAGGAGAAAGCGGTGAGTTTGGCAGCACATGCCGGCGAGCAAGGTTACATTGCCTTTGTACGCGAGTATTCCCAGCCCGATGCCGGACTCAACGGTGACCGTTGGCTCGTAGACGATGTCAGGATTGACCAGCAGTGCGGCAACCCATCGGCATTGGCGGCGGGAACCATTACGCAGGTTTCGGCCAATTTGAACTGGACGGCGCCGGCAGGGCAGACCCAGTGGGAAATTGCCATTGTGCCTTTTGCTGATGCACAGCCTACCAGTGGCATCATCATCAATTCAAATCCTTACACGGCAACGCAAACCACGACGCCGGCTGGAATCAATTTCACGCCGACGACACAATATAAGTATTGGGTACGGGCGGTTTGCCCTTCGACGTTTACCAGCGACTGGGTCGGGCCGTTTGCCTTCACCACGTCGTCGCCGGGCTTAACGTGCGATTCCCCTATTGTGGTCTCGACCTTACCTTACCTCACGACGGACAATACGTCGAATTATTCAGACAGTACCGATGCGCCGCAAGGCAACTGCGCCGGCACGCCGAATAACTTCATGACTGGAAACGACGTGTTTTATTCTTACACGCCAACCGAGGACACGACAATCAGCATTGCGATGACGCCACAAGGCAACTGGTCGGGCATTTTTGTATACGATGGATGCGCGAACGTAGGCGTGAATTGTGTGGCGAGTGTCGCCAACAACACCTCAAACGTCCGCGAGATTGAGTCTTTGGCCGTTACCGCCGGGCACAACTATGTGATTGTGATTTCGACCAATTCAGCGCCGCAAACCGTGGGCTATACACTTTTGATCCAAGAGTTGAATTGTTTGCCGCCCACCAATTTGAGCGCAGTGAGCACAGGCCCAACGAGCGCAGCGCTTTCCTGGGGCAATCCGGGCGGCGCGACTTCATGGGAAGTGTTCGTGCAGTTGCCGGGTGAAACCATCCCGGCGTCTTCTGGATTGACGGTAAACGCCAACACTTCGGTGCCTGTAACGGCACTCGCTACCGGTACACCACTCACGCTCGGATGTTATCAGTATTGGGTGCGTGCCGACTGCGGCGACGGCACATTCAGCCCTTGGGAAGGACCGTATCCGTTTTGTACAACAAATTGTTCGTCTGGATGTAATTACACGTTTGTCATGACCGACACATTCGGTGACGGCTGGAATGGCAATACGTTTACAGTCACGCAAGATGCTACGGCGACCGTTATCGGCGATACGTTTACCAATGGCGCCGGACCGGTAACCGAATCGGTGACATTGTGCGAGGGCGGTTTTACGGTGACTTGGAATGCTGGAGGAAACTTCCCGACCGAAGTAGGATTCAGCATCGTCAACTCGTTCGGACAAACCATTTTTACCTATGGACCGGGCAACAACGAGCAAGGCCAATTGGTGTACACCGGAAATGCAAATTGCGTTGATCCGCTTTGTTTGCCACCGACAAACCTTTCGGCGAGCAGCCCTGTTACGGGAGGCGCCACTTTGACCTGGATCGCGAACGGCCCAACGCCGACTGCTTGGCATATTTATGCAGTTCCTACGGGCGGTGCGGCACCAACGGCTGCTACGGTGCCAACGGCGGTAACCACCGACAATCCTTATAACATTACAGGACTTGATCCTGATACAGAATATACGTTCTGGGTTCGCGCAGTTTGTTCAGATACCGAGAACAGCGAATGGTCTACTGACACCGGTGAATTCCTGACGTTGCCGACTTGTCCGAAACCAACGAACCTTCAAGTGAGCGGCATCGATATGACGCAAGCCAACATCAGTTGGACGCCTGGTGGTTCGGAAACCCAATGGCAGATTATTTATTTGCCGGCAGGTTCGGCGCCACCGGCTGCGGACAACCCAGGCTGGACAGACGCGACCAATCCGACGACCTTGACCGGTTTGACATCGGGAACATCTTACGACGTTTATGTCAGGGCGGTTTGTAGCGTGGACGATATCAGTACCGCTGCTGGTCCGCTTACCTTTAATACCAGTATTTGTCCTGCTGCAGACCAGTGTTTATACACGTTTGTATTGACCGATACCTTCGGCGACGGCTGGAACGGCAATACGATGGCGGTCATTCAGAACGGGATTACCGTAGCCACGCTCGGCGAGACCTTCACGACTGGCAACGGCCCAATAAACGTTCAGGTGCCAATTTGTAACGGTGTGGCCTTCCAACTTTTCTGGAACAATGGCGGCGCATTCGCGAATGAAGTTGGTGTTACCATCACATCATTCCTCGGCGAAGAAATCTTTTCACACGACCCAGGCTCCAATTTACAGGGTACTACATTATTCAACGGAACGGGTGAGTGTGTTGCCCCAACATGCTTGAAACCTACAGGGGTGACCGTGACGCCAGACCTGGACTCGGCGGTCATTTCCTGGACAGACAACAATACACCGGCTGCTACGCAGTGGGAAGTAATCATACTTCCGGCCAACGCACCGCCACCGTTGCCTACAGATAGCGGAACACTGGTAAGCACCAATCCATACACCGCAACGGGATTGACATCGGGCACCAATTATGTGGCTTATGTCAGGGCGGTTTGTTCGGATACCGACAGCAGTTTCTGGAGCAACGGCGGGGCATTCAGCACACTGGTCTGTTTGGCGGCCAACCAATGTTTGTATACGTTTACGATGACCGATACCTTCGGTGACGGCTGGAATGGCAATACCATGGCGGTTATCCAAAACGGACTCACCGTGGCCACAATAGGGTCAACATTTACAACGGGCAATGGTCCGGTAACAGTACAAGTACCGCTTTGTAATGGCATTCCATTCGAGTTGTTCTGGAATACCGGCGGCAACTTTGCCAATGAAGTAGGTGTTTCCATTACCTCTTTCTTAGGTGAAGCAATCTTTACCCATGCGCCTGGGGAAAATCTCCAAGGCACGACGCTTTATGAAGGCATGGGCGAGTGTATCCCGCCAACATGTTTGAAGCCGACCAATGTCATTGTCTCGAACATTTTGCTCGATTCGGCAGTGGTAACGTGGACGGACAACAACACACCGTCGGCCACCCAGTGGCAGATATTGGTGTTGCCAATTTCGGCACCAGCTCCGGCACCAACAGATACCGGCACGGTAGTGACGACGAATCCATACACCTTGACGGGCTTGGATCCGGCGACGCAATACACGGTTTATGTCCGTGCGGTTTGTTCGGATACCGACAGCAGTTTCTGGAGCCTCGGGACAGATTTCAACACCTTGGCTTGTCTGCCGAACAACCTTTGCGACTATACTTTTGTGATGGTAGACAGTTTCGGCGATGGCTGGAACGGCAATACCATGAACGTCACCCAGAATGGTATCATCGTAGCGACTTTAACGGGTCCAATTTTTTCCGATGGCACAAACCCGGTTTCACTTACACTTTCCTTGTGTAATGATGTGCCGGTTGAATTGTTCTGGAATACTGGCGGTTCCTTCGCGACCGAAGTTGGGGTTTCCATCGTCAATGCTACGGGAACAACCATATTCACCCACGCGCCTGGAACCAACCTGCAGGGTACGGAACTTTTCTCTGGAACAGTTACTTGTATCCCGCCGACTTGTCCTAAACCGGTGCAACTTGCGGCAAATAACGTTACTGAAACATCCGCGTTACTGAGTTGGACGGAAGCAAATACCGCCACGCAGTGGGAAGTCATCATCTTACCGGCTGGTTCGCCCGCGCCGGGCGCAAGTTCAACTGGAACCGTGACCACAGACAATCCGTATCTGGCTACTGGCCTCACGTCAGGAACTTCATACGTATTCTATGTCAGGGCAATTTGTTCAGACACCGATGTAAGCAACTGGGCCGGGCCGCGGCCTTTCGCGACACTTATCACCAATGACGAATGCGACACAGCAACCGTTGTTCCGGTAAACCCAGACCAATCGTGCGCGCAGACTGCGTCGGGAACTTTGGTTGGTGCCACCGCTTCTGCGTTAGCGAATGACTGTGGCGGCACCGCCGATGACGATGTTTGGTATACGTTTACCGCGACTTCTACTGCGGCTTCAATTGATTTGACGAACATCCAAGGCTCGACCGCAGATTTATTCCATGTCTTGTATCAGGGCGACAGCTGCGGCAATTTGACCCAAGTGTATTGTTCAGATGACAACCAAAGCATCGCAACAGATTTGATTCCGGGTCAGACCTATTTTATTAGGGTATATTCTTGGACTGGGCAACCGGGTCAGACATCGACCTTTAATGTGTGTATCGGAACCATTCCGCCGCCGATTTTAGTGAATACGACACAGTATACGGTGCCTGAATTGGTTACCGAGGTGTTGTTGAGTGAAACTTGTGCCACAGTAAGTAATGTTACTTGGTCCACAGGCACGGCTACCGAAGATTTCGGTGGGCAATTCGTAACACCGAGTAGCGGTATAGGTTACTTTGAGCAAAATGGCTCTTCCTTTCCATTTGCCGACGGCGTAATCCTCAGTACCGGATCTGCGGCCAATCTTTTTTATCAGACCAATCCTGATGAAATCGCCATTCGCGGTGCGGCCGGCCCTAATGAAACGACACAGAGTTTTACTGCTGATAATTGGCCGGGTGATGCCGACCTTGAGGACATTGTAGAAGCCCAGGGGCAATTTGATGGAACGAATAACGCATCCGTACTTGAATTTGACTTTGTTCCATTGGTTAACCAAATGAGTTTCAATTTCCTTTTTGCGTCTGAGGAGTATGGAGTATTCCAGTGTTCATTCTCTGATGTTTTCGCATTTTTGCTAACTGATTTGGATACAGGGATTACTACTAACCTCGCGGTGCTGCCTAGTACGACGGTACCAATATCGGTGACCACCATACGCGATAATCAGTATAACGATGCCTGTGAATCGGCAAATCCGGAATATTTCGGCAATTTCTACGATGCACCGGGCCTCGAACTTGGCGCGCCTATCAATTTCAACGGAACGATAGTGCCATTGACTGCTTCATCCGCAGTAATACCAGGACATCAATATCATATCAAAATGGCGATTGCGGATTATCGGGATACGGCTTTTGATTCGGCTGTATTCCTGCAAGGTGGCAGTTTTGGTATCGGAAACATTGGTCTGGGTGACAACCTTTTGGAATCGACAGGAAGTGCGATTTGTGCGGGCGGAACCGCTACGCTCTCTACAGACTTGGATCCGGAGTTGTATGATTTCCAGTGGTTTGATGCTTCTGGTCCGATTGTCGGCGCGACAGACCCAACTTTGACGGTCTCTGTCGAGGGAACATATACGTTGCATGTTAATTTTACAGGAACGACGTGCGAAGGAACCGATGAGATAATCGTGGAATTCTACAATCCTGTGACGCCAGCCGAACCAAACGACTTGTTTATTTGTTCTTCTGCGCAAACGGGAACTTTTGATTTGACTCAAAATACGCCTGTGGTACTCGCGACTTTGGGTACAGGCTGGACCGTCACTTATTTCCTGACGCAAGCCGATGCTGAAAACAATACCAATGCAATAGCAACACCATCCGCGTATGTGAATATTTCAAATCCTCAGACTATTTATGTCAGGGTTGAAAATAACCTGTCGGGATGTTTCGGCGTAGTGAATTTCGATTTGAGGCTGGAAGATCTCACGCCTAATTTTACCCTCCCGGCCTCGTTTAGTTTGTGCCAGGGTAATTCACAGACGATATCAGTAACGCCGATTAATTTTGATTTGGCCGATGCAACATACAGCTGGACGCAAGATACCAATCCGCTGCCGGACACATCAAGCAGTATTACAGTATCTACCAGTGGTGTTTATGAAGTGACGGTGAGTCGTTTCGGATGCTCAGCCACAGAGAGTGTTATCGTTACGGTTACACCACAACCTACCGCCGACATTTTGAACGACGTTACGGTATGCGATTCGTACGTATTGCCTGCGTTGTCTGCGGGCAACGCTTATTGGACGGGATCGAACGGTACGGGTACGCAGTTGTTCCCTGGTGGTTCGGTCACTTCGAGCCAGACGATCTATATCTGGGCGAGCCTTGGCGCGTGCAGTGACCAGAGCGACTTCGTGGTGACGGTCAACCAGACCCCTGTCCTGGGCACGTTCCAGGCGGTGACGGCATGCGACAGCTACAGCCTTCCGGCCCTTACGGTGGGTTCATATTACGGCCAGCCGGGCGGTGTTGACCCGATNACGGGTCCGATCACTTCGAGCCAGACGGTGTATGTGTATGCCCAGACGGGCACCACCCCGAACTGCTTCGCCGAGGCGAGTTTTGCCGTGACGATCAACGCGAGCCCGGTTGTGGATGTCCTTGCGGACGTGACCGATGCGTGCGACAGCTACACCCTGCCTGCCCTTACGGTGGGCTCCTACTACAGCCAGCCGGGCGGNGTGGGCCCGATCACGGGTCCGATCACCTCGAGCCAGACGGTCTACATCTGGGCGAGCAACGGTCTCTGCTCTGATGAGAGCAGCTTCGATGTGACGGTGGGCACGACGCCTTCCTTCACGGTGGATGCGGGCTGCCAGGGCTCCCAGTACGTGCTTACGGTGGTGCCGGCCAACGGCTTCGACCCTGCCGCGGCGCAGTACACATGGTCCTCGGCCGCGGGCGGTGTGATCACCGGTTCGGGCCAGAGCGTTTCGGTATCCGGCGCGGACACCTACAGCGTGAACGTGAAGGTGGGTGAGTGCGATGCCACCTTCCCTGTGGTTGTCGACGGCACGGGCTGTCTGATCCAGAAGGGTATTTCCCCTAACGGCGACGGGCAGAACGACTACTTCGACCTTGAGGGCCAGAACGTGACCAGGCTTCAGATCTTCAACCGCTACGGCATGGTGGTCTACAGCAAGGGGAACTACACCAACCAGTGGCAGGGCCAGGACGATTCGGGCGACGAGCTTCCGGACGGTACGTATTACTACGTGATCGACCGTGCCCAGGGCGAGTCCAGGACGGGCTGGATATACATTAACCGCGAGAGAAACTAAACTAGCAAAAGGGGTCCCCGGGAAGCCGACCGCCTCCCGGGGCCTTACATAAAACACATACACATGAAGAGATTATACATCACGGCCGTCCTTGCGCTGTTCGCCCTTACGGGAGGCCATGCGCAGCAGGACCCGCACTATACGCAGTACATGTACAACATGAGCGTTATGAACCCGGCCTATGCGGGTTCGAAGGAAAGCATCTCGGGGGGTCTTCTCTACCGCAAGCAGTGGGTCGAGATCGAGGACGCCCCGACCACCGGCACGTTCTTTTTGCACAGCCCCGTTGGGCGCAACGTTGGGCTTGGGCTCTCGCTGATCAACGACAGGATCGGCCCTGTTGAGGAGACCAACATCTACGCCGACTTCTCCTACACGCTGCAGTTGGGCGGGGAGCACCGCCTGGCCTTCGGCATGAAGGGCGGTGCGACGATGCACAAGGTGGACTTCGCGACGATCTACCCGACGCTCCCCGATGTGGGTGACGGCGTCTTCGGCGGATCCAACCCGAGCGAGACGTTCATGAACCTTGGCGCGGGGATGTTCTATTATACGGATAAATACTACGTGGCCTTCTCGGTCCCGAACATGCTCAAGGCGAAGTACCTGGACTACAACGGGGTGAGCTACGGCGGTGAGGAGCTGCATTATTTCCTCACGGGTGGTTATGTCTTCGACCTCTCCCCGGTATGGAAGCTCAAGCCCTTCGCCATGGTCAAGACCTCCTTCGGGGCTCCTGCCTCCGTGGACCTTTCGCTCAACGCGATGTACAACGACCGCTTCGAGCTGGGTGCGACCTGGCGCCGTGAGGATTCCTTCGGTGCGATGGCGACCTTCGCCATCACCCCCCAGCTTCGCATCGGCTATGCCTACGACCACATCATCTCGGACCTTGACGTGGTTACCCCGGCCTCGCACGAGGTGATGCTGCTCTTCGATGTGAACCTCTCCAAGAAGGTGTCGCGCTCACCAAGGTATTTCTAACATAAAACAAACGCAAGGATGAAAAGACTATATATCATATTCTCCCTGGCCCTTGGCAGCTTTGCCCTGACGGCCCAGAACAAGGATACCGAGAGGGCCGACAAGCTCTTCAACCGCTTCGAGTACCTCGATGCGGCGGCCGAGTACCAGAGATTGGTGGAGGACGGCAAGCAGGACCCGTACGTCTACCGCCAGCTGGCCGAGAGCCACTACAACGTGTTCAACTCCAAGGAGGCCGTGCGCTGGTACGCCAAGGCGACCGAGACCGATCAGGATGCCGAGACGTATTACCGCTATGCCCAGATGCTCAAGGCCGAGGGGCAGTACGAGGCTGCCAATGTGCAGATGCGCAAGTTCGCGGCCAAGGCCCCGGGNGACGAGCGGGCGGCGATCTTCCTCAAGGACCCGGATTACCTTCCGCGCCTGCGTTCCCAGGCCAAGCTCTTCGACGCCAAGCCGATGGAGCTCAACAGCGACAAGGCGGACTTCGGGGCGGTGCTCTC
>NZ_CBCRZJ010000006.1:0-183632 GCF_965137575.1 Flavobacterium longum | reverse complement strand
GGATCCACCTACACCATCACCGATCCGGCGGGCTTCGGGGATTATTCGGTGAGGGCGACCACGGCCCTGGGCTGCGTCTCGGTGTCTGACACCTTCACGGTGGTGCAGGCCGGCCCGGCCTCGATAGCGGCGGACACCAGCGGCTATACGGTGAGCAACGCCTTCGCCCAGGACCAGACGATCATCGTTACGGTGCAGGGCTACGGCACCTACCATTACCAGCTCGACGACGGCCCGATCCTGGACAACGGGGGCATCTTCACCGATGTGCCTCCGGGCATCCATACCGTGACGGTCTACGACATGGAGGGCGATGGCGCAGACCATTGCGACTCGATTACCATCGGCGGCATACAGACCATCGATTACCCGAGGTTCTTCACCCCGAACGGCGATGGCATCAATGATACGTGGAAAATAACTGGGTTGGATGATAGTGCAAAAATTTATATATTTGACCGCTATGGAAAACTAGTGAAACAGATTGCGCCAAACGGCTTAGGTTGGGATGGTACATTCAACGGACAACCGTTGCCATCTACTGATTACTGGTTCTCTGTAGAGTACAATGAATTGAATAGCACGTCCGTTATAACGAAAGAATTTAGAGCGCATTTCTCATTAAAAAGATAACCCCACATGAACCTTAGAAAGAGTTACCTATTATTGCTGTTACTCATCACCCAATTATCATTTTCGCAGGAAGGCGTTCCGGTTTATTCGGATTATTTAACTGACAACTATTACCTACTTCACCCGTCAATGGCTGGCGCTGCAAGTTGCGCGAAGTTGAGGTTGACCGCGAGGCAACAATGGTTTGGGCAAGAAGATGCGCCTGCGTTTCAAACATTGAGTTTTAATGGGCGTGTGTCAGATCGCGACGGTTTGGGCATCATCTTTCTCAATGACCGTAATGGATATCATTCGCAGAAAGGCGTGCAATTGTCATACGCGCACCACATTATGTTTTCACGGGATGCGATTGACCTTAATCAGTTGTCGTTTGGTATGAGCGCGGGTTTTGTTCAAAGTTTACTCGATGAAACTGAGTTTTTGAATTCAGGTGATTTCGACCCGAACGTTGACGGAACTATTGAGCAAAAGGCTTCTTACTTCAACTTAGACATTGGTGCGTCCTACAACTTTCTGGATTTTTACGCACACTTCACGGTGAAGAATGTATTGGCCAATAAGCGCAAGATATATTCTGAAATTGAGAGCGACAACCTTAGGAAGTTTCTCCTGAGTTTGGGATATACCTTTGGCGACAAAGAAAAGGTACTTTTGGAGCCATCAGTATTGTTACAACTCGTTAGCCAGACAAAAGAAAAGACTGTAGACATCAACCTCAAAGCCTATAAGGAATTGGAGTTCGGAACGCTCTGGGGCGGTTTGTCTTATCGCAGGAGTTTGGATGGTGCACAGTACGTCGATGGCAACAGCATATCCGACCAAAGGTTACAATATATTACCCCAATTGTGGGTGTTAACTATAAGAACTTTATGTTTGCTTACACTTATTCATCGTTGCTGGGCGATGTAAAGTTCGATAATGGTGGCTTTCACCAGATTACACTGGGGATCAACTTGTTCTGCCAGCCAGACAAGTACGAGTGTAACTGTCCTGCCATTAACTAATCAATGTAATCAATTCCAGTCCCGATACACATCGGGACTTCTTTTTTATGACGCTGATCAAATCTGTGAACGGTAAATCACCGACGATTCCCACCAGTTGCTATATCGCCGAGAATGCTACAATCGTAGGCGACGTAACCATGGGCGATTCTTGTAGTGTTTGGTTCAATGCGGTTTTGCGCGGTGACGTCCACTTTATAAAAATGGGCAACAAGGTCAATGTACAGGACGGCGCCATCATCCACTGCACCTATCAAAAGCACCCAACGACTATCGGCAATAACGTGTCGATAGGGCACAATGCCATAGTGCACGGTTGTACGATTCACGACAATGTATTGATTGGTATGGGCGCCATCGTAATGGACAACTGCGTCGTGGAAAGCAATTCTATCGTGGCAGCAGGAGCTGTACTGACACAAAATACACGCGTGGAATCCGGAAGTATTTATGCGGGTATTCCGGCCCGAAAAGTCAAGGATATTGACCAATCTGAATTTGCCGGGGAGATTGCAAGGATTTCCAACAATTACGTCATGTATTCTAGTTGGTTCAAGGAATAATCAGAAGTCTTTTTTGATTACTTGATACTCGTTATTGAGCAACGAGGAAAGCACTTTTTGGTCCGAATTGGTATAGAATACCGCGCTTCCTTTTCGGTTGGAAGCCAAGCCCACTTTTTCGCGTAGAATATGTTGTGTCTGCCGTGCGACGGCTTCACCTGAGTCGATGATCTTCACTTGCTCAGGGATGATTTTTTTTATTTTCGGAATCAAATATGGGTAGTGGCTGCAACCCAAAACCAAATAGTCAATGTTCGCGGCAATCATCGGGTTGAGATAACTCCGCAACAGCGTGTCCATTTCCGGAGCGTCCATTTGCCCGGATTCAATCAGTTCCACCAAGCCGTGGCCTACCTGTTCGACTATTTTCGTGTGTTGGTAGATTTCTACCGCTTTATTGAAGAGTTCGCTACTCAGCGTTCCCTTTGTGGCTAATATCCCGATGGTTTGGGTTGCCGAGTTGTTTGCAGCGGGCTTGATGGCCGGTTCAATCCCGATGAAGGGAACATCATACTTTGAGCGAAGTTCTTTTATGGCATTGGTCGTGGCCGTGTTGCATGCCACGACGATGATTTTGCAGCCCATATCCAAAAGGAACTCCGTGTTCTTCATGCTCAGTGCCACGATTTCTTCTTTGGGGCGCAAACCGTACGGTGCGTTTTTACTGTCGGCCAAATAAATCGTGTTTTCGTTGGGCATCAGGTTGTGGATTTCCCGCCAGATGGAGGTGCCGCCCACACCGGAATCAAATAAGCCTATCGGATTGTTGTTTGTCATCTCAAACAAAAGTAAAAAAAAACTGCCCTGAAATAGGGCAGTTCATGTTGGTTTTGTGTTTTTTAAAAACCGAGGTCTTTTTTCACGTCAACTGTGATGTTCGGTCCGTCGGCCAACAGCAATTGGTCCGCGTTAACCACGTATTGAAAGCCTTTCGCTTTTCCGACCTTCTGGATAGAAGCCCGGATTTTGTCATACAAAGGTTTGGTCAAATCCTGTTCTTTCTTCTGCAGTTCCTTTTGGGCGTTGTCCCTGAAGTCAACAATCCTCTTTTGCATATCTTGTACTTCTTTCGCGCGCTCTTCGTTCATTTTATCTGAAACGGTCGCTTGCTCTGCGTCATATTTTTTAACCCTGGCTTGGAATTCGTCCACCATCGTTTTATAATCGGCGTCATAAGTCGTGCTCAGTTTTTCGAGCTGTTTTTGCGCGTCGATCATAGCCGGCATCTTGCCCATTATTTCACTAATGTCTACGTGTGCAACTTTCGCTTGCGCCTGTGCGGCTTGGTTTACGCCAAAAAAGAGAACAGTAGCGATTAGTAAAGTCTTCAATTGTTTCATCGTGTAAAGTATTAATTAAGTATTTAGTATTATTATTTTCCGTTCGAAGGGCTGGCCGGGACAGAGTCATTGGTCTTACCGGATTGCTTGGCTTGTTTTGCCGCTTCGCGGTCCGCCAAAATTTTCGCCCGTCGTTCATCTTGCGCTTTCTTGCGGTCGGCCAATATTTTTGCGCGTTCCTCTTGTGCCGCTTTCTTTTTGTCTTCCGCGGTAGTTTTCGGTGCGTCGTCTGCAGGTTTGGCAGGGTTCGCTGTGTCGCCTTCTGTCTTCGGTGTATCCGTGTTTGTCGGCGGTGTTGTGCCGTTTTTCTTGGCTTCTTTTTCTGCTTTCAGTTGGGCGCGCTTGGCCTCCGCATCCTTTTTACGTTGCTCTGCGGCTGCTTGCCTTTCTGCTTGTAACTTTTCGCGGGCTGCTTTTTTCTCGTCGAGAATACGTTGCCTTTCTGCCATGGCGGGATTCTCGTCCTGCATGTCTTCCAGCGCTTCTTTTTTGGCTTCTTGTTCGAGTTGTTTTTTAGATTTTTGCTCTCGGTTGGCAGCGCGTGTCAATACGCGAAGCACTTGATCGCTGATGTCAAATCGTTTGGCCGCGAAAAGCATCGTCATGTCTGATGATTTGTCAAAGATGAAGTCAAACTTCTTGGCTTCGGCAATGTCTTGTGCAGCTGTAAAGACTTGATCTTGGATCGGCTTGATGAGCGTTGCTTTTTGCGTCATCAGATCGCCGGTTGGGCCAAAACGCTTTTGCTGGAGATCGAGCAATTCCGTTTCCTGGAATTTGATTTCCTCTTCGCGTTCTTCGATAAGTTCTTTGGTGAGCAACACCTTTTCGGTGTCTAATGCATCCTTGAGTTTCTGGACGTCATTCTTTTTAACTTCAATTTCCTGTTTCCATTTAGCGGCTTTCTGCTCCAATTGGTTATTTGCTTCGGCGTAATCAGGGACATTCTGGAGAATGTATTCCATGTCAATGTAGCCAATTTTAACGCCTCGCTGGGCGGAAGCTGTCGTAAAAGACACGACAAACAACAAGAAAAGAAGTCTCTTCATATTTTTTGCGCTAGAAAATATCATGCCATACATTTTAAAATTGTTGTCCGATGATGAAATGGGTTTCCCATCCGTTCGGCTTTGTCAAGCCAGGCAACGGACGAGGATCGAAACCGTATCCGAAATCGATACCGAGCAATCCGAACGCCGGCATAAACACCCGGAGCCCGAAACCGGCCGAGCGTTGTAACACGAAAGGATTGTATTCCTTAAACGAATCGTACGCTGCACCTGCTTCCAGAAACGTCAAGGCATAAATTGACGCCGCTGCTTTCAATGTCAACGGATAACGCAACTCCAGAGAGAATTTATTGTACACCGTAGCGCCATTTTGCGCGCCCTGGCTGTCGGTTGGGGTGAGCGATTGGTTCGGATAACCTCTCAGGCCGATGACTTCGCGGCCATCGAGTGAAAAGTTGGCCAATCCGTCGCCACCCAAGAAAAACCTTTCGAACGGAACCAGGCCGCGGTCTTGATTATACGCGCCCAAGAACCCGAATTCACCCAAAGAACGGAGCACTAATTTACCATAAATTTTGGTAAACCAATCAGCTTTGAATTTTATTTTATAATATTCCAGCCAGTTGAATTTTTTCTGGTCGATTTTGCTTTGGTCCGGAGCCGCATTCGTGGCATCTGATAAGTTGCCGTCTTCATCTATAAAGTCGCCTGGATTGACGAAGTTATCGTTGTCGTCAAAATAACCACTTCCTTTATTTTTCAGCTTGTATTCCGGAAGGTTTTCCAAGTTGGCATAATCAACGCCATTGATCAACGAATAGGGCGGCGTGAATTTGGCCGAAATGCTGAATTCAGAACCGTATGTCGGGAATATCGGGTTAACGCCTTTGTTGTTTCGGCTCAGGCCAATAGTGTACGCAAAGTTCCGCGAAGAACCGTCGCCAAAGGTGAACAATCCTGTGTTGTAATTGTTCAAATCATAGTACTGGAACGATAGAGAATTTGAAAACACGAATGAATCGTCGGGCACGGTTAGCCTTTTCGCCAAGCCAACCGAAAGCGTTAAAATGTTAAAACTCTTACTGCGGTCAACATCGTTTGTATTGAAATTGTTGAGGAATTGCTTGCTGTAAGAAAGCGATGTGCTGAACTGCACGGGCTTTTTACCGCCGAACCAAGGCTCGGAGAACTGCAGGCTGTACGTCTGGAAATACGAACTTCCTTGCAGGCGTAGTGCCACTTTTTGTCCGTCGCCCATTGGTAATGGCCTGTACGCGTCCTTGTTGAATAGGTTTCGCATCGAGAAGTTATTGAACGACAGGCCGAGCGTGCCAATAAACCCGCCGCCGCCATAACCGCCTTGCAATTCAATCTGGCTAGAACCTTTTTCTACAAGGTTGTATTCGATGTCAACCGTTCCGGCCGCGGCATCTACATTCTTGAACTTCGGATCGATGGCTTCAGGGTCGAAAAAGCCCATTTGTCCGATTTCGCGGATTGTCCGCACGACGTCTTCCTTGCTGTATTTCTGTCCGGGTTTCGTCCGCAATTCGCGATAAATGACACGGTCATGCGTTTTGTCGTTGCCTACAACGGTAATTTTATTGAAATAGGCGATTGGCCCTTCAATGACGCGGATTTCAAAATCGATAGTGTCGTTTTCGGTTTTCACTTCTACGGCATTGATGTTCGAGAAGAGATAGCCGTTGTTCTGATAAAGGTTGGTGAGGTCTTCAGCGTCGGGTTTTGTCTTGTCGGCGATGCGTTTCTGGAGTTCAACACCATTGTAAACGTCGCCTTTCTTGATGCCGAGCAGTCGTTGCAACGCCGCGTCCGGATACACTGTGTTTCCTAGGAATTTGATGTTCCCGAAATAATATTTACGGCCTTCTTCGACGTTGATCTTGATGGCGAGCATGTCTTTTTTCTTGTCGTACGCAACCGAGTCAGAGACGATTCGCGCATCGCGGTAGCCCTTCTCTTTGTATTTGTCGACAATTTTTACCAGGTCTTCCTTGTAGTTGTCGCGGATGAATTTCGATTTCTTGAACACCCGGATGACGTTGCGTTGCTTGGTGTTTTTCATGAAACTGCGCAACTTGGCGTCGGAGAATTTCTCATTGCCGGTGAAATCGATGCTGCTGATTTTCAGTTTTTTGCCGCGATCGATGCTGACGAGCATTTTGACGTTGTTGCCGGCTAAAGTATCGGGAAAAGTGGCAATGTTTACTTTCGTGTTGAAGTAACCGTCTTTTTTGTACTTGTTCTCGATGTAATTTTTGGTGGTCGTGATCAGGTTTTCGTTGACAACTTTGCCCTTGGTCAGGCTGTTGTCCTTGATGAGCTGTTCGGTCTTGCTTTCCTTGATGCCGACGATTTTGACTTCGCTGAGTTTGGGAAGTTCGTTGATGTTGAGTTCCAGCCAGATGCTGTCGTTGGATATGCGGTTGACGTAGAAGTCGATGTCGCTGAAAAGCCCCAGTTTGCCCAATTTCTTGATGGCGTTGCTGATTTCTTCACCCGGAACGGTAATGGTCTGGCCTTTTTCAAGACCTGCAAAAGTAACGACGGTTTGTTTATTGAAGCTGATTTTTCCGGTGACGTCAACGTCGGCGAGGATGTATTGCGTTCCTTGGTCAAAAGGAATCCGGTCTTGGGCATTTACTTTAAAAATACTCCCGAGAAACAAGATTCCCAGAAGTATTTTGGTGTATGAATTCAACACAAATAGTTTATTTAATTTGTTCACTGGTCTTTCCAAATCTACGTTCGCGTTTCTGATAATCGGCGATGGCTTTATAGAGGTCTTCTTCCCTGAAATCGGGCCACAAGATGTCAGTAAAATAAAGCTCGGCATAAGCAATCTGCCACAGCAGGAAATTGCTTACCCGATGCTCGCCACTGGTTCTGATCAACAGGTCTACGTCCGGTAAATTGTGCGTGTAAAGATGTTGATTAATAATCGATTCGCCAACATCGTCAATTGAAATTATATTATTTTTAACTTTATCAGCAATGGCGCGGATTGCCTGCAAAATTTCTTCTCTTGAACCATAACTTAACGCCAGGGTCAAGGTCATCCTGGTGTTCGATTTTGTCTTGTCGATGACCTCTTGCAACTGCGCTTGTGCAGTCTTGGGAAGCATCCCGATATTGCCGATGCAATTCAAACGGATATCGTTCTCCTGTAGCGTCTTGATTTCTTTCTTCAGCGAACTCACCAAAAGTTTCATCAGCGTTTTTACTTCCGGTTGCGGACGATTCCAGTTTTCAGTAGAAAATGCATAGAGCGTCAGGTTCGCGATGCCGAGTCTCGCACACGCTTCCACGGTTACCCGGACTGATTTTGCTCCGTTTTCATGTCCGAAGACGCGCAGCATGCCTTGCTTTTTCGCCCAACGGCCATTGCCGTCCATGATGATGGCGAGGTGTTGCGGCATGCGGTTTTTGTCGAGCGTATTTATCAATCCCATTTAATCAGCGCAATAACAAGGTTTTTCAGTGAAAGTATAGGTAAGCGTAAAGCCAGTAAATACATACCAGTCTTTACTGTTCAGGTTTCCTATCCGTGAAAATGAAAGGTTGTCGTTTTCAGGATTGGTGCCGTCCAAATTGTCGGTGAACGTGTAACGCGCACCTACTTCGAAGCCAAGAACCCAATGCGGAAAAATGTTCGTTTTAACCCCTACTATCATGGGAATGGCAACTTTTGAATCGGTATAATCTTTTACGGCAGAACGTTCGCTGCCATAATATTTCTCGTCGTAAATAAAGTAAGACAATCCCGTATATACATACGGCGTAAATTGCTTTTCCAATTCATGAAGGTTAAAGTCGAAAAAACTGAATTCCAGACCGGCCGAGAATTCTGTGACGGAGTTCTCAAAATCCAAATTTCGCTGAAACCTTCCCGGAACGTCCGATTCACCATCTCGGGCGGTAATTTTGGAATGAACCAAAGAGAAACGCCATGAGTGCCTCGGGCTTCTGTTCCATCTGTACATCGCGCCAAAGGCCAATTCGTTAGGCTTGATATAGTCTGTTGGGCCGATATCGCCAATGTAATTGCCGCCGCCCATGAAAATACCAAGCTCGTTAATCTGAGCTTTTACACCGCTCAGGGTCAGCAAAAAAAAGAGACAAAATATGTGTCTGCGCATCGGGTTCAAAATAGCGTGCAAATATAACAATTATGGCTAGGAATCAGCCACTATCGGCAATTAATATTCGCCTTTTGTTGGTTGCAGGATTAAACAGTAACGAAACGACAGATTGCCCGGTGTAGTATGTGTTGGGAAAAGTTTAATTGCGCTTGTCTTCGCCCCAGAGCAATTTGCCGCGCAGGGTTTTCAAGAAGGTTTGGTTCGGGATTTCCGCCATCTTGATCGTGAACGGCGCTTTTGAAATGGTCAACAAAGTTTCGTTTTTCGCCGACGCTGAGCGCGAGTCCAGCGACACCAGATATTGTTCTTCACGCCCGGTGACTTTCAGTTTGATTTCGGTCGAGTCTGGAATAACCAGCGGCCGCGCGTTCAGGTTGTGCGGCGCAATCGGTGTGATGACGAAACTGTTCACTTCCGGAGTCAATACCGGGCCGCCGCAGCTTAAGGAATAACCTGTTGAGCCAGTCGGTGTTGAAATGATCAAGCCGTCTGCCCAATAAGATGTTAGGTACTCGCCGTTCAGGCTGGTTTCAATCGTAATCATCGAAGTCGTGTCTTTTCGGCTCACCGAAATTTCATTCATCGCGAAATGGAGTTCGCCCACTTCGGGAAGGTTCACGTCGGTGGTCAATTGCAGCAACGTCCGTTCTGAAATCGTGTATTTTTTTTCGATGACCAATTGCAGGAATTCCTCGATGTTGTCTTTCTGTACACTCGCCAGAAAACCAAGCCGTCCGGCGTTGATGCCCAAGATGGGAATGCCCGAATCGCGAACCAATGCCGTCGCCCGCAAAATGGTGCCGTCCCCGCCAATGCTCAGCAGGATGTCAAAACTGGAGTCGAGTTCGGTGTGGCTTGAGAAGGTTTTGTAGTCCTTGGCCAGTAGCTTTTTTTCGTATAAAATCGCCAGAAAATTCGCCTCGATACACAAATCAACCTGGTTCGCATTTAGGAATTTGAAAATATCCTTAATGATTGGTTCAGTGCTGTTCTGATAGTATTGGCCGTAAATCGCGATTTTCATTACAGATTGAGGTATTTGTCGAGGTAATCAGACCGCTCTTTTAAGTTGTTGATATACGCATCTTCCTGGTGTTCTGAAATGATCTCGTAGTTGTAGCGCCTGAAGGTTTGGATGATTTCGTTCATCGCGCCCAAGGTAATCTTTACCGTAATTTGAACGGTGTCAGCAGTCGCGCCGGAGATGAACAAGCCTAAAATACGGCCGTTGTTGCTTTCCACAATCTGCGCGACCTGACTCATCGAATAATCCGCCAGCCCTTTCTCGACGATGATGACGCCGCCGGGTTCTTTCAAAAATGGCGTTTCATTGAACAGCGTGATGATGTCCTCGATTTCATAATAACCCACGTAAACATTGGCATCATCTAATACAGGCACCACATTCGTGCGGTTCTTTGCGAATATTTCCAGAACATCCATCCAGATCATGTCGGTACGCGCGAAAAAACCCTCCATCGCATACCGGTAATCGGCAATCGCTTTTTCACCGTCAAAGGTTTCAACGTCGTCCGCCGAAATCGAACCGATGTAGATGCTCTCGTCAACGATTGGGAAATGCGAAAAAGTCACTTCCTCGAAAAAATCCTGCACCGATGCAACGGTTTCTTGGCTGTCAATGGGTTTGTAATCGTTGTTTAAGTAGTCGGTAATCTCGGCCATAATGCAGGTTTTTGTGCCTGCAAATTAATTAAAAATTGGCATTAAACCCTTGCTATTATGCTTATTTTTGTGACGGATTTCACAAACCGACATGACAAAACTCAGCGTAAACATCAACAAAATCGCTACGTTGCGGAACGCCCGCGGCGGTAACGTGCCCAATCTTTTGCAGGTCGCGAGAGATGTTCAAAGATTTGGCGCCCACGGCATCACGATTCATCCGCGCCCGGACGAGCGGCACATCCGCTACCAAGACGCGCGCGATTTGCGCCCGGTGGTGTACACCGAGTTCAACATCGAAGGCAATCCGCAGCACAATTTCATCGATCTGGTGCTTGAATGCAAGCCCGAACAAGTCACGCTCGTGCCCGACGCCATTGGTGCCATCACGTCCAATGCGGGTTGGGATACCGTAACGCACAAAAATTACCTGATTGACGTCATCGCCGAATTTAAAAGGAACGGCGTCCGGACATCGATTTTCGTCGATCCGCGGCTTGATATGATAGAAGGCGCGAAAGCCACGGGCACAGACCGCGTCGAATTGTACACCGAATCTTTTGCGCACGAGTACGGCCTCGGAAATCACAAGGCCATTGAACCATACATCCAATCGGCGCAACTGGCCAACGAACTTGGACTCGGCATCAACGCCGGCCATGACTTAAGCCTGGACAATATCAAATTTTTCAAGGACAACATTCCGGGATTGCTCGAGGTTTCCATCGGGCACGCACTCATTTCCGAAGCATTGTATCTCGGTCTGGAGAACGTCGTTCAAATGTATTTGCAGAAATTAAAATAAGAATTTGGGCGTTGCCTGCGGCCGGGCTGTACGCGCTCGCTTTTGGGAAACCCATAAGGTTTGTAACCCGAGGCAAAGCCGAACTGCAGCGCTGCGCAATAAAAACTTTTGGGTTTCCCAAAGAGCTCAAACAACGCTTCCATCCCTAACGCACAAACCATGATGTTGCATTCAAAAATCGAAGGTACCGGAACACCGCTCTTGATCATTCACGGATTCTTGGGCATGTCAGACAACTGGAAAACCTTGGCTACGCAATACGCCGCCGAAGGTTTTCAAGTCTATGCGCTCGATCTGCGCAACCACGGCCGCAGCTTCCATTCTGAAGAATTTACGTATGAAGCCATGGCCAAAGACATTCTGGACTATTGCGACGCGCACGGTCTGGCTACGGTGGACATCATTGGTCATTCCATGGGCGGGAAGGTAGCCATGTTGTTTGCCGTAACGCATCCTGAAAAAGTCGGGAAACTCATCGTTGCAGACATCGCCCCAAAATATTACGCGCCACATCATGACGAAATCCTCGATGCGTTGAATGCGGTCGATTTTTCCCGAAAACCTTCCCGTGCCGATGTCGAGGAAATCCTCAAACCCGGTATTCCAGATTTCGGTACGCGGCAATTCCTGATGAAAAACCTCTATTGGAAAACGCCCGAGCAGTTGGCTTTCCGCTTCAATCTGGATGTGTTTTCCCGAAACCGTGACATCGTTGGCGAACAGCTGCCCGAGTATTCGGTTTTCGAAAAGCCGGTGTTGTTTATACGCGGTGCGAATTCCCGTTACATCAAGGACGAAGATATGGACTTGATCAAGGCACACTTCCCGAACACGCAACTGCAAACGGTTGCCAACGCCGGACATTGGTTGCACGCTGAGAACCCGCAGGTGTTTTTTGAGAAAACCGTATCTTTCTTAAAATAAAGCACAAAAAAACCCTTCCAATCGGAAGGGTTTCTTATATCTAAAAGAACAAATTAGTTCTTCATGATTTTGATGGTTTGCTTCGCGCCGTTGTCAGCAGTAGCGGTCAAGATGTAAGCGCCAGCGTTTAACGAAGTCAAATCAAGGTTTACTTCGTTCAATGCGCTGAATTTACCATTGTAAACTTGCTTGCCCAACAAATCGAACACAACCACGTCAGTGATGTTTGCGTTTTCGTTAGCCACATTCAAGATGCCGTTGGTTGGGTTTGGTGTAGCCGTAAATTGTTGACGGTTGGCCACCGTAGGGATGCCCAAAGAAGCGCCAGTGTACTTGTAAATGCCGCCAGTAGTCGCATCTTCATTGAAGCCGCCAGCCCAGCCAGTTGAACCGTCCAGGAATGAAATAGACGTCTTCTGCAAATCGTCTGCTTCGATTTCAATCCAACTAGCGCCCAAATCCGTGCTATAAGCTGAAGTATACGCCGCGCCGTTGTTGCCGGTAGCCACCAACATTGTAGTGCCAGGAATGAACTCCATGTTTTGGTATGCCGCAGTGTATGGCGTTGCTGCACTCCATGTTGCGCCACCGTCTGTGGTGGTGTAACGTGAATACGATGTGCCGCTGTTTGCTGTTGCAATCAAAACACCTGTTGCACCTGCCAATGTTCCATTCAAATTGGTAAAATGAACACGTCCGTTTGAGGTCGCGCCGCCGAAATCGGCGATTGGCGTATTCAATCTCTCCCAGCCAGTCGGGCTATTCATCGTGTTCTTAGTAGTACGATACAATTTACCGTTGTTCGTTACGAACCAGAACAGTTCGCCGTCGCCTGTGTTGCCTCCGTTGTAACCGTACTCCGCAGAATTGGTGGCGTTTGGCAAGTTGGCTGCAGGGATGCGTGCCCAAGTGGCGCCGCCATCTGTAGTTGTGTAAATTTCATAGTCGTAGATCAGGCCAACGTTAGTCGGGTCGCCCTGAACCAAACCGTTGTTTGCGTCAAAGAAATGAACTACGTTTTGGAATGAAGCAGCATAGCCAAAAGCTGGTGTGGCTTGCCCGATAGGTGTTGGGTCGATGAAATCCCAAACGGTACCGCCATCAGCAGTTTTGAACAATGAACCACCGCCTACATCACCATTGATGGATGATACATATGCAGTATTTTCGTCAATCGCTTGAAGGTTATTGATTGCCAAGTCCGGATCGCCGCCCAAATCAACGAAACCAGCTACCCAGTTTTCACCGCCGTCGGTTGTTTTAGTGAACTCTTGAACATTGTTTGCGGTGTCAACGCCATCATAAGCGACGCACCATACAACATTTGCGTTTACAATACGGATTTCATTAATGCCACGGCTGGCAGCATTAAAGCCTGTAGCCTGCTCAGTCCATTGTGCTGAAGCTACTCCTGCCGACAACATTAAAGCAGATAGTAATAGTTTTNTCATANTGTTTTTTAAGTTTAAATTAATTAATCCAAGTTCCAAAAATAAGAATTAAATCCGAATAATCTATAGTCGCAAAAAAATAATGACGGTAAGCCATTGAAAATTAACAGTCGGTCTTTTCGCGGGATTTTTTGTTACCTTTATGTCGTTTAATTTTCAGAAAAATGAATCTACTCTTAAGAATATTGGTTACGGCCGTATTGGTTACGGTCATCTCACATTTCCTTCCAGGCGTTGCCGTTGACAGCTTTTTGACTTCGGTCATCGTGGCGGTGGTTTTAGGATTGCTCAATGTTTTTATCAAACCGATTATCGTCTTGTTTACGCTGCCGGTCACGATCGTCACGCTCGGGCTCTTCCTGTTGGTAATCAATTCCTTGATGATTTTACTTTGCTCGGAAATCGTGGGCGGTTTCCATGTAAAGACATTTTGGGCTGCGCTGCTATTCAGCGTGATCCTTTCGCTGACCCAATCTATTATTTACAAGCTCGGCGGCGAAGAAAAATAATCCTGCAAACCGTTTGCTAAAAACTTGTCAGGCTGGCAAAAAAGCTATAATTTTGCCAGCCAATTTTATGCATCAACAAATGGAGATTACCAAAAAGAATATCGACGACTTGAACGCTGTCGTTACCTTGAAAATTACGAAAGACGACTACGCCGGAAACGTAGAGAAAACGCTTGACAACTACCGCAAAAGCGCCAACATTCCCGGATTCAGGAAAGGCGCGGTACCGATGAGCCTCGTAAAAAAGCAGTACGGAAAAGCCGTGTTGCTGGAAGAAGTCAATAAATTGATCCAGGAAAAACTGAATGGTTTTCTGCAAGAAGAAAAAATAGATCTTTTGGGCAATCCGTTGCCGAAAGCCGATTTGGACATTGATTGGGATGCCGACGATTTCCAATTTGAATTCGAGTTGGGCTTGGCGCCGACGTTCGATGTTGACCTTTCCGCTAAAAACAGCATTACACAATATAAAATTGTCGCCGACGAGAAAATGATCGACGATCAAGTGCGTCGCATCCGCAAACAGTTCGGGAAACTCATCTCGCAAAATGAAATCACCGAAGACGCTGATGTAACCGGTGTTTTCCTCAACGAGGACAAAGGCATCGAAAACCGCACGACGATTTCACTTGACATTTTCAAAGACAAGAAAACAAGTAAGAGTTTTATCGGGAAAAAGGTAGGCGATATTGTGTCGCTCCAAACCAAAGGGCTTTTTGACGATGACCATAAATTGATGGATTATCTGAAAGTGTCGCACGACGATGTGCACGGCCTTGATGTGACCGTCGATTTCAAGATCGAAGAAATCACCACCAGCGAGCTGGCCGAGTTGAACCAAGATTTGTTCGACAAGCTCTTCGGTCCGGGCGTCATCAGTTCCGAAAAAGAACTCAAAGCCAAGATAAAGGAAGACGCCGAGAAGCAATTTGCCACGTCGTCAGACCAGAAATTCCTGAATGACGTTACGGACTTCTTGTTGAAAAACACCAAATTCGACTTGCCGTCAGCCTTCCTGAAAAAATGGATCCAGACCGCAGGCGAAAACCCGATGACGCCGGAAGAAGCCGAAGCGGAATACAACAAATCAGAAAGTGGATTGCGCTACCAATTGATCGAGGGCAAAATCATGACCGACAACAACCTCCAACTGACATTCGATGAACTTAAGGCTTACACGTCCAACATCATCAAACGTCAGATGGCACAATTCGGCCAGATGAATCCAACCGATCAGGACGTAGAAGGCATCGTTGCCCGTGTATTGTCTAACCAAGACGAAGCCAAGCGTTTGTCTGAGCAGGTCATGAGCGAAAAAATGCTCAACCTTTTCAAGGAAAAAGTAAAAGCCAAGACCAAAGAGGTTCAGTACGAGGCGTTTGTTAAAGAACTCTACGGCGAGTGATTCAATTAAAATAATTGTATCTTTATCCGGCCTTTTATCGGCAAAAAACAACGTTTAATCGGATAACGACTTACTTAATTATATGAACTACGGTAAAGAATTCAGGAAATTTGCGGTAAAACATCACGGTGTCAACAGCTTGTATTTCGACAAGATCACGGCGGCCATGACACCTACGAACATGACGCCTTACATCATTGAGGAGCGTCAACTCAACGTGTCGCAGCTGGACGTTTTTTCGCGTCTGATGATGGACCGCATCATTTTCCTCGGCACCGGTATTGACGACCAGATCGCCAATATCGTTCAGGCGCAGTTGCTGTTCCTTGAAAGTGCTGATTCCTCTAAAGACATCCAGATTTACATCAATTCTCCGGGTGGAAGCGTTTACGCAGGCCTCGGGATTTACGATACCATGCAATTCATCAAACCCGATGTAGCCACCATTTGTACAGGAATGGCTGCCTCAATGGGTGCGGTGTTGCTGTGTGCCGGTGCAGCCGGAAAACGTTCGGCGCTGCCACATTCACGGGTAATGATCCACCAGCCGTCGGGCGGTGCGCAAGGCGTAGCCACAGACATGGAAATCAACCTGCGTGAGATGTTGAAGCTTAAAGAAGAACTTTACAAAATCATTGCGCACCATTCCGGCCAGTCTTACGATCGCGTCCACCAAGACAGCGAACGCGATTACTGGATGAAGGCCGACGAAGCCAAAGAGTACGGAATGATCGACGAGGTTTTAAGACGAAGCTAATCGCAACCTACAAAAATGGCTAAAGAAGTATTAGAATGCTCGTTCTGCGGCAGAAAGAAACCGGAAACCAATCTTTTAATTGCCGGAATCAATGCCCACATTTGTGACCGCTGTATCGAACAGGCGCATGGCATCGTGCTCGAGGAGCTGAAATCCCACGGGAATTCAAAAGTCATCGCCGACCTCATTCTCAAAAAACCAAAAGAAATCCGCGCATTCCTTGACCAGTATGTCATTGGGCAAGACCAGACCAAAAAGGTCATGTCTGTCGCGGTGTACAACCATTACAAGAGATTGATGCAGCAGCAATTCGAAGACGATATTGAAATCGAAAAGAGCAACATCATCATGGTCGGGCAAACCGGAACCGGCAAAACGCTCGTGGCCAAAACCATCGCAAAAATGCTCGACGTGCCATTGGCGATTGTCGACGCGACCGTACTCACAGAAGCCGGTTATGTAGGCGAAGATGTAGAAAGCATCCTGACGCGTCTGCTCCAAGCCGCCGACTATGACGTGCACAAAGCCGAACGCGGCATCGTCTTCATCGACGAAATCGACAAGATTGCCCGCAAGAGCGATAACCCGTCCATCACGCGTGACGTATCGGGCGAAGGCGTGCAACAAGCGCTGTTGAAATTGCTCGAAGGAACCGTGGTGAACGTTCCGCCGAAAGGAGGCCGCAAACACCCGGACCAAAAATTCGTCGAGGTCAATACACAAAACATCCTGTTCATTGCAGGCGGCGCTTTTGACGGCATCGAGCGCGTCATCTCCAAGCGGCTTAACCGCCAGGCCGTAGGTTACGCGACCGCGAAAACCACGGACAGCATAGACAAGGACAATCTTTTACAGTACATCATCCCGAAAGACATCCGTGAATTTGGGTTGATTCCGGAAATCATTGGCCGTCTGCCGGTCGTGACGCACATGGATCCGCTGGACCGCGAAACCTTGCGTGCCATCTTGACCGAACCGAAGAACGCACTCGTAAAACAATACACGAAGTTGTTCGCCATGGACGATGTGGATTTCAGCATCGGCGAAGAAGCGCTGGACTTTATCGTAGACAAGGCGCTCGAATACAAACTCGGTGCGCGCGGTTTGCGTTCCCTTTGTGAAGCGATTTTGACCGATGCCATGTATGATCTCCCGGGCACCGACGACAAGACTTTGCACATCGATAAAGGTTATGCCGAAGACAGGCTCAACAAGAACTTACTGCAACGTTTAAAAGCAGTATCATAAAAAGAAAAATCCCGTCGCAAAACGGGATTTTTTTTATGGGTTATTTCAGGCCGCCGCCGCTTTGGTTTGTCTTCTCGATGTTGATGTTCGTGTCGTCCTTTTGCAAAGACAAGTTCCCGAAATTGTACGTCAGTGAAATCCTAAACGTGCGCGAATCCATCTTTTCGTGGAAATTCGTGTTGAGGTTTCGGCCCGCAATCAACGCATTTACTTGGTACGTATTGAACACATCAAAACAATGCAGCCCGATATTTAGTTTTTTGTTCAGGAAAGACCGCGTAAAAGAAATGTCAAAAGACTGGAACGGCTTGTCGATGCGGTAGATTTCCCAACTGCCTTTCGTAAGGATGTTGTAAGACATGGTGTTGGTGATTTCCCACGGCAGGATAATTTGCGCCTGGGCCGAATAATTCATGATGCTCTCGTGCGGGAACTCGAAAGGAAAGCCTTCCACTTCTGTCTTGATGTACGCGACATTCAGGTAAATGTAGTTCATCGTCTCGATGGCATTCATGCGCTTTTGAAATTCTTCCTTGCTTTTCAGAAAATAATCCAGCGGGATCGGGAACGACACATATCCGGTAAGCGTTTTCATCTTGTCGAACGACGCGAACGTTTGGTTGCTGACCAGTTCATTGTCGTCGGCGGAAAATACGAATTGGTTTTTGTCTTTTGACACGACATAATTCACGCCAGCCTGTACGTATTGGAACGCCGTCAGTTTCAACTCGTAGATGTCAAAGAACACCGGTCGCAATTCGAGGTTGCCTTCCGAGGTGTTGTATTGATTGAAGAACGTGCTGGTATTCGGGTCTATGGTGAAGTAACCCGGTTGCGCGATCTTTTTGGTGTAGGTCGCATTGAGATTGATGTTGTTGTTGAATTCATACAAAATCCCCGCAGTAGGGAAGAAGTTGGTCGTGTTGAATTCCAGTTCGTCGGCTACCGTGCTGGCGTCGCGCTTGACGCGGAAATCCTCAAAACGTACACCTGCCGAGAAATTGAACTTTTTGTATTTCTTGCGCGCTTCCACGTAAAAGGCGAGGTTGTTCTCCAGATAATCGAAGTCTATGGCCGAGCCGTACACGTCAGAGTCAAAAATCGCATCGCTAGCGCTGTTGAAATTGTATCGCCCAAAATCCGTGACTTTCGTGACATTGAATTTGCCACCGGTATTCAGCGACAATTCCAATTTCTCGAACGGAAATGCAAAGTCATATTTTACATAGTAGTTGGCCAGCCTGAAATCCGCGTCGGAGTTGTTGTAGGTGGCCGCGGTGTTTTCGAATGCCCGCGATTGTGTCATCGGGTTTCGGCCAAAAAGGTTGGTGTACAGCGTGACGTCAAAAGTGCGGCCCAACGTGTCGAGTTTGGTCTTGTATTGCAAACTGAATTCATGCACGTAGCTCTTGTCTTTCGAGATGCCATCGGTACGGAAGTCGATGCCAGTCCCGACGGTCGTGCCATCGTTCACCTGATGGTCGTTGCCCAAGTTCAGGTTGTAGTTGAACAACAGGTTCGATTTTTCGGTCAGCCGGTAGTTCGTGCCTGTCCTAAAATAGAAATTGCGGTTGGTCGTTTCCGAAAAACTCTGCTGACGCAAGATTTCGTTAGGCTCGAACGAGGTAAATTCCTGGATGTTGTCGCGTCGCATTTCGCCATCGATATAATTGTACCCGATCATGGTTTGCCAGCTCAAGCGGTCTTTCTTGCCGTTGAGCAAAATCTGCGGACTGGGTTTCTGGTATTTGTTGAAATTATAATTGATGTTGAAACTCGCATTCATGCCTTTCATCTTGCGCATCGTCGTAACGATGTTGATGATCGAGCCGTTGGTGTTGGCATCGTACGCCGCGCCCGGATTGTAGATCAACTCGACTTTCTCGATGGATTTGGCCGGAAGCCCGGCAAGATAATTCTGCAAATCGGTTCCCGACAGCGAACTTGGCGCCCCGTCGATGTAAATCGTGACGCCTTTTCCGTTTAGCGTCAGTCCACCAACAGGCGAAGCAATCACACCCGGTAATTTCTTGACCGCTTCGAGTGCGTTGCCGCTGTTGAGCATGCCGTTTTCCTTGACGTTGACCGTGGTTTTGTCCGCATCGACCTTTATGTATTGCCGTTTGTTCCCGAAAATCGTTACCTCATTTAAATTGGTAGTGGAAGGTTTCAGTGTCACCGGCGGTAAGGTGAATGTGGCCGTTGTGCTGCCATCGATCGAGAAAGGGATTTGTTCCGGAGCAAAACCCAACGCCGATACGGTCAAGACATAATTTCCGGCAGATAACGCCGCCGAAATGGTCGTTTTGCAACCTTCGCCGCGGTAGTCGCCGATGGCTCTTGCAGATTGTCCGTCGATGCGGTCCAGGTGGTAGAATCGTTCGGCTTGGTCATTGTCGCAACTGACCGTTTGCATCGGGGCAGAAACTTCAAGGGAAACTGGGTTTTCTTGCGCAAAGGCAAGTCCGCCGGTCAGGAAGACCAGCAGGGTAAGGATTGATTTCATGATGATTGATGATGATTGATGATTTCCCTTAGTCTAAGAAGGCGTTGTGCTGTTACAAAATTGCCATAAAAAAATCCGAAAAGTTTCGGATTCTAGGCAACGGCCTTTTGCTGGTTGGTCTTGGGTTGCTGTTCAACATAGCGCTTTTTACAACTCCAACCCTGACAGGCGCACGAAGCGAACACCGTCGAGGCCAGCGCAATCAATAATATTTTCTTCATTTTAAAATCAGTTGGTCACGCGAACCTGCATGTCTTTCAATTGTTCCAGGTAATCGCGCTGGTTAGACAAACGCGGGATTTTGTGTTGTCCGCCCAATTTGTCCTGCTCTTTGAGCCAGTCGTAGAACAGTTTCGGACGTGCCACGTTCAATATTAACGGATTTAACGTCATATTGTTGTACCGCTTGGCTTCGTAGTCGGAATTGAGCGATTGCAACGCGTTGTCCAGGAAAGTCGAGAAACCATCGATGTCGTGCGGCGGATTTCGGAATTCAATCATCCACTCGTGTGCGCCTTTTTCTTTTCCTTCCATGAACACCGGTGCCACGGTATAATCGATGATTTCGACCTCGAAAGCTTTGGCGGCCCTGGCGATGGCTTGGTCGGTATTTTCCACCATGAGCTCTTCGCCGAATACGTTGATGTGGTGTTTCGTCCGTCCGGAAACCCGGATGCGGTATGGGCTGAGCGATGTAAAACGAACCGTGTCGCCAATCATGTAACGCCACAATCCGGAATTGGTCGTGATGACAATTGCGTAATTCTTGTACAATTCCACTTCGGCCAAGCGCACGGCATATTGTTGCGGCGTCCCGAAAACGTCCATCGGGATGAATTCGTAGAAAATCCCATAGTCCAGCATCAGCAGCAAATCGCTGGAATCGTTCAGGTCCTGAATGGCAAAAAAGCCTTCGGACGCATTGTAGATTTCGTAGTAGCGGAAACTGTTCTTGGGCAACAACTTCTTGTATTGGTCGCGGTATGGGTCAAACGACACGCCGCCGTGGAAATAGACTTCGAGGTTTGGCCAGACTTCCAGCAGGTTTTCCTTTCCGGTGGTTTCCAAAACGCGGTTCAACAGCACGAGCATCCACGACGGAACGCCTGCAAAACTGGTCACGTTTTCGCGTAGCGCTTCCGAGATGATGGCCGGGATTTTTGCTTCCCATTCGCTCATCAGCGAGGTTTTGCTGCTGGGCGTACTGGAGAATTCAGCCCACATGGGCATATTTTCGATCAATATCGCCGACAAGTCGCCAAAAAAGGAATTGTTGTCTTCGTAAATCTGGCGGCTGCCGCCCAATCTCAGGCTTTTCCCGATGAACAATTGCGAGTCGTCGTTGTTGTTTAAATACAAACAAAGCAAATCCTTGCTGCCTTTGTAGTGGCAATCTTCGAGCGCTTCGCCTGATACCGGAATGTACTTGCTTTTCGCGTTGGTCGTGCCGCTGGACTTGGCGAACCACTTGATCTGCGAGTTCCAAAAGACGTTCTGTTCGCCTTTTCGGGTGCGCTCGATCATCGGTTCCAGATCTTCGTAGGTTGAAATCGGGACGCGCTCTTGAAAGGCATGATAGGACCGCACGGAAGTGAAATCGTATCGCCGACCCCATTCGGTATTTTCCGATGACTTGACGAGATTCATCAGGAGTTCTTCCTGGACTTCATTTGGATATTTGAGAAACAGCTCAATTTGGTGGATGCGCTGTTTCAACACCCAAGAAGCAATCGAATTGATAATCGGCAACGGCATTTTCGTGAATTGGGTTTATTGGCTAACTTTACCAAAAGTAGCTAAAAATTCACAAACCCATGCAATACGAAGGCGTCCTGGAGAAAATGCAAACCGAATACGGCAAACCGATTCAATACTATCTGGTGTTCGAAGACAGCTTCATCAACATGAACCAACTGCTGGGCAAAGACTTAGAAATCCGGTTCGTCGGGTACCAATGCCTGCATTGCGGCAAGAAGAAAAAAATTTACCGCCAAGGTTTTTGCTACGATTGTTTTTACGCCAGTCCGTCGGCCGGAGACTGGATCATGCGCCCGGAATTGAGTACCGCGCATTTGGGCGTCCCGGACCGCGATCTCGAATATGAAACGCGCGTTCAAATCCAGCCGCATATCGTTTATCTGGCGTTGGCCACCGAGGTCAAAGTGGGCGTCACCCGAAAAACCCAAGTTCCGACGCGTTGGATCGATCAGGGCGCGAGTTCGGCCATTGCGATAGCAGAAGTCCCGAACCGTTATCTCGCCGGAATTACTGAAGTCGCCCTCAAGAACCATTTCACCGATAAGACCAATTGGCGCAAGATGTTGTGCAATGAATGTCTTGATGCCGATTTGGTTTCCGAACGCGCCAAGTTGGCGGACTTGCTTCCGGCGGAAATCCGTGAATACTTTACCGCTGAAGGTCATGAAATCTACCAATTGGATTACCCGGTGTTGGATTATCCCAAGAAAGTCAACAGTTTGAATCTTGATAAAACGCCCTACTACAAAGGCAAACTCACGGGCATCCGTGGGCAGTATCTGTTGTTTGAAGATGGAACAGTTTTCAACGTGCGCGGGTACGAAGGTTACGTGGTGCGCATGACGATATAAAAAATCCCGGACGTGCCGGGATGTTTTTTATTGGGTTGTGGTTTCCTTTTTCGGTTCTTCCTTTTTCTTTTTCCCGAACAAATCCTTGATGACATTGCCCGCTTGAGTTTTGATGTCGTTGTTCTTCGGTTGCGCCGCTTTCGTGGTATCTTTCGGTTTCGGATTGGCGGCGTTGTTCAGGATGTTTTGCAAGGTGTTCGTGCCTTGTTTGACCAGATTGTCTTTTTGTTGCTTGACGAGTTGCGTGGTCAAATTGGTCACCGCTTGCTTGACGTCGGTCTTGATTTTTGGGCTTTTGAAATTGCCCGTAATGTTGGCCATGACCGGCACATTGTCTATTTTCTTGGCGTCGGCGGGCGTGAGTTTCGCCAATAGGTTGTTCACTTCGGTACCGAGGTATTTCGCCGGAACGTCAAACTTCACATTGTAATCCATCAATTGGTCAAAGCCGTGGGCACCACTGAATTCAACCCCGACATCTTTGTATTTCAATTGTACGGGTTTGAGGTTGACTTTGCCGTTTTCAAAAGTCAGCGCGGCCTTCAAATCGTTGAGGTTGACTTTGCTCAGGTCGATAAAGTTCAGGCTATTGTCGAGCGAGGTCAGCAGCGGCGATGTCGTGCCGTTGACCACGGTCGAAAGCAACTGTCCGGTCATGTTGCCGCTGATGGTTTTCAAGTCCGGCGTCATTTCCGTCGGGTTCAGGTTGCCCGAAACCTTCACGCCGGAATTCAGCTTTCCGTTCACCACGCCAGCCAGCGGCGCAATGCTTTTCATCATGTCGAGTTGCGTAAAAGTCTGTGAAATATCGACCGAATTCAAACTCAGGTTCATGTCGAACGTCGGGATTTTTCCTTTCGTCGAGACATTTCCCGCCACGCCAATCAAGCCGCCGAACATATTGGTCTTGACGTTTTCCAGCGTCACTTTTTCGTCGCGGATGGTGAGCTTGCCCGAGACATTCTTCAGCACGAGATTGTCATATAACACCGTGTTGGCTTTCGCGTTGAGCGTGCAATCGAGGAACGCCGGGATTTTAAGCGCATCTTTCTTTGTCGTCGTGTTTGTTTTCGCCGTTTTGTCTTCGGTCATGAAATCCGACACGGCCAATTGGTTGGACTGCAAGTTGAAATTGCCCTTCAATACCTGGTTCTTGAATACAAATCCGTAAAAGTTGTCCAGCGTACCGTTCACGTTCAAATCGCTTTTTCCGGTGGCGGCATTGAGTTGTTGCAAATTGATGCGGCTCGGGTTGAATTGCACGATGGCGGTATTGATCGTGAGCGCTTTGCCGTTGTCGTCGGTATATTTGAATCCGGTCAGGTTAATGTTGCCCGAATTCTGAATTTTCTCATACTCACTTTTTTCTACCGACTGCATATCGAATTTCGTGACGACGTCGGCTTTCAAAATTCCCGAAAGCGGCTTTTTCAGCTTGATTGGGTACGCTTTGGATAAGTTTCCAAGGTTGACCGTGCCCTTCAATTCGGCATTCACCAAAGCGTTCTGGGTAATATTCCGGATGTTGGCTTTTGCATTAAAAACGTCCTGGTCAATCGCAAAAGACAGTTTGTCTAGATTGACATAGGTGTCATTCAACACGCCGGTATCGTTGACGATTTTGGTGTCGATGACGATATTGCGTACGGTTTTGGGCAAGTCCGGATATTTGAATGACGCGTCGTTCGAGGCGATGGCGATATTGAATTTCGGAACAGTCGATTCCGTGTAAACACCTTTCGCAAACCCATTAACCGTAAAGTTTCCGGTGGTTTGCACGTTGGCCAAGCTTCCGGAATATGACGACGGAATCAGCGCCAAGAAGTTCTTGAAGTCTGAACTCGGCGTCTTGAACGTCAAATCGTATTGTTGCCCTTTCTCGAGGATTTGCACGAAACCATCGAACTCCAGCGGCAATTTGTTGATGAGTGCTTTGTTCTGCTTGAAGCTGTATTTCTTTTTTGCATTGTCGATGCCCAGCGTGGCATTGAGCGTGAGCGGCACTTTGTTGAGGTAATTGACCTTGTCCATATCGAGCGATACTTTCGCCGTCGATTCTGTGACGAGATCGAGCGTGGTTTCTGTGAAATCGCCCGAGCCCGAATGGTTCAGGCTATCGATGGCAAGCTTCATTTTTGACTTGTCATCGGTGTATTTAAAACGGAAATTCTCGATTTTGTATGCCTTGATTTTCAGCGCCAACGGATCACTTTTGTCATTGTCTTTTTTCTTTTCGGCATTCTCGATCGCAATGTCAAAGTTGCCGATGCCGTCTTTGTTGAAATGGATGTTGACCAAACCATTTTTAGACCGGATTGCATCGATGTTGATGGGCTCGCCCGCGTCTTTAAACAACTCTTTAATAGACATGTCCAAGTCGAGCTCGCCGAATGAAAGCAAGGTGTCGCCTGCGAATGGCGCTTTGTTCACAATCGTAAGCTTCTCGAGATTCACACTGGCATCCGGAAAATTCCGGAACAGGCTCAAATCATAATCTTCCAACGACACGGTGGCATCGAGATTTTTGTTGACTGTGGCGATGATTTTGTCCTTGATGGCGTCCTTGAAAAAGTAAGGGATCGCAAACAACGCGACGATGAGCAAAAGCAGGGTTATACCGGTGATTTTGAGGATTTTCTTGAGCATGGCAATCTGGTTTTAAGAAAAATAACGAGCAAATGTAAACGTAATAAACGGAAAAAGCGCGACAAAATTTAACACTTGTCGCGCTTTTAGAATTTAATTAACGTTGGTATTTCGACTTTTTTGGGTCTGGGCCAAACCTGCAAGGTTTTCAAAACCTTGCAGGTTTAAACCTACGCGAAATCCGGTAGCCTCATTACGGTAAACCCGCAGCAATTATAAATTACTGGATCCGCAACTCAAAAGGCATCAACGCCTGTACGCCTTGCGTAGCCGTCGCTTTCTTGAGTTTTTCCAGTATGGCGTAATTTTCCGCGCCCAATTCCTCTTTCAACAATGCCGCTTTTGACCGTGTGAACGGCAACCCGAGCGAAGCCAATAAGTCGTCAAAATCCTTTTCGTACTCTGGATAATTCCGGGTCGAGTACTTCTTTATTTTCGCTTTTTCCGCCGCAGCCTTAATGGCATCATCCAGCCCGCCGATTTTGTCCACCAAGCCAATCTTGAGCGCATCCGTGCCAGACCAGATGCGGCCTTGCCCGATGTTGTCAACTTGTTCAAAAGTCATCCTGCGTCCGGCCGCGACACGGTTTACGAAAGTGGTGTAAATCGTTTCCACTTGTTCTTGCGCCAAAGCCCTGAATTTTGGGTCAACCGGCATGAATGCGCTGTAATCGGCGCCGTTGTCGTGTGTGGCAACCTTTTCGGTGTGGAGCCCAATCTTGTTCCCCAAATTGGTCAAATTAGGCAACATACCGAATACGCCAATCGATCCAGTGATGGTATTTTCCTCGGCATAGATTTCATTGGCGTTGCAGGCGATGTAGTAACCTCCGGAAGCCGCCAGATTGCCCATGGAAACCACTACGGGTTTCACCTTTTTCGTGAGTTCGATCTCACGCCAGATTAACTCGGCAGTAAGTGCGCTGCCGCCTGGTGAGTCAATCCTCAGGACGACGGCCTTTACATCTTTGTCTTCACGGGCATCGCGCAACGCCCGGCGCATCGAGCCTTCGCCGATGTAGGTTTCATTGCCTTCGCCGCCAATCAATTCGCCTTGCGCGTAAATGATGGCAATCCGGTCTTTCGCGCCACCTGAAGTCGCGGTTGTCGCCACGTTTTTCGCGTAGTCGAGGATTTTCACGGTTTCGTAGTCTTTGTCTTTTTTCACATCCAGTGATTTCCGGATGGCGTCGTGATACGTGTCTTCGTAGGCGATTTTGTCCACCAGCTTTTGCGCTTTGGCCATCTCCGGGGTACGCGCCGATACGTTTGTCGCAATGTCGTTGAGTTTGTCCACGGAAATCTTGCGGCTGGCCGAGATGTCTTTCAAGAGCGATGCCCATACCGAGTTCAACAGCGTCGAAATCTGTTCACGGTTGGCGTCACTCATTTTGTTGTCCAAGAACGGTTCAACCGCGCTTTTGTATTTTCCATGACGGACGACTTCGATGTTTACACCCGATTTGTCCTGTAAATCCTTGTAATACATCACTTCCGAAGACAGGCCTTTGAATTCAAATATCCCAACGGGGTTGATGTAAACCGTATCGGCTACTGACGCGAGATAATAGTCTTTCTGGGTATAATAATCGGCGTAAGCCAATACGAACTTGCCGGATTTCTTGAAGCCTTCCAACGCATCGCGCAACGCCTTGGTTTGTGCGACGCCCAACGCCGCAGCCGGGTTCAAGATGGAAATGCCTTTGATTTTGTCGTCGGTTTTTGCATAATCGATGGCTTTGATGATGTCCGACACACCGTCGTGATTTACTTCGGAATAGTCAAAATCCTTGTAAAATGATTTTCCACCGTAATCCAGCGTAACTTGCCCGAGGTCGAGTTCGATGACCGAATTCCTTGATACATGCGTCGTTTCGTCGCCGCTCCCTGCGATGGCGCCAATGAGCAAAATCCCAAAAAAGAAAATCATGGTGAAAAGAAAGAGGCCAACCAACACGGCCAATACGTTAGATAGGAATTTCATGTTTTTTATTCGTTTAGTGCGCTAATCTACCGAAAAGTTACAACTTTTTGCGGTGAAAAGAAGTTATCAACAGACGGTAAATATAGTTTTATTCTGCTGTTCTTTTTAGTTAATTTGTGCTCCGCAAACCGTTGCTGGCCGCAGGCCGGAATTTTATGAGGGTACAAAATCTGGTCGTTTTATCGTTGGGCAGCAACTTGGGTGACAAACTGGAAAACATCCGCAAAGCCATTGCATTGGTGCACCAAAAGGCAGGCACGGTCATCAAGGTTTCCAGGCTTTACGAAACGCCGGCCTGGGGTTTCGATGGCGATCCGTTTTACAATTGCGCGCTGACGCTTCACACCACACACGAGGCGGCAGAAATCCTGGATCGCATTCTTGGCATCGAAAAGGAAATGGGCAGGGAACGCGCCGATGCCCAAGGTTATCAGCCCCGGCTTATCGATATTGATTTGATTGCGTTCAACGAAGACATCATTTCCGATGCGAATCTCAGCGTGCCGCATCCGCACATGCAAGACCGCTTGTTCGTGCTTTTGCCGATGCGCGATTTGAACCTGGACTGGCGGCATCCGATCCTGCAAAAACACCTGCCCGATTTGCTCCGGGTATCTGAAGACCAAAGTCTTTGCAAAATGGTCGGAAAGCTGGACAATCCTTTGGACGACATCGATTTGTCGCACTACAATTATATCGCGATTGAAGGAAATATTGGTGCCGGAAAAACAACATTGACCACAAAAATCGCCGAAGATTTTAACGCAAAAACCGTCTTGGAGCGGTTTGCGGACAACCCGTTTCTACCGAAATTTTACCAAGACCAAGCGCGGTATGCATTTCCGCTTGAGATGTCGTTCCTTGCCGATCGCTATCAGCAAATCGCCGACGACTTGGCGCAATTTGATCTTTTCAAGGATTTCATCGTGGCCGATTACCACATTTTCAAGTCTTTGATTTTTGCGAAAGTGACCTTGACCGAAGACGAATACCGGTTGTATCGGAAGTTATTCGAGATCATTTACCGGGAAATGCCCAAGCCCGATTTGTATATCTATTTATACCAGAATACCGAACGTTTGCTGGAAAATATCCGGTTACGCGGACGCAGCTACGAACAGGAAATTCCGGCAGATTACCTCGAGGCCATCAACCGTGGTTACCTCGATTACATCAAGTCGCAGACCGGGTTGAACATCTTGATCATCGATGTTTCAGACAAAGACTTCGTCAAGAATCAGTCGGATTATATCGCAATCTTGGACGAAATCAAAGCCAGTATTCAGTAATGTAGTTTCTGGAATAAATCCCAGACGACAATCCCGGCGCTGACCGAAATATTCAGCGAATGTTTTGTACCCAGTTGTGGAATCTCGATGCTGCCGTCGCACAATGCAATGGCTTGTTGCGCCACGCCAAAGACTTCATTTCCGAAAACCAGCGCGTATTTTTCATCGCCGTTGATTTGGAAATCCTGGAGCATGACTGCGCTTTCTACCTGTTCAACCGCAAAAACCTTGATGCTTTGTTGTTTGAGTTTGAGAATGGCATCCGTAACCGATGGAAAATGTTCCCATGCGACGGTTTCGGTGGCGCCCAAAGCGGTCTTATAAATTTCCTTGTTCGGCGGTGTCGCCGTAATCCCGCACAGGCAAATCTTCTCTAGCAGGAACGCATCAGCGGTGCGGAATACCGAGCCAATGTTGTGACCGCTGCGGACATCGTCCAGGACGATGGTGATTGGGGTTTTTTCGGCGTTGATGAAATCATCCACCGATTTGCGTTCGAGCTCGCTGTTTTGGAGTTTTCTCATGGCGAAAGTGTATAAAAAAAGCTTCCGATTGGGAAGCCTTTTTATGATGGTATGCGGTAATTAGCTCTTAGGTGTTTCCTTCGGTGCTTCTTCGGGCATTACGTTTCCTTTGATGGTCAATACTTTTGACGGTTCTGTTGCGTTCGTAGTCAGTGTTACTGTTTTCTGGAACGCGCCGTTGCGGTTGGTGTCATATTTTACACCGATGACGCCTTTTGCACCCGGAGCGATTGGCTCCTTTGGATACGTAGGAACGGTACAACCACATGAACCTTGAGCATTGGTGATTACCAGCGGCTTGTTGCCGTTGTTGACGAACACGAATTCACGCTTTCCGTCTGCACCGTGAGGAACGGTTCCGTAGTCAATGGTTTCGCTTTCGAAAAGCATTCCGGCACCGTCAACTTTTGGTGTCGTTTCCACTTTAGTGACTTTTGCGTCGCCGGATTTCTTGGTTGATTTCGCTGTCTGGGCGTGTGCAGCCGTCATTCCGAAAACTGCAATCACCGCTAACATGGCTATTTTTTTCATTTTGTTATTAAATTTTAATTAACGAACAAATCTATCGAAAAAATAAAAACGGCCGCTTTTTTTTCGTCTTAAAATTAATTTAATTTTTCCCGACGGCCTTTTTTCGGGGTGAAATCTTTAAATTCGCGGGTTCAGAAATTCCAAATAAAAGTCGGTTTTGGCATCAAACGAAAAGCTTCCGAAGGAAACCCCTTTGATGAAGCAATACAACGAAATCAAGCGCAAATATCCAGACGCATGCCTGCTGTTTCGGGTCGGCGATTTCTATGAAACCTTTGGAGAAGATGCCATCCGCGCGGCAAAAATCTTGGGAATTGTCCTAACCAAACGCGGTTCGGGCACGGAAACCGAAACGGCCTTGGCAGGATTTCCGCACCATTCGCTCAATACGTACTTGCCAAAACTCGTGAAAGCCGGCCTCCGGGTGGCCATTTGCGACCAACTGGAAGATCCGAAGATGACCAAGACCATCGTCAAACGTGGCGTGACCGAACTCGTGACGCCCGGCGTTGCCATGAACGATGAAGTGTTGCACGCCAAGACGAACAATTTCTTGGGATCCGTCCATTTCGGGAAGAAAGCCGTCGGGATTGCCTTTCTGGATATTTCTACCGGAGAATTCCTCACGGCGCAGGGCAACGACGAATACATCGACAAATTATTGCAGAACTTCGGGCCTAGCGAAGTCTTGGTGCCGAAGGCGAACAAAGCGGACTTCCGCGACAGATTCGGCGACCGTTTCAATACATTTTTCCTGGAAGATTGGGTCTATAAACCCGATTATGCCTTGGAAACGCTCACCAAACACTTCCAGACGAACTCGCTCAAAGGTTTCGGTGTTGAAGATTTGCCGGAAGGCATTATCGCTTCGGGCGCGGTGTTGTATTATTTATCGGAAACCCAACACAGCCGTTTGGGCCATATCACGAGCATCCAACGCATCGCCGAAGACGCGTATGTCTGGATGGATCGCTTCACCATCCGCAACCTTGAACTTTATCATAGCTACAATCCAAATGCGGTAACATTGCTTGATGTGATAGACCGTACGCTCTCGCCTATGGGCGGCCGTTTGCTCAAACGCTGGCTGGCGCTTCCCTTGAAAGACATCGGCAAAATCAGGAATCGTCATGAAATTGTTTCTTACCTCATGGAAGACCGCGACGCCCTGTCGAAAATCCAACAGCAGATCAAGCTTATTTCAGACATGGAACGCCTGATCTCGAAGGTTGCCGCCGGAAAGGTTTCGCCGCGTGAAGTGGTTTATTTAAAGGATTCGCTCGACGCCATCATTCCCGTTAAGACTTTGGCCACCGCCAGTAGCCAACCTGCGGTGAAAGCAATGGGCGAGCAGCTGCACGCCTGCGATGTACTCCGTGAGAAAATCCGGACGATGCTCAATCCGGACGCGCCGGTAGCCATTGCAAAAGGCAACGCGATTGCGACGGGCGTAAATGCCGAATTGGACGAACTGCGCAGCATCGCCTATTCCGGAAAGGAATTCTTGGAAGGCATCGAAAGGCGCGAATCGGAACGCACCGGGATTTCTTCGCTCAAGATATCGTTCAACAATGTATTCGGATATTACATCGAAGTCCGGAATACGCACAAGGAAAAAGTGCCCGAGGAATGGATCCGCAAGCAAACCTTGGTCAACGCCGAGCGTTACATCACCGAGGAATTGAAGGAATACGAAACGAAAATCCTGGGCGCCGAAGAGAAAATCCAAAAACTCGAATCCGAACTTTTCGAGCAATTGGTGATCTGGATTGGGTCTTACATCCAGCAGGTGCAGCAAAATGCGATGCTGGTCGCGCAGCTTGATTGCTTGGCGTCGTTTGCGCAATTGGCCATCGAGAACAAGTACGTTTGCCCTGTATTGGATGAAAGTTTTTCACTGAAAATCAACGCTGGCCGCCATCCGGTCATCGAAAAGCAATTGCCGGTAGGAACGCCGTACATCGCCAATGACGTTCTGCTCGACCGCGATAGGCAACAAATCATCATGATTACCGGGCCGAACATGTCTGGTAAATCGGCTATTTTACGGCAAACGGCACTCATCGTACTGCTCGCGCAAATGGGAAGTTTCGTGCCTGCCGAAAGTGTTGAAATGGGTGTGGTTGATAAGATTTTTACCCGCGTGGGCGCGTCGGACAACATCTCAATGGGCGAATCTACATTTATGGTTGAGATGAACGAAACGGCGTCTATCCTCAACAATATTTCAGATCGAAGCCTGGTGTTGCTCGATGAAATCGGGCGCGGCACCAGCACGTACGACGGCATTTCCATAGCTTGGGCGATTGCGGAATACCTGCACGAACATCCGGCAAAACCCAAAACACTTTTCGCAACACATTACCATGAACTCAATGAAATGACGGATTTGTTGCCTCGAATCAGGAATTTCAACGTGTCGGTCAAAGAACTGAAAGACGATGTCTTGTTCCTGCGTAAACTCGTGGAAGGCGGCAGCGCGCATAGTTTCGGTATCCATGTCGCGAAAATGGCCGGCATGCCGCAAACGGTAATTTCAAATGCGCAGAAACTCCTGAAGAAATTGGAGAAAGACCATTCGGGCGAAGCTTTAAATGGAAAGTCCGACCCGGAAATGCAGCTCAGTTTCTTTAATCTTGATGATCCGCTTTTGGAGGAAATCCGCGAGGAAATCATCGGGATTGACATCAATACACTTACGCCGGTGGAAGCCTTGATGAAACTCAACGAAATCAAACGGATGCTCGGGAAGAAATAAGTTGTTGACGAAAACCTGACTTTCAGGAACTTAGTTTTTGCGACGATTTTTTTTGAAAAAAGGCTTGCTTAATCAGATTTAAGTTTTAAATTTGCCTCCGCAATACAGCAGTTGTATTGGTTCTTAAACATACGCGAAAATAGCTCAGTTGGTAGAGCGCCACCTTGCCAAGGTGGAGGTCGCGGGTTCGAATCCCGTTTTTCGCTCCATTGTGTACTCCGGGCTCGAGTGGTGGAATCGGTAGACACGCTGGACTTAAAATCCAGTGGGCAGCAATGTCCGTGCGGGTTCAAGTCCCGCCTCGAGTACAAGAAAATTTAAAAGCTCAACTTCGGTTGGGCTTTTTGTTTTTTAACAATCCCCGTTTTTTGATTTGGCTTTTTCATGCGTGCCAAAATTTTATTTTTGTAAGTCATGAACAATCTCCTATACGCTATTGTCGATATTGAAACTACCGGCGGAAACGCCAGTGGCAGCCGCATTACCGAAATCGCAATCTTAATCCACGATGGCATGAATGTCATTGAGCGCTTCGAGACGTTGGTCAATCCGGAGCGGGAAATCCCGTTGCCTATTTCGGCCCTGACAGGTATCAGCAACGATATGGTACGCGCCGCGCCACGGTTTCAAGACGTCGCAGAGACAGTTTACACGTTGTTGTGCGGAAAGATTTTTGTGGCGCACAGCGTCAACTTTGACTATTCTTTTGTCCGTCACCAATTGCAGCAAGCCGGTTTCAAATGGACCGCCAAGAAACTTTGCACGATCCGCGCCGCGAGAAAAATCAGGCCTGGACTGGCTTCGTACGGTCTGGGCAATCTCTGTCGCGCATTGGAAATCCCTATTGAAAACCGTCACCGTGCCGGCGGCGACGCGAATGCCACCGCTATCTTATTCTCAAAGTTACTTGCGTGGGATGTTGATGGTGTCATCGAAAAAATGCTCAAAAAGGCAGCGCACGACCAACGGCTACCGCCCAATCTGCCGCCCGAGGATTTTGAGAAATTGCCATCCAAACCGGGTGTTTATTATTTCTACAACCAATACCGGAAAGTAATCTATGTAGGGAAGGCCGTGAATTTGAAAAAGCGTGTTGCATCGCACTTTTCAGGCCACAGCGTCAAGCAGCAAAGACAACACTTTCTGCGCGACATCCATGGAATTTCGTTTGAAGTATGCGCCACCGAATTGATGGCGTTGCTTCTGGAGTGTGTCGAAATCAAGAAATTGTGGCCAACTTACAACACGGCTTTGAAGCGTTTTGAACCCAAGTTTGGCCTGTTTGAATACGAGGCGCGTAACGGTTACCGGTATCTGGCGGTCGGAAAGCGGGCGAAACTCCAGCGTTGTGTTCGGGAATTCGGGACGTTGTACGATGGGGTAGAAACGTTGCGGACTTTGGTGGATCAGTTCGCTATAGACCAACGGTTTGTGAAATTTGGGTTGGTCAACAATGGCGAGTTTTACGTGAGTTCCGAAGTGTCGAACTTGCCGGATTTGCGCAAGCACAATCGTAAAGTGCAAAAGGCGATTAATTTTTTGGCGCAACAAGCGTACAGTTTTGCCATTATCGATAAAGGAAGATCCGCTGAAGAGCGAAGTTGTATTTGGGTTGAAGATGGCTGTTTTTACGGAATGGGTTACTTGCCGTCAAGTCTCGACATTGCAACGGCCACGTTGAAAAAATACGTTACGCCCTACGGCGGAAACCCTTACATGCTACAACTGGTCCTGTCTTTTGCAAAAAAGTATCCCGAAAAGGTGTTGTTGCAACAATTTTAGCGTCACTTCGGTGCATAAAAAAAGCCGCGACATGCGCGGCTTGATTTTTTTCAGTAATCCTGAAATTACTTTTTCTCAGCTGGTGCAGCCTCAGCAGCAGGAGCAGCTTCAGCAGGAGCAGCAGTAGCTGTAGTGTCAGCAGCAGGAGCAGCTTCAGCAGGAGCAGCTTCAACTGGTGCAGCCTCTTCAGTTGGAGCTACAGTTTCTTCAGTAGTTTCAGTTTTAGTCTCTTTGCAAGATACTACTGTCAAAGTAGCGATCATAGCCAAGCTCAAGAATACTTTTTTCATCTTACTTAATTATAAAAGGTTAATTATTAATTCGAGGCAAAGATATAAATTTTTTAATATGTAAAATTATTTTTGAATTTTTTTTTCAAAAATGGGATTCGGCTGTTTTTCAGTGCAAAAAAGCTTTAAAAGCAGGACGTTACCTGCGGTTACTTCACGATTTTCATTTCATCGATCAGGCGTCGGCAACCGGCGAACTTGTCAATGACAAACAGGACATATCGCAAGTCAACCATAATGTTGCGGCAAATCTCAGGATCGTAGTAAATATCACTCATCGTGCCTTCCCACACGCGGTCAAAATTCAGTCCGACCAAGTTGCCTTTTGCGTCTAATGCCGGGCTTCCGGAATTTCCGCCGGTGGTGTGGTTCGTGCCGATGAAACAAACCGGCATCCTACCGTTCACGCCATATGGGCCGTAATCTTTGTTGTTGTAGAGTTCAATGAGTTTTTTCGGGACATCGAATTCGTAGTCGCCGGGAATGTATTTTTCCATGACGCCATCCAGATAGGTAAATGCGCCGTAGGTCACGGCATCGGCGGGTTTATAGCCTTTCACCTTGCCGTAGGTAACGCGGAGTGTGCTATTGGCATCGGGGAAAATGCGGTCGTTCGGGCTCATTTCCAGAATCGCTTTCATATACGTGCGTTGCAATCCGGTAATCTTCAGGTTGATTTCGTCATATTTTGGGACAATGCGCTGGAGGTAATTTTCCGACACCGATTGCATAAACGCAAATCCTTTGTCGGCGGCCAATTTCGCCATGACCGTTTTGGCATCGCCGTCGAGCAATTCCTTCAGGCCGTCGTACGATACCAGTTTGGACGTATAGACTTCTGTAGCGAGTTTTTGTGCATCGGCATTTTTCAGCGATTCGGGCAAGAACTGTTGCGGCGCTTTTTTCGCGTAGATGTCAATGAGTTGTTCGAACACTTTCTGATCCACGACCTTATTGAAATCCTTGTAGAATTCTGGTGTGTTGGCCAGCATGTTTGCTTTTCGGTCATTGAATGCTTGTTCGCCTTTGTTCTGGTACACTTGCGTGAGCTGATACACTTGGTATCCCACCAAGGTCAGTTCGGTGTTGCGCAGGAATACTTCCTGGAAATAGTCACGGCTCAAGGCATACGGCGCAATATCCTGATAAGCTTTCTCAAATTCCGGAAGCAAGTGGCCGTACTGGTTTTGCTTGCCCGCGATGGCGATATTCTTTTTGAACGCTTCCTCTTTTTGGCGTTTGATGGCTACGGCGTTCGATTTTTTCAAGCCCTTCACTTCACCAATCCATTTTTTCCAATAGTTGGCCACGCTTGCGTATTTTGCGGCATATTGGATTTTGATCGCTTTATCGGCGCGCATAAAGCCGTCTTGCACTTTGAGCGCGGCATCCCGGACACCAATCCTGGCCGGATCCAAATCATTGACGATCTGTTCCACGGCTACGGCGGGCAAGTATTCTGTTGTGCGGCCCGGGTAACCCATGACCATCGTGAAATCGTTTTCCTTCATGCCTTTGATGGACACCGGGAAATAATGCTTTGGCACGTACGGCACGTTGTCCTTGGAATATTCGGCCGGGCGGTTGTCTTTGCCGGCATACACGCGGAAGATGGAAAAATCGCCGGTATGCCTCGGCCAAACCCAGTTGTCGGTATCGCTTCCGAATTTGCCGATGGACGATGGCGGCGCGCCCACAAGCCTGATGTCTTTGAACGTCTCGGTCACGAACAACAAATATTGGTTTCCGTCGTAAAAAGTCCTGATGCGGTTTTCCTGCCATTTTTCTTTTGGGAACGACGCGGTAACAGCGGTAATGTTATCTTGTATTTTCTTTTGTTTTTCAGCTTCAGAACCCAAAGATGCGACGCCATCAAGCACTTGCGTCGTTACGTCTTCTATCTTCACGATGAACGACACAACCACGCCCGGGTTGGGCAATTCTTCTTCCATGGTCATCGCCCAGAAGCCGTCGGTAAGGTAATCATGATCGATGGTTGAATGGGATTGGATTTGCTCGAAACCGCAGTGGTGATTGGTCAACAGCAGTCCTTTGGGCGAAATCATCTCAGCCGTGCAACCGCCGTTGAATTGCGGCACTGCATCCTTGATTCCGGGTTTGTTGGCATCGTAAATATCGGCTGCCGAGATTTTCATCCCGAGTTTTTTCATTTCGCTTTCGTTCATGCCGCGCAACAAAGACGGAACCCACATGCCGCCTTGTTGGGCACTGGCGTTAAAGACTAACAGTAAAAGGACTAAACGGAGTAATTTCATGGGAGTGGTTTATCGGTTCTGGAAAAGTTCTGGTCGTTTCTCGGTCAAGTTGCGGTTGCCGATGTAAAGGTTGGCTTGTAACAACTCGGTTATTTCTTCTGGTTCAAGAATGATACTGTGCTCAGAATACGGGTTGATGATAATGCGGTTTCCGCGTGTTTTCATCAGGGCAATCCGGCCAGGGAACATCAGGCATTGCAAATTACTTCCCTGAACCGCTTTGTTGTCGTCTAATCTGTCCGGCGATGTAAAGACGCCCAGCGCGCCGTTCTCGTACACCCGCAGTTTAAAATACGTATCTTCTGTAGCCACTTTTTTGTCCTTCGGAAAAGTGTCGGCATCGGTCGCGATCCATAGTTTTTCGGCCAACAATGCCCGATAAAAATCAGGCAATACCGACGGATGGTTGACGGCTTCGCAGAGCAAATCATCAACGGTTGCCGAATGATGTGGTTTGCTTGCCTTTAAAAAATCGAATAATCCCATCAGTCAATCCTGAGTTGCATGAATTTGCGTTTGTGCTCCGAAAAGCCGCCCGAAAGATACAGTTTTTGCGCGAGCGTGTTGTGGTGTTCCACTTCCAGATACAGCATTTTAACATCCAAAAGTTTCGCTTCCTTCTTGATGAACGACACGGTTTCCCGGCCGATTCCTTTTCCTCTTGCGCGGTCGGAAAGGTACAATTCGTCCACGAATGCGATCTTTCCGCCGAATTCAAAACTGAAAATAAACGTCAGGATAGCATACCCGACAACATCGCCATCGGCCAAAATCAGCCAGCATTTTCCGAGGGTTTCGTCCTGGATGAATTCCGCGAACAATTGCCGCGAACGGCGTTCATCCAAAGGATAACCGTCGATGGCGTAAAACTCGCGCATCATCGCCATCACGAGGTCAAGGTCTGAAGCCGAAATCGGTTTATACGTCGTGGCCATCGGGTAAATGTTTCAATATGGTTGGCGTCGCGCCTTTATTCATCTCGACAAAAGTGCTGCAAATGTGGCCTTTTTCATGGCGTTCATCTTCGTTTCTGAGCAGCAATTCCAAAATATCGTCGAGTTGTTTTTGGTTTGCGATCGATACACAGCCGCCGGCATGCACCAATGCCGTGGCTTCTGCAAAATGGCTGTAATTCGGGCCGATGACAATCGGAACGCCGAATGTGGCAGGTTCCAAAATATTGTGAACGCCCGGATTCCCGAAGCCGCCGCCTACATAAGCCACATCGGCATAACTGTAAATCTTGGTCAGGATTCCGATGGTGTCGATGAGGAACACGTCAAAATCAGCCAGGTTTTCACCGTCTTTTTCCGAAAACAAAACCGTCTTTTTATTGATGGCGTTCCGCAAGGACAATATTTGCGCTTCCTTGATGTTGTGCGGGGCGATGATGAATTTCACGCCAGACGACGCGTTGATATAGGCCGTGAGCAATTCCTCATCTTTCGGCCATGAACTTCCTACGACAACGGTGGCGATGTTGTTTTTGAACGATGCAATGAAATCCAGCGTGTTGTCTTTTTCGAGTATTGCCGCCACGCGGTCAAATCTTGTATCGCCCGAAACGGTTACATTGGTTTTCCCAAGTTGCCCCAATAAATCCTTCGATGCCGCGTTCTGCACAAAGAAATGGGTAAACGTATCGAGCGCGCTGCGGTAAAACCCGCCGTACCATTTGAAGAACATTTGCTGCGGACGGAAAATCCCCGAAATCAGATACGTGGGCGTGCCCGCTTTTTTGAGCTGGTTGAGGTAATTCGGCCAGTATTCATACTTGATGAAAAACACAAAGTCGGGATGCGCCAGTTTCAGGAATTTTCGGGCGTTGGCTGCGGTATCGAGCGGCAAATAAACCGTTACGTCGGCTGCTGTATTGTTCTTGCGGACTTCATATCCGGAAGGCGAAAAAAAAGTGAGGATGATTTTGTGTTTGGGGTATTTCTCGCGTACTTTTTCCATCACCGGAAGGCCTTGTTCGTATTCGCCCAGCGATGCGGCGTGGAACCAAATGGTTTTATCCGTATTGGAGATTTCCCTCTGCAAGGTCTGGAAAACGGTCTTTCGTCCGCCGACGAACAATTTGAGTTTTTTGCTCCACAACGCGGCAATCCTGAGAAAAAATCCGGCAATGATGACCAGCAGATTGTAGAGGAAAAACATAGGCTGTGTATTGCGGCGCTAAAATACGGCAGTTTACAGAATTTTCATTGCGATACATCATTTAATTAGTAGTTTTGCCGGAACTTATTTAAAATTTTTCCAATTGGTTGTAAAATGATCTTTTCCTTTTATATTTCACCTTTTTCTTGTCCGTAGCGCTGCTATGAAACGCGAAAAACACAAAATCTAAAAGAAAGATCTCTATTTTACGCCTCACCCGAGGGCTAGCCCGAACTGGCTGAACGAAGGTGAAGCAATCAAAAAACTTTAAATCAGTTCAGTTAAAATTCGCCCGATGAAAAAAATCCAGATGGTCGATCTCAAAGGCCAATACGATCAAATCAAGGAAACGGTTAATGCGTCGATCCAGGAAGTGCTCGACAACACGGCTTACATCAACGGCCCACAAGTGCATGCGTTCCAGAAAAACCTGGAAGAATACTTGGGTTGCAAACACGTTATTCCGTGCGCCAACGGTACCGATGCCTTGCAGATTGCCATGATGGGTTTGGATCTAAAACCGGGCGATGAAGTGATTACGGCCGACTTTACCTTTGCCGCAACCGTTGAAGTTATTGCCTTGTTGCAACTCACTCCGGTATTGGTGGATGTGAATTTGTTCAATATGAACATCGATATCGATGCCATCAAAAAAGCCATCACACCAAAGACAAGAGCAATTGTCCCGGTCCATTTGTTCGGGCGTGCCGCGAATATGGAAGCCATTATGGAAATCGCTGCCCAACACAATCTTTACGTGATAGAAGACAACGCTCAGGCCATAGGCGCGAATTGCAAATTCTCCGACGGCAGTAAACGAAAGGCCGGAACAATCGGGCATGTAGGCGCTACCTCTTTTTTCCCGTCTAAAAACCTTGGCGCGTATGGCGATGGCGGAGCGATATTTACCAATGACGACGAATTGGCGCATAAACTTCGGGGCATTGTAAATCACGGCATGTATGTGCGCTACCATCATGACGTTGTGGGCGTGAACTCCAGATTGGACAGTGTCCAGGCTGCGGTGCTCAATGCAAAACTGCCAAAACTCGATGAATACAACAGGGCGCGTCAGGAAGCAGCCAGGAAATATACGAAAGCCCTTTCGGGACATAAAAACATCATTGCGCCTGAAATTTGCGACGTGTGCGATTGCCACGTGTTCCATCAATATACGCTGCGCATCGTTGGGGCAGACCGCAATGGGCTGATGCAACACTTGCTTGACAAGGGCATTCCGTGTGCGATTTATTACCCGATTCCGTTGCATGCACAGAAGGCATATCTTGATCCGCGTTACAAGGAAGAGGATTTTCCGGTGACCAACCTTTTGGTGAACGAGGTGATTTCGTTGCCGATGCATACAGAACTCGATGACGAACAAATTCAATTCATCACCGATTCTGTTTTAGAGTTTTTAAAGTAAACCGCGAATTCGCGAATTTGTAATTTATAAAAATTAAATGCTCCACGAGAATCGTAATTCGCGAATTCGTGGTCAAATCAAAGCATATGAAGGTACTTGTTACAGGAGGTTTGGGTTTTATCGGTTCGCATACCGTAGTCGAATTGCAGAATGAAGGTTTTGAAGTCGTCATCATCGACAACCTTTCGAATTCTTCGGAAAAGGTAATGGATGGAATCGTGGCCATTACGGGTAAGAAGCCGATTTTCGAAAAAATGGACTTGCGCGACAAAGCAGATGTGGTCGATTTCTTTAAAAGACATTCAGACATCACCGGAGTGATTCATTTCGCGGCGTCAAAAGCAGTAGGCGAGAGCGTCGAAAACCCTTTGTTGTATTACGAAAACAACATCAATACGCTTGTGTACGTCTTGCAGCAATTGCAGGAAAAGGCCGAAGCTAATTTCATTTTCAGTTCCTCTTGTACGGTGTACGGCGAGGCTGAAAAAATGCCGATTACCGAAGATGCGCCGGTACAGGTTGCCATGTCACCATACGGAAACACCAAGCAAATCGGCGAGGAAATCATCACCGAAACTTGTAAAGTAAGTTCAATCAATGCGATTTTGTTGCGTTATTTCAACCCGATTGGTGCGCACCCGAGCGCTGAAATCGGGGAATTGCCGATTGGCGTGCCGCAGAACCTCGTACCGTTCATCACCCAGACCGGCATTGGGATGCGCGCGCAATTGTCTGTTTACGGTAACGATTACCCTACGCCGGACGGCACTTGCATCCGTGATTACATTCACGTCGTCGATTTGGCGAAGGCGCATGTCGTGGCGTTACAGCGTTTGTTGAATAAGAAGAATGTCGATAAAGTCGAAACCTTCAACCTCGGCACGGGAACCGGAAGCTCTGTGCTCGAAGTCATCCAGGCCTTTGAAAAGGTAAGTGGGAAACCTTTACCCTACAGAATAGTTGACCGACGCGAAGGCGATATCATCTCTGCTTACGCCAATACCGACAAAGCGAACAATATATTGGGCTGGAAAGCGCAATCAACGCTCGAAGACGGTTTGGCGAGCGCGTGGAAATGGGAGCAGAAAATACGGAGTTAATGGAAAATCGACAACAAAGTTTCCATCATATGTTCTGATAAAAAAAAACCGGCATCAGCCGGTCTTTTTTTTTTAATTATCCATTATTAATCACTAGCGAATAACTATCCCGCCGCCACTTCCGCCGTCGGGTCAATCTTCTTCACCAATCCTTGCAACACATTGCCCGGACCAATTTCGGTGAACAATGTAGCGCCATCTTTCACCATTTGTTGTACCGATTGCGTCCATTTTACCGGCGCCGTCAATTGGATGATGAGGTTTTTCTTGATCTCGTCTGGGTCGGACACCGCGCTGGCCGTGACATTCTGGTAAATCGGACAGATTGGTTTTGAGAATGTCGTTTTTTCGATCGCGGCGGCCAATTCTTCGCGTGCCGGTTCCATCAATGGCGAATGGAATGCGCCGCCGACGGGTAATACGAGTGCGCGTTTTGCACCAGCGACGCGCATGGCTTGGCAGGCCATTTCAACAGCGACCGTTTCGCCGGAAATCACAAGTTGCCCCGGACAGTTATAGTTGGCCGGAACCACAATCCCGTCAGTGGTCGCACATATTTCTTCCACGATTTTGTCGTCGAGACCTAACACTGCTGCCATCGTGGAAGGCTTGATTTCGCAGGCTTTCTGCATCGCCATCGCACGGGTTGAAACCAATCTCAGCCCGTCTTCGAACGATAGGCCGCCAGCCGCTACAAGCGCTGAGAATTCACCTAACGAATGTCCCGCAACCATATCTGGGGCGAAACTTTCGTTTAGTGTTTTTGCTTTGATGACCGAATGCAGAAAGACGGCAGGTTGCGTGACTTTGGTTTCTTTGAGTTCGTCGGCGCTGCCTTCAAACATGATGTCCGTAATCCGAAATCCTAAGATGGCGTTGGCGCGTTCAAAGAGTTCTTTTGCCAGATCCGAGTTTTCATAAAGGTCTTTTCCCATTCCGGTAAACTGCGCGCCTTGGCCCGGAAAAACGTATGCTTTCATTGTTGGTGTTTTTTGGTTTTGTTTGGTTTGCTTTGCTGTGAGTGCCGCTAATTTAGGAAAAATAGTTAAATGTCTGTGTTTGGGGTTTTGGGCATGCGTTGTCGCGTAAAACCTGAAAGGTTTTTTTAAACCTTTCAGGTTTTACCACACTAAAAGTAACATTATCAATTCAAACGGGGATGCGGAAATCCCGCATCATTTCATAAAAAAAGCTCCGTTTCCAGAGCTTTCATTTAGGCTTTCACAAGCTGTATCTCGATATGGAGCCGCACTTCCTCGCTCACCAGCACACCGCCGGTTTCCAAAGCCGCATTCCAGTTCAAACCAAAATCCTTACGGTTGATTTTCCCTGAAATGCTCCAGGCCGATTTGCGATTGCCCCAAGGATCGGTCATCAAGCCACCGAATTCGGCGTCGAGACGTACGAATTTAGTAACGCCATGCAAAGACAAGTCGCCAGAGATTTCGTAGTCGCTTTCACTTTTCTTGACCACAGATGAAGACTTAAACGTCAATTTTGGATGGTTGGCTGCGTCGAAGAAATCAGCGCTGCGCAAGTGATTGTCGCGATCGGTGTTTCCGGTATTGATGGAGTCCACGTCGGCAGAAAACGTTACTTCTGCATTTTCGAAATGGTCACCGTCCGTAAGGAATTGGCCTTGGTAACGGTCAAATTTTCCGGATACATTGGTGAACATCATGTGCTTTACTTTAAACCCGATTTCAGAATGGGTTGTGTCGATATTCCAAGTAGTATTCATAATATATAGATTAAAGATTTAAAAATGATAAGATTGAATCGGTCTTATTTCATCGGGACTTCCATCAGCAGAAACTCGCTGTCCTGATTGGCTTTAATTTCGAGCGTGTCAAAATCAGTTACGCCCAATCCGTCACGGGTTTCCAGCGTCTGCCCGGCGATTTCAATGTTGCCTTTCAGGACAAAAACGTACAATCCGTTGCCTGCTTTTTTCAATGGGTAATTTGCCGTTGCGCCCGCATCGAAATTGCCCATATGGAACCACGCATCCTGATGGATCCAAACACCGTCGTCATCTGGGTTGGGTGACAGGACTTGCTGCAATTTGTTGTGCCGGTCGGCCACGTCAAGCGTAATTTGCTGGTAGCGTGGCGTCACGTTTTCGGTTTTAGGAAACAACCAAATCTGCAACAATTTGGTTTGACGATCATGATTCGGGTTGAACTCACTGTGTTGGATGCCTGTTCCGGCGCTCATGACCTGAATATCGCCACTTTTTATCGTGGCGGCATTTCCCATCGAATCCTTGTGGGCCAAATCGCCCTCGAGGGGAATCGTGATGATTTCCATATTGTCGTGCGGATGCGTACCGAAACCCATTCCGGCGGCAATCGTGTCATCGTTAAGTACGCGCAAAACGCCGAAGTTGTGTCTTTCAGGGTTAAAGTAACCGGCGAAACTGAAACTGTGGTACGCATTAAGCCAACCGTGATTGGCATGGCCGCGTGTGTTTGATTTGTGAAGTGTTGTTTTCATTGCATTACCTATTTTGATAACGCAAAGTTATGGCAGCAATCCACTTGCGGCTGTTAATGTAGATTAAGAAATGGCAGGATTGGTAATGCTGTCTGGAAAAATATACGCTGTTTCAAGACCTTTTCAGCATCCGCGCTTTCATGGCGCTGAAGAATTCCGGTGTGACGCCCAAATAGGAAGCAATGTGTTTCTGCGGTACGCGGTGCGCCAAATTGCCAAACTTTTGCAGGAATTTGTCATAGCGCGCTTCAGCCGTAAACGATAAATTGTCGAGCAGGCGTTGTTGGTTGGCCACCAGTGAGTTGCCAATCAAAATCCTGAAAAACCGTTCCATCTTGGGCACTTGATCGTACATTTTCTCTTGATTTTCGCGCGTGATTTCCGTGACTTCGGCGTCTTCGACTACTTCAATATAGAGGTTGCCCGGTCGGCCCGAGATAAAACTGTACATGTCTGCGATGAACCAATTGGCGCACGCAAAACTGACCACGTGCTCCACGCCGTTCTGGTCGATGGAGTAGCTTCGCAAAATGCCGCTATGGACAAAATACGATACGCTGCAAACATCGCCGGCCTTGAGCAGTACGGTTTTCGCTTTGTAGGTTTGTACGGTCACCAACGCCATCACTTGCTCTTGTTCAGACGGTGTCAGCGATACGTGTTTGGCGATGTTCTGCAGGAACAGGTTCAACTTATTTTTTCTTTTTGCCTTTATCGGTTGCAGGCAGCAATTTAAATGAAGTCGCTTTGAATTTGTCGCCAACAAGCTCGCCTTGCACTTCGGCCTGGCGGACAGCATTGCACATGCCATCGTGTGCGTGCGCGTCGCCTTGCTGGTCTAGCGTGACGCCTTCAACGAAGTAAGGTTTGCCGTCGAGCATCACCGCCAGCGTACAGCCTTTGCCATCCATTTTAAACTGGCATTGGCCGCAAGCCACGTCCACGACTTTCGCCCTCGGCGGTTCGGGGCGTGTCATGTCTTGCGCAGCCATCGACGCTGAAAAAACCAATGCCAAAAAGAGAATAATTTTTTTCATTTCCTAAGGGTTAACGGTTACTGATTGGGCAGCCGAAACTGCCGTTTGCACGACCTCTTCCACTGGTGTTTCCAATGGCGCTTTGGCCAGTGCCACGCCCATGCGGCGGTAAGGCCGCGAGGTCGGTTTTCCAAATATACGGAAATCAACGTTTGACAGCGAAGCAATTTTTTCGATGCCGGAATAGGTAGGGTTTTGTGAATCTGCGGAAGCTAGGATTACCGCACTGGCGCCTGCTTTTTCCAATGTTATTTCAGCAATCGGCAACCCGAGGACGGCGCGCAGGTGCAATTCAAATTCATTGAAATTTTGCGTGCCCGAGAGCGTGACCATTCCGGTGTCGTGCGGCCGTGGAGACAATTCGGAGAAATAAACGCCGTCATCGGCCAAGAAAAACTCCACGCCAAACAAACCCGCGCCACCGAGTGCTTCGGTGACCTTTCGCGCCATGTTTTGCGCTTCTTGTAAATCTTTGTCCGAGACGTTTGCCGGTTGCCAGCTTTCCTGATAGTCGCCGCGTTCCTGCCGGTGGCCGATGGGCGCACAGAACAAGGTATTTCCGTTTCGTTGCGTCACGGTGAGCAAGGTGATTTCGGAATTGAACTTGACGAAGGCTTCCACGATGACTTCCACAACGTCGCCACGCGAACCTTCGACGGCGTACTGCCAGGCTTTTTCGATGTCGCTTTCGGTCTTAATCGTGGATTGTCCTTTCCCTGACGACGACATGAGCGGTTTGACCACGCACGGCATGCCCACGGCTTCGACGCCTTTCCGGAGTTCTTCGGCCGATGTTGCGTAAAGGTAATTGGCGGTTTTCAGGCCCAGCTCTTTGGCTGCCAGGTCGCGGATGGCTTTGCGGTTCATGGTGAAGTTGGCCGCTTTGGCCGACGGTACGACCGTGATGCCTTGTTTTTCGTAGTCGTAAAAGCGTTCGGTGCGAATGGCCTCGATTTCCGGGACGATGTAGTCGGGTTGGTGTTTGGACACGACTGCATCGAGCGCGTTTCCGTCGAGCATGTTGATGACTTCGAACCCGTGTGCGACCTGCATGGCCGGTGCATTTTCATAAGAATCGACGGCTATTACGGTCTGGCCGATGCGCTGTGCGGCGATAACGAATTCCTTGCCGAGTTCGCCGGAGCCGAGAAGAAGGATTTTCATTTGGTTGCTAGTTTATAGTTGCTAGTTGTTGTTTGTTCTGGGTGATCGGCTGCGTTAGCGATTGCAGCGGCTATCCTTTTTTGAGTGCGCGAAAAAAAGATAAGAGCGGAAAGCGCGGCGCTTGCGCAACGCCCAAAAAAAACACGAATCCACGAATTTTTTGTTATTCGCGAATTCGTGGCTTTTTTTTCATTTCAATGTAATCTACGCCAGAGCTTCCTTGATTCTTTTGATGGCCTCGGTGAGCAAGGCTTCGCTGGTGGCGTACGACAGGCGCAGGCAGTTGGCGTTTCCAAAGGCTTCACCGGTCACGGTAGCGACGTTGGCTTCGGATAGTAAATACATGGCCAATTCGTCGGCGGTGTTGATGGTTTTGCCGCGGAGCGTCTTGCCGAAAAACGACGATACATCCGGAAAAACGTAAAACGCGCCTTCGGGTACGTTGAGTTTGATGCCCGGGATTTCCTGCATGAGTTTTACGACCAAATCGCGGCGGTTGTGGAAGGCTTTCACCATATCGTTCAAAACCGAAGGATCGGCATCAACGGCGGCAATGGTGGCGCGTTGTGCAATACTGTTGGCGCCGCTGGTCACTTGGCCTTGCATTTTCGTACAGGCTTTGGCGATGAACTCTGGCGCGCCGATATAGCCGATGCGCCAGCCGGTCATGGCAAATGCCTTGGCGACGCCGTTTACGGTAATGGTGCGTTCGAACAGTCCGGGAATGGAACCAATACTGCAGAAGTTTCCTGAAAAATTGATGTGCTCGTAGATTTCGTCGGAAACAATGTAAATGTTCGGGTGTTTGTCGAGCACTTTGCCCAATGCCGTCAACTCTTCGCGGTTGTATACGGAGCCGCTTGGGTTGCACGGCGATGAAAACCACATCATCTTGGTTTTGGGCGTGATGGCTTTCTCGAGTTGTTCGGGCGTAATCTTGAAATCGGAATCGACTGAAGTCTCAACCACGACAGGAACGCCGCCAGAGAGTTTGATGATTTCGTAATACGAAACCCAGTATGGCGCGGGCAAGATCACTTCATCGCCGTCGTTGAGCATGACTTGTGCGATGTTGTAAAGCGATTGTTTTGCCCCGGTGGAAACCACGACATTCGCGGGTTTGTATTCGAGGTTGTTGTCGCGCTTGAATTTGCGGCAGATGGCTTCCTTTAATTCAAGATAACCGTCAACGGGCGTGTACGTGCTGTAATTTTCGTCGATGGCTTTCTTGGCGGCTTCCTTGACGAAATCGGGCGTGTTGAAATCGGGTTCGCCCAAGCTCAGGCTGATGATGTCTTTGCCCTGCGCTTTGAGTTCGCGCGCCAATGCGGCCATGGCCAAGGTTTGCGACGTCGATAAGTTGTTGATCCTATCTGATAACAGATGATTCATTTCGGTGTTGTTTTACGCCGTCATGGCCGGTTTCATCCCGAGTTCCTTCAAATGGCGGAAGTGCGCCGCAACTGCGCTGCGCATGGTTTTGAACTCGTGGTAAGGCAAATTACATTCTTTTGCGGTTTGCTTGATGATATCGGAAATCTTGCTGTAATGGACGTGGCTGATGTTCGGGAACAAATGGTGCTCAATCTGGTGGTTGAGCCCGCCAGTGAACCAGTTCACGATTTTGTTCTTCGGGGCAAAATTCGCGGTGGTGTACAACTGATGCACGGCCCAAGTGTTGGCCATTTCCCCGTTTTCGTCTGGAACTGGATTTTCTGTTTCCTCCACAACGTGCGCCAATTGGAACACGATGCTCAAGATTAGGCCAGCGGTGTAATGCATTACGAAGAAACCGATTAGCACTTTCCACCAGGCAACACCAACAATGATGGGAAGCGCAATCCATAGAAATGCATAGATCATCTTCGTAATGATCAGTGTCGTCCAGAGGATTTTGGGTGATTTGGCCTCACCGTACGACAGTTTGCGTTTGAGGTAGCTGCGCATCTGGCGGAAATCCGTTGTGAGCGCCCAGTTGAAGGTCAGCAGACCATACAGGAAAACCGAATAATAATGCTGGAATTTGTGGAAACGGTGCCACTCTGCGTCTTTGGTGAAGCGGATAATTTTTCCGGCTTCAAGATCCTCGTCATGCCCGTGGATGTTGGTGTAAGTGTGGTGCAAGACGTTGTGCTGCACCTGCCAATTGTACACGTTTCCGGCCAAGATGTAAATGGTGCCGCCCATGATTTTATTGACCCAAGACTTGGTGGAATAGGAGCCGTGGTTGCCGTCGTGCATGACGTTCATCCCGATGCCGGCCATGCCCACGCCAATGACGATGTTCAAGAGCAATTGCAACCAGAACGGCATGTCGAGCGCAAGGATGATGAAATAAGGCGTCAAAAAGATACTGAACAAAACAACCGTCTTGAGGTGTATTTTCCAGTTGCCGGTTTTTTTGATGTTGTTGTCTTTGAAGTAAGCATTTACGCGGGAATTCAGCGTCCGGAAAAATTTGAGGCTGTCCTGCTTTGAGAATGTAGGTATGGTGGTACTCATAGGTGAAAATTCTGGCACAAATGTAACCAATATATGACTATGCTAACGCCAAAATAGTCAAAATGTTTCAACAGGAAAATGTTACTTTTGTCAAAAAAGTGGTCGTCGGCACGTGGCCGTCTGATGCCAAGCCAAACCGTAATATGAACGACATTTTAAACCATTTCCCAGACCTGACCGAGTTGCAGCAGCAGCAGTTCGAAAAGCTGTATGCATTGTATCAGGACTGGAACGCCAAGATCAACGTCATTTCCCGCAAAGACATAGACGAACTCTACACGCGCCACGTTTTGCACTCTTTGGCGATTGCGAACGTCCAGCCGTTCGGGCCGGGCGCGCAAATCCTTGATGTGGGAACCGGCGGCGGTTTTCCGGGCATTCCGCTCGCGATCTTGTTTCCGGAAGCGAAGTTTTACCTGATTGATGTCATCGGTAAAAAAATCACCGTGGTCAAAGCGGTGGCCGAAGCACTCGGGCTCAAGAATGTCAAGGCCGAACAATTGCGCGCCGAAAACGTGAAAGGCGATTTTGACTTCATCGTCAGCCGCGCCGTGACCAACATGCCCGATTTTGTTTCCTGGGTGCGCGACAGAATCAAGAAAGCGCAGCAACATGCCCTGCCCAACGGCATTCTCTACTTGAAAGGCGGTGATTTGTCCGAAGAACTCAAAGACTTCCCGAAAGCAACGCAATACAACATTTCAGATTTTTTCAAGGACGATTTTTTCGAAACCAAGAAAGTCGTGCACTTGCCGCTAAAATACAAACCATAAAAAAGTCCCGCTAAACGGGACTTTTTTGTTAGTTCTTTACAATTTTCTTCGTGATGCTTCCTTCGGCATTGTTCACCCGCAGGAAATAAACGCCCGGAGGCAATGATACGGGAATGTCCATTTGTCCCGAGATGGAAACCTCGGCTTGGCTGAACACGGTTTTCCCGGTCACATCTACGACAGCCAAAGACGCTTGACTGATTTCCCTGGTCGAATACAGGCTCAGCACATTTCCAACAGGATTTTGCACCTGTAGTCCCGAAATCGCCGTCTCGGGCGTCGCCAAAACAGGGTTCAGGATTTCGTTCAACGCGAATGCCATATTGCCGGCAGTCAAGGTGACGTGGTTTTCGTTTGCCGTCGGAACGTAATACGCATCAAACGGTGTGATGCTCACATCGGTCACAGGCGAATAGAGATTTTGCGTACCAGAGACAGCCAGCGAGCTGTGCGTTGGGATGAAATCGAAATAATTGATGTTGAGGTTATCGAAAAATTCCGTCAGCAAGGCGTTGCTGCCCGCCGCGCCAGCCAAAGACGTGATGTCGAACTTGCCGCCCGGAGCCGAATCGAGCCCGTCGGTGTAACTTGGTGATGTGGAATTGGCCAGACTTTCATAAACAGTCAGCCACACAAAAACGAATGCCTGACCCCGGAAGCGGCTTACCTGGATGCTTTGGTTGGCCACCGGCGTAAAATTCAGGTTGATGATGGCGCGTTGGGTTGAAGTCACGTTGAATGTATGATCCATGACCACCTGCCCAGGCGTGCCGTTCGTTGAACCGTTTCCGGCACCATTGGAAATTGCGACGTTGCGTACGTTTTGTGGAAAGCCCATCGCGTCGAGTTCGCCCTGGAACGCATTGCGGTAATTCGGTGCGCCCGTTGGCAATTGTACGGCATTGTTGAATTCCGTCGTGCTGCCGGTCTGCAGATGGCCTTCGAATTGGTCGATCAGCATCTGGCGGGAAGCCGTACTTTTCAGCATCGCATCGGTCAAGACCTGAACCGTTGCGTCGCCCAGTGGGCCATAAGCCATATAGTTGAACAAGTGCTGGAAACCAATTGGGATGTTCGCGCCTTTGTGCGGTGCGTCGAAAGAAATATACAATCGTGTGTCGTGCGTCAAGCTGTTCATTTCCATGTAACGCAGGCCGTAACGGGCAATCAATCCGCCCATACTTGGCCCAATCACGACGTTCTTTTCCGTGCCGACTTTTTGCGCATTGATTTGGTTGAGCAATTCCACGAGCACCATGGCGTTGCGCTGGATGAAGTCCGACCCGCCGCTTACGAGGGCATTGTCGGCTGGTCGCGTATAATTCGGGAAATTCAGGATGACGACGTCGTAACCCTGATTGCGCAAATCGTCGGCAAGGTTTTGCCCGATGCCATACGTGAGCAAGCCGTAAATGGCAGGAATCGTGCGGCCATCGTTCGGGTCGAAACCATCGAGCAACACAATCGGTTTGTCGAACACACCGTTGGTGTTGTCGAGAAAAATCTCATATTCTCCTTGCCCGAGGAATGCTTGTGTTTCACCGTAACCCTGATACGGAATTGTGGCCGTAATCGATTGTATGGCATTCACGTTCTGGACCGCTGTGGGCCGAAGCGTCGTGCCTGTATAGTTAGGACGGTTTTGTGCAAAGCCTGCAACAGCAACCGCCAACAAAAAAGAAAGGGTAATTTTTTTCATGCGAGAAAGTTTTGCCGAATATACAAAATTTTCATTCCCAGATATATACGAAACCCGCGTACCGCCCACAAAAAAACCCAGACGAATGGCCTGGGTTATATTCATATCGATGTATTGCTGCTATTCGCCCAAAAACGGATAACGATAGTCTGCAGGCGTCACAAACGTTTCCTTGATGGTTCGCGGCGATACCCAACGCAAAAGGTTTTGCGCCGAACCGGCTTTGTCATTCGTTCCCGAACCGCGTGCGCCGCCAAACGGTTGCATGCCCACGACGGCTCCCGTCGGTTTGTCATTGATGTAGAAGTTTCCGGCGGCATTGCGCAGGGCGTGTGTCGCTTCATTGATGGCGTAACGCTCACGCGCGAAAATCGCTCCGGTCAAGGCGTACGGTGACGTCGTATCCACCAAATCCAGCATTGATTTCCAGTCTTTGTCCTCGTAAATATAAATCGTGATGATCGGGCCGAAGAGTTCGGTTTCCATCGTTTTGTACTTCGGGTTGGTCGTAACAATTACCGTCGGCTCAATGAACCAGCCTTTCGATTTGTCATAACCGCCGCCGGCAATAATTTCTGCATCGGCGTCTTTCTTCGCCTGCTCGATATACGAAGCCAATTTGTCAAAGGAGTTCTCGTGGATGACCGCCGTAATGAAGTTAGAAAAATCCTCCGGCGAACCCATTTTCAAGGTCGCCATATCTTTCATTAATTCTTCTTTAATGGCCGGCCACAAACTCTTCGGCAAATACGCTCGCGACGCCGCCGAACATTTCTGTCCTTGGAATTCAAACGCGCCGCGCACGATTCCCGTCACGACTTGCCTGACGTTTGCGCTCGGATGCGCCACGATGAAGTCCTTGCCGCCGGTTTCGCCCACGATGCGCGGGTAGGTTTTGTACACGTCGATGTTCGCGCCGATGTGGCGGAAAATATCCTTGAACACGCCCGTCGATCCGGTAAAATGGATGCCGGCAAAATCAGGGCTTGCATATACGGTTTCAGAAATCATCGCCGCGTCGCCCATCACGACGTTGATTACACCATCGGGCAAACCAGCTTCCTTGAATACGTCAATGATGACTTTCGCAGAAAACGCCTGTGTATCGGCGGGTTTCCAAACCACGGTGTTGCCCATCAAGGCCGCGCACGACGGCAAATTCCCGGCAATCGCGGTAAAGTTGAACGGCGTCACGGCATATACGAAACCTTCGAGTGGCCGGTATTCGGTGCGGTTCCACATATCCGACGTCGACTTCGGCTGGTCTTGGTAAATCTGCGTCATGAACTCCACGTTGTAGCGTAAAAAGTCAATCAGCTCACACGCCGCGTCGATTTCGGCCTGGAAAATATTCTTCGATTGTGCAATCATGGTGGCCGCGTTCATTTTCGCGCGGTACGGTCCGGCGATGAGTTCGGCCGCTTTCAGGAAAATCCCGGCGCGTTGTTCCCAAGGCAGGTTTTCCCAATCGTTTTTCGCCGACAAAGCAGCCGCAATGGCTTGCTCTACGTGTTTTTTCTCGGCTTTATGGTAATGTCCAACCACATGTTGGTGGTCGTGCGGCGGACGCATTTCACGCAAGTTTCCGGTGCGCACTTCCTCGGCGCCAATGTACAACGGCATATCGATTTTCTCGTTCCACATCCTTTTGTATTCGGCCAGTACCGCTTCTTTTTCAGGCGAACCCGGTTTATACGTTTTTACCGGTTCATTCACCGCAGTCGGTACGTTGAAAAATCCTTTGAGCATATTTTTAAAATTATGTTGTTATTGTTTTGGGCGTTCCGGCGGCCGAAACCGCTTTTTGCCGGTAATAAATATAGTCAGGCCGCCGTCGGGCTGTGCGCTGCAATCTTTTCCCGTTCGAGTGCGCCTGCAAAGGCGTGTATCGAGAACCGGGAAAAGGATTTACGCTGCCATCCCTAACGCGGGCGGCGTGCCAAAAGCAGCACAAAAGTACAAAGGAACTTTCAAATAAATGATACCCAGCGTGCTTAATCAACAAAAGTTAAACTTATTCCAAAAGCATTTTGGCGTCCGGGCCGCGCTTTGTAACTTTAAGCAAACCAAACCATGAAAATCCCGCTACTTGTATTCAACGACAAAGGCATTTATTGCCAGCAGGCAGATGTCTATCTCGATCCGTGGCGGCCCGTAGACAAAGCCATCATCACGCACGGCCATTCAGATCATGCGCGTTGGGGTCACAAAAATTACATCACGCACCACACGAACGTGCCCATCATCAGGCACCGCTTGGGCGACATTTCCGTCACCGGGAAAGACTGGGGCGAAATGTTTACCATTAATGGCGTAAAATTCTCGTTGCACCCGGCCGGGCACATCATCGGGAGTGCGCAGGTACGCGTGGAATACAAAGGTGAAATCTGGGTATTCACCGGCGACTACAAAACCGAAGACGACGGGATTTCCGTGCCCTTCGAGCCCATCCGTTGCCACACTTTCATCACCGAATGCACGTTCGGGTTGCCTGCCTTCAAGTGGCTGCCGCAGTCCGAAACCTTTGACGACATCAATACCTGGTGGGCCAACAACAAAGCCAATGGCCAAACATCCATATTGTTTGGTTACACGCTCGGCAAGGCGCAACGCATCTTGAAACATTTGGATTCGTCCATTGGGCAGATTTTTACACATGGCGCCGTCGAGAACATGACCGAAATCATCCGACCGCTCGCCAGTTTGCCGGAAACCACACGCATCACACCCGAAACCAAAAAAGAAGAATTGCTCGGCAGTATGGTCATTGCGCCACCCAGCGCACACGGCACGGTATGGCTCCGAAAAATGACCCCGTTTGTCACCGGAACGGCCAGCGGCTGGATGGCGTTTCGCGGTGCCCGTGCCCGCCGCGCCATAGACCGCGGCTTCGTGCTCAGCGACCATTGTGATTGGCAGGGTTTGCTCGAAAGCATAAAGGCCACCGGCGCCCATAAAATCATCGCCACACACGGTTACTCAGATATTTTCTCACGCTATCTGCGCGAACTCGGGTACGATGCACGAACGGCAAATACACAATACGAAGGCGAATCGGCCGAAGTTTCCGGGGCAAAAACCGCCGAGGACAATGTGGCGGAGGAAGAACCGGACGGGATTAAATCATTCCTCAAGCCATGAAGCACTTCGCCCAACTCATCAAAGCGCTCGACAGCTCCAACAAGACATCGGTCAAGGTCGATGCCCTGACGGAATATTTCCTCACGGCTGGTGATTCCGACAAAGTTTGGACGATTGCGCTGTTGTCTCACCGCCGGCCGCCGCGCCCCGTGAATACGACTTTGCTACGGTTGTGGGCCAATGAACTGGCCGGAATCCCGCTGTGGCTTTTTGAGGAATCGTACCACATCGTCGGCGATCTGGCCGAAACCATTGCACTGGTCATCCCGACCACAAAGGAACATACCGAGAAAACGCTGACCGAATTCCTGCGGGAAATCATTGCCCTGAAAAAGAAAACCGATGATGAAAAACGCGCTTACTTACACGAGAACTGGCTGGCCCTGAACTATTACGAGCGTTTCGTATTCACCAAGCTCATCACCGGAAGTTTCCGCATCGGCGTCAGCCAGAAATTAATGACGCGAGCGTTGTCCAAGGCCGAAAATATCGACGAAGACTTGCTGGCTTTTCGCTTAATGGGCGATTGGAACCCAGACAAAATCACCTTCGATGAACTCATCCGCGCCGAAACCAACGAAGATTCGCTCTCGCGGCCATATCCGTTTTATCTGGCGTACCAAATTGAAAACACCATTTCAGACTTGGGCAATCCAGCCGAGTGGAGCGGCGAACACAAATGGGACGGCATCCGTTCGCAAACCATCGTCCGCAACGGGCAGTTGTATGTTTGGAGCCGCGGCGAAGAACTCGTCACCGACAAATACCCGGAGTTTTCCGCATTGATTGGCGTCATTCCAGACGGTACGGTCATCGACGGAGAAATCCTGCCGATGGTCGAAGGAAAAATCGGAACTTTCAACGACCTGCAGACGCGCATCGGGCGCAAGACCATTTCGGCAGCAGTGTTAAAAAATACGCCCGTTATTATCAAGGCGTATGATTTACTGGAATGGAATGGCGAAGACATCCGCGAGAAAGCCTTTGAGGAAAGGCGTGATTTGCTGGAAAATTTACTGGAGTCGGTCAAAGATAAAAGTTTGCCATTGCATTTGTCTGAACGTTTTTCATTTGAAAGCTGGGATAAATTTACCACCGAGCGCGAACGTTCCCGCGAACTGGGCAGTGAAGGCTTGATGCTCAAACGCAAGTCGTCTCCATACCAGGTTGGGCGTAAAAAAGGCGATTGGTGGAAATGGAAAGTCGATCCGCTTTCGATTGATGCGGTACTGACTTACGCCATGCGCGGCCATGGGCGGCGGTCTAATTTATTCACCGATTACACGTTTGCATTATGGCAACAAAACGCCGACGGCAGCCGGGAATTGGTCACGTTCGCCAAAGCCTATTCCGGGTTGACCGACGCAGAATTCCGGATGGTGGACGACTACATCAAGAAAAACACGGTGGAGAAATTCGGGCCGGTGCGCAGTGTCGTTCCAAAGCTGGTGTTCGAGATTGGGTTCGAAGGGATTTCATTCTCGAAACGCCACAAAAGCGGCATCGCCACGCGCTTTCCACGTATTTTGCGCTGGCGGACGGATAAAAATATTGAGGAAGCGAATTCGATTGAGGATTTGAAGGCATTAATAAGCTGATATAAAAAACTGAAAAGTGCGGTTTTCCCGTAGCGACAGTATACTGTAAAATCGTAAGTTACCTTCAGGGAAGGGGCAAGATTATCCCTTACAAAAACGTAAGAAATTAAACATGCGGTAAACCCGTAACCTTTGTTAAAATGACCCGCGAACAACTTTTCCATATCGCCGACGACTGGTTCCAAACGCAAAGCTGGAAACCATTCCCGTTCCAGAAGCAAACCTGGACGGCATTCCTACAAGGCAAAAATGGGTTGTTGAACGCGCCAACGGGAAGCGGCAAGACCTATGCGCTCTGGATTCCGATCGTGCTCGATTACATCCAAAAAAATCCTGATTATAAAAATAGACACAAACAAGGGCTGAAGGCCATTTGGATTACGCCGTTGCGCGCGCTGTCGGTCGAAATCAAACAGGCTGCCGAGCGCATCGCCACCGATTGGAATGTGCCGATGACGGTTGGCATCAGATCCGGCGACACGACGTCGGCCGAACGCGCGAAGCAAAAGGAAAAGATGCCCGATTTGCTCATCACGACGCCCGAAAGCCTGCAACTGTTGTTGGCCACAAAAGGCTACGACAAAATCTTCAAGGACTGCACTGCCATCGTCATCGATGAATGGCACGAGCTGCTCGGCACCAAACGCGGCGTTCAAGTGGAACTCGCCTTGTCACGACTGAAAACCATTGCCCCGAAGATGCGGATCTGGGGCATTTCGGCGACGATTGGAAATCTCGAACAGGCCGCCGAAGTATTGCTCGGCCCTGAATCTGAAGCGTATAGGAATTCCGTGTTGATCCGGGCGCACATCGACAAGAAAATCACGGTCAAATCAATCCTGCCGGAAAAAATGGACAGTTATCCGTGGCGCGGACACATGGGTTTGCATTTGATTGATGAAGTCATGCCGATTGTCCGAAAGAGCAAAACCACGCTCATTTTCACCAATGTGCGATCGGCCTGCGAAATCTGGTTCCAACGGTTGCTCGAAAAATACCCGGAATTGGCCGGCGACATGGCGATGCACCACGGCAGCATCAGCCGCGAGACGCGTTTGTGGGTCGAAAACGCCATCCGCAATGAAGAGTTGAAAGTCGTCGTTTGCACGTCTAGCCTTGACTTGGGCGTTGATTTCGCGCCGGTGGAATCGGTAATACAAGTTGGCGGCCCGAAAGGTGTTGCACGCTTCCTGCAACGTGCCGGACGAAGCGGACACCAACCCGGTAAGGAAAGCGTCATTTATTTCCTGGCGACACATGCCATCGAACTCATTGAAGCTTCCGCGCTTAAGAAAGCCGTAAAAGACACCACGGTGGAAGACCGTATTCCGTACCTGAACAGTTGGGATGTTTTGGTGCAATATCTCGGCACACTCGCGGTTTCGGACGGTTTTTTTCCGGATGATATATTTGAAGAAGTCCGCCAGACATTCTGCTACCAAGCCATGACGCGTGCCGATTGGCAATGGCTGCTGAATTTCATCACCAAAGGCAGCCAAAGCTTGCAGGCGTACGATGAATTCAAGAAAGTGGAAATCGAATCCGATGGTCGTTATAAACTCAACGACCGGCGCATGGCCTTGCACCACCGGATGCAGATCGGGACGATTGTCGGCGACGCGGTCATGAATGTAAAATACCTGTCGGGCGGTTATATTGGCTCCATCGAGGAATGGTTTATCTCGAAATTAAAACCGGGCGACGTGTTTGTGTTTGCGGGAAAAAAACTCGAACTTTATCGGGTCAAGAACATGCAGGTGTTGGTGAAGGCGGCCGAAGGAAGCAAACCCACGCATCACGCGAGTTGGCTCGGCGGAAGGTTGGCACTTTCGGCGCAAATGTCGGAATTGCTCCGGCAGGAATTGTACGATGCGAATTCCGGAAAACCGTCGGTGGAATTGAACTCCATGGCACCGATTTTCAGGCGGCAAAGAAAAGAATCCATCGTGCCCAACGCAGACGAATTCCTGATTGAAATGTTCAAGACGCGCGAAGGTTTCCATGCGATTTTTTACCCGTTCGAAGGCCGGTTCGTGCATGAAGCCTTGGCAAGTTTGCTGGCGTACCGCATCAGTTTGCTGTCGCCGATTACGTTCTCGCTGGCCTACAACGATTACGGATTTGAATTGTTGTCGGACCAGGAAATCGACATCGAATCTGTGCTGGACAACAACCTGTTCGCCTCGATTCACGTACATCAGGATTTGCAGGCAAGTTTAAATGCCACCGAAATGGCGCGTCGCAAATTTCGCGATATCGCCGTCATTGCCGGAATGGTATTTACGGGTTATCCGGGAAAAGTGGTGAAATCGAAACATTTGCAAAGCAGTTCGCAGTTGCTTTTTGAAGTGTTCCGGGAGTATGAGCCGGACAATTTATTGTTTCAGCAGGCGTATCGCGAAACCTTTGAGCACCAGTTGGAAGAAGGCCGATTAATCAAGGCTTTGGAGCGGATACAATACCAGAAGATAGTTGTCAAACATTGTGAAAAACCCACGCCGTTCAGCTTCCCGATCATCACAGACCGGTTGCGCGAAAGGCTGTCAAGTGAAACACTCGCGGAACGCATCAAAAAGATGACCGCGCAATACATGAAAACATGACCATAACCAAGAATATTTCAGGAGACGAATTTATTTTGCATCCGTCGGGTGCCATTTTCTGGACCGCAAGAAAAATGCTTTTGGTGGCCGATGTCCATTTGGGCAAAGTGGCGCATTTCCGGAAAAACGGTGTGGCGATTCCGCTCGAATCGGCCTCGAAGAATTTTGAGATGTTGAATGACATCGAGCAGTTTTTCCAACCGGATATCGTGTGTTTCCTCGGCGATTTATTCCACAGCGACATGAACAACGAATGGCTGCTCTTCGAGGATTGGGTCAAGCGCAACCCGTGCAAGATTTTGCTGATTGCGGGCAACCACGATGTCATCGACCCAGACCATTACGAACGCATCGGCGTGCATGTCTTCGACGAAATGACCTTGGGTGAGTTTCTCTTCACGCATCATCCCAAAGAGCGCGAACGGGTTTTTAACTTCTGCGGCCATGTGCATCCGGCGGTAAAACTCACTGGGAAAGGCCGGCAGCAATTGACCTTGCCGTGTTTCTTCCACAGTCCGCACCAGATGATTTTACCTGCGTTTGGGCAATTTACCGGAAAGCACGTGCTTACGCCACAACACAATGACTGCGTTTACGCCTTGTCTGGCGAGGAAGTGATTACCGTTTGTGAATAAGGATTAGTTGAGTGCGTACGGTGCGCTCAGCCTGAAAGTAGGTACGATGACGCGGAAACTCTTGGTAGAGGTAAAGTTGATCATGTTGAAATAACCCTTCATGGAGCCGAATGGAGAAGACAGCAAGCAACCGGAACTGTAGGTGTGGCTGTCTCCAGGTTTCAATACGGGCTTTTTTCCGATGACACCTTCGCCATCAACCGCTTCGGTTTCGTTGAGCGAATCGTAAATGTCCCAATGGCGCGAGGTGAGTTGCACCGAATCTTTCCCGTGGTTCTCAATCGTGATCTCGTAACTGAACGCAAAATGGATTTTGTAGTTCTTGAAGTACGTGCCTTCAAAACTAGTCTGTACGGAAATCTTTATGCCTCGCGTGATTTGAGAAACCATGGTTTATTCTAGGAAATCGCGTTAACGATGTCAAATTTACGAAAATTACGTTTGGGCGGCGGCCTTTTGCGTTAAATTTTAGTTAGTTATGCCTTCGGAATTGGCATAACCGCGCCCAATGACTTTGTCGTAACGCCCGTTGGGTTCGCGGTAATACACCAGCACGATGTAGTCATTTTCGGTCTGCCAGAAATTGCCGTCCACTGCGGCTTTGTAATCTACGACGCCTTTTTTATCGGCCACGACGAATTGGTAATTCGTAAACCCTTGCTTGATCATCAGGGCTTTTTCATAAATGCCTTTGTCGGCATTGTAGTCCATTTTATTTTCTTCGGACAGCGCAAAATTGTTGAACATGCCGTTGATGTAAACGTCTTTATTGGTGAAAAGCGACGGCGCCGACAGCGAGAAATAAATCCAGGCGTAATCGGCTTCAATGGCGTTGTTGGTTGCTCCGATGTTGTTCACCAAATACCGGCCGTTGATGTCTGGGGCGAAGGTGTATGGCTGGTTGCCGCGTGCTTCGGCCCGATACAAATAGGCGCTGTAGGTGCCGTTGTCTTTGCCCGGATCGATTTTGATGATGTTGTTGTTGGCCGCCCGGATGTCTTTGTTCTCGAAGAACCGGAATTCGTTTCCGCCCCAAAATTGCGTTTGCGCGTCGTACCGGTAAATCAAATCATTGCCTATGGTGAACTGTGGTTTCACGTTTGTAATCACATTGTCAAGCCGGCCATTCTGGATGAGCATGACCTTGACATTGGTAAGCGGGTTAATGAACGTGATGTTCTGCGACTTGATGGCGAAATCCAGGTTTTGCTTCTGTTCGATGAGGTCCATGCTGCGGGCACGTTTGATTTGCAATGGCACGCTTACGCGGTCTTCATACAACACGAACTTCCTTGAGAATACTACTTCATGCGCTTCGTTCAGGATTTTCAACAGGTAATTACCCGTAACCTTGAATTTCGTGAAACGGTTCGGGAACGCCAATTTGTAATGCGAATACAACTGCAACGTCGTGAGCGAGTTCGTGTAATCCTGGATGCGCTGGTTGTCAAAGCCTTGAAGGTATTCGGCTTCGGCGAGATCAGACGGCGTCCAATCGTAATTGCAGTGCACGATTTCGTAATAATAATTGGCTTCGTTGCCGTACAAATCGTCAAACTCAAATTGGAAAGAATCAGTCAGCAGGAATACGGGCGATGTCACTTGCCCGCTCTGTACGAATTGGACAGTCTTGATGTTAAATGGCGGCTGTAATTCAGTTTGTTTTTGTGCAACCGAAAAGAGCGTCGCTAGCAATAGCAAGTACGTTAGCTTCATGTTGGGCATATGGTGTTATTTGAGTCGCTGGCCATTGTCGGTGGTCGTTCGACGTTCGACATTTGACTTTTCCGTAAATATAACAAAAATGCGCGTTGGTTATTGCTTAAAGCAAACCGGAATGATTTCGCCCGGCACCAGACAATATTTTTCCACGAGTTCGGGTGCGAGTTTTTCGGTGTAATCTTCTTCGACGACCGTAAAACCGACGGCCCGCAATTTATCGAAGTAGTCTCGGCCATACACACGGACATGGTCATATTGGCCGAAGATTTCTGCGCGTTGTTTCGGGTCGGTAATGGAATCGTCATCAAAGGTTTCCGCACGCTTCAAATCCTGCGGAATCTGGAAAATGCCCATGCCGCCGGGTTTCAGCACCCGATACAATTCTTGCATGGCCTTGTTGTCGTCGGGAATGTGTTCCAAAACATGGTTGCACAAAATTACATCGTAGGTGTTGTCAGGAAAAGGCAAATTGCAGATGTCGGCCTTTACATCGGCGAGCGGTGAAAACAAATCGGTCGTGGTATAGTCCAGGTTTTTCATCTGCCGGAAGCGCTTGTAAAAGGCCTGTTCGGGTGCGAAATGCAATACTTTGTGCGGCGCGGTGAAAAAATCGGTCTCGCTCTGCAGATACAGCCAGAGCAAACGATGCCTTTCTAACGACAGCGTGCTGGGCGACAACACGTTGTTGCGTTGTTTGCCGTAGCCGTAAGGCAAAAAGCTGCGGAATGATTTCCCGTCGATCGGGTCGGTAAAACGGTTGCCTTTGAGTGCAAAAGCCAAGACCGGACGCGCCACATAACTCAAACGGATGAGCAACGGCCGCGGAATGGTGTTCAATATGAATTTGAATATTTTTTTCATCCCAGAACCAGCGGCTGCCTGCGGAACTCGTCTTCTTCGTTGGATTCGATCCCCAACGCTTGGTAAACGTATTGGAACGTCGAGAGCAATTCGGGTTTGCCGTCGATCAGCGCCACGTCGTGTTCGAAATGCGCCGATGGCTTGCCGTCTGCCGTCAGGATCGTCCAGCCGTCCTTGAGTTGTTTGATGTTGCGCGTGCCCATGTTGATCATCGGTTCGATGGCTACCACCATGCCTTCCACGAACAACTTGCCGCGTCCGCGTTTGCCGTAATTGGGCATTTCCGGATCTTCGTGCATTTTGCGTCCCAAACCGTGCCCGACCAGTTCTCGCACCACGCCATAACCGTGGCTTTCCGTATATTTCTGGATGGCGTTGCCCACGTCTTCAACCCGGTTGCCTGCGCGGAATTCCCGGATGCCGACATACAATGATTCCTTCGTAACCTTCAGAAGTTTCTTTACTTCCGGTGCTACTTCACCAATCTCGAACGAATACGCATGATCGCCGTAAAAGCCGTTCTTGAACACGCCGCAATCCACCGAAATCACATCGCCTTCCTCCAGCGGTTTGTTGTTCGGGATGCCGTGCACGACCTGCGCGTTCGGGCTCATGCAAAGTGAATTCGGGAAACCGTAAAGGCCAAGGAACGCCGGTTCTGCGCCATGGTCGCGGATGAAAGTCTCTGCGAGTTTGTCCAGATACAACGTCGTGACGCCCGGCCCGATTTCGGATGCAATCATGCCGAGGGTTTTAGACACCAAGAGCGCACTTTCGCGCATCAGTTCAATTTCTTCTCTGGTCTTAGGGATAATCATACGTTTGTTTTGAGCCGACAAAATTAACGAAACTAACCGACTAATCTACTCGGTCGGCGTTTTCTTGCGCAGGTCGATGTTCAGCAGCGCCGATAGGATGAAACCATTGTTCTTCTGGAAGGCGTTTTGCCCGTCGATTTCCCTGCCGTACTGTACGATCTGGTTGAGGTAGCCGCCTTCGATCTTCATTGATTTATTGACCGGACAACCCAGTAATATGCCGAGTCTGTTCTGGTCGAAGATGTTTTCGCCCATGTTGTGCCCAAACCCGATGAAAATCTCGTCGTACACCGCCAAATACGGAATGCGTTCACCTGATTTTTTCAAAGGCAACTGCCAGCGCATCATATACCGGACGCGGTTGGTGTACAAAAATTCATCTTCTGTTTCAGAAGTGGCAGCGTCATAACGGCCAACCCAGCGCTGTTCGAGCATCACCCGGTGGCTCAAGTCAAAAGGTTTCACTTTCGTGTTGATTTGAAGCATTTCGTAAGCGCGGTGTTCGGTGAAGGTTTTTCCGAAACCGTTGAGCGGAATCTCGCCATATGCGAAGGTCTCTGCCCACGCATATCCAACACGTGCGGTCATATCAGGTGTCAGTTTGTAATTAACGCCCAAACGCAACAAACCTTGCTGCCAGTTCTCGAGGAATTCAGTGCGGCGCCATTGGTATTCCGTATGGATGCCCACTTTCTCCGTGAGTTGGAATGTGCCGTTGTATGCCAACCAACCGATGGCATTGTGGTCGTTCACGCGGCTGCTTTGGGCCAAAACCATCATTGGCCACAGCAAAAACAGGAAGTATTTCTTCATTATAAAAGGGAATGCCGTGTCATGGCGTCAGGTTTCTCGATGCCCAGAATGTCTAGGATTGTCGGTGCAATGTCGCCCAAAATGCCATCGTGGATTTTCTTGCGGTCCGGATCCACCAAAACAATCGGCACCGGATTGGTCGTATGTGCGGTGTTCGGGCTGCCGTCGGGGTTGCGCATGGTTTCGCAGTTGCCGTGGTCTGCAATGACAATCGTCGTGTAACCGTGTTTGAGTGCGGCTTCGATGACTCTCTCGGCGCACTGGTCAACGGCTTCGCAGGCTTTGATGGCTGCGGCAAAATCGCCGGTATGGCCAACCATGTCGCCGTTGGCAAAGTTCAAACAGATGAAATCGGCTTCCTCTTTTTCAATTTCCGGAACCAGCGCATCGGCCAGTTCATACGCGCTCATCTCGGGTTGCAGATCATAGGTGGCGACTTTTGGCGAATCTTTCAGGATGCGGGTTTCGCCCTCGAACGGTTCTTCGCGTCCGCCCGAGAAAAAGAACGTCACGTGCGGGTATTTCTCGGTTTCGGCAATCCTGATTTGTTTCTTGCCATACTTTTCCAAAACTTCGCCCAGCGTATCGGTAATGTTGGCCTTGTCGTAAATCACATAGACGTTGTTGAACGTGTCGTCGTAGCGCGTCATCGTCACATAATACAAATTCATCTTGTGCATGTTCAGCTCCGGACGGTCTTTCTGCGATAGGACTTCGGTGAGTTGGCGGCCGCGGTCTGTCCTGAAATTAAAGAAAATCACCACGTCGCCTTCTTTGATCGTAGCGGTCGGGTGGCCTTCTGCATCGGTCATCACGATGGGTTCGATGAATTCGTCCGTGATGCCGTTGGCGTAACTTTCTTCAATCGCTTTAACCGCGTCCTGCGCCGGAAGGCCGATGGCATTCACGACCAAATCGTACGCTTTCTTGACGCGTTCCCAGCGTTTGTCGCGGTCCATGGCATAATAACGTCCAACAATCGTCGCAATTTTCGCCCGCCGGCCTTTGACAAAATCAACGATGTCGCCAATGAAGCGCGTGCCCGATTTGGGATCGACGTCGCGCCCGTCAGTAAACGCGTGGACGAAAATATCCTGTACGCCGGCATATTCCGCAGCGGCAATCAAGCCTTTCAAGTGGCTGATGTGCGAATGGACGCCGCCGTCCGAACAAAGCCCGAGCAAATGCACCGGACGGTCGTGTTCCTTGGCGTAAATGAAGGCATCGGCGAGCGCCTTTTCCTTTTCGATGGAACGGTCGCTCACCGTAAGGTTTATTTTCTCCAAGTCCTGATAGACGATGCGGCCTGCGCCCAGATTCATGTGCCCGACTTCGGAATTGCCCATTTGGCCATTGGGAAGCCCAACGTTAAGGCCGTCTGTTCGCAAAGTGGCGTGCGGATATTTCTGATACAGGCTGTTGATGAATGGTACATTGGCGTTGTCTGGCGCCGATACGGTCGGGTCTGGCGAAATGCCCCAGCCGTCTAAGATCATCAGGATGGCTTTGTTGTTCATAGTGTAAAAACTGCCTTATGGCAAAAGGCAAATTTACGGAATCAAAACCACTTTTTGGCGTCGTTGTAATCGATAAAATAACGGATGCTGATCGAGAAAACATGATTCAGGTTGTCCTTGAACATGTTCGAAAAGTTGGTGTTGAAGTCGCGGTCGATCTCGCGGGTAAACGTGCTGGAATTGTTCCGATACAAGATGGAAACCTGGCTGCCCGGCGCGAACCACCAAGAATAATTCAAATCCATGTTCCAGGTGCTGAAGTTGGAATTCTGGTTGGCAGTATAAACGGCCGGATCGAGGTAGCCGTCGTCATTCAATGTGAAAAATTCCCGATTGTCGGCATAAGACCAATAATAGCGCGCGTTGAAATTGAACGTCATGTCTTTGTTGACGGAATATTTCCAGGTTCCGGTCAAGATGTACGTAGAGCGATTGCGCTTGGCGTAGTAAATCTCGTACGGCGTAGCGTCATCCACATAGGTGTCGTCAATGTAGCCGACGTTGTTGTTCTGGCGCAGGTAGCTGAACCCAAGGATGACGTTGAACCGGTCGCTGAATCGGTAGCGCGGCCCGAAGTAAATACTGAAGGCTTCGCGGTTTTTCTCATCCGTCAGCGAGAAAGCAGGATTGATGTCAAGCGCCCATTTGCGGTTGTAGTTCGAGGAGTAAAAGGCCGACAATCCGTAGGAAGGCGGCAAATACGAATAGCGGCCGGGAATCCGCGGATCGTAGAAATCAAAAGTTTCGGTCACGCGAGAGGTGAAACTCATGCTGTAAAAATCATTCTTGCGCGAGGTGCTGTTTACATAGGCGTCGAAATCGGCCTGCTGAAGTATTCCGGTCGTGTTGTTGAATTCGAAGTATGGATTAGCGCCTACTTGGAAGGTATTGAACACTTTCGTCGGGTTCAGGATGCGGTAGCTGGCGTTGGCGAAAAAGCCGTGGTAATTGTTCTCGAATAAGATGCCGAGGTCGTTGTTGTCGTATTCGTCGGACACGTAATTTGCCCCGAAATTGTAGCGGAATTTTCCGGCCGTTTCACCCAGACTGATGTAAGAACTGATACCGTCGCGGTTTTCTAAGTTCCCATATTCGTTGATGTAGCTGTATTTGAAATCGCCCGAAAGATTGTACGTGTTCGCTTTCGTGTTCAAGTCATACACGATGGCCGACACATTGGCGTCGCGGAATTCGCCGTTGCGTTCGACGTTGGTGTTCACAAACGACACCGATGAATTCCGGTTGAAGCGTTGGTCGAGCACGACCACATTGAAATTCGTAAGCGGTTCCACGAGCACTTCGCGGGTTTGGTCTGTATCGATGTTGCGCACTGTGGCGTAGGTTTTTTCGGTGATCGCATTCAAAATTCCGATGCCCAGTCCGCTCTTGGTCCGGCCCGAAATCTTGACGGCGTTCAGCAAATCTACGGTAATCGGGTTGTCGGCCACTTCGTTGCTTCCCGGAACATAATACGTTGATGGGCTGCCGCCGATGCGCCTCGAATACAACAGATTTCCCTTGTTGAACAAGTCGGTGCCTTCAGTAAAAAACGGCCGGTTTTCATTGAACTGCTGCTCGAATGGTCCGAGGTTCAATTCCACGTTGTCGAATTTGGTCTGTCCAAAATCAGGAATCAGGATCGCATCGAGCGTAAAAGCGTCGCTGATGCCGTACTTGATGTCGAGTCCGCCTTTGAAGGTATGGTCGGTTTCTTCCTTATTGGTGTTCAGATAATACGATGAATAAGGGATGAAGAACAAACGCGTCGGCGGCTTGATGTTCTCGATGCCGCGCAATACGCCGTTCTGCTGCAATGTGCCCTGAATCTGCGAGTTGATGAAATTCCAGGTGTATTGCTGGCGGTCGCGACGGAATTCGCGGTAAAAATTCACGCCCCAATTCTGGATGGCTTCCTTCGGGAAACGCAACGCCGCGTAAGGAATCCTGAATTCCGCGATCCAGCCAAAATCCGTGACCTTCACGCTGCTTTGCCAGATGGCGTCCCAACTGTAGTCTTCGCCGTTGGTTTCGGTGGCCACGCAATCCATCTGCACGCCCGCCGCGCTCACATAAAACTGGAAATCCTGCTGGCCGTCGTTGAATCCGTTGAGGTAAACCCCGAAATGTTCCGCAGACCCGAAATTGTCCCGCTGGGTCATTTCCTTGAGCATGAGTTGTGGCTCGTCGTCAAACATCACCGCGCCAATGTAAACTGCGTCGTCGTCGTACAAGACTTTGACATCGGTTTTTTTGGCCGGGTTGATGGGTTTGCCGTTGTCCGGGTTGTACATGATGAAATCCGTAGCGACTTCGGCGGTAGCCCAACTGTCTTCTGTAAGTTGCCCGTCGATGGCGATTTTTTCGGTCGTGCGCGAAGTAAAAAGCGTTTTCCGCTGCGCCCGCGCGAATCCTGCAAGCATGAGCATGGAGACCAGTAAAATGTAAGATTTTTTGCTCATACTACGTGCAGTTCGTCGAACAAAAATAGCCATTATATTGACAATTCCAAGGCATCGGCAATATTTAACGGAAGTGCCGCGTTATCCTTTCCCTGACCTGAAAAGGCAACGTATTTTACTCTGTTTTCGTCGCTTCCGCCGTCACAAAAAGATGTAATTCGTCGATTAATTTTGCACTTTAACGATGTTTTTTATGTTAAAAAGTTTGCGTCGCGTCTCGAAATGTGTAGTTTTGCCAACCCAAGTCTCCATTAACCTATAGCATGTCAATGATTTATAAAACTGTTTCCATCGTTTCGCTTTTCTTGTTGTCGGTCACAGCGAACAACATCGTCCAGCCCAAAAATACACCTGAATTGCTTGTTGCCACAACGGTTTCCCCGTTTGAAGCCAAGGCCGAAAATATCTACCATTCACTCAACCCAAACCAGTTTTCCCTGCCGACTATGGACAGCTTCAAGCAAGCCTTGCAAGCTTTCTACAGCCTGAAAGACAAAGGCCTGCTCAAGAAAGACATCTTGACGTTGGTTGATTTTGGCTTGTCGTCCACAGAGAAACGCCTTTGGGTGATTGATTTGTCTACGCAAACCGTACTGTACAACACGTTTGTCGCCCACGGCAAAAACAGCGGAATGGACTTCGCGACCAAATTCTCCAACAAGAACGCATCAGAGAAAAGCAGCCTCGGGCTTTATTTAACTGGCGAAACTTATACAGGAAAACACGGCCTGTCCATGAAGTTAGACGGCATGGAACGCGGCGTCAACAACAACGCCAGGATGCGTTCGGTGGTGATGCACGGCGCCGACTACGTGTCCGAAGCCGTCATCAGGATGCAAAACAGATTGGGCAGGAGTCAGGGTTGCCCGGCCATCCCCGTAGAACTCACCGAAGACATCATCGCTACGATTAAAGACCAATCGTGCTTGTTCATCTACCATCCGTCGCGCGCCCGGAAATCTTTCGGGTCACTTTCGTAACGCCTCGTACAGTCGCCGGTCCCAGTCGTAAATGTCTGGCCTGAAGATGAGCTGGCCGTTTTCGCTCCAGGCGGTCCAATACAATTCGTGGATGTAAATCTTTTCCTTTAATGTAATAGAAGTCGTTTTCTTCGTGTCAACGACTTTTTTTATGGAGTCCAGTGGCCATTTGATCGAATCGTTCAGCATGTGCGCGGCCAACGGCAACGGGTTTTCGACCCTGATGCAACCCGAAGAATACGAACGGTTGTGCATGATGAACATTTCCTTGTGATTCGTGTCGTGCAAATACACCATGAACCGGCTCGGGTAGTTGAACTTCACGTTACCCAATGAATTGTCGTCGCCGGGTTTCTGTACATAACGGTATTTCTTTGATTGCGACGGAATCCAATCGGCGGGCTTGACCACTTTCCCGTTGCGGTAAATCGTGATGTTTTTCGAGGCAAAATACCCGCGGTTTCTCGTGGCTTCAGGCGTCAGGTCGCGTTCGATGATCGTCGGCGGAACGGTCCAGGTCGGGTTCAGGATGACGTTGCTGAAGGCCGAGGAAAGCACCGGCGATTTCCGGGCATTTTTCCCCACGACGATGCGTTTCTGTTCGAGCGTATCGCCATCTTTCACGACCGAGAGCAAATAGCCCGGAATGTTCAAAATCACGTAGTGTTCGCCCAAATCGCGCGGAAACCAGCGCCAGCGTTCGAGGTTCGCCAGGATTTGGCCTTTGCGGTCTTCCAACGAATAATTCAATTGCTTGATCGTGCCGCGCGAAATAATTCCGTCCGGCACCAAACCGTGCCTTTTCTGGAAATTGATCACGGCGTTGTAGGTTTTTCGGTCGTAAATCTTGGAGAGCGAATCCTGCGGTTCGAGTTCTTTCCAGAAAACCAACTTACGCTTGATGTAAGGCATGACATCCGACGTATCGCGGCGTTTGATCTTGAGCATCGTGTCCAAGACCTGGAATTCTTTTTCCTCCGGAAAACGGTTGATGAGCCGCCATGCCGTGAGCAGTTGCTTGTACATCTGGTGCGGCGGCCGCGCTTTTTCAATAATCGCAGAAACCGAATCGCCGCTGATGCCGCCCGAAAGCAACCGGTTGGTGTCAAAAGTATTGCGCTTCAAATCCCAGGTGTTGTACACCGCCAAAGGATTCAATTTTCCGCGCGAAAGATGGCGCAGATATTTCCGCATCGCTTTGGTCAGCAAAATGTCGTAGGCGATGCGTTTTTCGGTGGTGAGCAATGGCTTGTTTTTCTCGTAAACCGCAAGTTTGTTCACATAATAATCGGCCGGATTTAAGCCTTCTTCCTCGCCGGTTTTCTGGAGCATGAAAATGAGCGCTTCCCTGATTTCGGGCTTGTTCCAGACCGTTTCGAAACCGTTCATGCGGTAAAAATCCACGACGATGGAATCTTCGTCTTCAATAAGCGCGGTCGAGTCAATCACCAAACCCTTTACGTCTTTCTTAAATTCGTTTTTTACGACAGGTTTTGCGCCCGGAACCGCTTCGGGCTTGTCTTTCTTACAGCTTATGAAAGCCAGCAACACAAAAATCAGCAGTAAATTTTTCATAAGTTTTGGATGGGGCAAAGGTAGTGAAATTCGCAGTCGAAAGTCGAAAGTCGAACGACAAAAGAAGCAAGACCGCTTCGCTGAAAGAAGAAAGACGTCAAACGTTGAAAGTCGAACGAGGAACGCCAACTTTGAACCTGAAACAACAACATAAGCAAGACCGCTTTGCTGGAAGAAGAAAGACGTCAAACGTTGAAAGTCGAACGAGGAACGCCAACTTTGAACCTGAAACAACAACAGAAGCAAGACCGCTTCGCTGAAAGAAGAAAGACGTCGAATGTCGAACGAGGAAAGACCAACTTTGAACCTCGAACTTTGAATCTGAAATAGCAAAAGAAAAAAGACCGCTTCGCTGAAAGAAGAAAGATGTCGAACGTCGAACTAGGAACGCCAACTTTGAACCTCGAACTTTGAACCTGAAACAACAACATAAGCAAGACCGCTTTGCTGAAAGAAGAAAGACGTCGAATGTCGAACGAGGAACGCCAACTTTGAACCTCGAACTTTGAACCTGAAACAACAACANAAGCAAGACCGCTTTGCTGAAAGAAGAAAGACGTCGAATGTCGAACGAGGAACGCCAACTTTGAACCTCGAACTTTGAACCTGGAACAACAAAAGAAGCAAGACCGCTTTGCTGAAAGAAGAAAGACGTCAAACGTCGAACGTCGAACGAGGAACGCCAACTTTGAACCTCGAACTTTGAACCTGAAACAACAACAGAAGCAAGACCGCTTCGCTGAAAGAAGAAAGACCGAATGTCAAACGACAAAGACCAAAGGCCAGCGACCAATCTCAACTCCCAAACTTTTTTCAAAAAAATATTTGCACTCCCCAAATCTTGCCTTATATTTGCATCCGCATTTAAGCGGAAGTAGCTCAGTTGGTAGAGCTCCAGCCTTCCAAGCTGGTTGTCGCGAGTTCGAGCCTCGTCTTCCGCTCTAAAGAAGCCTGATCGAAAGATTGGGCTTTTTCTATTTTGGGCGTTGCGCAAGCGCCGGGCTTTCCGCGGTGCGCGGCACCTAGCTGCAATCCCTAACGCAGATCATCACGGTGCTACGCCCGGAATCCTCAACTTCAAAAACAAGAATCCAACGAATTGCACAAATTTGCTCGACAAAAATTCGTGCAATCCGGGTATCGTATAATTATTTTATCCAACTTAAATCGCTTCCCGTTTCCAATTCTTCTGCATCTTTCCCTTGCCGGAACAGCCGCGCCGACAAGTTGCCTTTCAGCGTAATCTGGTCACCTTTCACCTCCAGCCAGCTGCCTTCGCGCAAGCCCAACACCGGAACCGTGTTGAATTGGTGGAATTCCTTGATACGGGTTTCGCGGGTTTCGCCCATGTGTTTAGATTGCATATCGGCATCCAGATAATGTGGGTTCAAATTGAACGGAATCAAGCCCAAGGTCCTGAAATCCGGCGGGTAAATAATGGGCATGTCGTTCGTCGTCTGCATCGTCAACCCCGTGATATTGCTGCCGGCGCTGCTGCCTAAATAAGGCGTTCCGTTTTTTACGACTTCGGCCAAAACGCCCATGACTTTGTATTTGTACAACTGCGTCACGAGCAGGAAGGTGTTGCCGCCACCGGTGAAAATTGCCTCGGCTTCCCGGACGGCCTGTACCGGGTCTTCAAACTCGTGCAAACCCGTAACCGTTTTTCCCAATGGCGCGAACGCCGTTTTCACGCGCGCCGTATAATCGTCATGGGTCATGCCGCCCGGCCGCGCATACGGAATGAACAAAATCGATTGGCAATCCGCGAAATGCTTTTCCAGTTCAGGTATCAGGTATTCCAGATAGCCGCCGCCGTACAAGGTAGACGTGCTGGCGATGATGAGGTTTTTTTGCACGGGTTAATGCTTTTGTAAGTATTCGTAAATCTGCTATGCTGCCGCAGCCGCTTTTCAAAAATAACAGTTTCGCATACAAGCCTTGCGGTATGGCCGCTACTCTTTATTAACATACTTTTACCAGCGCATTAGTATTTCATTGGCAGCGCGCCCGATAATTTTACGACTTCCGTTTTCAATTTCCCTAGCATGAAATACGCTTACATCCTGTTGCTTGTGATTTTTCCAAAGGCGTATGCCCAAGAGCAAGATCGCAAACCGTTGCGTGGAAAAGTATCGGCGAACACCTCGAATTTTGCCGAGCTTTTTGTCGTAAACCGGCAATCTGAACAAGCCGTGGCTGTAGAAGACCGCGGGTATTTCACCATTGCAGCCAAACCCGGCGATACGTTGCAATTCTCCTCAACCCGTTTCAGGGCGCGGCAAGTAAAGATAAAGCCCGACGATTTCAACGGCGATTTATTGCTCGTTGAATTGCAGGCCATGATCCAGCTGGATGAAGTGGTTTTGGTGCGGTATGACAAGATTAACGCTGTCGATTTGGGCATTCTTCCTCAAGAAGCCAAAAAATACACGCCAGCCGAACGCAGGCTGAAAACCGCCGGCGATCTCAAACCCAAAGATTTCCTCGGATTATTGGGCGGCGGCATGCCAACCGACCCGATCATCAATGCCATTTCTGGCCGTACGGCTAGGCTCAAAAAAGAAATCGAAATCGAGAAGAAAGAAACGTTCATGAAACAAATCGAGGAATTGTTCGACGAAACGTTTTTTACCGGAAACCTGAAGTTGCCCGCGATTTATGTAAAAGGTTTCCTTTATTTTGTGGTAGAAAATGATAGTTTTACACGGCTGTTGGTGCAACGGAACAAAACCACGCTCGCGTTCCTGATGACCCAGTTGGCCGAGAAATACAAAGAAACCATTGGTAAAACCGAATAGCATCATCTTGTTTTTGCTGTTTTTCCTCCCGACGATCGTCTTTGGGCAGGACGGCGAAAAGATGCTTCGTTTTAAAGTGGTCAGCAACGATTCCACGTCGGTTTCCGGGATTAACGTGGTGAACATCGTCAACGAAAAATCTGCTGTAACCAATGGTGCCGGTGAATTTTACCTGCTCGTGAAACCCGGCGATTTGCTCATCCTTCAGAAAGAAACCTTTGAATACAAGCGACAGCCTGTAGATGAAGATGATATGGGCAAAAGTGTCGTGCCGATCAAGATGATTTCAAAACCCATCGCACTCGATGAGGTCGTCGTCAATCAAAAGGCCGCGACAGACGATTTAATCATGCGGCACAAGGACCACAAAAAATTTACGCCCGGCGAAAGAAGGCTTTACACTGCCACGACCGGCTTATTTGACCCTTTGATCAACTTGATCTCAGGCCGGACGGCACAATTGAAGAAAGAGCTTCAGGTAGAAATGAACGAGCGGTTGCTGGCCAGGATCGACCAGGTGTACGACGACCAATATTTTATCGAGCAACTGAAAATCCCTGCAGATTATGTCGGTGATTTCAAACGATACATCATCGATGATCCGGCCTTCGTGTCGGCCTTGAAAGCGAAGAACAAAACCCTGATGCAGTTTGAAGGTGCGCGTCTTGCCACTTCATATAAGAAATTGATGTCCGCAGTCTTTAAGGAAGAGAAATGAGAAAGCGATTTATTCTTTTGACGGTTATGGTTTCGGCGGTTTTGCTGACGGGGTTCGCCCACAAATTCTACGTCGGGATTGTCCAGATCAACCATGCGCCCGAGAAGAAAATGCTCCAAATCACGACGCGCCTTTTTGTGGATGATTTAGAAAATGCCCTCGAAAAAAAATACGGCCATCGGTTCCATCTCGGCGAAGCCTCGCAAACCCAGCAGGACGTCACCCAAATGAAACAATATTTGGCCGAGCGCCTGATCATTGAGGTCAACGGGCAGCCGCAGCCACTCACATATCTGAGCAACGAGCTTGAAAACACGGTTTTGATTTGCTATTATCGGGTTGCCAATGTGGAGAAAATCACGTCGTTGCACGTCAAGGCCAAAGTGTTGTTTGACTATGTAACAGATCAGCAAAACATCATACAAACCAACATCAACGGGAAAAAATCGAGCCTGTTACTCACGCCCGACAACCCCGAAGGAACCGTAAATCTTTAAGCATGAAACAATTCGGATGGCTGCTATTGCTGGCGGCAACGTCAATCGTCGCGCAGGAAAAAGTAAAAGAACCGGGAAAAACCGATGCCAGTAAATTCAGGCAAATGTATGACCTGATGGCCACGCCAAATATGTATCGCACCGCGTCAGGCGCGCCTGGGCCGGAATACTACCAGCAGCAGGCCGACTACAAAATGGACATCGAAATCGATGACCGAAACGCCAAACTCTTCGGGACGGAAACCATTACGTACACCAACAACGCCAAGGAATCGCTGGAATTCCTATGGTTGCAGCTCGATCAAAACCTGTACGCCAGGAATTCACAATCGCCGCTCGCCGATTCCAACGAAATGGAAGGTTCCACAACCGCGCGCCGCTTCACCAATGAATACCTGAAAGAACGTTTCGACGGCGGTTTCAACATCGATTACATAAAAGATGCGTCCGGGAAACCGCTGTCCTACACGATCAACCAAACCATGATGCGCGTTGACCTGCCCAAACCACTGGCGCACGGCGAGAAGTTTTCGTTTACGATCAAATGGTGGTACAACATCACGAATTATCTGGAAATCGGCGGGCGATCAGGCTACGAATATTTCCCCGAAGACAAAAACCGCATTTACGTCATTGCACAGTTTTTTCCACGAATGGCGGTTTATAATGACGTTGAAGGCTGGCAGAATATGCAGTTTTGGGGCGCCGGCGAATTTGCCCTGCCGTTCGGGAACTACGAAGTAAACATCACCGTCCCGGCCGATCACGTTATGGAAGCCACAGGTGCGCTACAAAACCCGAGCGAAGTCTTTACACCGGAACAATACAAGCGCTATCTGGAAGCGCAAAAAAGTTATGACAAACCGGTGATAGTCGTGACACAGGCAGAGGCGACGGCCGCAGAGAAAGGATTTTCGGAGAAAAAGAAGACTTGGCGTTTCAAGGCCGATAATGTGCGAGACTTCGGGATTTCGACTTCCCGCAAATACATTTACGACGCCATGGCTGTTAAGATCGGCGACAAAAACGTGATGGCCATTACGCTCTATCCGAAAGAAGGCAATCCGCTTTGGGGCGAATACGCGACACGCGTCGTGGCACATACGCTCAAGAGTTATTCATCTTACACGTTTGATTATCCGTACCCGAAAGCCGTGGCCGTGAACGCCAAAGACCAGGGCATGGAATACCCGATGATTTGCTGGAATTGGGGCAGGCCGGATACAAAAGGCAAGTACGACGACCGCACGAAATATGGCATGATGGAAGTCGTGATCCACGAAGTCGGGCACAATTTCTTCCCGATGATCGTCAATTCGGACGAACGCCAATGGACGTGGATGGACGAAGGCTTGAATTCGTTCATCGAGTATTTGGCCGAAATGACTTGGGATCCGAAATTCCCGTCGCGCCGCGGCCCGGCCAAAAACATCACCGCGTATATGAGCGGCAGCCAGGACAATCTGGAACCGATCATGAGCAATTCCGAAGTCTTGCGCCAATTTGGGAACAACGCATACGGAAAGCCCGCGGCGGGATTGAATATGTTGCGTGAAGTAATCATGGGACATGAGTTGTTCGATCATGCATTCAGGGTTTATTGCAACCGTTGGAAATTCAAGCACCCGACGCCGGAGGATTTTTTCCGCACGATGGAAGATGCGTCGGGCGTTGATCTGGACTGGTTTTGGCGCGGCTGGTTTTACACGACAGATTACAACGACATTGGCATCAAGGAAGTCAAACAATTTTACGTAACGGCCGAAGCGCCCAAGAATGCGAGCACACCCAAGAAAGGCGAACAACGCGTGTATATGGTGGCCGAAGGCAGTGAAGGGTTTAACGACAACTTGAAAAAGCCGCTCGATTTGGCGTCGGTAAAGCCGCTGAACGATTATTTGACTGAAAATTTTTCTAAGGAAGAGCGCGCCAAGTTGGCCAATCCGAAGTATTTCTACCAAGTCACTTTCGACAAACCCGGCGGACTCGTGATGCCGATTCTCGTTGAACTGACTTTTGACGACGGGACTACCGAAAGCCACCAATTCCCGGCGCAGATCTGGCGTTTCGACGACAAACAGGTGTCGCGCGTGTTTGCTACAGGGAAGAAAGTAACCAAAATTGAAGTGGATCCAAAACAACTTACAGCCGATATTGACACAACCAACAATACCTGGCCGAAATCGGCGGTGAAATCCAAGTTCGACTAAAATTATTTGTTAAGCTTTCGCATAGAGCGCGGCAAGTTTGTACCTTTACGGCCGTATCCAAAAAATGACTTTATGTTCGGTATAGGCGGCGGCGAATTCCTGTTCATCATCATTGTCGTGCTGATGCTTTTCGGGTCTGATAAAATTCCTGAAATGGCACGCGCACTCGGCAAAGGAATGGCGCAATTGCGCAACGCCACCAATGAAGTCAAGAGTGAAATCAACAAAGGCATGCGTGACAACGGGATCGATGCCAACAGCTTGACTGGCGGTATTACCGAAGAAATCGACAAGGCCAAACAAGGCTTGACCAAGATGATTTCCGAAACCAACGCCGATGCTTCGGTCAAGAATGAGATCGATCAAATCCGGGAGAATTTCGCTTCGATGAATGCCGATGTCAACCCTGACGTGCGGGAATTCAAACCGGAAATCCCTGAAGTGTTGCCCGAAACCGACCCGATTCCGGACGCGCCCGACGGCCCAATCAAACGACAGGTTTAATGGTGGAGACGATTCTGCAATGGGATAAGGATTTGTTCATCTTCCTGAACAGTCTGGGCAGCGAGAGCTATGACGGCTTTTGGCTTTTCATCACCAAGCAAATCAACTGGTTGCCCTTTTTCTTGATTATGGCATACCTGGTTTTCAAAAGGCTCGGCTGGCGACATGCCGTCATGATTTTAATCCTGATGGCTGTTTTGCTGACGTTTACCGACCAGACCACCAATCTCGTCAAATATTATTTCCAAAGGCTTAGGCCGGGCAGTAATCCCGAATTGGCGCATTTGATACGCGCGGTGCAGAAACGGAATTCCTTTAGTTTCTTTTCGGGCCACGCCTCGAATTCCATGGGTGCGGCCATGCTGCTGTTTTTGGTCATGCGTCCGTACCTGAAATACATGGGTTTCATTTTCCTGTGGCCGCTTATCTTCGCTTACAGCCGGATTTATCTGGGTTTGCACTATCCGCTTGACATCACGTGCGGCTACATTTGGGGCGCCATTTCAGGATTTTTGATGTATCAGGTCTACAAAAAAGTGCGCGACCACTATTTCCCGGAACACGAACAACTAGACCACCCGACTAACGGTTAGCCCGTCGCGGATGGGGAGCAAAACGGTTTCCACACGCGGATCGTTCTTCAGTAGCTCGTTATATTCCAGTAAGACTTTGGTGCTTTTGTCGTTGGGCTTCACCGGTTCTAAAACCTTTCCGCTCCACAAAACATTGTCGGACAAGATCACACCGCCTTTGTTCATCAGCGGCACGACCAGGTGGAAATAGTTGATGTAGTTTTCTTTGTCCGCATCGATGAAGACTAAATCAAATGTCGTGTCCAATTGTGGAATCACCTCCAGCGCGCTCCCCAAATGTTGCTTGATTTGCCACGCCCACGGCGATTGGTCAAAATACTTCCGTTGGAAATCCTGGAGCTCTTCCTTAATGTCTATCGTGTGGATGATGCCGTTCTCGGCCAAACCTTCGGCCAGACAAAGCGTCGCATAACCGGTATAAGTCCCGATTTCTAAAATGGTTTTTGGCCGGACGAGTTTTGAAATCATGCTCAGCACACGCCCTTGGAAATGCCCGCTTAACATTCTCGGCTGCAGGATTTTCACATGGGTTTCGCGGTTGAGCGCAGCCAGCAAGGCAGGTTCGTCCTGCGAATGGTCGGCGGCGTATTTTTCGAGTTCGGGCGAGAGGAAATGCATTGAAATTGTGAATTGTGAATTGTGAATTGTGAATTGTGAATTGTGAATTGTGAATTGTGAATTGTGAATTGATTGAGACAGTTCAATTCAAAGATACAATTTCGGTATTTCCAAGTTTCGATTTACCATAATATTTGGCTATAGACGTAGTTCATTCACCATTCATAATTCACCATTCATCATTTAACAGCTATCTTTGCGCCATGGAATCCGAAAAGAAAGACATCCGCGCGCTATCCAAAGACCAGCTTCGGGATTTTTTCGTGGCCAATGGCGACAAAGCCTTCCGCGGGAACCAAGTGTATGAATGGCTTTGGGGTAAAGGCGCGCACACTTTTGAGGATATGACCAACCTGGCCAAACCCACGCGCGAGATGTTGGAAAAGCATTTTGTGATCAACCACATCAAGGTAGACCAGATGCAGCGTTCTGAAGACGGCACGGTGAAAAATGCGGTGCGTCTGCACGACGGCTTGGTCGTGGAATCGGTGTTGATTCCTACTGAAACGCGGACGACGGCCTGCGTGTCGAGCCAAGTGGGTTGTAGCCTGGATTGCGAATTCTGCGCAACGGCGAAACTCAAACGCATGCGCAACCTGAACCCGGACGAAATTTACGATCAGGTCGTGGCCATTGACCGCGAAAGCCGTTTGTATCATGGGCATCCGCTCTCAAACATCGTGTTTATGGGCATGGGCGAACCGCTGATGAATTATAACAACGTCATCAAGGCGATTGACATGATTACCTCGCCGGAAGGCTTGGCCATGTCGCCCAAACGCATCACGCTTTCGACTTCGGGGATTTCTAAGATGATCCGGAAAATGGCCGACGAAGAGGTGAAATTCAAACTGGCGGTCTCGTTACACTCTGCGATTGAGGAAACGCGCAACCGCATCATGCCGTTCACCAAAAACTTCCCGCTCACTGAACTGCGCCAAGCGCTGGAATACTGGTACGCGAAAACCAAAAGCCGTGTCACGTATGAATACGTGGTTTGGAAAGGCGTAAACGACGACCGGCAATCCATAGACGCGTTGGTGAAATTCTGCAAATACGTGCCGTGCAAAGTAAACCTGATTGAGTACAATGCCATTGGCGACGATGCGTTCCAACAAGCGCCGGAAAGCGCCATCAACGCATACATCAAATCTTTGGAAGCGGCCGATATTGTCGTAAAAGTACGCCGCAGCCGCGGGAAAGACATCGATGCGGCGTGCGGGCAGTTGGCGAATAAGAGCTAGTGGCTAGTTGTTAGTAGCTAGAAGAACAGGCTTTGGATTCGCAATCTTTTAATCTGCGTGTTTTGTCTTCGTGAATGGCCGTGTTTTGCCTTTTGGTTGGTGTATTGAATCTTTGTTTGGCTGTTAAGAAAAGATGCGGGTTTGCCGTAATGGGATTGGAGAGAACAAGGGTAAATTTGCTTGGGTGGGCGCGAAAGCGCAGCCATTGAAAACTGAAAAAATAATTTTGAGGACAGCATCCAGCACGGCTCGCGGATGCGTAACTTCCGGCGCGGCACAAACCTTTGCGTGACTGCGTTAGCGATAGGAGCGAAGTGCCGTGCACTGCGGATAGCGCGGGCCACAGGCAACGCCCAAAAAATCAATACACCCGATAAAAAATAATCGAACAATCGGCTTATCTTTGAAGCCGTGAAAACCACCGAGCAAATCAAGCAGCCCATCAAGGCGGAAATGGATCTTTTCGAAAAGAAATTCCATCAGGCCATGGCTTCAAAAGTGGCGTTGCTCAACCGCATCACGTACTACATCGTTAACCGAAAGGGTAAACAGATGCGGCCGATGTTCGTGTTCCTGACCGCCAAAATGATATCGGGCGAAGTGAACGAACGAACCTACCGCGGCGCATCGGTGATTGAATTGATCCACACGGCCACTTTGGTTCACGACGATGTGGTGGACGATTCCAACCGCAGGCGCGGTTTCTTTTCCATCAACGCTTTATGGAAGAACAAGATTGCGGTTTTGGTGGGCGATTACCTGCTCTCGAAAGGGCTTTTGCTCTCTATCGACCATGGCGATTTCGACTTGCTCCGGATCATTTCGGTAGCGGTGCGCGAGATGAGCGAAGGCGAGTTACTGCAGATTGAAAAGGCTCGTCGTCTGGACATCGTGGAGGAGGTGTATTATGACATCATTCGGAAGAAAACTGCGACCTTGATTGCGGCATGTTGCGCGTTGGGTGCGCGGTCTGTGTGCGACGACGATGCGCAGGTAGAGAACATGCGCAAATTCGGCGAACTCATCGGGATGGCGTTCCAGATTAAGGATGATTTATTTGACTATACCGACGACGCCATTGGGAAACCCACAGGCATTGACATCAAGGAACAAAAAATGACCTTACCACTGATTCACGTGCTTAACACATGTACCGAAAAGGAGAAAAGCTGGTTGATCAATTCAATAAAGAACCACAACAAAGACAAGAAGCGCGTCAAGGAAGTGATTGCGTTTGTCGTGAATCACGGCGGGCTGTCGTACGCGGAGCAAAAGATGGTGCAATTCCAGCAAGAAGCTTTGGCGCTCATTTCATCCTATCCCGAATCTGAATACAAAAGCGCATTGACGCTGATGGTAAACTACGTTATTGAAAGGAAGATATAAAAAGCCGCCCAATTGGACGGCTGATTTATGCTAGTCTATGGCGCTCGACAGTTCCGATAGGTCTTTCGGTTTGATCGAATAGCTCATGGTCTGGTAATCCTTGTAGATTATTTTTCCGGTGCGGCCGTTAATAACACTGATGATTTTTTGCCCATTCACGCGGGTGTACATCAAATAATAAAAATCTTCTTTGCCACCGGCTAGAATCTTCTCGTTGAGTGTGGCGTCATCAATGAACTGGTACTTAAAGTCGTACTTCTTGAACAGTTCGTCAGGGTTTGCGCGTTCTTCATCTTTGTAACCCCATACCGACTTTGTCTTCATATAGTCGGGAACATACAAAGTGGCGGTAGCGAGTGCCTTAATCTCTTTTTTGTCGTACGATTTGTCATAGGCGAATGCGTAGTCCTTGTCGCGAAGCAAATCATTAATGTACTGGAGGTAATTCTTGAAATAACCCAAACGGTAGTTGTACATTTTGTTCAGGTCGCCAAAATTGGCCGTTCTGATGAGTTCCCACATCGTAGCCGAATCGCCGCTCAAAAAGACCGATGCAATCTCATTGCGGTCATATTTGAGTTCGTTTTTCTTGTTCTTCTTGATGTCGGTTGGATAGAAATAACCATAGTTTACGTAAACATACTCCGTGGTCATACCGCTTGAACTCGTCACGGTCCTTACGTATCCTTCCACCAACATAATGGCGTTGCTTTCGGTGATGTATTTCTCGCGGTCGTTTTCGAAAATGGCGCGCGTGACAACGGTATATGGAGTAATGGTCCAAACGCCTTTGGCGATCTTGTCGAAATCGGCAACGCTGAAATCGTCCACCACGAAAATCGTGTGTTTGCTCTTGATGAGGTCGTATTCACCCTTGCGGAAATCCTTAAAAGGCCCAATACTGGAGCGCCCAACAGAAACCTGGCCGTAAACCCCAAAGGTAACGGCCAGGAATAAGGTAAAAATGAAAAAATTTCTCATTAGAAGAAACTGTCTTTATAACGTCCGTTGACCGGGCCGAGATCGCCGGTACAAATGCGGATGATGTCAATCAACCACCAAATGCCCAAACCACCTAACGTCAGGATGAAAATCACGTTAATTGGCCATGGGGTGCCCAAGTACCAGCGGTGCGCGGCAACGATGCCCAACAGGAGCGCAAGGACAAGCGCAATACCTTGGCTTTTTTCGGTAGCCACTACCGGTGCATACACTTCTTTCTGGTCCTGCTTTTTCGCCGGCGCGGAAAGTTGGGTGTTTTCGGATGCCGGAACAGTGCGTTGTACCGGGAATGACGCGAACGCAAAGCTGGTTGAGAACGCAATCATAATCAAACTGAGAAAAATTTTCAATTTCATTGGTTTAAGTTTAATTTTGATGAATCGCAAATATATAATTATTTAGCATGGAAAAAATTCTGGCGGTTATTTTCTGTTTTTTTTTGACCCAGGGCTTATGGGCGCAGGAGTATGAGTTTCTGGGCCTACTTAAATTTAACCAAACCACCATGATTTCTTACCGTTTGGTGTTCACGGAACACAACGGAAAAATAGAAGGTTTTTCTGTGACGGATTTGCAGGGCGAGAACGAAACCAAGAATCGCATCAGCGGTACATATGACAGGAAGTCCAAGGTGTTCAAGTTCGACGAAATGGACATCGAATATACCAAATCGGTCATCAACACCAAGGATTTCTGCTACCTGCACTTTACGGGGAAAATCGAATTGACCGACAAAAGCCGCATCAAAGGGAAATTCCGGGGCCTTTTCCAGGACGGTAAGGAATGCGTCAACGGATCGTTGGAATTGATTGGTTCGGCAAAGGCGTATGAGCGCATCAACAAGATGGAGAAGCGCATCAAGAAATTCCAGAACAGCAAAAAAGCAACGCCGGAATTGAAGCAACCGGTAGATTTGGCGCCGATGGTTGAAAAACTCAAAGTAAATACCTTGCGCAAGAATGAAAAGACGACGGTGTATTTGCGTGCCGATAAGGTTGATTTGACGATTTGGGACGGTGGGAAAGAAGATGGCGATAAGGTGTCCATTGTAATCAATGGCAAGCCTTTTCTGGAAAATTACACGGTGACCAACGCAAAAAAGACAATGTCGATCACATTAGATCGGCCGGTCACGATGGTCAAGATTGAGGCTATTGGTGAAGGCGCGGCCGCCCCAAATACGTCCCGACTGAGTTTTGCCGTCGCCGACCAAAGCATCGATTTAACCACAGATCTTAAAGAAGGCGATACCACGACCGTGCAGATTATCAAAAAATAATTTTTCGTAAAGCCCGTATCTACTGGGTTTTTTCAATATTTCTGTATTTAATTCCTTTTTTTTTTCGCGCCGGGTGCAACCATTTCCTGACCGCGTCCGTCTTCCTTCCAAACACCAACAAAACGATTGTGAAAGTAATCGATTTACACCAACACCAAGCAGACTTAATCGCGAAGGCCGCGGGCAATGACCGGCAGGCACAGCAGAAGATTTACCAGCAGTTTGCCCCGAAGATGTTGGGTGTTTGCCGGCAATACGTCAAAGATATCCATCACGCCGAAGACTTAATGATTACGGCTTTCATGAAAGTGTTCACCCATTTGAAAAGTTTTGAGCATAAAGGCAGTTTCGAAGGTTGGATCAGGCGTATCATGGTCAACGAATGTATCTCATTCATCCGTGTCCAGAAAAGGGTATCGTTCCTCGAAGACCAATTTTACGTGGAGGACACCTTTAACAACATCGAGAGCGGGTTGAGCGTGGACGACATCCAATCTTTGATCGATGCACTGCCCGAAGGCTACAAAATGATTTTCAACCTGTACGCCATCGAAGGTTACAAACACCGGGAAATCGCCGATATGCTCGGCATCAATGAAGGCACTTCAAAATCGCAACTGTCGCACGCGCGCCGGATTTTGCAGGACCAAATCAACCAACGAAAAAACTATGTCTATGGAACGGAATAAATGGGAAGAGGAGTTCAAGGAAAAACTCAACCAACGCGAAATTACGCCCACGCCACACGCCTGGGACCGGCTCGATGCCATGCTCAATGCGGCCGGCAACACAGAAAAGCCGAAGCGGAACCGCACGTGGTTGTACATCGCCGCGAGCGTTGCCGCGCTGGTATTGCTCGCCGTAGCACTCGTGGCAAAAGGTTCGCAACAGCAACAGGAAAATGGCGTGGCTACCGAAGAACATCCGCAAACGGAAAGCCCGTTGAACCAAAACGGGACATCTCCAATCGATACGCTCCAGCAGGAAGCACAAACGCAAGTAGCAGAAGTTGATACCGCTACGCCGCAGGCTGAAAACCCCGTAGAAGCGCCGAGAAAGCCTGCACAGAAAAGCAACGATATCGATAGGAAAGCGGCATCTCAAACCAACTCGGTGGCGGCTATCGTACCCAAAGCAAACGAGGTTCAGCCCGCAACGGCCAACACAATCCAACCATTGGTCAACAACCCGGTTTCGCTGCGCACAGACAGCCAGATTGCGGCCATCGATCCGCAACTCAAGAAGCCAAAAGCAGTTAAAGTAGATGCGAAGTCATTGCTTTCGCAGGTTGACGGCGAACTGGAAATGTCATTCCGGGAAAAAGCGCTTACCACGATCAACAAGAAGTACCAGGATGTAAAAGTTGCCTTGGCGAACCGCAACAACAAAAAAGAATAGTTTCAATCATCATCAAAAATCAACAGTCATGAAGAATTTTATCATTCACTTCACCATTGCCCTATGTCTTTTTGCGGCCGATGCCTTCGCGCAGGAAGACAAACAAGACCAGCGTGCCAACGACGTTTTTGAAAATCAGGCGCTGCTCATCGGCAACCGCATCGATGCCATCACCAAAGAAGAAAAAGCGGCGCTCAAGGAAGAAGTTGAAGCCGTCAACAAAGAACTTGAAGCCGGAACAATCACCCGCGAACAAGCAGATCAAAAGAAGCTCGAACTGGCGCAAACGCGTGCCAACAACATCGAAACCCGCGTGGCCGTGGAGCAGGAGAAACTGAACCAATTGGTCAAAGACAAAGTCGATGGCAAACTCAAGGAGAACGATTCCACGAGAACGTTCATCATCCGGTTTACCAATAGGAACAGGAAGCGAGAAGAAGCCCACGGCGAATCGCGCACCACATCGCAATTCGTATTTGCGGCAGGCGTGAACAACGTAGTGACCAATGGCGCAGTAGCCCATTCCGACTTTCGTTATTGGGGTTCACATTTCTACGAATGGGGCGTAAGCTGGAATTCCAGGATTTTCAAGAACGACAACCTGTTGCATGCCAAATATGGCCTGTCATTACAATACAACAATTTACGTGCGACCGACAACCGTTACTTCGAGGAAAATGGCGACCAGACCAACTTGGTGACGTCGCCCGTGAGCCTAAAAGAATCGCGGTTCCGAAACGTTAATCTGGTGGTTCCGGTGCATTTGGAATTTGATTTCACCAAGAAAAAGATGATCAATGACAAGCCGGCCTTTTTGACGCACAATGCCTTCCGTTTCGGCATCGGCGGTTATGCAGGCGTGAATGTCAAGAGCAAGCAAATCCTGAAGTTCGAGGACGAAGATGGCAATAAAGTCACCCAGAAAACCAAAGGCGATTTCAACGTTAACGATTTGATTTACGGGCTGAGTGCGTATGTCGGTTACGAAGAAATCAGCATGTATGTGAAGTACGACCTCAATCCGATCTTCGAGGACAATGCCGTAAGCCAGCGCAACGTATCGCTTGGGGTAAGGTTCGATTTCAACTAGTACATTTTGTTTTGGTTATACCGCAGGAAGCGCCTTTTTCAGGGCGCTTTCTTTTTGGTTTCCGCTTCGTTTCCGGGAAGTGAATCTGCGGATAAACGCTTGCCAGAAAACAGTATATTTGCTCCAATGCTGCAACCATGATTTCCAAGGCGACCATTGATACCGTTTTTGAAACTGCGCGTGTGGAAGAAGTCATCGGCGACTTTGTCCAGCTCAAGCGCGCGGGCACGAATTTCAAAGGATTGAGCCCGTTTACCGACGAGCGCTCGCCGTCGTTTATGGTGTCGCCGGTGAAGCAGATCTGGAAGGATTTCTCGTCGGGGAAAGGCGGCAATGCCATCACATTCTTGATGGAGCACGAGCACTTTACGTATCCGGAAGCCATCCGTTACCTCGCCAAGAAATACAACATCGCCATCGAGGAAACCGAGAAGACCGACGAGGAGAAAGCGACTGCCGATGCGCGCGAAAGCATGTATCTCGTGTCTGAATTCGCCCAGCGGTATTTTCAGGATGTATTGCACAATACCGAAGAAGGCAAAGCCATCGGATATTCCTATTTCAAGGAACGCGGTTTTACTTCGGACACGATCAAGAAATTCGGATTGGGTTATTCGCCCGAAGGCTATGAAGTATTCAGCAAGGAAGCGCTCGGGAAAGGCTATCAGTTGGAATTCCTCGAAAGTACTGGCCTGACGATTGTCCGTGAAGATGGACGCATGGCAGACCGTTTCCGTGGCCGCGTGATGTTTCCGATCCATTCCATGTCTGGGCGTGTGCTGGGTTTCGGCGGACGGATCTTGACCAACGACAAGAAAGTCGCGAAATACCTGAATTCGCCCGAAAGCGATATTTACCATAAAAGCAAAGTCCTGTACGGGATTTTCCAGGCCAAACAAGCCATCGCCAAGCATGACAATTGTTATCTCGTGGAAGGTTATACCGATGTCATCCAGTTCAACCAGGCCGGCATCGAGAACGTGGTTGCTTCGTCCGGAACGGCCTTGACACCAGACCAAATCCGACTGGTTAATCGGCTCACGAAGAACATTACCGTGCTTTTCGACGGCGACGCGGCGGGTTTGCGGGCATCGGTGCGGGGCATCGACCTGATCCTGGAAGAAGGCATGAATGTGAAGGTCTGCACATTCCCGGACGGCGACGATCCCGATAGTTTCGCCCGAAAAAACACCCATGAAAGTCTGGTGGCGTATTTGGAGTCAAACGCCAAGGATTTTATCCGGTTCAAGGCGTCATTGCTGATGGAAGAAGCGGCGAATGACCCGGTGAAAAAGGCTGGTCTGATACGCGATATGGTCACGAGTATTTCCAAAATCCCGGACCGCATCCAACGCGAAATCTATGTTCAGGAAACTTCGCGTATCATGGACATTTCCGAAGATATCCTGCAGAATACGCTCGCCCAGATTTTCCAGAAAGACATTTCGGAAGCCGGCAAGAAAATGAAGCAGGCCGAGAAGGAAAAAGCTTTCGAGGTCGTTCGGAATGAAACGCCTGAAACACTTGCCAAGGTCGATATCTTATACGAACTCGAGCGAAAAATCATCGAAATGTTGCTCTTGTACGGCAATCAGGATGCGGAGTTCGAGGACGTTCTTCTAAAAACCAATGAGGAAGGCGAAGTCGTAGAAGTTGCCGAAAAGAAAGAATACAAAGTCTATCAGCGCATTTACCTGAGCCTTCAGGAAGATGAAGTGGAATTGGCCAACCCGATGTTCCGCGGTATTTACAATGATTTGATTGGGTATTTCAATCAGGAAGAAACATTTGCGCTGGACCAATACCTGCAACGGCTGCCCGAAGAATTCCAGCACGAAGTCACGAGCATTTTGATGGCCGAGGAACGCGAAAAACTGGACAATTGGGAAGTGAAACAAATCTACGTCAAGCAGAAAGACCAAAGCATCGGGCAATATGTTTCCGAAACAATCCTGACATTGCGGTGGTTTCTGGTAAGCGGCATCATCGAGGAATTGAAAAGTTCCATTTCGCCGGAACCTGATGCAGACAATTCTGAACCGCTGTCGCTCGCGATGGATTACCACAAGCTCATCAATTCATTTTCCAGGAAACTCGGTAGGGTAATGTCTCGCTATACTTAAACGATTTCGAGCGTTTTCGCCTTGTTCACCAAATCGACCAGATTGGTCACATTGAGTTTGGTGAGCAACCTCAGCTTATACGTACTGACCGTTTTCTCGTTGAGGTTCAGGATTTTGGAAATCTCGTTGTTCTTTTTGCCGTCGCTTAAGTAACGCAGCACCTCAATTTCACGGTTGGATAATTTCCGGTATAAACGCTCACTCTTGTTTTGTTTCGCGATCAAGGCAAGGTTTCGCTTGATGGCGTCACTGAGCACAATCGTACCATTATGGACTTTGACGATGGTATTGCCCAAATGCTCGAGTTTCGAGGTCTTGTGCACAAACCCGGCCACGCCGGACTTGATGGCATTCGGGGCATAAATCTGTTCGGAGAGTGCGGTAAATATGATGATTTTGGTTTTCGGGTGGTTTTTGATGATGGCTTTAACCTCATAAATACTGGTCAATCCTTCGAGTTCGAGATCCATGACCAGCACGTCGATTTCACGGTTTTTCAACGCCTCCGGAATCATGAAAAAGTTTCCGACGTTGGAAATGACGTTAATTTCGGCGTGATCCCGAAAGTAAGATTTAACGCCGTAATGAACCACCGGAAAGTTATCCGCTAAACATACATTAATCATAACTTAAAAATTTAGAATGTTTATCGATTCGGAACGTAAAAGTAAAAGTAGTTAAAAAATGCAAATCGACCTTTTAAAATGTTAAATTTTTTTCCATTCATCCGGAATGATACAGACTGGTATCGGGTTCATTTTGTGTTGGTTAGCGCGGTTCAACCGTTGGTAAATCTCGAAAACTTCGCGCTCTCGACCAGAAAAGTCACCCGCCGATTTCCCATTCTCGTTTTCCAGCATCGCCCATTCCAATTCGTCATAACTTGCGCCCAATTGTTCTTCGTCGCTGCGGCTGTCAGCAAACAATCCGTCGCTTGGTGCGGCTTTCAGGATGCTTTCCGGAACATTCAAGTAATGTCCTAACGCAACAACATCAGACTTCATTAAATCTGCAATCGGACTTAAATCCACACCGCCGTCGCCGTATTTCGTAAAAAATCCGACACCGAAATCTTCCACTTTATTTCCGGTTCCGGCCACCAATAATCCGTGAATGCCGGCCAGGTAATACAGCGTCGTCATCCGCAACCGGGCGCGTGTATTGGCCAGCGAGAGATGCAATTTGTGGGTTTCCGCGAACGTAGGTGCTTCGGCTTTGAACGCTTCGAATACCGGCGTCAGGTTCACTTCGATGTGTTCCACATTTTCAAACCGGGCTTTGAGTTGCGAAATGTGTTCCCGACCGCGTGACACGTGACTTTCCGCTTGATGGATCGGCATTTCCACACACAATGTCCGCAATCCGGTCTGTGCGCATAGCGTTGAGGTAACCGCCGAATCAATTCCGCCGGAAATCCCTACAACAAAACCGCTTACTTTCGCGTTGTCGGCATACCGCTTCAGCCAGCCTACGATGTGTTGGTTAACGGCCGAGGTGTTGATTGTACTTTTTTTAATCATGATGCGTTGAGAAATTAGGCTCATGGCGCGTATATTTGCACCGATTTTTACCGCCGTTTGGGCGAAATCGAGGCTAAAGTAACAAAGAAATGAAGAAACATTTTATATTATTTTTCTTATTTATTGCAACAGTCGCCTGCGATAAACAAAGCAAAACCGAAAAGGCCGTCGAGCAAATTCCGATGGACATCAAAATCCAGCGGTTCGACAAAATCTTCTACGAAACCAAGCCAGAAGATTTCCCGGCGCTTCGTGCCCAATATCCGAAGTTTTTTTCGGGAACCGATGACATTTGGGTTGAACGGCTTAAAAATCCGATGTGGCGCGAGTTGTACAATGAAGTCCAGAAGAAATACGGCAATTTCGGCAAGCAACAAACTGAAATCGAGGAACTTTTCAAACACATCAAATACTATTTCCCGAAGACGACCGCGCCAAAACTCGTGACGGTCATCGGCGAAGTCAACCCAAGCAACAAAGTTTTTTACGACAACGGCCTGGTGATCATTTCGCTCGATTTGTATCTGGGTGCAGACCATCCGTTTTATCAGGACATTTACCAATACCAAAGGCAAGGCCTGACCGAGCGCCAGATGATGCCTGATTTGGCCGCGGCTTTCGTGGAAACCCAAGTGCCGCCGGGGAAAGACGCCATGCTGATTTCGGGCATGATTTACTACGGCAAACAATTGTATCTGAAGGATTTGCTGTTGCCCGATTACAACGATGCGGAAAAAATCGGTTACAAACCTGAACAACAGGCGTGGTGCGAAGAATTCGAAAGCTACATCTGGCGGTATTTCATAGAGAACAAATTGTTGTATGATACCGATGCCAAACTGCCGCCGCGCTTTTTGAATCCGGCGCCTTTCTCGAAATTTTACCTCGAGATCGACAACGATTCACCGGGCCGTGTCGGGCAGTGGATCGGCTGGCAAATCGTTCGCTCGTTCATGAAAAACAACGACGTATCTTTGCAGGATATGCTCAAACTCGACGGCCGCGAAATATTCGAGCGTTCCCGTTACAAACCCAAGAAAATAGATGAAACAGAATAACACGTCAGACATCAACATCCACATCGAACTCGACGAAAACCGCGTCCCTGAGCAACTGAGTTGGACGGCCAAAGACGGCGGCGTCGAGAATGAAGCGGCCAAAGCATTCCTGCTTTCCATCTGGGACAGCAACGCCAAGGAATCTTTGCGCATCGACCTCTGGACCAAAGACATGCCCGTCGATGAAATGAAGGTGTTTTTCCACCAGACGCTCGTGGCCATGAGCGATACGTTCCAGCGCGCTACCGGCGACGAGAAAATGGCGGACACCATGCGCGATTTCTGCGCGTATTTCGCCGAGAAGCTCGAGTTGATGAAATAATTTGGTTTTTAACAAGGTTGCCGTCGGAAGTTTCCTATATTCGGCTCCAAATAAAACCAACCTTAATGAAAAATCCTTACAAATTGGCCTTTTTGGCCTTGGCAACTTTTTTTGTCGGATGCAGTAGCGACAGCGACGGCGGTTCGTCTTCCGGAACTTGTGAGTCAGACATCGCGTGGTTCCAGACCGGCAAGTACGAAAAATTCAAGATTACACAATTCGGTTTTGATGCGGGTACCATGAAGCTCAGCTTCGGCGAGTGCAATGGCGACGGCTTGCTTTCCACCATGGAATTCAGGAATACGGCTGGCGCAGTAACCGGAACGGTTGACAATCTTTTCTGGCAAGACGGCGCTTTTCTGGTCAACGATGCGAACGTCGACGGCATTGATTTCCATAAGATTTACAAAAAGAATGCGGCCTTGAACGACACCTGGACCGAGACCGACGAAGACGGTGCCATCATTACCCATACCGTAGTCGACACCGATTCCCTGATTACCGTTCCGGCCGGGACATTTCACTGCAAAGTCTATCTGCGTGAGAAGTCAGACATCGCCAACGTGTCGCATATTTTTTGGAATGACGAGATCGGTCAGGTCATGGAAGATGCCGAATTCATGAAACTGGAGTTGATGGAATACAACTAACGGCAATTTACGCTGAACATAAGCCGCGAATTCTCGAATTTACCCGAGGATTCGCGGTTGTTTTTTAGAATTGGCTTTCGTTTTTGAAAATGTCTTGGTTCAAGCCATCGATATACGCCAACAGTTCGTCTTTTCCGAAACCGTTTTCCGACGATGTTATAAAGTGTTGCGGCATTTCTTCCCAATGGTTTAGGAGCATCTGTTTGCGGTATTCCGCGACGTGCGAGGCAATTTTCGTCTTCCCGATTTTGTCGGCCTTGGTGAAGATGATGCAGAACGGGATTTCGCTTTCGCCCAGCCATTCCATGAATTCCAGGTCGATTTTCTGCGGCTCGTGCCGGATGTCAATCAGGACAAATCCACAGACCAATTGTTGGCGTTTTTCGAAATAATCGGTGATGAATTGCTGGAAGACGCTTTTGGTTTTCTTGGACACGCGTGCGTAACCGTATCCCGGCAAATCCACAAGGAACCAATTGCCGTTAATTTTAAAATGGTTGATGAGCTGCGTTTTTCCGGGCTTTCCGGACGTTTTAGCCAGTGATTTGTGGCCGGTGATCATGTTGATCAGCGACGACTTTCCCACGTTGGACCGCCCGATGAACGCGTACTCCGGAAGGAATTCCTTTGGGCATTTCGCCACGTCGGAATTGCTGATGACGAATTCGGCGGAATTGATTTTCATGGTTTGTGGATTTCCGGATTTTTCTCCAGCCATTCAAACATGATCCGATTAAATTCGTCCGGATGTTCCATCATGGCCGCGTGCCCGCATTTGTCGATCCAGTATAGTGCTGAATTGGGCAACTTCGCATGGAATTCTTCGGCCACGTGCGGCGGCGTTACCTTGTCGTTCTTGCCCCAGATGATACAGGTCGGGACGTGCATTTTAGGCAAATCCTTCGCCATGTTATGCCGAATCGCGCTTTTGGCGATGGTGAGTGTTTTAATTAACTTCAGCCGGTCGTTCGCCACGGCATAGACTTCATCGACGATTTCCTTGGTCGCGACTTTCGGGTCGTAAAAAACATCCCGCGCTTTTTGTTCGATATAATCGTAGTCGCCGCGCCGTGGATAACTGTCGCCCATGGCGCTTTCGTACAAACCAGAACTTCCGGTGATGATTAATCCCGCCATTTTTTCCGGATACATTTTCGCATGGTACAGCGCGATGTGTCCGCCAAGGGAATTCCCAAGTAAAATCACGCGCTCAAAACCTTTGTACGTGATAAAATCCTTCACATACTTGGCGAACGCCTTGACGTTTGTTTTCAAGATGTTCATCGTGTAGATCGGCAATTCCGGGATGACCACTTTGTAGCCGTGTTGCGGGAAAAATTCCGATACGCCGTCAAAATTGCTCAGTCCGCCCATCAGGCCGTGCAACACCACAATCGGGATGCCTTCACCTGCTTCGAAATACCTGTATTTGCCGTCTTTGACGAGATTTCCGTCCATATTAAAATGTTGTTTTGAGCGTCGCACAAATATATGATTTTAACACCAAACCCAGACAAGCCTTCCTGAATTCATTCCACTGTTTGTTAACAAGCGCGCAATCAAAGCACTGGCGCGCGGTTACGTCAATTCATTGCTGATTTCGAAGCGGATTTCTAAAATCACCGTTCAAATTTTCAACTGTAATTTCTTTTCATCGGGAATTCTTAACAATCCGTTAAAAAACAAACAACTAGCGTTTTTCAAGGCTCGCGAATCGAATGGTGTCAAAGTGGTAAAACTTATCAACAAAGTGGTAGAAAATGGTAATCGGTGGGAATTAATTGTATATTTTTGCTCCAAACGATTATCGCTACGTGGAATCATTCATCGGGACATACGAGTGTAAAGTGGACAACAAAGCGCGTTTGTTGGTTCCGGCACCGCTCAAAAAGCAACTGGCCGCAGCGCTTCAGGATGGTTTTGTCCTGAAACGCGCCGTGTTCCAGCCGTGTCTCGAATTGTATCCGATGAAAGAGTGGAATGCCGTCATGGAGAAAGTCAACAAGCTCAACCGTTTCGTCAAGAAGAATGACGATTTCATCCGGCGTTTTACCGCGGGCGTGAAAGTGGTCGAGATTGACAACCTTGGGCGTTTGCTGATCCCAAAGGATTTGATGGCTTTCTCGCAAATCACCAAAGACATCGTGTTGAACACGAAAGTCAACATTGTCGAAATCTGGGACAAGCAGCTCTACGAAAAAGCGATTGACGATTCACTGGTTGATTTTGCCGAACTGGCCGAAGACGTAATGGGCAATGTTAATGACGACGACAATGGAATATCATAATCCGGTACTCCTGAAGGAAACCGTTGACGGCTTGAATATCCAGCCGGGCGGCATCTACGTCGATGTCACGTTCGGTGGCGGCGGGCATTCACGGGAAATCATGTCAAGGCTCGACGCTGACGGCAAACTCTATGCGTTTGATCAGGACGAAGATGCGCTGGCCAATGTCATTGCCGACGATCGATTTACCCTAATCAACGAAAACTTCCGTTACCTGAAGCGCTTTTTGCGGTTTCATGGCGTGCGCCAAGTAGATGGAATCCTGGCCGATTTGGGTGTGTCGTCGCACCAATTCGACGTGGCCGAGCGCGGGTTTTCTACCCGTTTCGAAGGCGATCTGGACATGCGCATGAGCCAGAAAAATGCGCTCAATGCCTACAAAGTGGTCAACGAATACGACGAGGCGAACCTGCGCCGCGTGTTCCTGGAATACGGCGAGCTAAAGAATGCGCCCGTGATTGCCCGGACCATCATGGAGGCAAGGACGCAAAAACCTGTCAAGAATACAGAACAACTCAAGGCTGTGCTGGCCAAACTCCTGCCGCCGCACAAAGCCAACAAAATATTGGCGCAAATCTATCAGGCGATCCGCATCGAGGTGAACCAGGAAATGGAAGCGCTCAAGGAATTTTTGGAACAATCGCTCGAAGTGCTCAAGCCCGGCGGTCGGTTAAGCGTGATTTCCTACCATTCGCTCGAAGACCGGCTGGTGAAGAGGTTCATCCGCAACGGCATGTTCGAAGGCGAACCCGAACGCGATTTCTTCGGAAATTTCTCGGTGCCGTTCAAAACGATTGAAAAACTCATCGTGCCCGACGAAGCCGAAATCGCCCGGAACAACCGCGCCCGCAGCGCCAAACTCCGGGTAGCAGAAAAACTGTAACGATGAAGCAAAACGTCTATGACATCCTGAAAGCCCGGTTCCTGATCAAGGAAGATGCGCTCAAGAACTGGCGTTTCATCGTGTTTTTGATCGTACTGGCCATCATCATGATCGGCAATACGAACCGCTACGAGCAGAAGGTCATGTACATGGCCAAACTGAACGATGAAGTGAAAGAGTTGCGCTCCGAATTCGTGGACCGCCGCTCAGAGTTGATGAAACTCAAAATGGAATCGACGGTTTCCGAACAAATGGCGCTTAAAGGGATCGTGCCATCGTCGGTGCCGCCGCAAAAAATAGAAGTAAAGCAAGAAGAAAACGACAGCTTCTGGAGCAAGCTCAAGTTATGGTAGAGGAAAAGAACACATCGTACCGCATTTATTTGGTAGCCTTCGGGATGTTCCTGATGGCCGTCGGTATTGTCGTGAAACTCACCAATATCCAGTGGGTCGAGGGCGACTACTACCGCAAGCTCGCCAAGGAACGCACGGTAAAGAACTTCGTGATTCCGGCCAACAAAGGCAACATTTACTCCGCCGACGGCAGCCTGCTGGCCACATCGATCCCGAATTACGACATCCGTTTCGATGCCGTGTCGCCAAAGAAAGACGATTTCGAAAAGAACGTGGTGGCCTTGGCCGATTCACTGTCACTGATGTCGGGCAAACCGGCCAGTGAACATCTCAAGCAATTGCGTCGGGCGCGCTCGTCAAACAACCGTTACTGCGCCATTGCACGCGGGTTGAGCTATACACAGTACATGCGGCTCAAGAAGTTTCCGCTGTTCAGCCTTGGCGCCTACAAAGGCGGCATCATCGTCGAGCAGAAAACCGTCCGCAAGCACCCGATCGGTGAAATTGCCGAACGCACCATCGGGTATGAAAGGCTCAATCCGGCCACCGGCGAGAAAGAAGGCAAAGGCATCGAACTCGCCTTCGGGAAATACCTCAATGGAAAGGACGGCAAAATCGTCAAGCAGAAAATCGCGAAAGGCCAGTGGAAACCCATTCGCGACGTGAACGAAGTCGATCCGCAAGACGGCTACGATATCATTTCGACGATTGACGTCTACATTCAAGACATTGCACACCATGCGCTAATGAAAGCGCTCAAGGAATACAAAGCCGATCACGGTTGCGTCGTCGTGATGGAAACCAAGACCGGCCGCATCCGTGCGATTTCGAATCTCGGAAAACTCAATCCGTCGGACAGCACGTATTATGAAACGCAGAATTACGCGGTAGCCGAATCGCACGAACCGGGCTCCACGTACAAACTCGCCGATTTGATGGCCTTGCTTGACGACAAGAAAGTCGATACCAGCGCGGTCTATGACAGTTTCGGAGGCATCATCACGTATTCTGGAAAGAAGGTCCGCGATTCACACGAAGGCGGTTACGGTAAGATTTCCTTAGGCCGCGGCTTTGAAGTGTCGTCCAACACCGTTATGGTGCAGGCGGTTTACAACGCGTATAAAAACGACCCGAAACAGTTCGTCAACCATTTGAACGAATGGGGTTTGAACCAGCGTTTGGGCTTGCCGATCAAGGGCGAAGGAAAACCGTACGTGCCGCAACCGGGTGACAAACACTGGAGCGCGATTTCACTGCCATGGATGGCGTTCGGCTATGGCGTTTCCATTACGCCGTTGCAAACCCTGACGTTCTACAATGCCGTTGCCAATAATGGCGTCATGGTGAAGCCACAGTTTGTTTCGGAAATCAAGGAATGGAACCGCACGATCAAGAAGTTCAACCCGGAAATCATCAACCCGAAAGTTTGTTCAGACGAAACGCTCAAGAAACTGCACGCGGTATTGGAGAACGTCGTGAAGAAAGGCACGGGCGCGAAATTCTATTCAAAGGATTTTTCGATGGCCGGAAAAACCGGAACGGCGCAAGCCAATTATGCCAAGAACGGTGGCTCTGAAAAGCATTACATCTCATCTTTCGTGGGCTATTTTCCTGCCGATAAACCGAAGTATTCCTGCATCGTCGTTGTCCACGATCCGGATGCTTCACGCAACAATTACTATGGCGCCGACGTGGCCGGACCAGTGTTCAAGCGCATCGCACAGAAAATTTTTACCGATGTGCCATCCACCAACGCTGTCAAGAACCTGAACCGTAAAATAAACCTTCAGGAAAAAAATTACGCGGCCTATGATGAGCGCGCGAACGAAACCCACAAAGTCGTCCCGAACGTACAAGGCATGCCGGGCATGGACGCGGTGTCGCTCCTTGAAAATCTCGGGATAAAAGTCAAGGCCGTGGGCACCGGAAAAGTCAGGAAGCAGTCGCTCAGGCCGGGCGAAGCTTTGGGTAAAAACCTAACCATTACACTCGAACTGTCGTGATTAACCTCAAAGACATATTATATAAGGTAGGCATCGAAGCCGTAAAAGGATCTACCGACGTCGTGATTGGCGGCATCCATTTCGACTCGCGCAAAGTGGGCGAAAGCGATGTGTTCGTGGCCATCCGCGGAACCGTTTCCGACGGGCACGAGTTCATTGCGAAAGCTGTTGGCCAAGGCGCGATTGCGGTGGTTTGCGAAACATTTCCGGACGAGATCGCTCCGGGCGTAACCTATATTCAGGTGAAAGACACCAATTCGGCGCTGGCTTTTATCGGTGCGAATTACTACGGCAATCCGTCGCAGCACTTGAAGCTCGTCGGGATTACCGGCACCAACGGGAAAACAACCGTAGCGTCGTTGCTGTACCAGTTATTCCGCAAAGCCGGTTTCAAGTCTGGGCTAATCTCGACCGTGAAAATCATGGTGGACGATTTGGAGCACAAGGCCACGCACACGACGCCCGATCCGCTGACGATCAACCGCTATATGGCCGAAATGGTCGAAGCCGGCGTGGACTATTGTTTCATGGAAGTGTCGTCGCACGGCATCCATCAGAAAAGGACCGATGCGTTACAATTTGCCGGCGGCGTGTTTACGAATTTGTCGCACGACCATTTGGATTATCACGATACGTTTGCAGAATACCGCGATGTGAAGAAGTCGTTTTTCGACCATTTGCCGGTGTCGGCTTTTGCGTTGTCCAACGTCGATGACAAAAATGGCGTGGTCATGTTGCAAAACACCAAGGCGCGAAAGCTCACTTACGCCTTAAAGACATACGCGGACTACAAAGCGCAGATTTTAGAGAGTCAGCTTAGCGGATTGTTGTTGAAGATCAACGACAACGAAGTCTGGACAAGGCTCATAGGGACGTTTAACGCCTACAACCTGCTGGCGATTTTCGGTACGGCCGTAGAACTTGGATTGGAAAAATTGGAAGTGTTGCGGCTGCTGTCTGAATTGGAAAGCGTTTCAGGAAGATTTCAGTTCATCATCTCGGACAATAAGGTGACGGCCATTGTGGACTATGCGCACACGCCAGACGCGTTGGAGAATGTGCTCAACACCATTAACGACATCAGGACCAAAAACGAGCAACTCATTACGATTGTGGGCTGCGGCGGCGACCGTGACCGCACCAAACGCCCGGTGATGGCACACATTGCCTCGAGCATGAGCGACAAAGCCATTTTGACCTCGGACAATCCGCGCACGGAAGATCCGGATGACATCATCGCAGAAATGGAGAAAGGCGTCGAGGCCCAAAACCAGCGCAAAACCATCGCCATCACAGACCGCAAACAAGCCATAAAAGTGGCGTGCCAGTTGGCGGCATCGGGCGACATCATCCTGATTGCCGGGAAAGGCCACGAAACGTATCAGGAAATCAACGGTGTGCGCCACGATTTTGACGACATGGCCGTCGTAAAGGAATTATTGGAACAACTAAAAAAATAAGCCATGCTGTACTATCTTTTTGAATACCTCGACAAGATGCTGAACATTCCGGGAACGGGCGTGTTCCAGTACATCACGTTCCGTTCAGGACTTGCAGTACTGCTGTCGCTGACCATTTCAACGATTTACGGCAAGCGCGTCATCAACTTCCTGCGCCGCCAGCAAGTGGGCGAAACCGTGCGCGAACTCGGGCTGGAAGGCCAGACGCAGAAAGCCGGAACACCAACCATGGGTGGGCTTATCATCATTTTCTCGACACTTATTCCGGTGTTGCTGCTGGCGAAACTCAATAATATTTACATCGTACTGTTGATTGTGACCACGCTTTGGATGGGCACCATTGGTTTCATCGACGACTACATCAAGATATTCAAGAAGGACAAACAAGGCCTGAAAGGGATTTTTAAGGTGATTGGCCAGGTAGGTTTGGGATTGATTGTGGGCGCGGTATTGTATTTCCATCCGAACGTCACCGTGCGCAAAGACGCCGTTCCGAACGTGTACAGCTACAGCCAGACTACCAACGTGATCCGTCAGGCCGGTATCGAGGAAAAATCGACCACGACGACCATTCCGTTTGTCAAGAACAACGAGTTGGATTACGCACAAGTGTTGTCGTTCATGGGCGACGGTTACGAAAATTGGGCCTGGCTCATCTTCATTCCGATTGTCATTTTCATCATCACCGCAGTGTCCAACGGCGCCAACTTAACCGACGGCATCGACGGCTTGGCCGCCGGAACCTCGGCCATATCGGTGCTCGCGCTGGGCATTTTCACCTTCGTGTCGGGTAACATCATCTTTTCGAGTTACCTGAACATCATGTACATCCCGAATTCAGGCGAAATGACCGTGTTCATCGCGGCGTTCGTAGGTGCGCTCATCGGTTTCCTGTGGTACAATTCGTATCCGGCTGCCGTGTTCATGGGCGACACCGGAAGCTTGACCATCGGGGGCATCATTGCGGTACTTGCCATTGCGGTGAGGAAAGAACTACTCATTCCACTGTTGTGCGGAATTTTCCTGGTCGAGAATTTCTCGGTCGTGCTGCAAGTCAGCTATTTCAAATACACGAAGAAACGCTTCGGCGAAGGGCGCAGGATTTTCCTGATGTCGCCGTTGCACCACCATTACCAGAAGAAAGGCTACCACGAGAGCAAGATCGTGACGCGCTTCTGGATCGTCGGGATTTTGCTGGCTATTTTATCCATCGTAACGCTTAAACTCAGGTAAATGCAAAGATTGGTTGTATTGGGCGGCGGCGAAAGCGGTGTAGGCACGGCGATCTTGGGCAAGAAACAAGGCTACGATGTATTCGTGTCCGACTTCGGCAAGATCAAGGCGCATTACAAGGAAGTGTTGATCATCAACAAAATCGAATGGGAAGAAGAAACCCATACCGAGGAACTGGTGCTCAACGCCGATGTCGTGATGAAAAGCCCGGGCATTCCGGACAAATCGCCCATCGTCAAGAAGCTGTCTGAGAAAGGCATTCCTGTGATTTCCGAGATTGAATTCGCGGCGCCGTTCACCAAGGCGAAAACCATCGGGATAACGGGCAGCAACGGCAAGACGACGACGACCTCGCTCACGTATCATCTGCTCAAACGCGGTGGATTGAACGTTGGGCTGGGCGGCAACATCGGGAAGAGTTTTGCGTGGCAGATCGCCGAAGACAAGTTCGATTGTTACGTGTTGGAGTTGAGCAGTTTCCAATTGGATGGCATCGTCAACTATCGGCCGGACATTGCCATCATCACCAACATCAGCCCGGACCATTTAGACCGATACGAATACGATTACAACAAATACATCGCGGCCAAATTCAGGATCACGATGAACCAAACAGAAAACGATTACCTGATTTATGACGGCGACGACGAAGCCATCACAAACTGGTTGCACAACAATAAAACAAACGCCCAACTGATTCCTTTTTCGCTCGAGAAAATCTTTGAGAAAGGAGCATTTATAAAAAACGACACTATGGAAATCAACATCAACGAAGAAGAGTTCACGATGGAAACCGCCAACATCGCACTTGAAGGCAAACACAACCTCAAGAACGCGATGGCCGCCACGTCGGTGGCCAAACTCATGAACATCCGCAAGGCTGTCATCCGGGAAAGTCTGTCGAATTTCCAAGGCGTTGAACACCGTCTGGAGAAAGTGCTCAAAATCCAGAACGTGCAGTACATCAACGACTCAAAAGCGACCAACGTGAACGCGACCTTTTTCGCCCTCGACAGCATGACCGTGCCTACCATTTGGATTGCGGGAGGCGTTGACAAAGGAAACGATTACGCCGAACTCATGCCGCTGGTCCGCGAGAAAGTGAAAGGCATCGTGTGTCTGGGTGTCGACAACAAGAAAATCATCGATGCGTTTGGCGGCGTGGTCGATATCATGGTGGAAGTCAACAACATGCAGGAAGCGGTGAAAACGGCTTCGCACATGGCCGAAAAAGGCGACGCGGTATTGCTCTCGCCGGCGTGCGCGAGTTTCGACTTGTTTGAGAATTATGAAGACCGCGGCAGGCAGTTTAAGCAGGCGGTGCAGAATCTGTAGTGGCTAGTTTTTAGTTCCTAATGGCTAGATATTGCTTGTAGCCGAAAGTGCGAACTAAAAGAGAAGCCAAAGAATAAAAGCAAAAAATGATAGTAATGCCGTCGCATTCAAAATGATGAGGTTAAGTAAAATCACCCGGCAAGACAAATTATCTAGCCACTAGCAACTAAAAACCAGCAACTAAAATGGTTGAACTACTCAGCAAATTAAGAGGAGACAAAGTCATCTGGGCGTTCGTAGCGCTGTTGGCGTTGTTTTCTTTTATGCCGGTTTTTTCGGCGAGCAGCAACCTGGCCTATATGGGCAATGGCACGGGCAATACCATTGCGTATCTGGTTAAACATTTTGCCCACGTGCTCATTGGCTTCTGCATGATTTATTGGGTCCACAAAGTGCCGTACCATTATTTCCGCGGAATTTCCATGATTGCCCTTCCGATTGTGTGGTTGTTATTGGGTTACACACTGATAAAGGGCAACGTGATCGCGGGAGCCAATGCCGCACGTTGGATCCAGGTGCCGTTCATCGGAATCACGTTCCAGACCTCAACCCTTGCTTCCATTATCCTGATGGTGTTCGTGGCGCGTTACCTTTCGAAAAAGCGTGAAACACCGGTTACGTTCAAAAATTCACTTTGGGAATTGTGGACACCGGTATTCGTGACCATCGGCCTGATCTTGCCGGCCAACTTTTCCACCGCCGCCTTGATGTTTGCGATGGTCATCATGTTGGTGTTCATCGGGCAATATCCGCTGAAATATATCGGATTCATCCTGGCTACAGGCGTGGCGGCCTTGGCGTTCTTCGTGATTTTGGGCAAGGCATTTCCGGAAGCGAAGTTCTTCAACCGAGTCAACACCTGGGAAGCACGTCTGCACAATTTCTCGTCCGATTCAAAAGACAAAGATGCCGACGACGAACACTACCAGATCGAAAAAGCGAAGACAGCCATTGCGTCCGGCGGTATTTACGGCCTCGGACCGGGCAAAAGCGTCCAGAAGAATTTCCTGCCGCAGTCGTCGTCCGACTTTATTTACGCCATCATCGTTGAAGAATGGGGTTTGATCGGCGGTTTGGGCGTCATGGCCTTATACCTGCTGCTCTTTTTCCGGTTCATCGTGGCGGCGCACAAAGCCAATTCCATGTTCGGAAAACTGGTGGTCGTCGGGCTCGGCTTCCCGATTATTTTCCAGGCACTCATCAACATGGCGGTCGCGACCGAGTTGCTCCCGGTAACCGGACAGACGTTGCCGCTCATTTCCTCGGGCGGTAGTTCCATCTGGATGACGTGCATCGCCATCGGGATCATCATCGGCGTGACCAAGAAAGAGGAAGAAATCGCGGCTGAACTCGACGAGAAACAGAAACGCGAAGAAGCGTTGCAGCGCATGATCGACAAACAAATCGAGCGCGAAGAAGCCGCCGAAGCCGCATTGATTGCAGCGGCGAACGGCGAACCAACTGAAACGGAGAAAAAAGAAGGCGAAGATTATTCCATAGAGGAAAGCTTATCGAGCAATCCGATGAATGCAGTCTTAAAAAAGAAATAAATACAGGATTCGTGGCAAACAAAAGATTCATATTGAGCGGCGGCGGTACGGGCGGACACATTTATCCGGCCGTGGCGATTGCCAATGAGTTGAAGCTGCGGTTTCCCGATGCAGAGTTCCTGTTCGTCGGCGCGCAGGACAAAATGGAAATGCAGAAAGTGCCGCAAGCCGGTTATGCCATCAAAGGCTTGTGGATTGCCGGCCTGCAACGCAAACTGACTTTGCAGAATTTGATGTTTCCGTTAAAGCTGATGTCGAGCTTGTGGAAAGCGCGCGGCATTGTCCGTGGATTCAAGCCCGACGTCGTGATTGGTACCGGTGGTTTCGCCAGCGGCCCAACGTTGCAGGCAGCAGGTGCGATGAACATCCCGACGGTTGTACAGGAGCAGAATTCCTATCCGGGCATCACCAATAAGATGCTGGCCAAGAAAGCCGCGAAGATTTGCGTGGCGTATGAAGGCTTGGAGCGGTTTTTCCCCAAAGATAAAATCGTGTTCACCGGCAATCCGGTGCGTCAGGATTTGATTGCGATGCACGACCATAAAGCACAAGCCGTTGACTATTTCAAACTTGATCCGAACAAACGAACGTTACTCGTTTTGGGCGGAAGCCTTGGTTCACGCCGCATCAACCAATTGATCGCCAAGGAAGTGGTAAACATCGCGGCGCAAGGCGTACAAGTCATCTGGCAGTGCGGCAAGTTCTATTACGAAGAATATCGTCATTTCGCCGAAAAGGAAAATATCCAGGTCATGGCGTTCATCGATAGGATGGATCTGGTCTATGCCGCGGCCGACATCGTGATTTCACGGGCCGGCGCTTCGTCGGTTTCCGAATTGTGCCTGGTGGGCAAACCGGTGATTTTCATCCCGTCGCCCAATGTGGCCGAAGATCATCAAACCAAGAACGCCAAAGCCATCGTCGATAAAGGCGGCGCGATATTGTTGAGGGAATCCGAACTCGATACACAGTTCGGCGAAACCTTCAGCAAATTGCTGGCGGACGAAAATTGGCAACGCGAACTGGCCGAGAACATATTAAAGTTGGGCAAGCCCAATGCTACAAAAGAAATCGTGGACGAAATTGTTAAGTTATTAAACCGAACATCTAACAACCGGCCACTCAGAACTAGCAACTGAAATGAACCTGAACCAAATCCATAACGTCTTTTTCATCGGCATCGGCGGCATCGGGATGAGCGCGTTGGCGCGTTATTTCAAGGCCATCGGCAAGGACGTGGCAGGTTACGACAAAACGCCGACTGAATTGACGTCCGAACTCATCGCAAGCGGCATCCCGATTCATTTCGAGGATGACATCCAATTGATTCCTTCAACCTTCAACCAAGACAATACGCTGGTTGTGGTCACGCCGGCCGTTCCGGTCACACATTCGCAATGGAATTATTTCATCGAACGCGATTATGAGCTTCGGAAAAGGGCAGAAGTGCTGGGCATCATTACGAAAGACACCTTTTGTTTTGCAGTGGCTGGCACGCACGGAAAAACCACTACTTCCAGTATTCTCGGGCATATTCTCTATGAAAGCGGCGCAGATGTCACGGCATTTGTGGGCGGCATCGTCGAGAATTACAATTCAAATTTGATCGGGGAAGGAAAAACTGTCACGGTCGTGGAAGCCGACGAGTTTGATCGCTCCTTCCTGCATTTGCATCCGGATATCGCATGCGTAACCTCGATGGATGCAGACCATTTGGACATCTACGGCGACAGCGCCTCCATTGAAGCATCGTTCACGGAGTTTGCCGACAAGGTCGAAGACAAAACCAATCTGTTCGTGGCCAATGGGCTGCCGCTCAAAGGTTTTACGGTAGCGGTCAACAACGACGCAGATTATAAAGCACACAACATCAGGATCGACGACGGGCAATACGTTTTCGACGTGCAGACACCAACCGGAATCATTGCAGATTTGCGGTTCGGCCTGCCGGGAAACCACAATCTATCAAACGCGGTAATGGCTTTGGCCATGGCTCAAAAATATGGCACCCCAACCGACGCCATCGCCAAGGCTTTACTGTCGTTTAAAGGCATTCGCAGAAGATTTTCGTACCAGATCAGGCGCGATGACAAAGTTTTCATCGACGATTATGCACACCATCCCACCGAAATCAACGCTGTCCATCAGGCGGTTCGTGAACTCTATCCGACCGAGAAAATATTGGCCGTGTTCCAGCCGCATCTGTTCAGCCGCACACGTGATTTTGCCGATGGTTTCGCCGAAAGCCTGTCGCAATTCGACGAGGTGATCTTGCTGGACATTTATCCGGCGCGCGAACTTCCGATGCCCGGCATTACGTCGTCCTGGCTCATGGAAAAAATGACGAATCCGAACAAGAGATTGCTCCAGAAGAATGAACTGATTCCAGTGCTGAAAGCCGCGCCAAATAAGGTAATCGTGACCATCGGTGCCGGCGATATCGGCGAAATGGTCACCGACATAAAACAGGCATTATCATGAAGAAGATTTTCAATTGGACGAACATTCGGTTGGTGCTCATGCTGGGCGCCGTCGGGTTTCTTTTGGCCTTTACGTCGAAGCGGAACCAAGAGCGCATGTTGGCCAAATCGGAGGTGATTTTTACGGGCGACGATAACCTTTTCATTACCAACGAAGCGGTTAATAAATTGTTAATAGAAAATAATACCACCGCCAGAAGCATTCGTAAAGATAAAGTAGATTTGAACAGGCTGGAAAAGTCGCTCAACAGGCACGAAATGATAGAGAAATCGGAGGTTTTTGTGACGATTGACGGAGTACTGAAAGCCAAGGTAAAACAAAAAACTCCCATTGCCAGAGTGTTGGACGAAAACGGTTCCTTCTACATTGATTATGAAGGGAATAGGATGCCGCTGTCTGAACAATATTCGGCCCGCGTGCCGCTCATCACGGGCGATGTCAACGATGGCAACAGGAAGAAAATTGCCGAAATGTTCAAAATGGTCCACGACGATGATTTTTTAAAGAAGAACATCATCGGCGCGACGGTTTCGCCCAACGGCAACATCGTTTTGGCCAACCGGAATTTCAGTTACGACATTGATTTCGGCAGGACGATCAACATGGAAAGAAAGTTCAGCAATTACAAGGCTTTTTTCCAGAAAGCGGTAACAGACAGTACGATTAACAAATATAAACTGATTAACCTGAGGTTTACGCAACAGGTGGTTTGCACCAAATAGGAGGTTATGGAAAGAGAAAACATCGCAGTAGGTCTAGACATCGGCACGACGAAGATTGTGGCCATGATCGGGAAGAAGAACGAGTACGGCAAGCTGGAAATCCTCGGTGTCGGAAAGTCCAAAAGCCTTGGCGTGGCGCGCGGTGTGGTGAACAACATCACGCAAACCATCCAATCTATCCAGCAAGCGGTTGCCGAAGCCGAAAGCAATTCAGGATACAAAATCAAAGATGTCGTGGTGGGCATTGCCGGACAACACATCCGCAGCATCCAGCACGCCGATTATATTTCCCGCAACAATCCGGAAGAAGTGATTGGCGAGGCCGACATCCAGCGTCTGATCGATCAGGTGAACAAACTGGCCATGTTGCCGGGCGAGGAAATCATCCACGTCTTGCCGCAGGAATTCAAGATTGACGGGCAATCCGAAATCAAGGAACCGATTGGCATGTACGGTGGTCGTTTGGAATCCAGTTTCCATGTTGTGGTCGGGCAGGCGTCATCCATCCGGAATGTGGGCCGATGCGTCCAGAATTCGGGCATTGAATTGTCTGGACTGACGCTCGAACCGCTGGCTTCGTCGGATGCCGTGTTGAGCAACGAAGAAAAAGAAGCCGGTGTGGCGCTCATCGACATTGGCGGCGGCACGACCGATTTGGCGATTTTCAAGGACGGCATCATCCGTCATACGGCGGTTATCCCGTTTGGCGGCAACGTCATCACCGACGACATCAAAGAAGGTTGCTCCATCATTGAGAAGCAAGCCGAATTGCTGAAAGTGAAATTCGGTTCGGCCTGGCCGGGTGAGAACAAAGACAACGAAATCGTGTCAATCCCAGGGTTGCGCGGTCGCGAGCCGAAAGAGATTTCGCTCAAGAATTTGTCCAAGATCATCCATGCCCGCGTGGTGGAAATCATCGAGCATGTGTACGCCGAAATCAAGGCATACGGTCACGAAGATGCAAAGAAAAAACTCATCGCCGGTATTGTGCTTACGGGCGGCGGTTCGCAGCTCAAGCACATCAAGCAATTGGTGGAATACATCACGGGAATGGACACGCGCATCGGTTACCCGAACGAACATCTGGCGGGCAATTCGAGCGAGGAGATTTCCAGCCCGTTGTATGCTACGGCCGTTGGGCTTGTCATGAACAGCATCGGCAACCGTACGCAGAGCGCAGTAAAAATTGAAACGGCAGCAGTGCAGTCCGAGCCGGTAAAACCAGTGCAACAAACATATGTGCAGCAACCGCAGGCGCAACCTGAACCGGTTTTCGAAAAAGTGGCCGAACAAGCGCAACCGGTAGAGCAAAAAGTGGCTGTGGAAGAAATGGCGCAGCCAGAAAGCACCGAGACCAAAATCAGGAAATCATTCTTTGACCGTTATGTGGACAAGATCAAGGATTTCCTGGATAACGCCGAGTAGTTGGCGTCACAAGAGTAAGAGCAATAAGAAGCAATAAGACATAAACAAATATCCTGAAGATTATGAACAGCAACTCAGAAATCGGAAGTATTTCATTCGACTTGCCTAAAAACCAATCGAATGTTATAAAAGTTATCGGCGTGGGCGGCGGCGGTAGCAATGCCATCAACCACATGTTTAAGCAGGGAATCAAAGGCGTGGACTTCATCGTCTGCAATACCGATTCACAAGCTTTGCAGAACAGCCCTGTGCCGAACAAAATCCAATTGGGCGTTCACCTCACCGAAGGTCTTGGTGCAGGCGCGAACCCTGAGGTTGGGCAACAATCGGCCATTGAAAGTATTTCCGACATCGAGAAAATGCTCGACAGCCAAACCAAGATGGTGTTCATCACCGCGGGTATGGGCGGCGGAACCGGGACAGGCGCGGCGCCGGTCATTGCACAATTGGCCAAGGAGCGCGACATCCTGACCGTGGGCATCGTGACCATTCCGTTTGCGTTCGAGGGCAAAGTACGTCAGGATCAGGCGATGGCAGGCGTGGAGAAACTTCGCAAGCAAGTGGATTCACTCATCGTCATCAACAACAACAAACTGCGCGAGGTTTACGGAAACTTGGGCTTCAAGGCCGGTTTCTCTAAAGCCGACGAAGTATTGGCGACCGCATCACGTGGCATCGCCGAGGTCATCACACACCACTACACGCAGAACATCGACTTGAAAGATGCCAAGACCGTATTGTCTAACAGCGGCACGGCCATCATGGGTTCTGCAACTGCCATCGGCGACAACCGTGCGAAGGAAGCCATCATTGCCGCACTGGACTCACCGTTGTTGAACGACAACAAAATCTCTGGAGCCAAAAACGTATTGTTGCTGATTGTTTCGGGCGCCAACGAAATCACGATTGACGAAATCGGCGAGATCAACGATCATATTCAAGCCGAAGCCGGTTTCAACGCCAACATCATCATGGGTGTGGGCGAAGACGAAACCTTGGGCGATTCTATTGCCGTGACCATCATCGCGACGGGATTTAATTTGGAACAACAGAGCGAAATCGTCAACACCGAGCCAAAAAAGATCATCCACTCGCTGGAAGGCGAACAGAAAGTGGTACAAGACCTGACGCCTAACAAAGTCGTTTCGGCTTTTGAAATCGACGTGGAAGCGCCAACGGCCGTGGGAAACGAAGAGAAGATTGTATTTGACCTGATCGAAGATTTTGAAGCGCCGGTAGCTGCTGAACCCGTTGTTGCCGCATTTGAAATGGACTTGGTGCCAACATCGGAATTTTTGAAGAATCTGGATGTGACTTTTGAAATCGTGTCGCCGGTAAAAGGTTTCGATACCGATTTCTTTACGACCACGCCAGAAGCAAAGGAATTGACTGTCAGCGAGCCGGTTTTCGTCGCGAAGGAAGAACAAGTGTCCTTCACTTTTGATTTGCCGGTTCCTAAAACAGAAGAGCCGAAGATGGAAGAAGAAGTCCGTTTTTCGCTCGATGAGATCAACGAAATTAAAGTAGTCCAGCCGGTACAAGTAGTGCCGATGACCGAACTCAATGAGAGCGGCATCGTGAAATATTCGCTTGAAGAATATATGGAACTCGAAAACGATCTGCTCAACTCTAAGCCGGTGGAAGCCGCAAAGACGGAAGAGCCAATCGCCCCTGAACTCAATATCACGATGGAAGTGAAAGCGCCGTTAACCGCTACACCAGTGGCCGAAAGTGCGCCATACACGCCACCAACCAATTACGACGACGTCTTGCCAACCGAGATGACCATTGAAGAATCGCTGAAAATGCGTGCCGATGACCGCCGACGCAAGATGAAGGAATTCAACTATAAATTCCACAACAGCACGTCAAAAATCGACGAGTTGGAGAAAGTGCCAGCTTACAAGCGCGCCGGTGAAGATATTTCGAGCAACATGCCGCAATCTGGCAATTCGCGCTTGTCTGTCGGCAAAGACAGCAACGACGATCCGCAATTGCGTTCAAACAATTCATTCCTACACGACAATGTAGATTAGTAACTTAACCGATACTTTTGTTGAACCCGAAAATTGAATGATTTTCGGGTTATTTTTTTTACCTTCGCACGGCAAAACCGAAACCATGAGTTTACAGGCCAACATCAACGAGGAAATCAAGAACGCCATGCGCGCCAAGGATACCGTTGCACTCGAATCATTGCGTGCCATCAAATCGGCATTATTGCTCGCTCAGACCGAAACCGGCGCGAAAGAAGAATTGTCTTCTGACGACGAAATCAAATTGCTTCAGCGTTTGGTCAAGCAGCGCAAAGACAGCGCAAACATCTATACGCAACAAGGTCGCGCCGATTTGGCCGAACCGGAATTGCAGCAAGCCGCCATCATCGAGAAGTTTTTGCCGGCGCAATTAAGTGAATCGGAGATCGAAGCCGTGGTGTCCAACATCATTAGCCAGACCGGCGCATCTGGCATGGCCGATATGGGCAAAGTCATGGGCGCAGCCTCGGCACAACTTGCCGGCCAAGCCGACGGCAAAACGATTTCAACAATAGTCAAGAAGCTATTGTCATAATATTGGTGCGGCACAAGCACGCCACCAATCCCGGCCTCATAGTTCAATGGATAGAATTTCAGATTCCGGTTCTGAAGATTTGGGTTCGAATCCCGATGAGGTCACAATAAAAGGAAAAGGTCAAAAAGAAAAGAAAGCTCGCTTTCAATTTTCTTTTTGACCTTTTCCTTTTTCAAAACGGAGCCCGAGGGAAGCGTGTAACGCAGTGGAGCGCAATCCCGATGGGTGAGTTTTGATTCGGAGCCCGAGGATATGAGATATAGAGGAGGAAGCCCAGTGGGCTTCAGGTATATTTGCTTTAGCAAATTTTGAAAAGCCGTCATGCTACAAAAATCTAGATGAATTCTGATTGGACGCGCAACGCAGTGAAGCGCAATCCCGACAGGTGAGTTTTGATAAAATCCATACCTTCGCACAAAACCATCTATGAAGCCATCGCATTTCCTCAGGTTTTTCCTTATCCTCATGTGCCACCAAGCCTTTGCGATCCATTTCAAAGGCCGGACATCGCAAGCCATTAACACTAGCGAGGACCGCATTTACGTGGCGGCAATCTGGCATTATTCCGATGGTCGCGCACATGTTGCCGGTGAACAAGTCGGCGAAATCACAGACGGAAAATTCGAACTTGAATTGCCCGCGATGCCGCCGCAGGAAGGCGTACTGAGTCTGCACGGTGCCGATTTTTCCGTGGCCTATATCATCTTATTCGAAGACACAAATGGCGATAAACGCTATGACCGCAAGACCGACAACATTGTCGGGGCAGCCGAAAACCATTGCTTCACTTACGTGAACGGTGATTGGAATGGCGCACTCGACAAAATCGAACAGCAAAAAGGCCGCAAGACACAATTGCGCAAACTTTCGCACGGCCTACAACTGGCGCGCGTCATCCGCTACGATGATACCGAAGAATTCCAATTCGACGGTTTGGAAACCATCGGCAGTAATGAACTCATCATCATTCGTGTCGCACCAAAAGAGGATTTGGACTTCCCGAACTGGACATAGCCATCCGGGCAGCGCTTCGTTGTTCAACAATTCCCACTTTATCCTTATCTTACCGCTATGGAATTTCTTATTGCGGCCGTCACCATTTTTTTGGTCGGATTCATCGTCTTCATGTTGGCCTCACATTTTATCTCGTCGGTCATCGAACCCTTTTACATCGCTGCTTTCGAAAAGCCCGTGTACGTCCATTTCTATCTGTTTCCGAAACAATTGGACGAGCGGCAAAGACATCTCTTGCGCACCCGGTTTGCCTTTTACAAGCGGCTGTCTGAGAAACGTAAAACGTATTTCGACCATCGCGTGTATCAGTTCATGGCGCATTACACCTTTCACGGCAAACAAGGTTTGGTGGTCACCGAAGAAATGAAACTGATGGTGGCAGCCACATACGTCATGCTTACGTTTGGCTTCCGCGTGTATCGGTTCAATGTGTTCGACAAAATCATCCTGTATCCGGATTCGTATGAATCAACACTACATGACCGTCTGCACAACGGCGAATTCAACCCGGCGGTAAAGGCCATCGTCTTCTCATGGAAACATTTCCTGGAAGGCCACGAATCCAGTTCTGATAATTTGAACCTCGGCATCCATGAATTTGCGCACGTCGTCCATTTTTACGGGTTACGGCGCAAAGACAACGGTGCGGCTTTGTTCGCCTCTCGATTTGAACGCTTGTTGAAGGAAATCAACCATGCGCCCAACCGGCAGCGTTTGATGGAATCTGACTATTTCCGGAATTATGCCTTCACGAACAGTTTCGAGTTTGTCGCGGTCATGCTCGAGCATTTTTTCGAGACGCCTCAGGATTTCAAGCGGGCGTTTCCGGAGTTGTACAATCACGTCCGGATCATGATAAATTATCGCGAAAACTGACGCAATCTTCGTAACTTGACAAGAAACGAAGAATATGAAAATTGCCACTTATAACGTCAATGGTGTCAACGGCCGGCTTCCGGTGCTACTGAAATGGCTTCATGAAGCCAAACCGGACATCGTCTGCTTGCAAGAATTGAAGGCGCCACAGGAGAAATTCCCGATAGAAGCCATCACGGCCGCCGGTTACCACGCCGTATGGCACGGACAAAAGAGCTGGAACGGCGTGGCCATCTTAACCCGAGGACTTGAAATCAAGGAAATAGGCCGCATACTTCCCGGGGATGCCGAAGATGTACAAAGCCGATATCTGGAGGCGATGGTAGGCGATATGGTCATTGGTTGTCTGTATTTGCCCAACGGAAATCCTGCGCCGGGCCCGAAATACGATTACAAATTGCAATGGATGTCTCGTTTTGCGGCACGTGCGGCGCATCTCTTCCAATATGATTTACCGGTTGTCTTGGCGGGCGATTACAACGTCATCCCGACGGAATTCGACGTGTATAAACCCGAACGCTGGGTGGACGATGCTTTGTTCCGGGAAGAAACCCGATCGGCCTTTGAAACGCTTATGGCGCAAGGCTGGACCGATGCCATCCGGGCGCTGCATCCGCAGGAAAAAATCTACACATTTTGGGATTATTTCCGGAACGCGTATGGCCGCGACGCTGGTTTGCGGATTGATCATTTCCTTTTGAACCAGAAAGCATCGGCGTTGCTTCTGGATTCGGGTGTGGATAAACATGTGCGTGGCTGGGAAAAATCCAGCGATCATGCGCCGGTTTGGATTTCAATGGATCGCTAGCCTATAAGATACGGAAATAATATCGGAATCGCGCTAATATCGGTCAGGTTTTTTGCCGAATACCGATACTACATTTGGGTATAATTTAAACACTAGACCAAATGAAACACAGAGTTCCGGTTTCGACCATTATGACCAAAAATTTGATTTGCCTGAATCCGTCAGACGATTTGACCAAGGCGGAAACGCTTTTTAAGAAACACCACATCAGGCATATCCCGGTGGTGAACGGCAACCACATCGAAGGCATGCTCAGCTACAATGATTTGTTGCGTATTTCGTTCGTGGATGCCGTTGACGACGACGCGCAGAATGTCGACACGACCGTTTACAACATGTTTACCCTCGAGCAAGTCATGACGCGCCGCGTGATTACCATCACGCCCGAAACGACGGTTCGTGAAGCGGCGGAAATCCTGGCCAACCACGAATTCCATGCACTTCCAGTGTGCGAAGACGAAAAGCCCGTAGGCATTGTCACCACAACCGACATCCTAAAGTATTTCCTGGAACAGTACTGAGAACGCCCCGAAAGGGGTTTTCTTTTTTCGTATCTTCGGGGAAAAGACAATCATGAAATTTGGACAAGTTGACAATCCCGGCGCTGTAGATTTTACCTTGCCGCCAGACGCGCCGCAAACGGCAAAAATCTTGGCGAAGCATAAGTCTACCGGACCTTTTGAAGTTTACATCGGTTGCGCCAAATGGAACCGCACCGACTTGAAAGGTTTTTACCCGCGGGGCACGAAAGACGAATTGGAGTATTATGCTACGCAGTTCAACTCCATCGAGCTCAATGCCACGTTCTACGGCATGCCCAAATGGGAGCAAGTGGAAACCTGGCGCAACAAAACCCCTGAGGATTTCAAGTTTTTCCCAAAAGTTTCGGATTTAATTACACATTACCGACGGTTGAACAACGTTGAGGAACCCATCCAGACTTTTTCCAACGCCGTGAGCAACTTCCAGGAAAAACTGGGCATGGCGTTCATGCAATTGCACGACAATTTTAAGCCGAAAGATTTTGCGAAGTTGGAAGCCGCGCTTAGGATTTTTCCGAAGGAATTTCCGTTGGCCGTGGAAGTGCGTAATGCCGAGTGGTTTGAACCGGCAATGCTGGAGCAATTCTGCAGGCTGTTGGAGGAATTACATATGGTAAACATAGTAGTTGACACTGCCGGACGTCGTGACATGTTGCATATGCGATTGACTTCGGGCGAGGCGTTCGTGCGTTACGTGGGCGCGAATCATCCATCGGACATTGATAGGCTGGACGATTGGATTGACCGTATCGAAAAATGGCGAAACGAAGGCTTGAACAAATTGTATTTCTTCGTGCACCAAAATATTGAGTTGGAGTCGCCGCTGCTGGCCACACATTTCATCCAGAAAATGAATGAGCGTTTCGGGCTGGACTTGCATCTTCCGGCCAAACAGGCTGCGCAGAAATCGATGTTTGATTGAATTTTGAGACGTTATGCCGTTAGGATGAAATTCTCCTCATTACGCGTATAGTGTTGCCAGTCTATCGAATTGACCTGCGCAAGGATTTCTTTGTAGCGAACGACAGACTGGCCTTTTCGGATGTACATGTCGGCACCGAGTTGCCAGCATTTTTCGATGGTTTCCAAGTCGTGCCCGGTGGAGAAAGTCACAATCGGGAAATTGTGGCAGGTTTCGGAATGTTTGAGTTCTTCGAGTAGGTCGAAGCCGCTTCTTACCGGCATATTCACGTCCAGAAAAATCACTTTCGTGCCTTCTTTCTCTGCACAGATTTTGTCTTGTACCCCATTGGTTTCGTGGATAGGAATCACTTCAATGCCCATGCCCATACCGATTTCGGCCAGCACGTCCAAATCTTCCGGATCATCGTCCACGTAGTAAATGACAAGATTTTTCCCCATAAGGTATTCGTAACCCATACAATATTAGGGAAGCCCATTGTCAATACCTCGAAAACTCTATATATAGCTGAGTTTATCGACGAACTGCATACTTTTGAAAATTTGCGTGGTCAGATTCGCGTTAAATTTTTCAGGTCGGCGATGGTTTGTGTCGGATTACCGGATTTGAATACGAAGTTGCCTGCCACTAATACGTCTGCGCCTTTTTGCACGAGTTCCAGGGCGTTTTTGTCAGATACGCCACCGTCAATCTCAATAAGCGTGTCGGCATTGTTCCTGACGATGATTTCACGCAATTGTACAATTTTCTTGTACGTATTCTCAATGAACGATTGCCCGCCGAAACCTGGGTTCACGCTCATCAAGCAGACCAAATCAATGTCTTTGATGGTGTCTTCGAGCAACGCCACGTTGGTGTGCGGGTTGATGGCAACGCCGGCTTTCATGCCTTCTGCCTTGATGGCTTGCAACGAGCGGTGCAAATGCGTACACGCTTCGTAATGTACGGTAAGGTTGTTCGCACCCAACGCCGCGAAGGTTTTGATGTATGGGTCTGGGTTGACGATCATCAAATGCACGTCGATGGTTTTTTTGGCGTGTCGGGCAATGGCTTCTAAGATAGGCATGCCGAAAGAAATGTTCGGTACGAAAACGCCGTCCATGATGTCAATGTGAAACCAGTCGGCGGCTGAATTGTTGATCATTTCGATGTCGCGCTGCAGGTTGGCGAAATCGGCCGAAAGCACTGATGGTGCGATTAAGGTATTCTTCATAGTTGTGTTGTTGGCGCAAAAGTACGAATTTGAAAATTTGGAAATTTGGAAATTTGAAAATGTTTCGGTGACAGTGATGTTGCGTTAGCGATTGCAGCGGCATCCTTTTGCAAAGCATGAGCAAAAGATAGAGCGGAAAGCGCGGCCACTATCGAGGTGAAAGCGTCTAGCTTTTGCCGAAGATATTGGCAACGCCCAAAACATAGACACATAAAAAAACTCCGGTAATCAGCCGGAGTTTCAATCATCAATCAAAAAACGAACAGTTAATCAGACTGTTTGTCGCGGTACGATTTCCAAAAGCTGTGCCGTTGGAAAAGTCGGGATGTTATAATTATCCCAAATATGTCTTTAAAATCTTGCTTCTCGAAGTGTGTTTCAACCTGCGGATGGCTTTTTCCTTGATTTGGCGTACGCGCTCGCGGGTCAAATCAAAGGTCTCGCCGATTTCCTCAAGTGTCATCGGATGTTGGTCGCCCAGTCCGAAATACAAACGTACAACATCTGCCTCACGTGGCGTCAAGGTTTCCAAAGATCTTTCAATTTCCGTACGCAATGACTCGTGGATGAGTTCGCGGTCTGGGTTTGGCGATTCACCCGAACGCAATACGTCATACAGGTTGGAATCTTCGCCTTCTACAAGCGGCGCATCCATTGACAGGTGACGGCCAGAATTTTTCATGGATTCTTTCACGTCATTCACCGTCATGTCAAGCTCTTTTGCGATTTCTTCTGCGCTCGGCGGACGCTCGTTCGATTGCTCGAGCAAGGCGTACATCTTGTTGATCTTGTTGATGGAACCAATCTTGTTGAGCGGCAAACGCACGATACGCGATTGTTCGGCCAACGCCTGCAAAATAGACTGGCGGATCCACCAAACGGCGTAGGAAATGAATTTAAAACCACGTGTTTCGTCAAAACGCTGGGCGGCTTTTATCAAGCCCAAATTGCCTTCATTGATCAAATCGGGCAATGTCAACCCCTGATTCTGGTATTGTTTAGCCACCGAAACCACGAAACGTAAGTTGGCTTTGGTCAATTTTTCCAAGGCTTTCTGGTCTCCGGCTTTGATTCTTTGTGCTAATTCTACCTCTTCGTCAGCGGTAATAAGGTCAACTTTTCCTATCTCTTGGAGATACTTGTCTAAAGAAGCGGTTTCCCTGTTGGTCACCTGCTTGGTAATCTTGAGTTGTCTCATGTATGTGTGGAGCGTACTTTTTAGCGTACCCGGCTTTTACGGCATAAGATAACTAAAAGTTACAAAACGTTCGAAAAAAAGTTTGATTTAATTACAATTTGCGCGTAGCGATCCAATTTCCACCACCGCTTTCGTTGTTGGTTAGGCTTCCGTTCATGGTGTTTCCGGTGCGTGTGCCGGTAAAATCGCCGAAGTCGTAAAACCCGCTTACCACATCTGTTTCGATTGTTCCGTCGAGGTAGGAAACATCAGGCGTGTCATCGGATTTGGTTAGGCCACGGACGATACCGTTGGAAATCAAAAGATTGAACGTGCCCGAACCTTCGCCGCTGTACGTGCCTTCCCAACATTCCACCAATTGGTCAGAAAATTCTTTTGCAATCTGGATCGTACCACTGTCATGGCCGGGAAAAATAACGTCGGCCACGTAGGCGCCATTGCCGTCTGCATCTGCATAAAAATCGAAAGACAAATCGTCTGACGTGAACGTCAAGGCCACGATGGGTTGGTTTTGCGCAACGGCTTCAACTGTCGCAAAATCGTAAATGTCGCCGTCCATGATGAGCCGCGCCGAGACTTCGCCGTCGTTCGCCATATTGATCAAAATGCTGCCCGACGAACCTACGAAAATACCTTTGTAAATGCCGAAATTACTCGTGTCGAAAGCTTCATTGGCCATTGGGTCGTTGGTGATTTCGAAGCCGTTGGTGTTTCCGCCGTTTCCGGAATCGTCACTGGAGCACGAAGCCAGCAGGAATAGTACGCCAACTGCAGCCGCGCGGATCGAGTTTTTCATTATGTAGGGATTTTGCCCGCAAATGAAACAATAATTTTAACATTTCAATCTTAGGAATTGCTTAAATGTCAGTCTGTTGGGTGCGCGATGGCCTGCAGTTTTTCGCGGCAATAATCGATTTTACGCAGTGCGCGGTTGAAGAATCGGTTGCGTTCACGCACACCGGTTTGGCCCAGCGGCATGGAGTTTTGCGTTTGTTGGGCGAAAAATCGCGAAACGTTGGTGCACGCTTCCTTGTCGTTGGTCACGAAATAGCCCAGTAGTGTGTACGGCACGAACAGCGTTTGGCGGCCCGCGGCTTCCACGAGCACGTTGTTGTTGAGCAGCAACAGTTCGTTATGGTACAATTCAAATTTTGCATGGTCGCATTTTTTAGCGATATCGCCCATGATGCGTTGGATGTCGTCTAAAATGGCTTTCGCACTTTTGAAATTCAACAGACCCGATTCGTAAAAGTAAACCACTTGCTGCAGCGTACTGCTGATGGTGTTGTCGCTCCAGATTTCCTTGACATTAATGCGCTCATAGATGTTCTTGAATTTCTGGGTGTGTTCAAGGAACGATTCCGTGATGACAAAGTGCTCGAAACTTACCGGCCGCAGGTTTGGGTTGAGCATGTTCAACCAAGCGAAAGCCTTGAATTTGGACAAGATCGTGGCGTCCATGAAATAGAAGATCGGAATGTCTTTCGCAAAATAGTAAAGGTTGGCGTCCGGAGATTGGGCCAGTTGCCGCAAACGCTCCGCAGATTGTGCGAAGTACGCGAGCATGTCTTCCAGCGTTTGGATTTCGAGGGTTTTCTCGACGATGACCTTTTTGCCGGATGTGAACAAACTGTCCAACGACAGGTTGTAATGCGTGGCAAGCGTCGCTGTTTCTTCAATCGAGAATTTGCTTTTCCCGGAAACGCGCCGGTGCGCTGCGTCATAGCTGATGTTGAGCACGGCTGCAATCTCGTCGTTGAGCGAGGCCGACTGTCGCTGTTTCCGGATGGCCTGAAGTAACAAATCTTGCGCGTTCATTTTTGCGATTTTCACAAATATATAAATTTAATTAATTGATTTTCGCGTATCGTCTGGTGAATATCGCAATACGTTTGCCCTGAAAAAACCAATCGAAATGAAACAGATTATCCTTTTAGCAACATTAGTTTGCTGCGCATGCGGCCCGGCAAAGGTCAGCAAACGCGAAACAGAACCTTTGCCCAGAGATTTCAAAATGACGTTCAAAAATCTCCCGATTGATTCCACTGCACACGTGTCGCTGGCTTCAATCTTCGGACTGGGAAATCCCGCAGACGGAAAAGTTTCTATCGGGTTTGACCATCAGGGCGATTTAAAGTTGAGCTGCAAAAACAACCTCGGCGGCGACTATTTTGTCGCCTATAAAGGCAAGTCCAAGAAAAACAGCTACGAGATCTTTTTGCGTAGAAAGCGTATTCCGTTTTATCCGTTTTACGCCATTACAGACGTGAGCCGCGTCAGACTCAGACTGAAACGCGACAGTACTTTAGTCGTTGATCATTATTGGAACCGCTCGGGGATGATTTTGGTCGTGGCCGCTGGACACAGCTCCAAAATGCAATACCAATTCAATAAAGTAAAATAATCATGGAAACCATCAAAAATTGCCGATGCAGCATCTGTACGCTGTTGTGCAACACACGGACTATTATCTTATTCTCGCTGCTGTCCGGGTTTTCCGCATGGGCGCAGGATTCGATTTATGAGAAAAAAATGCAGGCCGTAATAGAAAGCACACGCCGTTACGACAGTATCGCAAAGCCTTATTACGACAGCATCCGGCGCGGCCCATTCAAGACGCGGTACGGGTTCAGTTTGTCGCCCATCGCCCGTAACGTGGAAACCGTAAACGGATTGACACTCGGCATCGGTCATTTCAGGAGCGAGTTGATTCCGATGCAAACCGTCAACGGCATCAACGCCGAAATTTCGCCAGTTGGTTTAGGCATGTTGCTCGTCTGGCCGTTCCTCGATTTCAGACATACGACTTTTGACGATCTTTTCGAAACCGATTCCACTTGTACGGTAATCAACGGACTGAATGTGAGCACCGGCGGATTCCTTGAAGGCGGCGAAGTGCGCGGTGTGAACATTTCCACTTTCACGAAAATGAATAAAATGAACGGGCTGTCCGTGTCGGCGGGTTTTCTTATTTCCAAAAGGGCAAATGGCGTGAGTGTCGCCGGGTTGTACAACGCCGCAGCCAAACGCAACGGATTGTCTATCGCGTTGGTGAATACTGATTTGAAAACAAACGGGCTCCAAATCGGGCTAATGAACTACGCAGGGCAATTGAAAGGCGCACAAATAGGGTTTGTCAACGTATCGCCCGAGAAAGCCGCCGGATTGCAAATCGGGTTGGTGAACCATTCCAAAAGCAAATGTTTCCAGCTGGGGTTGTTGAATATAAACGGTAAACGGGCGCTGCCCATAATCAATTGGTGATGAAAACACACGTATATTTTTTCTCCTTATTGCTGTCGGCCACGGTTGTCGCGCAGCCAGATTCAAATGCCCAGCATATGAAACAGTTTGCACCGGTTGAAAATGTATATGTTGAATTTGGCGGGTTGTCGCCCATGGGCACGCTTCGGGAATACCAAAAAGCAAGTGCCAATTTCGGATTTTGGGCCGTCGCAAAACGTTTCGCCAATGAACAATTAGAAGCTGGCTTCAACCTCACACTGGCCAAACCCGGTAAGGCTTTCACTTCCCAAAAGTTCGACAGTATTTTCAGCAACCGGGCGAAGGCCGTTTCAGGAATGATTGGGCTTCGGTATGCGCGCCGTTATCCGATGGGTAAAGGCGGTTCATGGACCGCTGAAGTCTTCCCTTCATTGGGCTATGGTTTCTTCGGTTACGAGTCGCAGCTCAAGTCCACGCAAAGTGACGGCCAAATCCCGGACGGCGAGCGTAAATTCAAGGCGCTGAGTACGATTCACGTAGGGCAAGGGTTCAGGATTAACTACAAGAATGTCGGGTTGCAGGCGCAATACCAGTTTACGCCTTACGATTGGTTTTCACGGAACGATGAAACCATCGGCGCACACAGCCTGACCTTCGGCATTGTTTATCGCCAATAAAAAAACCCGGCCGAAACCGGGTTCCAACAATTTAACTAACTAACCTCTATTTTTTCTTGTTCTTGCTTTTCCAGTGGAAAGTGTATTCAATGCCACCCAGGACAACCACCGAATAGGGCTGTAAAGCCGTGCTCGCCGTACGGAAATGGTATTTGAATATCGGTTCCACATTCAGCCGGAAATTCTCGGCGAACTGCCAATAGAAACCCACGCCCGCGTTGGCCGACAGATACCATTTGTATTGGTCTTTGGTGCTGCCCAGGATGACAGATCCATCATTTTGGCTTTCGGCGGTAATGGTATTGGCTTTCAAGAAACTGCTGCTGATGCCGCCAATGGCTTCGATGCCGATTTTGTCGTCGCGCAACTTGTATTTGAGTTCCATCGGGAATTCCAGATAGGAAATCTCTTGGATCAAATCAAAGTACTCGGAATTGGCGAATCGGGGCTGCAAGTCTGCGTTCGATGCATTGCCGTAATCCACATTATAATAATTTACCTCTCCGAGTGACGATACCGCGATGTTCTGCGTGCGATGACGCAGCGTCGTTTTTGCGGCACCAAACCGGAACGACCATTTGTCGTCGTAGTCAAAACACAGATAGCCGCCGTAATTGTAGGTGATTTCCGCCTTACGTGAAAGTGTGTCCAGACGTTTGTCTATGGATGAAATCTTTGAAAACGTATTGTAATAGGTAGGCGCGGCATAAAGGAAAATCCGGAAAGTCTTGCCGCCGTCCGTGAATTCATCGGTCTTCAGGCTGTCTTTGGGTTTTTCCTCAGGTTTCTTGTCTTCGGTTTTTGCGATGGCCGTTTTCAAGGAATCTTGCTGGGTTTCGTTTCCAATTTTTCCGTCTGTAGCGCCCGAAACTGCGGCTACGGTATGGTCGTTCCCGGAGCGACTTTGGCTCGCGTCATCTCCATTTTCAGCTGAAGCCGAAATTCCCTTGTCATTTTTGGGATTACCTTGTTTAGTTTGATTGTTGAAATCCCATTGCTGGCCTTGGGCTTCATGCTTTTTGCGATAGGCGACCGCCGAACGTTTTTTTAGGGCTGCGTGCTTGTTCTTCCGTTCCGCGACCGCTGTTTTGTTGGCGCTTTGGCCCGATGCGTCGCTCACGTTTGTTGAAGACGCCGATGCATTTCCGCCTATGGCATTTTCATGCGATGGTGATGCGGTTTCGGTAGCGGGATCCGCCGCTGGGGTTTGCGCTCCGGCTGAAGATTTGTCGTTACTGTCGCTGCCCGGTCGGCTCCCTTTTCCGGTATTTGTTGAAGTTCCGTCATCTTGGGGTTTTACGCCTGCGCCATCGGCGTCGCGTCCGGACCAAATCCAGATGCCGACAACCATTCCGGTAATCAGAAAAAACCAAAACGGCAGGATGCGGCGCTTTTTCTTTTTCGGCAAATCGGCCTCGATGGCGCTCCAAAGCTGGTCGCCGGGCGATTTGTCCAACGCGTCGAGTTTGTCGCGGATGGCTTTGCCGATGTCTTTTTTATGCTCCATTTCGTATGTTTTTTAGCGAAGGATTCCTCGCCATGATTTTCTCCTTCAAAATAGCCTTCGCCTTGTGCAGGTTTGATTTTGATGTACTTTCCGTAATAGACAACATTTCCGCAATTTCCTTGTGCGGATAATCGTCCAATTCATAAAGGCAGAACACCAAACGGTATTGATTGGGCAATTCTTGGATGACAGACAACAGATAATCCAGCGGAATATCCATGTCTTGGTCGCTTACCGATGTGTCTTCGATGATTTCGTCGTACACCGGAAGCAAATACACCGTCTTTTTGTAACTGTCTATCGCTTTGTTGATGGTAATGCGTTTCATCCAGCCTTCAAATGACCCGTTTCCTTTGTAGCGGTCGATTTTACTGAAGATTTCGATGAAAGCGTTGTGCAGGTTGTCTTCGGCTTCAGCTTCGCTGGGACAATACTTCAAACAAAGCACATACAGCGGACGCTTGTACATTTCGTACAGCGTGTTTTGCGCCTTTCGGTCCTGCTTGATGCAGCCTTTTATGATGTGTTCTAATTCCAAGTATGGTCGATGAATTGTTTATCTGGCTTTTATTGCGGACATGGGATTAAAACGGGAACGTTGCTGTTTGTTTCGGTTCCGTTACCAAGTTGACCTGCTAAATTCCATCCGAACGCCCATAAAGTTTTATCGGTTTTCCGAGCCACTGAATGCCGACCCATCGGCGCCGTCGCGATATAATCCCACGTACTGCCGATGCCAATTTGAACCGGAAATCCACTATCTTCGCTAGCACCATTGCCAAGCTGACTATCGCTGTTTTCACCCCATGTCCAAATAGTTCCGTCGGTTTTTAACCCTATCTTATGCCAATTGCCCGAACTGATTTGTTGCCAACCCGAATCTGTTCCGATTTGGGTAAGCGTGGAATGAATGTCGCCTTCACCTGCGCCCAACGAATAATTGTGACCGATTCCCCAACGGACGCCAGTTGATTTGACGGCAATTAAACTATTGCTTCCGATTGAGAAACTGTTCCAGGATGAATCGCTTCCGACCTGTGTTGGTACCATCAACTGAATCGCCGTTCCGGGTTTTGCACCCCATAGCCATAACGAACCGTCGCTTTTCAGGGCCAGCGATGCGACTTCGCCCGCTTTAATTTTTACCCAATCCGTATCTGTTCCGACTTGTTGCGGCGAAAGTACTTCGTCGTCGATTTCTCCGTAACCTATTTGTCCATGCGAATTACCGCCCCAAACCCATAAAGAGCCATCGCTTTTAAGCGCCATCGAATGACCGTTGCCTGCCGAAACAGCCGCCCAATCGTTTTCAGTGCCGATCTGCGTCGGAGTATATTTTGCGACACCAGTGCCGTCGCCCAATTCACCGTTTGAATTGATGCCCCAACCCCAAAGTGTTCCGTTAGATTTGATTGCGAGTGTGTGCGCCGTGCCTACTGCGACTTTGTTCCAGTCAGTATCGGTGCTGATTTGAATAGGAGTGTGAAATTCTGCGGGAGTTGTCGAACCAACGCCGAGTTGTCCCCAATAGTTTTGCCCCCAACCCCAAAGCGTTCCATCCGATCGCATGGCTGTGGTATGTTGCCAGCCTGGATAGACTTCTTTCCAATATAGGGCTTCCGGTTCTGGATCTGGCGAATTGGTTTCGTCTGACGAACAACCAAAAAACATCAATGCGAAAAAAGGCAGTAGTTTTACTAGATTTCTCATGGCCATTTATTTTGAATTCGTAATATAGAAAAAATTATTGCGGGCACGGAATCAACACGGGTGTCGTCTGTCCGGGCGCATTGATCATTGGTCCGGGATGTCCCCAGCCCCAAAGCTCGTGGTCGGCATTAAGGGCCAATCCGTGCGCATCGCCAACGGAAACAGCGACCCAGTTATTTCCAGGGAGTAATTGTGTGGGAACCGTATAGTAATCCTGGCCCAATAGCCCGAGCTGCCCTTGTTGGTTCGATCCCCAGATCCAAAGCGTCCCGTCCGATTTGATTCCTGCAGAGACATAAACGGCAGCATCTATCATGGTCCAGGTGTCATTCCCGATTTGCATCATCGGAACGCGAACCTCGTCGATGTCCGAACTGCCTATTTCTCCCCAGATATTCGTGCCCCATCCGTAGATTTTACCATTGGTTTTCATGGCGATGGAATGGGTGCCGCCAGCCAACATTTTCCAATTATGCATCGCTGCGCTGGTGACCTGTATGGGCTCGTAAACGAAGTCGTACGGCATGCTCAATAGTGGTCCTTCAATATTAAATCCCCAGCCCCAAAGATTTCCATTCGCTTTTTTTGCGAGCGTGTGGTGGCTTCCCACGCCAATGTCTATCCAATCGTTTGCTGTGCCGATCTGCGTGGGCACGGCACAACCGTCAATTTCTTCGCCCAAGCCCAGCATTCCCCAGAAGTTGGCACCCCAACCCCAAAGCGTTCCGTTGGTTTGGAGCCCGATACTGAATAAATCACCGAGTGCCAGGTTTTCCCAAGTCGCGTTCCCTATTTGCACAGGTGTAGGTTGGTCTGCATTGCTGTTATTGCCCACCTGAAGTCCATTGTTGTTGCCCCAGCCCCAAAGCATACCGTTGGTCTTGATCGCCATGGAGTGATATGAACCAGCATAAATATCTTTCCAATCGTTATCTGTGCCCACTTGCACTGGAGAGACGCGGTCTATTTCGGTCCCGTCGCCCAACTGGCCGAAGGCATTCCAGCCCCAAGCCCAAAGCGTTCCATCCGAACGAAGCGCCAGCGCATGGCGTTGGCCGGTGGTAATTTTTTGCCAATACAAGGGTTCGGGCTGCGGTGCGTCGTCGCTTGAGGAACAACCGATGAGCAGGAGCATGAACGTCAGGAGCAAAATGGTGTAGTTGGTTTTCATAAGTCTGTTGTGTTTTTAAAAATACCTAATTACTCTCGTATAGACGGTGTTTACAATCTGAATTTTGGGTGATGGTGCCGCAGTTCCGGTGGCGAAATCAACAGTCTGTGCATTTCCGGCATCGGCTTCGGTTGAACTCCAGTAGGCCGCGTTGGCGAAATTCCCGAAGCCCAGCAGATGCAAATTTGCGTGCATCAAGGCCAATTCAACCTGCGATGGCAGAAACCAATCGTCAAAGCCGTTCAAAGTATATACTGACGCCTTTTGTGCGGCTACGGTTCCGTTATTCGCTGCGTTGCATACTGAAGGATTGTTGTAATAGTCGGCAAGGTTGTCGTGGAAGAAGGTAACCCTACCGGAATTGGTTAATCCCGTACCAAGTTCTGCGGTTGTATTTCCAACTTCGGATGACGCGCAACCCCATTCGAAAGCGAATAGATCTTCTGGCGCGGCTTCCATGTAACGCCAGCCGTCGCTGTAGAAACCTTTGTCGAAGAACACGATACCGCCCGCCGGGCCAACATCGCCCAGTTCATAGGTTCCGGAATCCTGACAATGGCGTCTAAGCAGGATGTGTTTGGGTTCGGTGGCGATATCGATCCGGTCTTGCCAGATGGCCATGCGGCGGTCAATATTCCAATAGACAGCCACTTCCGACGTGCCTTCTAGGTTGATGTTGATGTGGAGTTGATCGGCCACGAATTCAAAGATCCAGTTGCCGGGATATTCTTCGCCGCGGTAGGTGAACACCAAAGTATTGTCAGGATTGATCTGGAATACGCCGCCCACATATTGGTTGTCGTAATTTTCGGCGTAATCTACACGCCATACGCAATCGGGACTGCCATCTGCGCTGAGCCCGCTCTCGAAAACCGAACCGCAGTAGGATACGATGTCTTCACGGCTGCAGTTGTCTATGGCCAATTTCAACTCTGAATTGTTGTTGACGCTAAACGTTGAGCCGTCCGAAAGCGTGGTCGAAATGGGGTAGCTGATGGACAGCGCCTGCGTGGGCGAGATGGCGCCCAGGAATTGGCTGAATTCATCATCGCTCCACAAAGTGACGCTTCCGATGGCAATCAAATCCTCATCGTATAGTTTTACATTGACCGGATAAATAAAGTCGATACAAACCACATCCTGCAATGGGTCGTCGGTATCGGTCGTGACGCGCTCAATCAAATTGAAGAGTTCTGAATCTTTGGTGATGACGTCTTGGGCGCGTGCCACTTCCAAGTTGTCGTCTAGGTCTGTGCAGCCACTGAATCCCAAAGTCAGCAGGAACAGCAGCAGTTTGATTGGATAGCAATTATTTCCCATCTCGAGTCGTTTTACCCTATAGTCTGCCAAGGAAAAAAAGGTTGCCTCAAAAAGTGGAAAAATAAAAAACCCCAGCGTTAACTGGGGTTTCTATGAATCAAATATGAATTAACCTTGTGATTCTTCGTTGTTCTCGTTGCGTGGTTCGCGCGGCTCACGGTCTTCACGTGGTTCGCGGTGTTCACGCGGTCGTTCATCGCGGCGGCGGTCATCACGACGTCCGTCACGTCGGTCATCACGGCGTCCGTCCCGACGGTCACCATCACGCCTTTCAGGACGCGGTGCATTCTCATCCCTTGGCGGACGTGGCAAAAGTGCTTTCATGGAGACGCGCTCTTTTTTCGTCTTCGGATCAATGCCCATGTATTTGACGTTGATTTCATCGCCCAAGTTCACGACATCGGTAACGTTTTCTGTGCGTTCCCAAGAAAGTTCAGAGACGTGGAGCAAAATTTCTGCGCCAGGAGCGTCCATATATTCTACGACGGCACCGAAATCCATAATCTTGATGACTTTCACTTTGTAAGTCTCACCGATTTGCGGTTTGAATACGAGCGAGTCGATTTTCTTCAATACCATGTCGATGCCTTCAGGTGATGTGCCCAAGATTTCGATGATGCCTTTTCCGTCGGCTTCATTGACGACGATGGTCGTTCCTGAGTTCTTCTGCAATTCCTGAATGACTTTTCCGCCTGGTCCGATGAACGCGCCGATGAGGTCGCTTGGGATTTCAGACATGATGATTTTCGGAGCGAAGACTTTCACGTCAGGACGGACCGCAGGTTGTACTTCAACCAGCTTGCCCAAAATGTGCAAACGGCCGTCGCGTGCTTGCTTAAGCGCCTGAACCATGATGTCATAATTCAAACCATCGATCTTGATGTCCATCTGGCAAGCGGTAATACCATCGGCCGTACCGGTTACTTTGAAGTCCATGTCGCCGAGGTGATCTTCGTCGCCCAAAATGTCCGACAATACCGCCCAACGGCCGGTCTTCTCGTCAGAAATCAATCCCATCGCAATACCGGAAACCGGCTTGAGCATTTTCACGCCCGCATCCATGAGTGCGAGTGTTCCGGCGCAAACGGTCGCCATCGAAGACGAACCATTTGATTCCAAGACTTCAGACACGATACGGACTGTATATGGGTTTTCTGGGGAAATCATGTTTTTGAGTGCGCGTTGCGCCAAGTTTCCGTGGCCAACCTCACGACGTGACGTGCCGCGTAACGGACGCGCTTCACCAGTTGAGAATGGCGGGAAATTGTAGTGCAGGTAGAAACGCTCTTCGCCTTGTTCAGACGGTGCGTCGATGATGTTCGCCTCGCGGGAAGTTCCGAGTGTTACGGTAGCCAACGCCTGGGTTTCGCCACGCGTAAACAATGCAGAACCGTGAACCGATGGCAAATAATCCACTTCGCACCAGATTGGGCGGATGTCAGTCGTTTTACGGCCGTCGAGACGAATGCCCAAATCGAGGATGACATTGCGTACGGCTTCTTTTTGCGACTTGTACAAATACCTGGAGATCAAATCGCCGTTTTCAAGCAATTCTTCTTCGGTAAACGACGCCATGACTTCTTCCTTGATGGCAGCGAATTTTTCAGACCTTTCGTGTTTCGCCGATGCTTCTTTCGCTACGTCATAATAACGACTATAAGTCAGTTCGAAAACTTTTGCTTTGATGTCATCGTCGTTGCGGTCTTGGTCATATTCGCGGATTTCCTTCTTACCGAAAGCCGCTTGCAATCTCTTCTGTGCAGCGATCTGAACCTTGATGGCTTCGTGCGCAAATTTGATGGCTTCAACCATTTCCTCTTCCGAAATCTCTTTCATTTCACCTTCCACCATCGCGATGGAATCTTCAGAAGCGCCAATCATCATGTCGATGTCTGACTCTTCCAATTGCGCCATGCTTGGGTTGATGATGAATTCACCGTTGATGCGGCCCACGCGGACTTCCGAAATCAATGTTTCAAACGGAATGTCAGACAGCGCCAATGCAGTCGATGCAGCCAAGCCGGCCAAAGCATCGGGCATGATGTTGTCATCGTGCGACATCAGCTGGATCATGACCTGCGTTTCGGCGTGGTAATCATCCGGGAACAATGGGCGCAATACGCGGTCCACCAAACGCATCGTCAGGACTTCTTTGTCTGACGGGCGCGCTTCCCTTTTGAAGAATCCGCCCGGGAAACGTCCTGCGGCGGCAAATTTCTCGCGGTAATCTACCGTGAGCGGCAAAAAGTCAACACCCGGGCTGGCTTTGCGTGCCGATACTACTGTTCCGAGCAACATACAGTCGCCCATGCGAACCACTACCGAACCGTCGGCTTGTTTCGCTAATTTTCCGGTTTCGATTGAGATGCTTCGTCCATCTCCCAAATCGATAACCTCTTTGTAAACTTGTGGAATCATAAATCCTTTTCTTGATTAAACAATGGGTAGTTGTGTTGTTTTGTTGTAGTTGTTGTGACCCAATGAAAAACCAAACTTTTTCTCGACTAAACTTCCCCTAGGGAAATTATTTTTTTCAATATTTATAAAACAAAAAGAGGCGCGCGGGCACCTCTTTTCTCTGAATTATTTTCTGATATTCAGTTCCTTGATGATTTCACGATACCTGTTGATGTCTTTCTTTTTCAGGTAGTCGAGCAATGACCTTCTTTTACCTACCAACAGTACAAGCGAACGCTCGGTGTTGAAGTCATGACGGTTCTTTTTCAAGTGCTCTGTCAGGTGTGAGATCCTGTGTGTGAACAGCGCAATCTGGCCTTCTGCCGATCCTGTGTTCGTAGCCGATCCACCGTGCTTGGCAAAAATCTGCTCTTTTACTTCTTTAGTCAAATACATGCTAATATTATTAAAATGATTATTATGTAGATCCGATTTTCGGATACGGGTGCAAAAGTACATTTTTATTTTGAAAGCGCAAGGGATTTAAATTTAAAGTTCAAAGTTCAAAATTAGCGCAAATACTAACCTTGAACTTTGAACCTTAAACGTTGAACCAATTATTTTTCTGTAAAAAGCTTTGCAACCTGCTGGTTTACGTATTCCAGAAAACGCTCGTCGGCTTCGTTGAAAGCATCTAGCACTTCGGAGTCGATGTCGATCTGGCCGATGTTTTTCCCATCTACGAAAAGCGGAACGACGATTTCAGATTTGACCGTCATGCTGCAGGCGATGTAGTTGTCCTGCGCCGACACGTCCGGAACGACAAAGTTTTTATTGGAAACGGCCACTTGTCCGCAGATGCCTTTCCCGAACGGGATGACGGTATGCTCGGTATATTCGCCCACATACGGCCCGATGACCAATTCTTCTTTGTCGCCGTTGCGGAAATAAAACCCGACCCAGTCGTAATAGTCAACGTTGTCGTGTAGCAGGTGACAGATTTTCTGCAGCTTTTCCTCGCGGAGCGTACGCACATCGGTAATGATATCGGTTACTTTTGGCTTGAGTTCTTCAAAAGTCATGGCGAATTTTTTTACAAAGGTAGCCGATTGTGTCGCAGAAAGTGATATAGCTTTGTTAAATGTCGGTAATTCGATCGTTCTATGGTGTGATTGTTCGAAAGACTAAAAAGCGTGAAAATCCTCTCATAAGAATAATCTTGATTATATTCGAGCCGTGGAATTATTTCAATTGCCGCGCTTCATTCTTGGAAAACTACGTCAAAAAATACCGTCCGTTCCTATTGTTCTTAGGGAAGTTTTTCCTGACCTATCTGTTGGCGACGGTTGTTTACCAATGGTATTTGTCTGGCTTCGATGCCAATCAGCACGACGTGGACGACATTACACAATCGGTCGGGAAACAATCGCGATGGGTGCTGCAGCTTTTTGGCGACGCCGGGCTCAATCGGCATCCGTCGCAACCCAGTATGCGGCTTTATTTTGAAGGCAAGTACGTGGCGCGGATCATCGAAGGTTGCAACGCCGTGAGTGTGATGATTCTGTTCGCAGCCTTCGTCATCGCCTTTGCGGGCCGGCTCAAACATACCATATGGTTCATACTGGCCGGAAGCGCCGTCATCCACATCCTGAATGTTTTCCGGATTGCGTTGCTCTGCGTCCTGATTTATCATTTTCCCGAAAACGAACACTTCCTGCACGGCGTGTTGTTTCCGCTGATCATTTACAGTGTCGTATTCTTGCTTTGGGTTGTTTGGGTCAATAAATTTTCAAATCATGCTCAGAAATCTCCTTGACCATAAATGGCGTTTGCTGGGCGTTTTGGCGATGGTAGGATTGCTCGTGATGGTGCGCGCGCTGGAAGAAACATTGTTTTACGACCCGTTGCTGGACTACTACAAAGCGGATTTTACCGCATTGCCGTGGCCCGAGATGGACTTGGCCAAACTCGGCCTAGGGTTAACGTTCCGTTATACGGCCAATGCGCTGTTGTCGGTAGGCATCATCTTTTTGATCTTCAAAAGCCAAAGCCTCGTGCGTTTTACCGCGCTGTTATACGTGTTGTTCTTTGTGATTTTGTTGACCGCTTTTTTTGCGTCGATGGCGTTTTTACCGGACGACAAAATGCAATTGTTTTACATCCGCAGGTTCTTGATCCAACCTATTTTCCTGTTGCTTTTCGTGCCGGCTTTTTACTTTCAGCAACGCACATCGGCGAAAAAATAACATTCCTTAAAGACCATTCAAATAAAAATTCGATATTTTTGTGCCGATGAAAATGAGCAAAATAACCGCTGTCGTTGTTGCCCTGCTTGTGTTGGTTTCCAACGCGGGAGTTGCCATGACCGTACATTATTGCGGCGGGAAGATAGCATCGGTTTCATCGGGGTTCAGCGATAAAGAAACTTGTTCGGCACCTGAAGCCGTTGCCGAAAAAGGTTGCTGTGCGAAAAAGGCCGAAACCAACCACAAGAAGTGTTGCTCAGACAAAAAACTCAATCTTAAGGGAAAAGCGCTCGACGTCATCGTCAAAGCTTCCGAAAATGGGTTTACGCCATTTGTTTTGCCGGTTTTTGAGCTGGTTAAATTTACCTGCGTCTCGGCGGTCAAAACCCAACAACTTCCCAGCTATTACTGCGATGCCAACGCACCGCCACTGTTCAAGCTTTACCACCAGTACATTTTCTACGCCTGATTCGATGTTCCAATATTCGACCTGAATTATTGTTGAACATTAGAATCAATTATGCAAAAATACCTTTCAATAGTTTTTTTATTGTTGTGGTCGGTTGCCGGGTTTTCTCAGGATACCCTCAAAGGTGTGACCATCGAGAAGGCCAAACGCGGGCTGAAGAAATCGCTTCGAGTGACCACAAACACTACCACCATGACCAGCGCGGAATTGCTCAAGGCGGCGTGTTGTAATTTGGCCGAAGCCTTCGAGACCAATCCGTCGATCGACGTGAATTTCCCGGATGCGCTCACCGGAACCAAGCAAATCAAGATGCTCGGTTTGACCAGCCCGTACCTGATGATTACTGAGGAAAACATTCCGGCCGTCCGTGGCGCGTCGCAGGCGTATGGCATGTCGTTTACGCCCGGAACCTGGGTGGAAAGCATCCAAGTGACCAAAGGCGCCGGCCCGGTCGTGAATGGCTTCGAGAGTATTTCCGGGCAAATCAATACCGAACTCATCAAACCGCTCTCCGACATTCCGTTTTTCGTCAATCTTTACGGTTCTACCGACGCGCGTTTCGAGGCGAATGTACACGCGAACCGAAAGTTTTCGGAAAAATGGTCGAGTTCGCTTTTCGTCCATTCCAACGCGCGTGTGGCAAAGAACGACATGAACCATGACCACTTCCTGGACAACCCGATTGGGCAACAATTCAACGTGATGAATCGCTGGCAGTATAACAATCCCGGGAAAGGCTGGGTGAGTTTCATCACGGCGCGTTACATGAACGACGCGAAGCAGACCGGCGAGGAACATTTCAACCCGGACACAGACCGCTTGACCGCGAATCATTGGGGTTCTGAAATCAAGACACAGCGGTTTGACTTGGCCACCAAACTCGGGTATGTTTTCCCGGACATGCCTTACCAGAGTATCGGTTTCCAGAATGCCTTCAGCGTGCACGACCAGCAGTCTTATTTCGGGCTGAACCAATATGACATCCGGCAGGCGAGTTATTATTCAAACCTGATCTTCAATTCCATCATCAGCAACACGATGCACAAGTTCGCCGCAGGAATCAATTTCACCTATGACAAATACGACGAATTCGTGCGCGTGCCCAATATCGACCGTACGTTTGACCGGATTGACAATGCCATCGGCGCCTTTTTCGAATACACCTATGACAACACCGATGATTTCAGCCTCGTAGCTGGCGCACGCATGGACAACCACAACAGATTGGGCGCGTTCTTTACACCGCGTTTGCATGTGCGATACAACCCTTGGGATAAAGGTGTAATCCGGTTTTCTGCCGGACGCGGGAAACGATTGGCGAATATCTTCGCGGAAAACCAGCAGTTGTTTGCAACATCACGTGTGTTCAATATTTTGGATACCGAAGGCAAACTTTACGGACTCGATCCTGAAATCGCGTGGAATTACGGCGTGAGCTTGTCGCAGGGCTTTTTGCTTTTCGGGAAATCGGCCGATGTGACGCTGGATTTTTACCGCACCGATTTCCAGAACCAAGCCGTCGTGGATTGGTTCGCCGGGTCGCAACAGGTGGCGTTCTACAATCTCAACGGAAAGTCGTACGCCAACAGCCTGCAGCTCGATTTCAACATCGAAGTCGTTAAGCATTTCAACGTCCGGACGGCGTACAAATATTACGACATCCAAACCGATTACAGCAGCGGCACGTTCGAGCGCCCGCTGCAGGCCAAGCATCGGTTTTTCACGAATCTCGAGTATGCGACGCACATCGGTGAACACGGCAAACAGTGGCGTTTTGACCTGACATACAATTGGATGGGAAAACAGCGTTTACCTAGTACGGCCGGAAACCGCGCCGAAGACAGACTACCGGATTATTCGTCGCCGTTTTCGTTGATCAATGCCCAGGTCACGCGCACGTTTACGTCTTATCTGGAAGTATACATCGGCGGAGAGAATATCGGGAATTACAGGCAGGACAAGGCTATTCTGGGCGCAGAAAACCCATTCGGGACGACGTTCGACAGTTCGATCGTGTATGCGCCGGTGTTCGGTCAGATGTTTTATGCGGGATTGAGATTTAAGATTAGATAGAAAAGACCGCTTCGCTGAAAGAAGCAAGAACAAAGAAAATAAGAATATGAGAAATTTAATTATTGTCGTCATGTTGCTCGTATCGGTGACAACACTGGCGCAGGAGAAAAAAAACAAGAATGCGAAGTACGACATTGAAGTGAACGGCAACTGCGAGCAATGCAAGAAACGCATTGAAAAGGCGGCTTTTTCGGTATCGGGCGTGAAATCGGCGGTGTGGCATATGGACGATCACGTACTGCATTTGATCATCAACGAAGAAAAAACCTCGTTGCTGGATGTGAAGAAAGCCATTGCAAAGGTTGGGCATGATACCGATGAAGTGAAAGCCACCGACGACGATTACAACAACCTTCACCACTGTTGTAAATACGAGCGCAACTAAAAATATCGGTTTCGGTTAACAAACTTTTAAAGTCGTCCAAATAAATTGCGGTTGCGGTAAATTATGCTTACTTTCACGGGCTGTTACTCAAAAAATCCCTTATGGAGCAATTTCATTGGACCGATTTGCTAAACCCCGAATTCTACATTACGTTAGACGTTGGCGGTGTTCAAATAGGTCTTTTCGTGGTCCTTTTTATCGTGTTTGCCGAGACCGGTCTTTTTGCAGGTTTCTTTCTTCCCGGCGACAGCCTATTGTTCCTGGCTGGAATTTACAGCCGCACACTGGTTGAGAATGTGGTGTCCATCCCGAGCGATTTCGTGAACGTGACATTGCTTTCGTCGTTGGTGGCCGTTTCAGGGATTTTGGGCAATACGGCAGGTTACTGGTTCGGTGCGAAAAGCGGCTACTATCTCTACAACCGCGAAGACAGTTTCTGGTTCAAGAAAAAATACTTGGTGCAATCACACGACTTCTTTGAAAGACACGGTGGCCGCGCAATCATTTTCTCGCGTTTCCTGCCCATTTTCAGGACGTTTGCCCCGATTGTGGCCGGCATCGCCCAAATGGACAAAAAGAAATTCATGTTCTACAATGTCGTCAGTTCCATCGCATGGTCGTTCAGCCTGATTTTCGCGGGGCATTACATGTATGGCTTTTTGCTCTCGAAATACAACATAGACATGAAGCATTATATAGAATATATCATCATTGGTCTAATCGCCATTACGATGATTCCGGTCGTGTTGAAGTTCGCCAAGCGACAGAAACCCAAGACTGAAGAATAAGTTTAGGAAAATCCGGACATTGTTCCGGATTTTTTTATGGCAATACAATGGTCCGCAGTTCTGAAATCAATTTGCTTAGGTGTCTAACGATTAATCCTATTTTCTTCCGCCTTGGCTGCTGACCACATTTCCCATTACTTCATCCGCCTTGTAAGAAACGGAGATTACTGACAATGTAAAAAAAAACGGAACACCGAAGCGTTCCGTTTTATATAAATTACGGACGGGAATTTACATCATTCCCGGCATTCCGCCGCCCATTGGCATTCCGCCGCCGGCGTTTTCTTCCTTGATGTCCACAAGCGCGCACTCCGTGGTCAGGATCATGCCTGCAACCGATGCCGCATTTTCCAACGCCACGCGGGTTACTTTTTTAGGATCGATGATGCCTGCCTTAAGCATGTCAACATATTCATCGGTTTTGGCGTTGTAACCGAATGCATTTTTACCTTCGGCTACTTTTGCTACGACCACAGATCCTTCCAATCCGGCATTTTCCACAATGGTACGCAACGGCGCTTCTACCGCGCGCGATACGATTTGGATTCCGGTTGCTTCGTCGGCATTGTCGGCCTTGATGTCTTTCAAGACGCCTTTCGCCCGGAGCAACGCTACGCCGCCACCGGCTACGATGCCTTCTTCAACAGCAGCACGTGTGGCATGCAAGGCGTCGTCCACGCGGTCTTTCTTCTCTTTCATTTCCACTTCGGAAGCAGCGCCAACATACAACACCGCTACGCCACCGGCCAATTTCGCCAAACGTTCCTGCAATTTTTCGCGGTCATAGTCAGAGGTTGTGGTTTCCATCTGCGCCTTGATCTGGCCCACGCGGTTCTTGATCATTTCGGTATCGCCCGCACCGCTAACCACGGTCGTGTTGTCTTTGTCGATGGTAACACGTTTGGCCGTGCCCAGCATGTCAAGCGTAGCATTTTCGAGTGTGTAACCGCGTTCTTCTGAAATCACGGTGCCGCCGGTCAAAATGGCGATATCTTCCAATAGTGCTTTTCTACGGTCACCGAACCCTGGCGCTTTCACGGCCGCGATTTTCAACGCGCCGCGGAGTTTGTTCACCACGAGGGTTGACAACGCTTCGCCGTCAACATCTTCTGCGATGATCAACAGTGGTTTGCCCGACTGTGCCACGGGTTCCAATACCGGAAGCAATTCCTTGAGCGACGACACTTTTTTGTCATACAACAAAATGTACGGGTTGTCCAATTCGGCTTCCATTTTTTCCGGATTTGTCACGAAATACGGCGACAAATAACCGCGGTCGAACTGCATGCCTTCCACAACGTCCACGAAAGTATCGGTACCTTTGGCTTCTTCCACTGTAATGACGCCTTCCTTGCCGACTTTACCGAAAGCCGTCGCAATCAAATCGCCAATCACTTCGTCGTTGTTGGCCGAAATCGACGCGACTTGCTTTATTTTTTCGGAAGAACTACCGACTTCCTTGGACTGGTTTTTCAAATCGATAACGATGGCTTCCACAGCTTTGTCGATGCCGCGTTTCAAGTCCATCGGGTTGGCGCCGGCCGCTACGTTTTTCAAGCCTTCTTTAACGATGGCTTGCGCGAGGACCGTAGCCGTGGTGGTTCCGTCGCCGGCCAAATCGTTGGTTTTGGAAGCTACTTCCTTGACCATTTGCGCGCCCATGTTTTCGAGCGCGTCTTTCAATTCGATTTCCTTCGCCACGGTAACGCCATCTTTGGTCACGTTCGGGCCGCCGAAAGATTTCCCGATGATGACATTCCTGCCTTTCGGGCCAAGGGTTACTTTTACCGCATTTGCCAATGCATCAACGCCGCGTTTGAGACCGTCGCGCGCTTCAATGTCGAATATGATTTCTTTTGCCATGTTTTGAATTATTTAGATGATTGCAAAAATATCGTCCTCTCTCATGATCAGGTAGTCCTTGCCGTCGAACTTCAGCTCGGTGCCCGCGTACTTACCGTACAAGACCGTGTCGCCGACTTTAACGGTCATGTTGTGGTCTTTCTTGCCGTTGCCTACGGCGATAACGGTTCCTTTCTGCGGTTTTTCCTTTGCCGTGTCGGGGATGAAAATGCCTGATGCCGTTTGTGTCTCGGCGGCTGCGGGCTCAATCAGAACCCGGTCTGAAAGTGGTTTGATGTTTACTGCCATAATGAATGATATTTTTAAGGTTATTTTTTGCGGTGCGCGCCAGACGAAAATTGTGCCGCCCGGCGAATGCTGAAAAATTGTCAGCTAAAAAAAATGCCAGCACTTTCGGGCTGGCATTCTGACGGATTTATACCGTATTATTGTTGTGCTGGCGCCGGTGTGTTTGCCGGGGCAGTTTCAGTTGCCGGTGCAGGTGTTGCAGTGGCCGGAGCCGGAGTCGTTGCTGTTGGAGCCGGAGTGGCCGGAGCAGCTTCGATTTCCTGCATTACTTTGTTTTGGTCAGACAATGAACCGGTAAAGCTAAGGCTTGACAACATGATCAGCGCAATCAGGATGGTAGCCAAAGTCCAAGTGCTTTTGTCGAGGAAGTCGGTGGTCTTTTGTACGCCGCCCATCATTTGTGTTCCGCCCAGGCTTGACGACAAACCGCCGCCTTTTGGATTTTGTACCATGATCACAACGATCAACAAGAAACATACGATGGTAATCAAGACCAGGAAAACTGAAAATGTATTCATTACAATATATTATTTTGTTGTAAAAGCTTTATCTCCGAAATTCGGTCTGCAAAGAAACTACTTTTTTCCGGATATTTCAAAATTAAAATTTCATACGCCTGAATGGCTTTCTGATACTTGCGTTGTTCCAAATATACCCGGGCTAAAGTCTCAGTCATCAAGGCCGTATGGTCGTCTTTTTGTTCAATCGCGACCGGTGCGGCTTCAGGGTTGATCTTCGGCATTTTCGGGTTGGCCTCGATGAAACGGTCAATCAATGCGTCCTTGGAGATTTTCTCTTCCGTCTTTTCCTCGGTCTTTTCTTCAATGGCGACGGTGTTTTCTGCCGGAGATTCGTCGCGCACGATAGGCTGGAACTTGGAGAGTTGCAGCCATTCGGCGAAGGAATGTGTTTCGTCTTTGGAAAATTCCAACGGTTTCCCGATCTCAAGTTTTGTTTCGCTTGACGTTATTTCGGCTGCGACTTCTTCGGCTTCGTGCGCAATCGTGTCGGGCTGAATTTCTGCTTCGATATCCTGACTTTCAACCATCGGTTCGTCGGTTTCGGCCATAGCGATTTCCGGAACGGCAACTGGCGCGAATTCCACCGGTGCGATGGCTTCCGGCAGGAATTGCGGTTCTTCCCCGATTGGGCCGAATTCTTCCGGATTGATTTCCTCGGTAGCGTCGGTTTTTTCAACGACTTCGTCAACTGCCGGTTTTTCAACTTGCTCGGCCTCGCGGATGGAGGTCAGAATAGACTGTTTGGCCAAATCGACTTCTGCCAGGTTTTCGGTTTCAACGGTTTCAGTTGGCGCAGCAACGAATTCTGAGGAAGGCAAGGCTTCTACGCCGGACTGTTTCGCTTCGTAGTCGGTTTTTGCAATCGCCGTAAAAGTGTCCGAAGTGATGAAATCGAAAAGTACGCTGCGGTCTGTGGTATAGGCCGCCGTGACCTTGAGCGCGTAATTGTACTGGAAGCTGTTCTGGTTGTACAGGCCTTTTAGCCGAAGCGCGCGTGCACTCTGGAAATAAGGGAATTCAGTAATGATTTTTTCCAATGCATCGGTGGCGCGTTCATCGACGGCATCCGGATGGCTGAGCAGGAAAGTATATTCGGCTGAATTCAAGTCTTGAAAATTAAGAGCGGCAAATTAATCAAAATTCACCAAAAGAAACGCCGCGCGCAGATTAAATTACCATTTGGCCAACGACTCGTTGAAGACGTCTTGTGTAATCCTTTCGAAAATTACGTCGAGCGCATCGGTAAGCCGTCCGCCGATGAGTTGTTCTGCGGCCGGATAATCGTAAAAAAAGGAGAACGACTTCTCGAAATTGTCGGCTTCTTTGTTCTTGTTCGTAAACCGTACGTTTACGCGAACGGTGAGGCGGTTTTGCGCCGCGCGCTGGTCTGCTGTTGCGGTCATTGGGCTGATGCGGAAGTCGGTGATTTCGCCTTCGTACACCAAATCGCCGCCGGTATCGGTCAGGCTCAGCGTGGTTTGGTCCTGGATGAGGTTTTGCAACCTTTGGGTGAACGTGCGCTCAATGCCCGGTTCAATCAATTCGGCGTTGTTCTGGAAGTAATTGACCTGAAACGTTTTGGCGTCGATAGGTTTCGCGCCGGTGAAGTTATACACACCACAACCCGAAGCCAACACGAGTGCAAATAAGGCCAAGAGCAACTTGATTTTTTTCATGTCCAAATATAGCCTTTTGTTACAAATCGAATTGCTTGATTTTCCGGTATAAAGTACGCTCGGAAATGCCCAACTCGTCGGCCGCGGCTTTGCGTTTGCCTTTGTTCTTGTCGAGCGCTTTCTTGATCATTTCCAGTTCTTTTTGTTCGAGTTTCAGGATTTCTTCTTCCTCGACGGTTTCCGCAAAAGTATAGTCGTCATGGCGCGGCTCGAAATGTTGCGGTGCGCCGGCCATGATCGTGGTTTGTGGCTGGTGTTCCTCGAAATCGACGATGTCCTGATCGCGGCCGTAAATTTTCTGGATGAGCGGCTGGTTGTCTTGTTGCACCTTGACGCTGCCGTTCTGCATCAGCTCCAGGGTGAGTTTCTTGAGGTCGTTCAAATCACTTTTCATGTCGAACAATACCTTATATAAGATGTCGCGTTCGGTCGAGAAATCACTGTCGCTCTTTTTGTTGGTGACGACCGACGGTAAATTTGTGCCTTCCACCGGCAGGTATGATTGCAAAACCGGAAGCGTAATGTCTCGGTTGGTTTCCAGGACGGAAATCTGTTCGGCGACGTTGCGCAACTGTCGGATGTTGCCGCTCCAACGGTAACGCTGTAGGAAATCGACGGCTGGATCGTTGAGTTTGATGGGCGGCATTTTGTATTTGTGGGCGAAGTCTGATGCAAACTTGCGGAACAGCAAATGGATGTCGTCCTTGCGTTCGCGAAGCGCCGGCAAATGGATGTCGACCGTACTCAAACGATAGTACAAATCTTCGCGGAATTTTCCTTTTTCGATGGCGTCGAACATGTTTACGTTGGTGGCCGCCACGATGCGCACATTGGTTTTTTGCACCTGCGACGACCCAACTTTGATGAACTCGCCGTTTTCGAGCACGCGCAGCAAGCGAACCTGCGTAGTGAGCGGCAATTCACCGACTTCATCGAGGAAAATCGTGCCGCCATCGGCCACTTCAAAATAGCCTTCGCGCGTATTGGTCGCGCCGGTGAACGCGCCTTTTTCGTGCCCGAACAACTCACTGTCTATCGTGCCTTCAGGGATTGCGCCGCAGTTTACGGCAATGTATTTCCCGTGTTTGCGGTGCGAGAGCGAATGGATGATTTTAGGGATGGCTTCTTTACCGACGCCACTTTCGCCTTGCACCAAAACCGAAATGTCCGTCGGGGCAACCTGGATGGCTTTTTCTATGGCGCGGTTGAGTTTCGGGTCGTTGCCGATGATCTCGAAGCGCTGTTTGATGGCTTGTACACTTTCCATGAGTCAAAAATCGAAAGTCAAAGGTCAAAAGATTTAGACCATTGACGGTTTTTAGTTGGTTGTTTGCGTTAGGGATTGCAGCGGAAATCCTTTTTGGCGCGCTCGAGTGCGAAGCGTATCGAGAGCCGCGAAAAGATTGCAGCGGAAAGCCCGGCGGCGATATGTTGTCGGGTTTTTACGACGGGTATCAATTCGCCGCAACGCCCAATTATTAATTATTAGCTATTCATTTCAGACAGCCCGATCGCTTTCCCGATGAGCGTGCCGCTGGTGCAGTCTGTAATCAGGACGTTGACGAACTGGCCCATCTGGTAATTTTCGCGCGGGAAAACCACAGTCACGTTTTGCGTGTTGCGGCCCGACCAATCGTTTTCAGACTTCTTGGACGTTTTGTCGATGAGCACTTCCACGACTTGACCGACGTATTCTTTACTTCGGAACAGGCTGTGTTCGCGCTGCCTTTCGACAATCTCCATCAACCGGCGGATTTTGGTTTCTTCCGGAACATCGTCGGCCATCTTGCGCGCGGCGAGTGTGCCCGGTCTTTCGGAATAGGCGTACATGTAACCGAAGTCATATTTTACGTAATCCATCAGGCTCAGTGAATCCTGGTGGTCTTCTTCGGTTTCGGTCGGGAAGCCGGCGATCATGTCTTGCGTAATGGCACAACCCGGCACGATTTCGTATATCCTGTCAATCAATTTCATGTATTCCTCGCGGGTGTGCTGGCGGTTCATTTCAACGAGCATGCGGTTTGAGCCCGACTGCACAGGTAAATGGATGTGTTTGCAGACGTTCGGGTATTTGGCGATGACGTGCAAAACTTCTTCGTGCATATCTTGTGGGTTCGAAGTCGAAAAACGAATGCGCATCTTTGGGAACGCCATGGCGACCATTTCGAGCAATTGCGCAAAATCGACGGCTGTGGCTTTTTGCATGTCAGACGCTTTGATGAAGTCTTTCTTCAATCCGCCGCCGTACCATAAATAGCTGTCCACGTTTTGGCCAAGCAGCGTAACTTCTTTGTAACCGTTGTTGTGCAACTCGGCAATTTCGGCCATGATGCTTTGCGGTTCCCGGCTGCGTTCGCGCCCGCGGGTAAATGGCACCACGCAGAACGTACACATGTTGTCGCAACCACGCGTGATGGAAACGAAAGCCGACACACCGTTGCTTTGCAGGCGAACCGGGGCAATATCGCCGTAGGTTTCTTCCTTGGACAAGATTACGTTGATGGCGTCGTGCCCGGCTTCGACTTCTTTTAAGAGATTGGGCAAGTCTTTATAGGCATCCGGGCCCACCACCAAATCCACGATTTTTTCTTCTTCCAAGAATTTGTCTTTGAGACGTTCAGCCATGCAACCCAATACGCCAACCTTCATGGTCGGGTTGTGTTTGCGCTTGACCGATTGGTATTTTTCGAGGCGTTTTCGGACGGTTTGTTCGGCTTTGTCGCGGATGGAACAGGTGTTTACCAAAACCAAATCGGCTTCCTCCAAGACTTGCGTCGTATTGTAGCCGTTGCCCGATAGGATAGACGCGACCACTTCACTATCGGAAAAGTTCATTGAACAGCCATAGCTTTCGATGAATAGCTTCTTTTTGTTTTCGGGATTTTGTTCCAAGACGAGCGCTTCGCCTTGTTTGCCTTCTTCAATCGTTTTTTCCATGCCTTATTTTTCGGACCTCAAAGATACAAACTTAAGACAAAGTGACAAGATGTCAGGTTTGGTTTAACATTCCTTTTGATTTTATGTGGGTAAACCGTAAAATGGGGTGCGTGGAAACGGGTAGGTTTGGGTTGTGGAAACCCCAAAGGTTTTCAAAACCTTTGGGGTTTACGCCAGCAGTTGCCCAGACGTTTTACCTTAATATATAGTGCAGAAAAATCTGGCCGCACAATAAAAAAAGTTGCATTTTAAATTTTTCGTCTACTTTTGCGCCACGTGACCAAGGGTAAACTAACCCGTTTTCGCGATAACAAGACCTCAATAACTCGACTGACTATGGCAAAGAATTTAGTGATTGTGGAGTCGCCGGCCAAGGCCAAGACCATCGAAAAATTTCTCGGCAACGACTTCCAGGTAGAATCCAGCTACGGGCATATTGCCGATTTGCCTTCCAAGGAAATCGGGGTGGATGTAGACAACGGTTTCAAGCCGACCTACGAAGTGTCGCCGGATAAGAAAGCGCTGGTCAAAAAGCTCAAGGATTTGTCGAAAAAAGCTGAAATGGTTTGGCTGGCTTCCGATGAAGACCGCGAAGGAGAAGCCATTTCTTGGCATTTGGCGGAAGAGTTGAAACTCGATAAGGACAAAACCAAGCGCATCGTTTTCCACGAGATTACGAAGACTGCCATTCAGAAAGCCATTGAAAACCCACGCGGGATCAATTACGACTTGGTAAACGCCCAACAAGCACGACGCGTATTGGATCGTTTGGTGGGTTACGAATTGTCGCCGGTGCTGTGGCGAAAAGTAAAAGGCGGATTATCGGCCGGTCGTGTCCAGTCAGTAGCCGTGCGTTTGATTGTGGAGCGCGAACGCGACATCCAACAGTTCAAGCCGGTGGCCAGTTATTCGGTGAACGCCGAATTTACCAACGAAGCCGGAAAGACCGTCAAGGCAAAATTGCCCAAAAACTTCGTGACACGTCAGGAAGCCGAGCAGTTCCTGCAACAAAATATCGGTGCTTCCTATAAAGTAGCTGACCTCGAAACCAAGCCCGCGAAGAAATCGCCTGCGCCGCCGTTTACGACCTCGACCTTGCAGCAGGAAGCCGCGCGTAAATTGTATTTGCCGGTAGGCATTACGATGCAGGTCGCGCAAAAACTATATGAAGCCGGTTTGATTACCTATATGCGTACCGACAGCGTCAACCTTTCCCAGGAAGCGATGACCGCCGCGGCCGCCGAAATCATTGCGTCGTACGGAAAGGAATTTTCCAGGCCGCGCAACTTCACAACCAAAAGTAAAGGCGCACAGGAAGCGCACGAAGCCATCCGACCGACTGATATGTCGCGCCACACTATTACGGGCGAGCGCGATCAGGCGAGATTGTATGATCTGATCTGGAAGCGTACGTTGGCCTCGCAAATGAGCGATGCAGAATTGGAGCGTACCAATGTAAACATAGAAGCCAGCAACCATAAAGAACATTTTGTGGCCAGCGGTGAAGTGTTGCTTTTCGAAGGTTTCCTGAAAGTCTATCTCGAAGGCAGCGACGATGAGGACGAAGAACAAGAGGGCATGTTGCCGGCTTTGAAAGTAGGCGAATCTTTGCAGAACATGAGCATTGTCGCAACCGAAAGGTATTCGCGTCCGGCATCGCGGTATACGGAAGCCTCGCTGGTAAAGAAACTGGAGGAGTTGGGTATCGGACGGCCATCGACGTACGCGCCAACGATTTCAACCATCATCGGGCGCAATTATGTCGAGAAAGGAAACCTCGACGGACAGGAAAGAAAATACACGCAGTTGACGTTGCAATCGGGCAAAATCGCCGAGAAAACCTTGACTGAAAATACGGGTTCGGATAAGGGCAAGCTCGTTCCGACCGACATCGGCACCATTGTGACCGATTTTTTAGTGAAGAATTTCAAAAGCATTCTCGATTATAATTTCACGGCGAAAGTGGAGCAGGATTTCGACGAAATCGCGGAAGGCAACCGCAACTGGGCGAAAATGATGCAGGAATTCTACGATAAATTCCACCCGAATGTGAAAGAAGTGGAGCAGACCGCTGAACGCGAAAGCGGCGAACGTATTTTGGGTCAGGATCCGAAATCAGGAAAACCAGTGAGCGTTCGTTTGGGCAAATTCGGCCCTATGGCGCAGATTGGCGATGCGGACGATGACAACAAACAATTTGCGAGCCTTCGTCCGGACCAAAACATCGGAAACATCAGCCTAGAAGAAGCCTTGAATCTGTTCCTGCTTCCGAAAAACCTCGGCACCTATAAAGGTGAAGAAGTTGAAGTGAACAATGGTCGGTTTGGCCCTTATGTCCGCTTCGGCAAAACGTTCATTTCGCTTCCGAAAGGCGAAGAGCCGTTGGATGTAACGATGGTTCGCGCTCAGGAGTTGATTGATGAGAAAGTACAAGCCGATGCGCCGATTGCGACGTATCAAGGCATGCCGGTACAGAAAGGAACCGGACGTTTCGGGCCGTTCATCAAATGGAACAACATTTTCATCAACGTCAGCAAGAAGTATAATTTCAATAGTTTGTCTGAAGCCGATGTGGCGGAATTGATCGAAGACAAACTCCAAAAGAACATCGACAAAGTCATCCACGATTGGAAAGAAGAAGGCATTGTCGTGGAAAAAGGCCGCTGGGGGAAATCTCAGATCATCAAAGGCAAAATCAAGATTGAATTGTCTAAAGATGTAGACGCCACGCAACTCACGCTCGAACAAGTGAAAGAACTCATCGAGAAAAAAGCGCCGGCCAAACCGGCCAAGAAAGGCACAAAAACAACCGCAAAAAAGAAGTAAGCCATGGTATTTGATTTCCTACAACCCGTGGATGCCGACCTGATGCGTTACATTCACGGCTTGACCTCGCAACACCTGGGCAGTAAAGTCGTTTTTCACACCGATCAGGATTTTCCGGATTTGGACAAGGTGAAGATCGCCATCGTTGGCGTATTGGAAAACCGGGGGATGGGCAACTACCTTGAAGCGGTTGATTTGACCCCTATCCGTCGCGAATTGTACGGTTTGTATCCCGGAAACTGGAATGCGTCTATTGCCGATTTGGGCGATATCGATGCCGGAAATTCCGTTGACGATACGGCATTTGCACTGCGTGAAGTCGTGGCCGCGTTGTTGCGCAAGAGCATCATCCCGATTGTCATCGGCGGTTCGCAGGACTTAACCTATGCCTTGTATCGCGCCTATGACAAGATGGATCAAATGGTCAATTTGGTGTCCATTGACAGCCGTTTTGATTTCGGTAAAGAACAGGACGCATTGACCGCCAGTTCCTACATGACCAAAATCATCGTTGATGAGCCGAATAATCTTTTCAATTTCACGAACATCGGCTACCAAACCTACTTCAATTCACAAGAGGAAATAGACTTGATCGAAAAGTTGTTTTTCGACGCGTATCGTTTGGGAGAGATTTCCAACAACATCGCTTTGGCGGAACCAGTTTTACGCGACGCCGATGTGGTAAGCGTAGATTTAACATCGGTAAAATCTGCAGACTCAGGAAATTTTGCTACATTTATGCCTAACGGGTTTGATGGCAAAGAGATTTGCGCGCTTGCCAGGTATGCGGGTATTAGCGATAAAGTAACACTTTTGGGCGTTTTCAACCACAATAGCAACGCGCAGGAAGCGGTGTTGGCGGCGCAGGTCGTTTGGTATTTTATCGAAGGCTATCATTACCGTTCAGAAGAGTATCCGTTTGGCAGCCGCGAACATTATTTAAAGTATATCGTTCCTTCCGAAGATGAGGAATTGGTGTTCTATAAAAGCAACAAATCGGATCGTTGGTGGATTGAAATTCCACATATTGCAACGGGCCATAATAAACTGAAAAAAAATACGTTGTTACCATGTTCTTATGAGGAGTATTTGGCCGCCTGCAATCAGGAAATCCCTGAAAGATGGTGGAAAGCACAACGCAAGAATTGTTTATAAATATTTTATCGACAAAAGGTAAGGTAAAAAACTTACAAAAATTGCAAAAAAGTGTATTTCGTCGATGATTTTTGCTTTTTGTCGGTAAAAAATTTTCAAGTGATGAAATTAAATTCTACTTTTGGGCAGTAGATTAAATTTTATTACAAATAATTGGTTTTTTGAAAAATATTAGATAGGTTTACGCCCTTAAAATTTAGAGTACACAAATAACCCAAATTTATATGAAGAAATTCATTGCATTCTCAGCTGTTATCGCTTTATTAGTGGGCTGCGGCCGTTCAAGCGATAAAGGTGAATTGGTCGGAGTGAAAGGACGAAAGTGGCATCCTGAAAAGCCTTATGGGATGACTTTGGTTCCTGGAGGTGCCTTCATTATGGGTAAATCTGATGAAGATTTGGCCAACGTGCAAGACGCGCCTACTAAGACTGTTACCGTGAGGTCTTTCTACATGGATGAGACTGAAATCACCAATAGTGAGTATCGCCAATTCGTAGAGTGGGTAAAGGATTCGACCATACGTGTGAGGTTGGCTATCCTCGCGGACGAAGTCGGCCAGTCATCAGGTGGTGGCAAAGGCGGTAAAAAAGCGGGAAGCGTTGGCGACTTTGCTTTTAACGACGCCGATCCAGCCAAAATGACGCCTTACGACAAATATATGTATGAGAATTACTATAGTGTTGGTACCGCTGACGATCCGTATGCGGGAAGGAAACTGAACAAGAAGGTAAAACTCATCAAAGAGACATCTAAATATCCAGACGAATACTACACTGAAGTAATGGACTCGATGTATCTGCCGGCCGCTGAATCTTACAATGGGTTGCGTACGATTGATGTGGCTAAGTTGAAATTCCGTTATTCTTGGATGGATATCCAAGCGGCAGCGAAAGCGAAAAAAGGCAAACGCAGTCAATTCATCAGAACAGAGCAAGAGCCAGTTTATCCAGATACTACAGTTTGGATTAAGGACTTCGCATATTCTTACAACGAACCAATGCACAATGACTATTTCTGGCACCAAGCTTACGGAGAATATCCTGTTGTGGGCGTGAACTGGAAACAAGCAAAGGCATTTTGCGCCTGGAGGACATTGTACAAAAATGCTTACATCAAATCGAAGAAGAAAGGCCGTGACCTGATCAACTCATTCAGGTTGCCAACTGAAGCAGAATGGGAGTATTCTGCGCGCGGCGGCCTCGAATCAGGAACTTACCCGTGGGGCGGTCCGTATGCTAAGAATGACCGTGGTTGCTTCTTGGCCAACTTCAAGCCGAACCGTGGTGACTACGCTGCTGACCAGGCATTATATACTGTTGAAGCCAAGTCTTACGAGCCAAACGGATACAACCTGTACAACATGGCCGGTAACGTAGCAGAGTGGACAGATTCATCTTACGATGCCAGCGCTTACGAATATGTCTCAACAATGAACCCTAATGTGGGCGACTTGAAAAATGCACGTAAGGTAACCCGTGGCGGATCTTGGAAAGACGTGTCGTACTTCTTGCAGGTGAGCACGCGTGATTTTGAATATGCAGATTCTGCAAGGAGCTATATCGGATTCCGTACGGTGCAAGATTACATGGGCACGCAAGTGACCGGCAAGGCACCAAGAAAATAAGAAATTAACTAACTTAATATTTAACTTAACTACCTAAAAATTATTTATTATGGCACTTTTGAGCAAAAAAACTATGAATTTCGCTTACGGTATGGGAGCGGCGGTTGTAATCGTTGGAGCGCTTTTTAAGCTGATGCACTGGCCGGGCGCGAGCGTGATGCTTATCGTCGGACTCGGTACTGAGGCCTTGATCTTCGGACTTTCTGCTTTTGATCCAGTTGACGCAGAGTTGGATTGGACATTGGTTTATCCAGAATTGGCAGGCGGCGAAGCAAAGAAAAAAGAAGCCAAAGAATCTCCAAAAGATGCCGAAGGTTTGCTTTCTCAAAAATTAGACAACCTCTTGAAAGAAGCTAAAATCGATGCAGATCTGATGGCCAGTTTGGGCACCAGCATCCGCAACTTTGAAGGTGCTGCCAAAGGCATTTCACCTACAGTTGACGCTATTGCTTCTACTAAAAAATACAGCGAAGAAATGAATATGGCTGCTGCGCAGTTGGAGTCATTGAATAGCTTGTACAAAATCCAGTTGGAGAGTGCTTCTAGGAATGCACAAATCAACAATGAGGTTGCTGAAAACAACTTGAAACTTAAAGATCAAATGCAATCGCTGACGTCTAACTTGTCTTCATTGAACAATGTTTACGGCGGTATGTTGTCAGCTATGGGCAATAGAGGTTAATTTTCACGACATTTTTACTAACGAAACAAACTAAGAAAAAATGGCAGGAGGAAAATTAACCCCTAGGCAGAAGATGATTAACCTGATGTACCTGGTTTTCATCGCCATGTTGGCCTTGAACATGTCAAAAGAGGTATTGTCCGCTTTTGGTATCTTGAACAATAAAATTATCGAGTCGAACAAAATCACCGATCAACGTAACCAGTCTTCTTTTGAGCAATTGGCCCAGAAAGCACAGGATCAGCCTTTGCAGTATGGTGACAAGAAAGCCAAAGTTGACAAAATCAGGAAGATCGCGAAAGATTTTAACGACTACATCGAAAACCTGAAAACTGAATTCACGAAAGACCTCGAAAGAGACGAGAATGGCAACCTGCCATTTGAAGCGATGGACAAAGGCGATAAAGTCGATGAAAAGTGGTTTGAAGGAGACAAGCCATCTAAAGGCGCTGGCGGTGGTCAGGAATTCTTAGATAGGATTGCAAAATTCGTTACCGACATCAAACAAGCAGGTGGTAGTGCTATCGCTGCTCCTGAAATGAAGAAAATCGAAGACAGGTTTGCAACTGCGCCTATCAAATCAAAAAGCGCTGGAACCACATTGCCTTGGTTGGATTACAACTACAAAGGTTTCCCGTTGATCGCTACCGTAACCAAGCTTTCTCAATTGCAAGCTGACGTTAAAACCACCGAGAGCGACATCATCAGCGGAATGTTCCAAGCTGACCTTGTGGCTGCGGCTTCCTTGACAGCTTACCAGCCAATCGTTGTTCCCGAGAAAACTGCCTTTTTCCAAGGCGAAGCCGTAAAAGGTAAAATTATCTTGGGTAAGTTTGACCCTAACTTGGTTGCAAAATCAGTTATCGTTAACGGTCAGAGCGTTAAAGCTTCAGCCGGACAGGCAGACTTCTCGTTCGGTGCTGGCGCTGTTGGTGAGCACGAAATTACAGGTTCATTTAATTTTGACGAAGGTGGCAAGGTTGTAAGCTTGCCAATCAAAGGGAACTATGTTGTGGTTCCTAAGCCAAACTCGGCGAATATCTCTGCCGATAAGATGAACGTGGTGTACCGCGGTCTTCCAAACCCAATGACCATTTCATTTGCCGGTATTTCCGACAATAAAGTCAACGCTTCGGCGCCTGGTCTTTCTAAAGGCGGTAAGCCGGGTCAATACATGATGCGTCCAGGTTCAGGTACAGAAGTTACAGTTAGTGTGACAGGTGAATTGCCAGATAAGAGTAAGGTTTCTGACAAAAAAGTATTCCGTATTAAAAACGTGCCTGGTCCGCAAGGTGCTATTGGCGGCGTAATCGGTGATACAAAAGGTGCAAAGTCTCGTTTGGAAGTATCTCAAATTTCAGCAAAATTGCCAGACTTCTTGTATGACCTGAATTTCCGTGTAACTCAGTTCACATTTAAGGTGCCGGGGCAGCCTGCCATCGTTGTAAATGGGGATCGCGTAAACGCTCAGTGTAAAGCGGCATTGGCTAGGGCTGGCCGTGGAGATCAGATTATTATTTCTGATATCAAAACCAAGATTGACGGCGCTGCTGAGATTATTACAGGAAAATGTTCTCCTGTGGTGTACGAAATACAATAACCGGTTTTAGTTAGCCGTTAACCTACTACAACTAAGAATAAAAAAGATGAATTTTAGAAATTATTTATCGATATTCCTTTTCGCTGCCGGAACATTGGTGACACAAGCACAGTCAAACTTGCTTAATGCCAAAACTCCGGATGAAATCGGCAAGAAAACTCCGGCTCAACTCATTTCTGACAACGATAAGCCGCTGGTATATGGCTATGTCCATGACCGCGATGTCTTGATGGGTAAAACCATTTGGGAGTTGATCGATTTGGATGAAAGGATTAATTTTCCGTTGTATTATCCAATAGATACGGCTAACATTGGTAAAGACCGTCGTTCATTGTTTAACGTTTTGCTGAACGGCATCAAAACCGGAAAGATTACGGAGGTTTATGGCGATGACTACTTCAATACGAAGAAGACCTTAAAGGACATGTCTACTTCTTTCACCTACATTGACACCACCGATGCAGGAAGGGACGAAATCAACAACTATTATCAAGACTATATGTCTGGTAGGAAAGTTCTTGATCCTCAGTTTATCAATAAGACTGATTTGACAGCTCAGGATATTTCTGGTTACAAGATTAAAGGTTACTGGTATTTTGACAAGCGTCAAGGCGAAATGAAATATCGCTTGCTAGGCATTTGTCCAGTATCTCCTGAGGCGCGTGACATCGGAAAAGACAACCCAGACGTTATCGAATTGTTCTGGATTTATTTCCCATCTATACGTGATGTGTTACACGAGGCGCACGCCTTTAATGACAAGAACTCGGCTGCTCCGATTACGTTCGACCACTTGCTGAATTCGCGACGATTTAACGGCGTGATCTACAAGGAAGAGAACGTGTACGGTGACAGGCAAATCGCCGACTACGAAAAAGACAATGCGCAAATGCAGTTGCTCGAGTCGGAACGCGTCAAGGAGAAAATCCGAAATTTCGAACAAGACATGTGGAATTACTAAGCGTATTTCACGATCATATAAAACTCCCGCTTTACGGCGGGAGTTTTTTTATTTTTGCAGCATGTTAGACTATGTAATTGTTGGTTCAGGCTTGGCGGGCATCGCATTCGCCGAAGTCGTATTGCAACGCCACAAGTCAATTTTGGTGTTTGACGATCATTCCCTGAAGTCGTCCAAAGTGGCGGGCGGCGTTTACAATCCGGTAATCCTGAAAAGATTCAGCGGACTGTCCGGTGCGCAGCAACAACTCGACGAGATGGTATTGTTCTATGACGCCGTCGAAGGCCGTTTGGGGAAACAGTTTCTCCATGCCATGCCGTTGTTGCGAAAGTTCGCGTCGGTGGAAGAACAGAACAACTGGTTCACGGCGTCCGACAAACCCGCACTCGCGCCCTTTCTTTCCACCGAACTTATTGAAAGAACATTCCCGCATCTGGCGTCGCCCTTTGGTTTTGGCGAAGTGCTGCAAACCGGTTATGTGGATACCAACGGCTTTGTCTCATCTTACCAGCAGTATCTGAAGTCGAATGGCATGTTGGCAGATGTCACATTCAAGTATGAGTCGCTGAAAACCGAGAATCACATTTCCTACCAAGGAATTGAGGCCAAACACATTGTTTTCGCTGATGGCTTCGGCATCCGTCAAAATCCATTTTTCAACGATTTGCCCTTGGCCGGAACAAAAGGCGAGTTGCTTCTAATCAAAGCGCCGGACCTGGCGGAAGATGCCTTGATCAAATCCGATGTGTTCCTGTTGCCACTCGGTGATGGCGTGTTTAAGGTTGGCGCCACTTACGAATGGACAGACAAGACCGAAACCCCAACGGTTGCGGCGCGCGAAGAACTCGTCGGTAAATTAGAGAAGTTGATTTCATGCCCGTATGAGATCGTATCACAGGAAGCTGGGATTCGGCCTACGGTGCAAGATCGCAAAGCGCTCATCGGGACGCATCAGGATTACGGCAACGTCCATTTATTGAACGGCCTCGGCACGCGTGGCGTCATGCTGGCACCGCTCATGGCCAAATTACTTTTCGACCACATCGAGTCCGGCGCACCGATTCCGGATGACGTCAACCTCAATCGTTTCCGCCGCCATCCGCATTCGGGTCATACCCGATAAACATATTGATGTAGATATTTCGCGACAAACGGGTTACCCAAGGCATGAGCACCATCAGGATTACGACAATCGCAATGAACGTTGTCTTGACCGGCAATTGAAGTGCGAAATGACCGACAAGGAAAATCAGGATCCCGATCAACACCGCCAAGCCGTAGCTTACGTACATCGCCCCGAAAAAGAAGTTCGGTTCCATCTTATACTTCGTACCGCAATGGCCGCAATGGTCGTGCATTTTCATGCTCTCCGAGATATGGTACGGATTCGGGTTCACGTACATACTTTCACGTTGACACTTGGGGCAAGTTCCTGTTAAAATGCTATACAGTTTGGTTCCTTTTTTTAACATTTGCAAAAGTTTTTTCGGGCCGTCTCGTTGTCGTGCAAAAGTACGAACACCGGATGGAATAAAATCCATACTATGCTTAATATCCACAACCTTTCGGTGTCTTTTGGCGGCACGTATTTGTTTGAAGAAGTGACTTTCCGTTTGGGCGCCGGCGACCGCGTGGGCCTGATCGGGAAAAACGGTGCCGGGAAATCCACGATGCTCAAGTTGCTCGCCCGCGACATCCAGCCTGATTCCGGTACCATCGCCACCGAGAAAGAAGTCAAGATCGGCTTTCTGCGGCAAGACATCGATTTTGAGCATGGCCGCACCGTACTCGATGAAGCGTATCAGGCATTCACCGACATCAAGGAAGCGGAACGGAAACTCGAACAAATTAACCAGCAATTGGCGTCGCGCACAGATTACGAAAGTGAAGGTTACGCGAAACTGATTGAAGATTTGTCTGATTACACACACCGATACGAACTGCTCGGCGGCTACAACTACGTAGGCGACACCGAAAAAGTCCTGCTCGGCCTCGGGTTCAAACGCGAAGAGTTCGAGAACAAAACCGAGACATTTTCGGGCGGCTGGCGCATGCGTATCGAACTGGCGAAATTGCTCCTACAGAACAATGACATTTTGCTCCTTGACGAACCCACGAACCACTTGGATATCGAATCCATCATCTGGCTGGAGAATTTCCTGAAGACGTATCCGGGCGTGGTCATCATCGTGTCGCACGACAAAATGTTCCTGGACAATGTCACCAACCGCACCATCGAACTGTCGTTGGGCAAGGCGTATGACTTCGCCAAGCCGTATTCGCAATACTTGGAGCAAAGACAGGAAATCCGTGAGAAACAACTCGCCACGCAGAAAAATCAGCAAAAGAAAATCGAGGAAACCGAGAAACTCATCGAACGCTTCCGTTACAAAGCCAGCAAGGCCGCCATGGCGCAGTCACTCATCAAAAAGCTGGACAAAGTAGAACGGATCGAAGTCGATGAAGAAGATACGGCCGTGATGAACATTTCGTTTCCGGTATCGCAAACGCCCGGGAAAGTGGTTGTCGAAGCCGAGCATGTCACCAAGCGCTTCGGGGATAAAATCGTCTTGCACGACATTTCGCTTATGGTGGAACGCGGCAGCAAGATCGCATTTGTCGGTCAGAACGGACAGGGCAAATCCACGATGGTCAAGGCCATTGTCAATGAATTTCCGTACGAAGGCCACATCAAGCTCGGCCACAACGTACAAGTAGGCTACTTCGCACAAAACCAGGCCGATCATCTCGATGGCGAAATGACGCTCCTGGAAACCATGGAATATGCCGCTACCGATTCAAACAGAACCAAAGTCCGCGACATGCTGGGCGCGTTCCTGTTCCGTGGCGATGATGTCGATAAAAAAGTAAAAGTCCTTTCGGGCGGCGAACGCAACCGCCTGGCGCTTTGTAAACTCCTGTTGCAGCCCATCAACGTCTTGGTCATGGACGAACCCACGAACCACCTTGACATCAAATCGAAAAACGTCCTCAAGGCGGCGCTCGAAAAATACGAAGGCACGCTTTTGCTCGTGTCGCACGACCGCGACTTTTTGCAGGGCATGGCCAACATCGTCTACGAATTCCGCGACCGCAAAATCAAGGAATATCTCGGCGACATCAATTTCTTCCTCGAACAGCGCAACGTCCAGAACATGCGCGAGGTCGAAAAGAAAGACATCGTCAAGAAAGAGCAGCCCAAGGAACAGCCCAAATTGTCTTACGAAGACCAGAAAAAACAAAAGGCGTTGCAGAACCGGTTGAGCAAAGTCGAAAGCCAGATCAAGCAACTCGAGGAAGACATCCGCCGCGACGACCGTGAACTCGAAAGCAATTACGACAAACACATCGAGAACGCCAATTTCTTCACGGCCTACAACCGCAAGAAAGCCGATCTGGAAAAGTTGATGGAAGAATGGGAAGAAATTTCCATGTCCATGGAAGGCTGATTTTCCGGGCAGACATTTCCGGCTATCCGTTCCAATCTTTTTGCGGACAGCCTGCTATCTACAGCTTGCACCCCGGCGCAAAAAGGATTTCCACTGCTATCCGGGCTGCGGCTGGGTCATACAATCAGGCCAATCCGCTTAGAATGCGCAATGGCCTCGCTGCTGTCCCGGAAATAACACGTCTGCACCTGGAGCGCTTCCATATTCTGCAGCGCGTTTACCGCTTTCGGTTTTTTGGCATGCCCGGTCTGCCGGATATAAACCGCTTTCACCGTCACCGGGAAAATTTTGCAGATGTCTTCGTACAGATACGGGTCGTCCTGTGAATCATCGCCCAACAGCGTGTATTGCAAATGCGGGTAAAACTCCAAAATATGCTTGATCTTGTCAAACTTGTGGTTGTGGTCGCCGCGCCCGGTCACAAAGAAATCCCATAGGCTGGTCTTGATGTCTTTCAGCAACAGTACGGCGCGGGGCAATTGATGCAGTTCCGTGAAATCCACAATAAAACGGTACAGATTCCACTCCGAACTCGACACGTAGAAAAAGGCGTTCTGTTCGTTTTTGTTGTTGCGTCCGGCCGTACTCAAGGCTTGGTAATGCGGCACGACGCCTTCAAATACGCGCCGGCTGTTGACGTTCCGGAACAACAAGATGTACAATTTCCGGAAGATGTTTTTGGTGTGCGATACCAGAAACGTGTCGTCGATATCCGAGATAAATCCCAAGTTGCCTTCGTGCGGCCTGATAAAGCTTCCCTTGGCTACGATTTCCTCTTTGCCGTACATGATGATGCTCACATGGTAATCCATCCAGCCGTAAAAAGGCTTTTTCTTGAGCGGAATACAAAATTTGAAGTAACCGTCGCGAAGCGTTTTGGTATGGATGCGCGCGCCGTCAAAAGAAAGAAAGACGTCGGCGTTCGGCTGGGTTTTGATCCGGAACATCCTGATGATGGACTTCGCGTTGTGAAAGCGTTTCTTTTGGAAGTCGTATTCGGCCTTGGTTGTCGGGGCGAAAACATGGCCCATCACGATCAATTCCTCTTCATTGGCGTAACCACGGTATAGTCTCAGGACAGGCTTCATTTTAGGTTTTTGCTAAGAATTTTCTCTATTGTAATTTACTACATTTAATTCAGAAACAAAAGCCAAATGAACCAGAAAACCCTGTTTGTAGTCAACCCGATCGCAGGCGGAAACGACAAGACCGACATCATCGACGCCGTCAACGCGCACGCTACGGCCAGCGGCATCGAACTCATCACCTACGAAACCACCGGCGAGGACGACGAAAAAGCCATCCTGGCGTTGTATCATGAACACAAGCCCGGTCGCGTTATCGTTTCCGGCGGCGACGGCACCATCAAGTCTATCGGTGAAACCCTCGAGACCGAAGAGGTCATCATCGGCATCATTCCGTCGGGTTCGGCCAACGGGCTGGCGGTAGATCTGGATTTTCCGACAACTATTGAAGAACAAATCGCCATCGCTTTTGATGACCATACCATGGAAGTCGATATGATTTCCATCAACGGCATCAAGAGCCTGCACTTGTCAGACATCGGGCTCAATGCGGAAATGATCAAGCGCTATGAAAATGGCACCATCCGCGGGAAACTGGGTTATGCCATACAGGCCGTGTCTACATTAACATCGTCCGAAGGCCCGTTCATGGCGACTATTTCGGCCAACGGGCAGACCCTGGAAACCGAGGCCAAAATGATCGTGATGGCCAATTCGCAGAAGTACGGCACCGGCGTCACCATCAATCCGTCAGGGAAAATGGACGACGGTTTGTTCGAGATCGTCGTGCTGAAAAACCTCGACTTTTCGGTATTCAGCAAAATCGTCATGGGCAATATCCCGGTAGATACGGGCGAAGTGGAAATTATCACAACCGACGCCGCGACGATTGTAACTCAAGTGCCGGTACATTTTCAGGTGGACGGCGAATACTGTGGCGAAGAAACCAAACTCGACATCAAGATTTTACACCGTCAGATGAGACTTGCGGTGCCGCGTCCTTGAACGGATGACGTTCGTGCCATTGCAGTTGTGGCTCGAAAAAGGCAAAGAGTTTTGGCATGAAGAAATTGAGCAAGCGGTTGCAATGTTTGATGTAGCCGAAAAGATACACGGGTTTCGCCCCAACGGAACTTTTGATCTCGAGTGCGGTTCGGGCAAAAATCACTTTCCGGAACTTTTTGTTGATGGAGTAGGCGATCATGTTGTACAACATATTGAGGTATAACATCTTGTCGCGCTGGATGTTTTCGTTGTAACCCAGGAAATACGTGTCCATGCTCTCACCGTTTTTGATCAGCGTATCGAACCCTATTAATTCTTCGTCCAGGAAATACCCGTAAAAAAGAAACTTGTCGCCCAGAAATTCCTTTAACGCTACAAAATGGTTTCGCGATAGCCAGAAGGTATTGAACGGCGCGTTGCGTGCCACCGTAAAATACAGCTCGTAAATCTTGTCTGCATTGGATGTGATTTCTTGCAACGACAGTTTCCGCATCGTGATGCCGTCGTTTTTCTTACGGGCGCGTTTGTACTGGTCGCGGTATTTTTTATTCAGCGCAGATACATAGTCGTTCTCGGCGTGCCAGCTTTCGCAGATGTCGAACACCATATTGGGCTGCGTGCTGAATTTGTAATAATCGTCGAATAACCCAAAAGCAAAAGCCGCCGTTTCCGGCTCAGTAAAATCCTTCCAAATCGTCAGATGCGTTTTCATGCCTTTTGCATGTAAGTCACGCTTAATCTGCGTAGCGGCGTTGTCAATAGCAATGAGTCCTTCTTTGATGTCGATGCGATCGGCGAACCTGAAGGTATTCTGGCCGGTGAGCATGTTGTTCCCGATGATCAGGATGTGCGACGTAAAACGCCGGAACGCAAAATCGCGCACTTTACGCCGGAAGCAACTGTCGCGCTCGCCAAAGGAAGTCACGTCGCCCAAATCCAGAAACTGCGCAATTGCAATGCCCGCCAAGCCTTTTGCATCGTGGATACCGATGAAAAAACACGTCATGTTCTCAGGTTTGGAATGTTCCAATACTTTGAGATAGTCTGTGGAAAGGAAAATGTTGCCGGAAGCCAACCCGTCCCAGGAATCCGGGAGCGCGGCAACAGTTTTTGAAATCGTAAATTGTAGAGCTTGACCCAAAATAACGTAGTAAGGCAGTCAAATGTACGAATATGCCATAGAAAAAGCCCCGCATTAACAGGGCTTTGTGTTCTTTAAATTTTGGAATTACTGCCAGGCGCAGACGATGCCGCCCATGACCATGCATGTAACAACCCAGTAGCCGCCGGCTACCAAAGTATATTTCCAGCTGCGGCGTTCGTAAAGTGCGCCGGTGCCCACAACCGGAAGCGCGAAAAACAGCCCAGACATGAAGCCATGCAACGCGCCATGTTTGAATGTCCTGAATTCGGTCCCATAATCTGCCATGAAAGCATCGTAAGACGGTTTAGCAAGTTCGGGTTTCCCACCAATCATGCCCATGGCGCCAAACTGATGGATTACCACCATGTGCAGGATAAATGCAATTAAGAAAGAGTAGAATAAGGTCATCAATAGCATGACGGCCATATTTGCTTCGCGGGCTTTTTCCTCGGTCATGCCGGTTTCGCGCATCCAAATGCTGCCGAATACTTTCGGGTTATACCAAACGAAGCCGATGGCGAGTGAGGCCAATGCCGCTACCAAGCTGTGTAATAGTAGTTGTCCCATTTCCATAATTGTTTGTTTAAAGGTTATATTCAAATGTAGCCGAAAACAGGTATAAATCAAACGGTTGTTAAAATGGTTTTCCACATTTCTATTAACCGACGAAATGCAATATTGTAAGAATAATACCCATTAAATTGTATAAAATATGCATTTCGTCGATTTTTTTTGCTTGTTGTCGATAAAACCATTTACATTTGACCTGTGATTAACACCCAAACACAATCGCCATGAAACAAATCACTACCCTAATCCTTACGCTCGGCATGACCTTGTCAGCCATGGCCAGCGTATCGCCTACTGAAAAGAATGCCTTGGTTAAACTGTACAACAGTACCGATGGCGCGCACTGGATCAACAAATGGGACATGAAAGCCCCGGTTGAAAAATGGTACGGCGTAAAAGTATTAAACGATAAAGTCGTATCTATCGACTTGTCGAACAACAACCTTACAGGAAACTTGCCTAAAGAAATCGGCAACCTGACCAGCTTGCAATCCTTGAACCTGTTCCGCAACAACATTTCCGGAAACATCCCGGCCGCCATCGGCAACCTGAAATTCCTGAAATCGCTGAACTTGGCTTTCAACAAAATCAGCGGCCCGATTCCGACATCGGTAGGGAATATGGTTGGTTTACAATCGATCGAACTTTACATGAACCGCATCAACGGGACATTGCCGGCCGAACTCGGAAACCTGGCTTCATTGCAAACCTTGTCTTTGTTCAACAATGAAATCGAAGGTGAAATCCCGACGACGTTCTACAACCTGAAGAACCTGAAAGTACTCTTGTTGAGCAGCAATAAGTTGTCAGGTAAGTTGAGCATCGATGTAGATAAAATGGCATCACTTGAAAACCTGAGCCTGTTTGAAAACAACATGGTCGGCCAAGTGCCATTCAGCCTTGAAAAGCTGAAAAACCTTAAGGAAATGAATATTTCCTACAACAAATTCAACGGTCTTGTATCGCGCAACCTGGCCCAACTCGATATGATGGGCATGACGATGATCAATGACAAAGGCGTGGCCACGACACTTCAGGTGGACACACGCAGCAACTCAGCCTTGGCTGCAGACGACGAGTAGTTTTTTTCATAAATAATTCAAATTGGAGAAATGAGCCTTACCATTAGCGGTAAGGCTTTTTTTATTGGTGCTTTGAATCATGTAAATGTGCCGCAGGATTAAATAACACGTAAGCGGTAGGATGGAGGTAATTTTAGGAAACTGAAATCCAATCGATATGATCCAACAGATTCACGACCTGCCGCCAACCATGGTGGGCTTTCGCGCCTCGGGCGAAGTGACTAAAGATGATTTTGAGCCCGTTTTCGCTGCTGTAGAAACTTTGGTAGCGCAGACAGGCAAACTCAATTACCTTTTATTTCTCGACAATTCACCAGCCGATTTTACGATGGGCGCCTGGTTGCAGGACGCGCTCCTCGGACTGAAGAACATCACCAAGTGGAACCGCGCCGCCATTGTCACCGATTCGGAGGCCGTCATCAAATTTACCGACGTGTTCTCGGTGGTTATGCCGGGTGAATTCAGGGGTTATCATAAGGCCGACATGACCAAGGCGGTCGACTGGGTTTCGGAAATCACCGACTAAAAACAACAAACATGGAAAATCAAAAAGACAACCACCGCGAGGAATCCATCCAAAAACTGAAGGAACTCGCCAGCGACATCGACATTTGTATGTTCTGTACGCAACTCGACCAACTGCCGCTTTCGGCGCGCCCGATGAGCTGCAACCAAGTGGATGACCAAGGCAATTTATGGTTCATCAGCAACGCCAGGAGCAACAAGAATTTCGAAATCAAACAGGACGACAAGGTCCAACTTTTCTTCTCGAAAATTTCAAGCAGCCAGTACCTTTCCGTTTACGGACATGCCAGCATTTACACAGATCGAAGCCACATCGAAGAACATTGGGTAGAAATGGCCAAAGTCTGGTTCGAGGATGGCAAGGACGATCCGGATGTCAGCATCATTCGGGTGCAACCGGAATACGCCTATTATTGGGATGTGAAAGACGGAAAAGCCATCGCGTTCCTGAAATGGGCAGCGAATTATATTGGCATCGAAACCGACGACGGCGGCGTTCAGGGCCGTATCAAATTGTAACCTTAAAACCGAAAATCATGGAAAACCAAGGAAAACCTGTACGCAAGGAAGAAAAACGCGAACAACAGAACGAATGGCACGACCACACCGACACCACAAAATATCTCGGCATGGAACAACATGGCGTAACCTTTACCAACGAAGGCCATCCCACAATGAACTCAGACCATTTGGAAATAGACAACCAGGAACATGAAAAATTTCGTGTTTCGGGAAAGAACAGCCGTAACGCCGATGCTTTCAGCCAGGACGACTACATCCTAAACGACAATATCGATTTGGATGAAGACCAGAACATTTCGCTGTCGTCGGACGACCGAATCTAATTAACCCAACCAATCAATGAAAGCAGGAAGATTAGTTCTGGTCTTCCTGCTTTTTTATTAGGAGTTTCATCGCGAGGATGGTGCCGGCAACGAGCGCGGAAATGCCGTTGCAGACAATGAGCGGCCAGTCGCCTTTCTCGATGCCGTAGTATGTCCATAACAAAAGTCCCGCGAGAAGCAGCGTGTAAGTCAGCGACGAAATGTCCTTGACCGATCGGGTGCGGATGATTTTCACCGCTTGCGGCAAATTCGCGGCTGTAGTCAAAATGGCCGCGGCGAACCCTATGATGGAAACGACATCCATTATAAGTTGGCCAACACTTTCTTCAGGTCGATGGCATCTTTAAAGAAATCTTTCCACAAATCGCCTTTCTCCTGCAACCGCGCGGGAACGGTTTTGATGTTGAACACTTTCGGGTCGAGATGTTCGTTGATTTCATCCCAGTCCAGCGGTGTGCTCACGCCGGCGCCTTCACGTGGCCGGATGGAATAGATGCTCGCCATGGTCTTTCCTTTGCCGTTTTGCAGATAGTCGAGATACACTTTTCCGATGCGTTTGTCGGGCATGCGTTCCAGACTCGTGATGTCGGGCAATTCACGGTGCACCATTTGGCTGATCAGCAACGAGAAATCGCGCGTTTGTTCGTATGTATATTTGGGTTTGACCGGGATGAAGACATGGATGCCTTTTCCCCCCGATGTCTTTACGTAGCCTTTGATTTTCAATTTGTCCAAAATTTCCTTGACCTTGAGCGCGGTGGCGACCAATTTCTTCATGTCGGCCTGGTTCGGGTCGAGGTCAAAGATGACATAGTCGGGATGGTCAAGCGTTTTCACGCGGCTGCTCCACGGATTAATCTCGATGCAACCCAGGTTGGCGAGATACAGTAGCGTGTCTTTGTCCTGGCAGAGCAACCATTCGATATCTTCATCGGTGGAATCAGAATGGATCGTGAAGGTTTTCACCCAGTCGGGAGCCAATCCGGCCACGTTCTTCTGGAAAAAACCTGGTGATTTGATGCCGTCAGGTGTCCGCCTCAGCGACTGTGGGCGATCTTTCAGATAGGGAAGGATATAGTCTGCGATTTCGTCATAATAGGCAATGACATCGCCTTTGGTGATTTTTTCTTTCGGCCAAAACACTTTTTCCAGGTTGGAAAATTCCACTTTGGATTTTTTTGGTGCGCGGCCTTTAGGCTTGTCATTCCAATTCTCTGTAACGACGGTTGGCTTTTCCATAGTGATATTTTTAGCCGGTTTGTCTTCGCGCAATCCCAAAAACACCGGATGCCGCATACTGTTGGTTTCGGTCCATTCGGAGAATTTGACTTGCGCCAACAATTTGGGTTCTACCCAATGTATTTTTCCGGGCAATTTCGGTTTTTCGGTAAACGGGCAGGTGTCCGTCTGTAGTTTCGAAAGTTTCTTTTCGATGTCGACCAATATTTTTTCGGTATAACCGCTGCCCACTTTTCCCGAGTAGTGCAATTTTCCATCTTTATAAAACCCGCAGAGTAATGCGCCGATGCCTTTGCGGCTGCCGCCGGGTTCGGTATAACCGCCGATGACCATTTCTTGTTGCAGTTCCGTCTTGATCTTGAGCCAATCCTTGGTGCGTTTGCCCTGGCGGTACGTCGAAGCGATTTTCTTGGCGATGATGCCTTCGCCGTGTTTTTTTTCTGCCGCTTCGAATGCTTTTTTCCCGTCGCCCAAAATGTGTTCAGAATATACGACATTTTTGAGTTTGGGCAGCAAGGCCTTCAGGATTTTCTTCCTGGTCAACAGCGCCAACGGCGTTAAGTCGAACCCATTGAAATACAACACGTCGAAAACGTAGAATTTGAGCGTGCCGCGGTCGGGTTTTTCGTCGATGTGCTGCAGCCACTGGAACCGGCTTTTGCCTTTACTGTCTTCCACGACCACTTCCCCGTCGAGGATCAGGTCGTGCGGGACTTTTTCAAGCGATTGCACTATGGCCGGGTATTTCCCATTGAATGACAATCCGTTTCGGGACATCAACTCGACGCCGCTGTCTTGGATCATCGCGAGCGCCCGGTAGCCGTCATATTTGGTCTCAAAAAGCCACTCGTCGTTGTCGAATGGTTCATCGGCCAGCGTAGCGAGTTGTGGCCGCCATTGGGTTGGAAAATTTCTGAGGCGTGTGGCGTCGGCCAAGTCTTCGGCGGAAAATTGTCCAGCGAAACCATCATCTGCCACGCTGGTTTTGGTGGTCGCTTTCCCCTTTTTTTCGGTTGATGACAGTGCCTTTAGGTTTTCCTTGACGGACCGGTTGGAATGCCACACGTGATCGCCCTTGGCAATTTCATCCAGGTCGCGACCGGTCAATACGGACAATTGGTTGAAAGCTTTCTTTCCCGCGAATTCGTCTTTGGTCTTCATCAGCAACCACTGCCGTTTGTCTTCATCCTTTTTCATTTCGACCAAATGCCAGCTGCCCTTGAGTTTTTGCCCATCCAACACGATTTTGATGTTGCCCTGGCGCACCATCTTCTTCATCAGCGCGTTGTCCTTTTGCGCATCGTCGTTGCCTTCTACGCGGTACGTCCCGATGTCCCAGACCATAACCGTTCCGCCGCCGTATTCGCCCTTGGGAATTGTGCCTTCGAAATCCATGTAGCCAATCGGGTGGTCTTCCACCTGCATCGCCAATCGTCTGTCGGCCGGGTTGCCCGACGGACCTTTCGGCACTGCCCAACTCACCATAACGCCGTCCACTTCCAGCCGGAAATCAAAATGCAGGTGAGACGCGGCGTGTTTCTGAACCACGAACCGCAACTGGCCAGCGGCTTTCCCGACTACGCCTTTGGGTTCGTCGGTTTTTTTGAAATCCCTTTTTTGGTTGTATTTGGCTAATCCCATATCAGTTCTGCATGGCCGCGAGGCTGGCTTTCAATTGTTCGAGCAAATCGTCTTCCTTGGGCGCTTTCTTCGTTTTGGGTTTGGCTTCTTCTTCGGCCTTCGCGCCTTTCTTTTTCGGCTTCTCGGCAGACTTTTTCTTGATCAAAGCCAGCAAATCTTCCTTATAAGTGTCTTTGTATTTTTCGGGGTCGAACGTATCGGTCATCTGGTCGATCATGTTGAGCGCAAGGTCCAGTTCCTTTTTAGTAACCGCCACTTTCGGGATATTGGCTTCCGATGGATCGCGCAAATCCTGATCGAACCGGATCTGTATCAAAAGGATCGCATCGTCTTCGGCCTTTAAAATCCCCAGGTGTTCAGCGCTCCGCAACACGAATTTCGCCAACCCGACTTTCCCCGATTTCTTTAAGGCTTCCCGAAGCAATGCATACACTTTGGCCGCCTGTTTTTCGGGTTCCACGATATAAGGTTTTTCCAGGTATTGCGATGGGATTTCCTCTTCCAGCACAAACTCAAAGATGTCGATGCGTTGCGTTTTTTCCGGCATCAGGCGCGCCATGTCGGCTTTGTCCAATACAACATAATCGCCGTTCTCTTTCTTGTAGCCCTTTGCGATGTCGTCCCACGACACTTCCTTGCCGTCTTTTTTACAGATGCGGACGTACTCGATCCGGCAATGGTCTTTCTTCCGGACCATGTCCAGATCCACGCGGTGCGTTTGCGACCCGGAGTATAATTTCACCGGAATATTCACCAGCCCGAAGCTGATGCCACCTTTCCACAATGCTTTCATATATGCACGTTTTGTACCTGAATTTACGGCGCCATCCGTAGCGCATGGTTACACGATTAAGACGAAAACTTATACAATTTGGAAATGGGAATCGTGCAACTTATTTGCACATTGTTGTAAGCACATCCTGCGGTAAAAAATGCAATTTTACAATGTTCAAAAACCATAATAATCGGAGAATCCTGACAAAGGAATTGGGTAACAATTGCCGGAATCAATTGCGAAACATTTCACTAAGCTTGTCGCATTCCCAAACGTAAAAAAGGAGCCGTGTCAAAACAGCTCCTTTTTTTCATTTAGTTGGTCGTTTGTGCAGGGAAGTATGAAAGCAAAAAAGTGATAAGGAATCCCTACATACCTTACCACTTTTTCTATGTGCCCGATGTCTAAAAGACATCAAGCGGAAATTTCTTCTCTAGCGATTTTTGCATCTAATGTCTGATACAAAAATAGACGCTTCATGTATGCCATTTTTACATTTAAACCATGTGATTTTATATAATTCCCATGTGGTTTACATTTAAACCATTTTAAAACGGGTAGCCGATGGCCAAATTGAATACGAGGTTTTCCTTACGCCACGAACCGCTCCCTAAGTTGATGTCGTCCAAAACCCATTGTTCTCCGTCAGGAAGATAGGGTTTGCGTAGCGGAAAGGCCAAGTCTGTCCTGAGGACGAGGAACGACAGGTCAAAACGCAATCCGACACCAGTCCCGACAGCCAATTGGTTGAGGAATTTCCCCGAGAATTCGGCGCCCGGTTTATTCGGGTTTTTATTCATCAGCCAGATGTTTCCCGCATCGACGAAAACCGCACCATGAACTATACTAAATAACCTTCCGCGCAATTCGGTATTGAATTCGAGTTTGAGGTCGGCCGATTCGTCCGGAAGGAAAGTAGAAGTCGTGTCTTTCCAAGTGCCCGGTCCGATGGAGCGTGCGCGGAATGCCCGGATGCTGTTCGTGCCGCCAATGAAGAATTGCTTGATGAATGGCAGTTCGGACGAGTTTCCGTAAGGATAACCCACGCCCACGATGATGCGGCTGGCCAGTTGTGCATTGTCGCCCAAACGTACGTAATGCCGAAAATCGTGTTCCATTTTCGCGAATTGGCTGAACGCCACATCAAAGACTTTGGTCGTGTCGCCTTGCTTCACATTGGCGCCCGATAGCAATCCGGCCAACGTTCCGGCCACGTCAAGACTGCCTTTGTAGTAGAAGGTGTTGCGCTTTCGTTTGCGCATCGTATTGGTGAATGTGTAGGAATAGTTTGGGCCGAAGATGAGTTGCTTCTCGATTACTTTGGCCAGCGTTCCGGTTTGATCCTGCGCGATTTGCTCGCGGTATAAATCCGTGACGCCGTTCGGGCTGACGAAATTGATTTGCGTCACATTGAATTCGTGTTCCTTGCGGATGTCTTCCTTCCACAAATAACCGAACGACGCCTTGAAAGAATTGAGCGCATACAACTTGATGCGTTTCTGGAATTCATACCCTAAGGTTAGTTTGGTACGCGGCACGAATTCGCTCGCCGAATGCACCCGGAACGGCGTAATGAACCTCGGCCAGATGAGGTTGGCTTCAGACCCGACGCGGTACACGTTGTAGCCTTTATTCTGCCCTGAAACCTGAAATTCCATCCCGCCGAATGCAGCAATCGAAAGCAATTCCGCACTCCGAAATGCATTTCTGTGGCTCCAGTTGATGTTGAGTTCCGAACCGGTATAATTGGCCGAATTCGTCTTTCCGAGCAATTCCACCCGGATCGATTTCTTCGGCAGTGGCGTCAGGTAATAATACGCGTCGAGCGCATTGCGCACACTGTCGGACACCTTGAATTCATTCTTTACGAACTTGAACGTGCCCATATTGATCAAACGGTTCAGCGACAAATTGTGGTCTTTCCGGTTGTACGTGTCGCCGCGTTGGAACAACAACGTACGGTCAAAAACACGCGGGTTGTAGGTCTGTGCAGAATCGATGATGGTGAAGTCGTTGTGCTGGATGACATGGTCTTTGCGATAAGTTACCGTATCGGTCTTGATGGAATAGTTCGGGAAAACCGTAATCTTATTGATGGAGTAGATTTCCTTGGCGCGCGCCGGGGTTTCGGGTTTTACCGTCAGACGCAAATCCACTTCGTATTTCCCAACGGTGCTGTCTACCTTGATGAGCAAGTAATCCGGATTGAAAAAATAAAATCCTTTCTCCTTGAGTCGCGCGTCGATGCGTTCACGCTCGGTCTTGATCAACGCCAAATCATAACCGTCGCCGGGTTTTAATACAGAGCGGCGCTGGGTGCGTGCGATGGCTCTTGAGAGTTGCGACGAATCGTCCGGAAAAATCACATTCCTGATTTTATACTGTTTTCCGGGCCGTACGACATATTCCGCGGAAGCACGTTTCCCGCGCCGGGTAGAATCAGACGCCGTCCTGGCTTTGAAATAGCCGCGGTTCTCGGCATAACTCTGCAGGACATCGGCGTTGTATTGCAAATCCACTTGACTGAAAAGTACCGGTGGTTCGCCCACTTTCGTTCGGAGCCAATGCCTGAAGCCTTTGTCTTTCTTGGGTTCGCCGGCGAGGTTGTAGAAATACAGTTTTGGGCGCAATCCCAAGATTTTCTTGTTCGGACGCGGCCGTAACAAAGCCTTGAACTCTTTTTCGAGTGCCTTCCGTTGCTTACGTTCCATGAGCGAATCTTCGACTTTTACCGTGCCGCCGGTGTAAAGCAAGTCGCCTTTGGTCAGATACTTCGTGTTGCTGCAACTGCAGGCCAGCGCCAGAAGAACAATATACAATAACTTACTTTTCATCCTGAACCGGTTTTGATTCGTCATCTTTTTGTTTCTCGGCTTCCGCTGCCTTGCGCGCTTTGGCTTCCTGCTTTTTTTCGCGTTCACGTCGCTTGAGTTCCTTTTCTTCCTCGGTGCGGTGGAACAATTCCTGGAAGCGGTTATAATCCATCGTTACGACGAATGCCACGCCGGTTTCGATGACTTGGCCTTGCAATGCCATTTCATATTGGTTTTTCCGGTAGGCGCGCACTAAGTAACGTCCGTCTTGCGTGAGTTGGTATTCGGCCGACAAATCGCCGGCAATGTTGTTCGTTTCCTCGCTGGTCTGGCGTTGTCCTTCCACACCGAAACTGCTCCCAACGGTGACTTTCAATCGGTCGTTCAACAACTTCTTGGACACCGCAACATTCAAATCCGTGCGGTCTTCTCTGCTACCGCTCGTGTAGTCTTCGGTCGATTCAAGATCGAAATTCACTTCGACGCCTTTAATGAGTTCGCCCGCCAGGTTGTTGAGTTGCTGCGACAGGATTTTACTCACGCTTTGCCGCGCCAAGGTGTTGGCCGTTGCGCCCGATTCGCTCGAAAACGGATTTTCGCCGATGAAACGGTTCAAGAGCAACAGCGCGAAAACCTGTTTGTTCAGCTCCGACGGTTCTTGCCGCAGTTGCGCGAGTTTGGTCTGCGACGCTTCGATGATGTCGCCCGACACGCCGTAACTGCCATCCGGCAGCACAATGTCGAACGTGATCTCGGGTTTGAGTAATTCACCGTTCATCTTCAAATGCGTCTGGAACGGAAGCCTTTGTTTGTAGGTGTTGCGCACCGCCGGAGCCAATCCGCCCAATTGGTCGTCCAGCAAATCGATCGGGGCTGCGTTCACTTTATAGATGGCTGTAATAGACAGGTTGGCGCTGGTGGGTTCGCCGGTCCAGATGATGTAACTGCCTTTCTCGATTTCGAACTTGCGCTTGATGAGGTTGAAGGTCATTTCGTACGCGCCTTCAGTGAACTCGTACTTGCCGGTGAGCGTGGTTTTACCCGACGGGTCGATGCCGCCGGTTAAATCGGCTTCGCCTTTCAGGTTCAAATAATCGCCGTTGCCTTTGTCGATCACCAAGGACAGCAACGCTTCTTTGTCGGTTTGGATATTCACCGAAACGTCAACGCCCGTTAGGTTAGACTGGTTGAGTTCGTTTTTCATCGTGGCGGTTTGCTGCAGCAAGACTTGGTCCTCGTCCACGAATTCCACGATGCCTTCGCGCTCGGCGATGCCCGGATCGGATTGCGGCAGGACTACTGTGAATTTCGTGTCTTCGTTCACTTTGATGTTGCCCGAAACGACTGGGTTTTCAAGCGTGCCGCGCACTTTCAGATCGGCGTCGAGGAACAAGTCGCCGTAATACAGATCATTGTCTGACGCTTTTGAATTCACGGCGCGGAAGTTTTCGGCGTCGATCCCGAGATTGAAGGTGTATTCCCTGAAATTGGTAGTCAACATCGCGCCGTTCAAAGCAAGCTTGTTGTTCTTTTCGTCGTACACCGTGAATTTATCGAAGAAAATGCCCTGGCCGTTGACCACTATTTTTTCGTTGATGTCCTTGAAATAGGAATTGAGTTGCGTGACCCGAAATGCCACGTCGTCAAAGTTCAAATCGCCGTTTACCCTAGGGCTGTCGGCGGTTCCGGTGATCTTGAAATTGCCCCGTAGCGCGCCTTTTCCGTCCTTGATGTTGCCCATCGTAAACCCTTGAACGCTCGAGACATTGAGTTGGTTCAGATCCAGATTCAAGTCAAAAGACTGCGACGCGGCCTTGTAAAAACCATTTATTTTCACATCGTTCCCGTTGCCCGAAAGCACGACGTCGGCGGCATAGGTATCGGCAACCTGATTGTTTACCTTGATGGCGATGTCGCCCACGGGTTCGCCCCGGAAACTGAAGCCGGTAATGTTCAAATCTGAGGTGAATTCCATGCGGCCGGCGAGGTTTTTCAAAAGTACGTTTCCGTTGAGCGTGCCATCGGCCAACAGCTCGTCTTTCTTGATGAGATTCGTGAGCGTTTTGAGGCTGAAGTCCGTGAACTCCAACCGCAATGGTGCGTTCGCCTGCATGGACTCAGACTGTAGTTTGAAGACGTTGCCTTCGCGTGACAACTCGAAATCATCGGCGAAAATTCCGTCTTTCCCGAAGCGCAGCACATTGTCCGGTGCAATCGTCCAATCGTCGTAATTGAGCTTCAGGCCTTCCGGGTTCAACCTGATTTCGGTATTTCCGTCCACAGATTGCATCCGTCCGTTGATGACATATTGGTCTTTCTTCCCGCTGTCGCGGATCTGTAGATTGTACGTCAGGACATTGTCTTTCGCTTCGCCCGAAATGCTGGTGAACGGCAGTCTGAATTGCGAACCTTGTATGGCATCGATGTCGGCGGAATAGGCGAGTGCGCCGTCGCGGGTTTCCAGATTGACATTCGCGCCCGCAATGGTGTTGGCACCGTAAACCAATCTGGGAATCGACGCGTCCACACGAAGGCTGTCGCCCTGTGAGTTGTAATTCCCTATGATGGCAATCGGCTCCAAACCTGTAATTTGCGGGACGAGCTGGAAAATCACCGGGTCATTGTCAATCTGGATGTCGAACGCAATTTGTTGCGGCGGGGTTGTTTTCCGTTGGCGTCTCGGCGTAGCATCGTAATATTTTGCGATGGTATTCTGGATGGCGTCGGCCAATTTCGAGAGTTGGTATTTGCCTTCGAAATTCGCCTTCAGGATTTGCGATTGTATACGCAACGAATTGCGGTCGGCTGTCGACACTGCGCTGATCTTGATCGAGTCCAGCAGTATCGGGTCTTTGTCTGCCAGGATTTGTAAATGTGCAACGGAAATGTCGCCGTTGAGATAGTCCGGATCGGCGGTCGGGATATCGGCCACGACATTGCCGCGGAGCTTCATCGGGCCGGCATGCAGGTTCAGCTTTTGCAGATCGGCCACGTCCACATTGAGCTTCATTTGCACCGATGGATATTTGTCGTTGAAACCGCCACCGGCATCGAGCGCGAAGGTGAGGTTCGGGTCATTCATGTTGGCTTTCGCGGCAAATAGGCCATTTTGGATGTTGCCGCTGAGGGCAAGATTTTGGTATCGATAACCATTGTATGTGGCGTTTTTCAACAGTGCATCCACTACGGCATTTGCGGTTTTCGGGTTCAGTCCGGTGCCTTTCACTTTTGCTGTCAAACTCACTTTCCCGAGTAATTTATTTTGAATGAGTTGCCCGATGTTGAATTCGTTGAGCGTCACATCGGCGTCATATTTTTCGCGGTCTTTTACGCGCCGGTCAAATAACGCGATGGCTTTTGCGCCGCCATAACTGCTGGAAATGTTGAGGTTCGTGCTGAAATTCTCGGCGTTTCCTTTGGCCGAACCCACGACGCGGATGTTTTGCGGCAGGGCAATATTGGCCGGAATTGCGCCTTTCGGAACGAGATTGTTGATGTCTTTTGCCGTCGTCTGCAAGTCGTTGATGACGATATCGAAGCCGAGTTTTTTCGGGTCGGGCAAACCGGTGACGCGTCCGCTGGCCGAGATGCGCGTGTTGCCGATGCCGCTGAGGGCAAACTTCGGAAAACGGATGTCGTCGAGCCTTCCCGAGAGTTTGGTGTCGAGATACAGGATTGCATCAGGATTGGCTTTGAACGGATTGGTATTTTCAAGCGTTGGCACGAAAGTCAAAATGTCCCGAAACCCGATCCGGCTTTGGTCGATGTTGGCGTCGAACGTGACCGCCGACGGATTTTTCTTTATGGCGTCGAGCGACGGATAGCGTACCACGATATGATCTTTCACCAGCGTCTGCGGCGTTTTTAGGTATAGATTCTTGAGCGATGCGCCGCGGTCTGAATACGCAAATTCGGCCCGGAACGCCTGCACGTCCACGCCGCTTTTTTCCTTGACGGCAAATGATTGGATGTTTCCCGAAATATTGTCGTCGGCGAAGGAAATGCCTTTGGCTTTGGCATTGAAACCCTGGATGTCGAGGTGTTTGTAATCGATGCCTTTCGATATTGCTTTCGCGTTGGCGTCATCGAATTTGAAATTTACATTGGCGATATCAACCTTGTCAAGTTTCAGTTTCCAGCCTTGTTTTTTGATGGCCGTCGTATCTGTGTCCGGCGTTTTGATGTTCTTGTCCAGTTGGCCGAGCGCGAGATTGCCCGATACGTTTTTCAGTTCAAGGTTGTTTAGCGCGATGTTTTGTCGGGCGATGTCAAGCGTTTCAAAGTCGAGCACTAATTTTCCAAGCCTGAGTCCGGTGTTGAGCCTACTTCCGGCGTTATCGTATCCGACATCTATGTTGGAAAGTGCCACCGTGCCGAGTTTGAGCTTGAAATCCGGCCGTTTGGAAACCGTATCGGCAACCTTGACGGAAGTTTCCGCGATTCGTTCCACCAAGCCTTGGTCGAGGGTGAGTTTCAGGCCGTCGAGATTGATTTCCGGAATATTGAAATCCATCGCGTCGAGGTCAAAATTCCGGAACCGCGTATCGAAATGCGTCAACTTGATGGCGACTTTATTTTTCGAAATGGCATCATCCAGCGTGAATCGGATGTCGTCCAACGTGATTTTCCGTACCGAAATCTTCATCGGTTCGCTATCCGTTTTCGGCGCGTCCGACGCGAAGGCATCGATGATGTACTGGAAATTGAACACCGAATCCTGGCCACGTTTGAGGTTTGCCGTGGCGCCGGAGAGTTTGATGGAATTTATTTCGACTTCGTTGCTGAACAATTTGAACAGGCTCATGTCAACGGCCAATTTTTCGCCGGCCAGTAACGTGTCTTTCTGTTGGCTTTCGAAGTAAAATCCGGTGAGGATGACTTTTTTCGGCAGCCCGATTTCGATGGATTCGATTTTTACCGGCGTCTTGATCTTGCCTTCAATATAAGCGACGGCTTTGTCCTTGACGAAATTCTGGAAAAACGAAAATTGGAGCAGCAACACCAGCAAGAGGAACAACCCGATCACCGTGCCGACGATCCAGGCTAAAATTTTCAGCGTTCTCTTGACGTATGGGTGTATTTTTTTCTTGCTCATCGGGAAATGCGGCCTTGGGCGGAAACTCCGCCTAAAAGGTAACCAAAATTGAGGTTTTTCCCGTTAAAAGGTTTACAGAATTACCTGTTTATGTTGCAGGATTTTTCAGGATTTATAGACGTAATCTATCGGTAACGCCCAATCGATGGCCAATAATCGTTGAATGGCTTTCTTTAGTTCGGCGAAGGAATTGGGCTTGGTAATGTAAAGGTTTGCACCCATTTGCTGCGTGTCTTCGATGTCTTTCTTGGCCGAAGATGTTGAGTAAATCACTACGGGAATGGTTTTTAGCCGGTCGTGTTCCCGGATTTCGCGCAAACATTCCTTGCCGTCTTTCTCAGGCATGTTCAAATCAAGCATCACGACATCGGGCAAGGCTTCGGCTTCAAGCAAATTCGCCATGAGTTGCATGCCGTTCGGAACCCCGATTACGTGTGCATCGTGTATTGAGGCTGCTTCGGCAAAGAGTTCGCGATCGTCCGGATCGTCGTCGGCGAGTAAGATTTTGTAGCGTTCCATGACTAGGGTTTCGTCATGGTAAAACTACAAAATTCAAAAATACGTTTAACAGTTGTTGAACTATTGTTTGAGGATTTTTGCCAGTGTTTGCTCCAATTCCTTCATGTTGTGCGCTTTGACGACAATGTCAACTGCACCATTTTCGCGGCCAGCCTTGAGGATTTTAGGGTCAGCGTACGTAGAATAGAGGTAAACCGGGACGTTCTTCACGCGTGAAATTTTCTTAATTTCCACCACGCATTCCACACCTTTCATTTTGGGCGTGTCTACATCCACGAAGATAAAGTAAGGATTCAGTTTAGGATCGGCCTTCAATTTTTCAATCGCATGCTCACCATCGTTCGCGGTAACATAGTCAACCGAAACGTCCAGGTGTTTGAGCGCATGACCGAACATTTCCTGATCGTCAAAGTCGTCGTCAATGAGCATGCATATGATTCTTTTCCGTGCCATAATCTAAATTGGAAGAGCCAAGGTAAGCCTTCATTTCCCTAACGCGTTTTTTTTTAGATAATTGGCAGTTAAATCTGTTGAGTAACACTTTTAAGAAAACTTTGTGCTGTTCGTCGATGAAATTTTTTACTGATTTGTGTTGGTGTTCTAAAAAGCCGTCGTATATTTGCACCGAACATCGCGGGATAGAGCAGTAGGCAGCTCGTCGGGCTCATAACCCGAAGGTCACAGGTTCGAGTCCTGTTCCCGCTACTAAAAAGACGGATTGGAAACAGTCCGTCTTTTTTATTCTACGAGTAACTCATCTGTTTTGATGTAATTGAACTTCAACGCCATCAGCACCACTTTCATAAAGTTTTTGGCGTCGGTTTTTTCCATGATCCGCTTGCGATGTGTCTCTACCGTCCTTTTGTTGATAAACAATTTCTCTGCGATTTTCATACTGTCGAAGCCTTTGGCCGCCATCCGGACAATCTCCAACTCCCGATCGGTCAAGCTGCTCAACAAATCTTTCGGCCGTGTTGGATGGTGGTCTGTGAACATCGTCAGTACAAAACTTTGCGCCAATTCAGGGTCCAAGTAAAATCCGCTACTGTAAACCTTCTGGATGCCGGTTTCCAATGATGCCGGATTCGAACTTTTGGTGAAATAGCCGTGTGCACCCAATTCGAGCGATTTCCTTACGGCGTCGGCCGAGGCGTGTTGCGATAGCATCAGCACTTTGAGTTCGGGAAATTCTTTATGAAGCCTTTTACAAGTTTCATGGCCGTCCATTAACGGCATCTGAACGTCCAGCAGCACCACGTCAACGGCATTACCTTCTAAGGCACTAAATAATTCCAGGCCGTTTGCTGCTTCAACGACCACTTCCATTTTTGGGAATGTCGAGATCAATAAGGCGAGACTTTTTCTAATCAGGAGATGGTCGTCGACCACTGCTATCCGCAACATTTTACGTAGGTTTTTTCGGTCATAAAAAATAGACAAAATATAGATGCAAAAGTGGTCCTTAGAGAAAAATAAAGAACGATACGCAAATAGCCTAACGTATTTTTACGTAGGAAATTTTTTTAAAATGCAGTATTTATACTTACATCGGTTCTACATCAGGCGTTTAGCTTTGGGAAACCTTCCGGAAAGGCAGTTTAATAACCTCAAAAATTATCTCAAAGATGAAGACAAAAAGCCTTTTAACCGCATCGCTGTTTTTTACGGCATTTATGCAAGCGCAACAGTTTCCACATGTCGCCGCCTCCAATGGTGACGCAGAGCGTGTGGCTAATTTCCGTGTAAACGACGAAGCCAATGACTTCCTGGAGATTACCAACTCCACGCAGGATCCGAACAAGTTCATCCCGTCGATTTATGCGCACCAACAGTCAGATACCCGATATGTCCTGCGGCATTTTGCGACAACCACCAGCGCATTCGATAGCGGAACCATCCCGTTGATGATTTTCCGGTCGGAAATCAGGAACAACATCAACCTGGGTGCCCCGAATGGCGTCAGCACCTTTCCATGGGGCGCGAGTGGCAACAATGTAGTAAATCGGCCTTTGTTCGGCTGGGAGAACGGCGACACACAGCTGATGCGGATTATGGCCAACGGATTTATAGGTATCGGCACAACTACGCCAACAGCGCTATTCCATACAAGAGGCACGGTGCGTTTTGAGAACATACCGACTTCCACAGCGAATCAGTATGTGTTAACCGCAGACGCCAACGGTAATGTCAGCCGTCAGTTGACGACGTCCATCGGTGGTTCCGGCGGGATCAACAGCACCTGCACCACGCTGAATCGTCTGCCAAAGTCGACCTCTTCCGGAGACTTGACGTGCAGCCAGTTGTTTGACAACGGAACCAGTGTCGGAATCGGGACATTCAGCAATTTCACATACAATACCAGCGGTTTGGCTACAACTACCACAGGTTACACCACCGGAACCCTGAAACTTAGTATTGCCGGAGTGGTACGCGGTAATGTCTTTATCTCAACGTCGGACGAAGGTTACAAAGAGAACATCAAGCCGATTGAAGGTGCGCTTGAAAAAATCACAAAGCTGGACGGCAAGACGTACACGTGGAATAAAAACGACAATCCGCAGATGAATTTTGACGAAGGCGACCACAGCGGATTCATCGCCCAGCAGGTAAAATCGGTGCTGCCTCACCTGGTGTACACCGAGGTAAATGACGAAAAAGGCGATGAGGGCAAAATGTCGGTAAATTATATCGAATTGATCCCATACTTGGTAGAAGCCATCAAGGAACAACAAGCTAAAATTGATGCCCTGCAAATCCAAGTGAATGGCGGTGTCGCCAAGCAAAACCAAGCATTGGTAAAATATGAGAACACCAAAATCGTCAGCGTATCACCAAATCCTTCAAGCGATGTCGTTCAGGTGTCATTCAGTATCGAGCCATCAGTACAGTCAGCCGAACTTCAGGTTTTTGATTTGAATGGCAAGATGATGGGCAGCCTGAACATAAAAGAGCGCGGCAGCAACCTGACCAAATCATTCCAAAAGGACAATTTCGGCGCCGGCATTTATGTTGTTAGTTTGGCCATCGATGGCGCGCACATCGACTCCAAGAAGATTGTTTTCAAATAATATTATTTCGCGCCAAAAGAAGCCCTGCGATGAGCAGGGCTTTTTATTTTAGATACTTTCGGAAATTTTCGGTGTCGACCCGCGCCTTTAAATCGTGCAGCAGGTTGTATAACCCAAAAAACGTACGGTTGATGTATAGGAAATGTTTCGAGCCGCGGTTGCCGTTCATCTTGCGCAGTTGTGTGTCTTTGGAGAAACGCTCGCCCATATCGGCCATTCTGCTGAAGAAAACGTCATCCGAAAAATCGAAATTCGGCTCGTAGAATGGCCTGGTGAACAACTGGAGCATTTCGTGGAACAACGCCGTAAAATAAACCACTTCTTCCTTGGTATCGTCTGGCCGGATGATTTCCAACTCGTGCAATTTTTTGGAGAACAATTCAGGGTTGTCCACAGTTTCAGGGCGTGCGAGTTCAAAATACGGCACGTAGAAATCTTCCGGTACGTGTTTGATGCAGCCGAAATCAATGGCTACCAGGTTGTGGTCTTTATCGATCAGGAAATTACCCGGATGCGGATCGGCGTGCACTTGCCGCAGCCCATGGATCTGAAACATGTAAAAATCCCATAACGTCTGGCCCAAACGGTCGCCGAGTGCGCGGTCTTGGTTTACGGCCGCGAATTCAGACAAATGCTGTCCGGAAATCCAATCCATAGTAATGATGCGCTGTGACGACCACTCCGGATAATAATCCGGGAAACGCAGGTTCGGGATGTGGTGGCAGGCGTTGGCCGTGAATTGGCCCTGACGGAGTTCGAGTTCGTAGTCGGTTTCCTCGAGGAGTTTGTCCTCGACTTCCTTGAAGTACTTTTCAGAATCCTTGCCTTGCAAATTGAACATTCTCGTAGCAAAAGGCTTTACGATGGCGAGGTCCGAACTGATGCTATCGGCCACGCCCGGATATTGTATTTTCACCGCAAGCGTTTTGCCGTTCTTCGTGGCTTTGTGCACCTGCCCGATGCTGGCCGCATTGACCGAATCGGGCGTAAACGTATCAAAAACGGATTCAGGATAAACGCCTTGGTAAGTCTTGAACGTCTTTCGTACCAACGGCGCGGACAATGGCGGCACCGAGAATTGTGCCAGCGAGAATTTCTCGACATACGCACGCGGCATGATGTTCTTTTCCATAGACAGCATTTGCGCCACTTTAAGCGCGCTGCCTTTCATCTGTTTCAAGCCGTCGTAAATATCGGCGGCGTTGTTTTCGTTGAGTTTGTCTTTGGTCACCGACGGATTGATCAGTTTCTCACCGTAATACGAGATGTAATTTCCGCCAACCTTGATGCCGGTCTTGACCAATTTTCCGGCGCGTTCGAGTTTCCCCGTCGGGATGCTGTCTAGTGTTTTCATGTTATCGGCCTTCTTTCCAAAGAAATTTACCCAGATCGAATAGGCTTTCCACGGGTTTGGTGTCGATCAAATCAAACGCGGTATTCACTGATTTTTCGATCAGGATGTCCGTCTTTTCAAACCCTTTCGAATGGTCGTTGAGCCAGAATTTGAGCACGAACAGGAATTGCACCCATGCGCCTTCGGCAAAGACCGGATCGCTGTATTTTTTTATTTTCTGTTTCCACTCAGCGTCGGCCGCGCCCGGGATTGTCTTGACATAATCGATGAAACGTCTGCGGAACTGTGCCAATTGCGGAACATTCTTCAAACCTTCGCCATTTTCCTTGAGCGCATACAAAATGTAGCCGCGGTTGAGCGTGAAGATTTCGAATAACGTAAAATACAATGCGAGCAGTTTGTTGCGCGACGAATACGAGTCAAAACCCGGTTCTTTCGCAATGGCCGCCAGCGCGTTGTCCAGGAATTTCACCCAGATGATTTCGCGGATGCTGCCCACCGAGCCGAAATGTTCGAAGAAAACAGCTTCCGGGATGCCGGCCTTCTTGCAGAAAGTTGACGTCGAGGAAATTTCATCCTGCCGTCCGTTCATTAAATCCATGTATTTGGCGATGATCTGGTCTTCGTCCCAAACCGGTTGTTTCTTGGTCTTGGCCTTTGTTTCCATGACATTTTTTTGTTTAAGTGTCCCAAAGTTAGCGGCTTACCGGCGGAACATATTTTAAACATCTGTTAATGTTCTTTCAAAAGTTTTGTCAACAAGCGGCGCGTCATCGCTCCAAGAAAGCGTACTTTTGCAAAAAATAATTCCATGCACAAGGCAGGCTTCGTCAACATTATCGGAAACCCGAACGTCGGTAAATCGACACTTATGAATGCGCTGGTAGGCGAGCGGTTGTCCATCATTACCTCAAAGGCGCAAACCACGCGACACCGCATTTTGGGGATTGTTAACGGCGATGATTTCCAGGTGATTTTTTCCGATACGCCGGGCATTATCAAACCCGCTTACGAAATGCAGGAATCGATGATGCAGTTCGTCAAGTCGGCTTTTGAAGATGCCGATGTGCTCATTTATATGGTCGAGATCGGGGAGAAAGACCTCAAGGACGAAGCGTTTTTCAACAAAATCGTCCACGCCAAAATCCCGGTGCTGTTGCTCATCAACAAAATCGACAATTCCAACCAGGAACAATTGGAGGAAGCCGTCCAGATGTGGAAGGAAAAAGTCCCGAACGCGGAAATCCATCCTATTTCGGCGCTCAACAATTTTCAGGTGCCGGAAGTATTTGACCGTATCTTGGAACTGCTGCCCGCATCGCCGCCGTATTACCCGAAAGACACGCTTACAGACAAACCCGAACGCTTTTTTGTCAACGAAACCATACGCGAGAAAATCCTGCTGAATTACGCCAAGGAAATCCCGTATGCCGTTGAAGTGGAGACCGAGGAATTCGTCGAAGACGATCACATCATCCGGATCCGCGCGGTCATCATGGTGGAACGCGAAACCCAGAAAGGCATCATCATCGGGCACAAAGGCGCCGCGCTGAAGAAAGTCGGGATGCAGTCTCGTGAGGATTTAGAGAAATTCTTCGACAAGCACATCCATATCGAATTGTACGTCAAAGTCAACAAGGATTGGCGGAGCAATGCACGGCAATTGAAGCGTTTCGGCTACAACAACTGATTCAGCGCAGCAAACCGCTCGTTCCGGGATAAATGTCCACATAATCCACGACATTTCCGCCACCGCAGTTCTCCATATTCTGAAGTCTATAATATTTTCGGTTTCCGGACCGTATGAATTTTTGTTTCCCGGTCTTGATGCAAGGTTTCCCGCCGTTGTTGAAATTGACTTTGGTTTCCACCGTGCCATCAAACTCAAGTTCACGGTCGGACACACGCCTGATGACGCCCATGATGTTCAGGTATTGGCGGTCTTCGGTGGCCTGGCTGCCACTGATCTGGTAGGAACCGTCAGGCAAATAATCGAGCGTGGCTTCGCCCGGCGCCGACCATGAAATCCATTGTAAGGTGACAGGATTTTTTCCCGACGGATTTGCGGCATTTTTGGCCAATGTATCGTCGGTGAAAGCTTCTGGCCGGCGCAGGCTGTCAATCACTTTCCTGAGACTGTCGTTTTCCCGACGTAAAGACGCGTCATCTGATGTGGCAATGATGGTCTTCGATGTTTTTTCAGTACAGGCGCCCACGAACAAGAGCAACATGATGGCAACATATTTTTTCATAATCACAAATTGAATCATAAAAGTAGCGACGTTGCCACGCTACTGGGTTATAAAATCATATTGACGACTTTACGCAATTCCAATGGCGTCTTTACCCGTTTTTATCTTTCGGTTTATTAGCCTACCTTTGCGCGATAATTACACGCTATGAGCAACATCGTCGCCATTGTAGGCCGTCCGAACGTCGGAAAATCAACCTTATTCAACCGCATGATCCAGCGGCGCGAAGCCATTGTAGATTCTGTGGCTGGCGTGACCCGAGACCGCAATTACGGCAAAAGCGAATGGAATGGCCGCGAGTTTTCGGTCATTGATACCGGCGGTTACGTGCGCGGTTCAGACGACGTTTTCGAGGCCGAAATCCGCAAACAAGTGGAACTGGCCATCGATGAAGCCGACGTGATTTTGTTCGTGGTCGATGTCGAGGAAGGCATTACGCCGATGGACGAAGAAGTCGCGAAATTGCTTCGGAAAGTCACCAAACCCGTATTGCTCGGCGTCAACAAAGTCGATAACGCGATGCGCGAAAAAGACGCCGTGGAATTCTACAACCTCGGCTTGGGCGAATACGTGACCTTTGCCAGTACATCGGGCAGCGGTACGGGCGAATTGCTTGACGCGCTCATCGATATTTTCCCCGAAACCCCAGAACCGACGCAGGAAGAAACACCTTTGCCGCGCTTTGCGGTCGTTGGCCGTCCGAATGCGGGCAAATCCAGTTTCATCAACGCGCTCATCGGGCAAGACCGTTTTGTGGTGACCGATATTGCCGGCACCACGCGCGATGCCATCGATACCAAATTCAACCGTTTCGGTTTTGAATTCAACTTGGTTGATACGGCCGGCATCCGCCGAAAAGCGAAAGTCAAGGAAGATTTGGAATTTTATTCGGTCATGCGTTCGGTACGCGCCATTGAACATGCAGACGTTTGCATCTTGATGGTCGATGCTACGCGCGGATTTGAAGGCCAGGACCAAAACATCTTCTGGCTTGCCGAGAAAAACCGCAAAGGCGTTGTCGTACTGGTCAACAAATGGGATTTGGTCGAAAAAGATACGATGTCGGCGCGCGATTATGAAAAGAAAATCCGCAAGGAACTGGAACCATTTACCGACGTTCCGATTGTTTTCGTATCGGCGCTCACCAAGCAGCGTTTGCTCAAGGCGTTAGAAGCCGCGGTGAAAGTGCATGAAAACCGCAAGCAGCGCATTTCGACTTCCAAATTCAACGAGCACATGCTCAAGGTGATCGAAAGTTATCCGCCGCCGGCGCTCAAAGGAAAATACGTGAAAATCAAGTATTGTATGCAATTGCCGACAGAAACTCCGCAGTTTGTGTTCTTCGCCAACCTGCCGCAGTACGTGAAAGATCCGTACAAGCGTTTCCTGGAAAACAAAATCCGAGAGAATTGGGATTTTGAAGGCGTCCCGATTGATATTTACATCCGTGAGAAATAGAAAAAACCCGGTCTTTGGCCGGGTTTTTTTATTGAAAAGTGCTCAGATTATTTCTTCGTGCAAGGCGATGCAACTTCAAATTGATACGTCTTGTCGGATACTTTTTTGATGCTCGGGTCATGCCTGTGGTCTGGCTTGTAGGACGCGCCCGTGGCCAAGTCAACGATGATGCCCAAAAGCCCCCAGGAAATCACACTCAGGATGAAGTTTCCGGTGCGGAATGATTTGTCGTAAGTCTTCGCAGTCGTTTCGCAGCCGTCTTCTTTCAATTCAACTTTGAGCGGCTGGTTCCGGTGGTAAATGCCAGTAGCCGTTCCGCGGCCGATTTTTTCGCCATTTACGTAAATGTCTGCGTTAGGGCGGTCTTTTGCTACGATTTTCGCTTCGTAACGGCTTCCGCCGAACATGACGCCGCAGCTGCTGAAGGTAACGGCCATTGCCAGAAACAAGGCCACAATAGAAAGTCTTTTTGTCATAAAATACAGTTTTCGTTTTGCTTAGTGAGCGGCGAAAATAGGTAAATAAATTTGCCCGCAAAACAAAGTTGTGTGCCGCGCAAGCAGAAAACTGTCGCTTAAAATCTAGCGCCCGCCAGCGTTTCTTGTATCGTGCTGTGAACCAGTTTGTTGTAGAAGCAATCCGTAAAAACGAGAGATGTTAAATTATTTTTGTTTCGGACGGTCTCGATACCAATCCTTGAACGTCATCGTTGTTTCATAAGGCTCGCTTAATACGCGGTAAACGGTATATGGCAGTAATATGACGCCGCATAACTGGCCGATCAAAATCGCGGTCATGGAGGCATTGAATACAATCAGCAGCAGGGTTAACAGTAGAATGCCGGTCGTAGTTCCGAGCAAGAGTAGGGCAATCCTTTTCATGACTTAATAGATTTAGTTTCGTTGTAAAGGTAAGTTGCGAAAACGCCGAGGTTCGTTAACTAATCCCCAAAGTAGGTTATATGATTTCGCCGATTTTTTTCCTTTTACATGGGCATTCCTGTAACGACTTGTAAGAAAATATTTGCGTAGGCCATACTAAAATGGTTTTTTTGCAGTTTTTTACGACACAAACCAAAACCATTTATGCCAAAATCATTTCGCTTTCTGCTGCTGTTCTTAGTATCGCTGCCCGTTTTCTCACAGACGGTAACCATCCGGGGGAAAGTCCTCGAAGAAAAAACACAACTGCCACTTGAATCGGCGACGGTTTACCTGACGCGCGTGGCCGATACCTCGGTCGTAGATTACACCATTACCGAGAAAGACGGTTCCTTTTCGCTCAAGACGCCCAAGTCTAAAAAGGCGATGTTGCTCAAAGTGTCGTTCGTGGGTTACAAGACGTTTCTCAAGGAATTGCCTTCATTGGAAAATGACCAAGATTTCGGGACTTTGCAGCTCGCCGAAAACGACAACACGCTCCAGGAAGTCGTGCTGAAGAACGAAGTGCCGCCGGTGCGCGTTAAGAACGATACGCTCGAATTCAACGCGTCGTCATTCAAGCTTCGGCCCGATGCCAATGTAGAAACGTTGCTCAAGCAGTTGCCCGGCGTAGAAATCGATGCCGACGGAAAAATCACCGTCAACGGCAAGGAAGTCAACCAAATCCTGGTGAACGGCAAACCGTTTTTTGACAAAGACGGAAAAGTGGCTTTGCAGAATCTGCCGTCGGACATCATCAACAAAGTCCAGGTGACCGATTCAAAAACCAAGGCCGAAGAGATTTCCGGAAAAGCCGCCAGTTCAGACGCCGCGAGCATCAACCTGACCATCGACGAAGACAAGAACAAAGGTTTGTTCGGGAAAGCAACGGCCGGTTACGGCTCAGACAGCCGGTATGAAAGCAGCTTGCTTTTGAATTATTTCAAGGATACGCGCAAGATATCGGTATTGGGTTCGGCAAACAACATCAACTCGACCGGATTTACCATGAATGAGATTTTCGATTCCATGGGCGGCGGCCGGAATTATTCCATCTGGACCAACGACGACGGCAGTTTCGGGATCAACGGCATGATGTTCGGCGGCGGACGCGGCATTACACGCTCGAATATGTTCGGAGCCAATTACGCCGACCAGTGGTTCAAGGATTTCGACGTGAACGGTAGCTATTTCTACATCGACGCCAATACCAAGAACAACAACCGCACGAAGCAAGTCAACCTCTTGCCGGATGGCGATTTTACGACGACATCGCGTTCTACGACAGAAAACGCCAAATTCGCGCACAACTACAATTTTGCGGTGGAGTATAAGATTGATTCCACCGCGACCATTTCTTTCAACCCGAAAGTGGTGCGTTCGCATTCGTCCAACAAAAACCGTTTTTCGCAGGAATCGACCGACGAAAACGGGCAATTGCTCAACGAAAGTTCAGGCAACACACTCAGCGACGCCGACAAGAATTCCATCGAGAACAACTTTTATTTCTTTAAATCCCTGAAACGGAAAGGCCGTTCCATCGGGATTACTTTCGACAACGAAAATACGCGCGAAGACAGTTTTGATTTGAACCGCTCGCTTACGATTCTCTACGACGACACAGACAACGACGGCGTCCCGGACACGCAGGCCGAAGACAATCGCGACCAATTAAGGCGGCAACGTGCGGTGCTCGACAACTATTATTTCCAGGCCGAATACGTTGAGCCCATCACCGATTCGCTCAGCCTCGCGCTCGCGGTGCAATACACCAACCGCCGCCAGACCGATTACCGCAATACGTTTGCCTTCGACGGCAATGACTACACGGTGTACAAGGATTCACTGAGCAGTTTCACGACGTCACAGCAAGAATCTTGGGTGCCGGGCGTGGGCTTGACCGTACAACGCTCGAAATTCAGCGGCAACCTGTATCTGTACACGAAATTGGCTGATTTCCGCAACCGGTCTTTGTATTTGGGCGATGCGGTCACGCTCAATAAAAATTACATGCTGCCCGAGATCAACGGCTATCTGAGTTACCGTTTTACGAAGTCGAAATCACTGTGGTTCAGCTATAATTATAACGTAGATTTTCCGCAAGCCGACCAGATTTTGCCGGTAGAGAATTTCTTCAATCCATTGATTACGTTCAAGGGAAATCCCGATCTTGACCCGGAACAAAGGCATTATACTTATTTGAATTTCCGCGATTACGACTTCGCGACCAAATCGGGCTACACGTTGTACGCAGGGGGGAATTATTATACCAATCAGGTCGTGAGTGCGACCTCGTTCGATGCCAGCCGCAAGCGGTTCATCACGTACCGGAATATAGCCGACACTTATAATTCATGGTTCGGCGGCAACTGGAGCAAGTCTTTCAAGAAGGAAGCCCACTCGTTTAAATACAGTTTCGGATTAAATGCAGGTTTGTCGCGCAACAAGGGTTTCATTGACGGCGAAGGTTACGCAGCACGTGCCATCCGGATGACGCCGCGGGTAAATTTTACTTATGATTACGGCGAATTGCTGTCCATCAATCCGAGCTACAATTACACCTACAACGTCACGTATTACGAGAATTACAATGTGGAAAAACAAAGCAACGTCGTGCACGAGTTCAAGTTGCAAACCACATCGTATTGGCCGAAACATGTCGTTTTCGGGAACGACGTCAGCTACCGCTACAATTCCAACATCGCCGACGGTTTCAAAAAGGATTTCTACCTCTGGAACATCAGTTTGGGTTACAATTTCCTCAGCGACAAACTGCTTGCGAAGGTCAAAGTTTACGACGTCCTGAACCAGAACCAGAACGCCACGCGTACCATTACGGCCACATCCGTCCGCGATGAGATGAACGATGTATTGCAACGTTACGTGATGTTTTCACTGACGTATAAACTCGAGAAATTTGGCGGGAAGAAGAAAGAAGGAAGCCATTTTTGGTGGCAAGACTAAACTAATTAATGATTGACAATTAATAATTAATAATGAGAAAGCCCGGATTAATCCCGGGCTTTTTGTTTTTGAACACAGTCAGTAATTATTCATTATTAACTATTNATTANTCATTAAGAAAATCACC